>NZ_QPEX01000045.1 GCF_003335505.1 Bremerella cremea
GTCTGAGTCCACACCAGAACCGAAGTCTGAGTCCAAACCAGAACCGAAGTCTGAGTCCAAACCAGAACCGAAGTCAAACCAGAACCGAAGTCTGAGTCCAAACCAGAACCGAAGTCTGAGTCCAAACCAGAACCGAAGTCTGAGTCCAAACCAGAACCGAAGTCTGAGTCCAAACCGGTACCGAAGCCGCAGCCAAAGCCTGATCCGCGTAAGATTGCCATTACCGACTTGAGCGAGGTTGATGCCGACTTTGCTCTTCAGGGAGAATACTTCGGTAAGATTCGCCTTCCCAACGGCGTGCTTGAAGACGTTGGTATTCAAGTGGTCGCACGTGGCAATGGCAAGTTTGTCGGTCGTCAGCTTCGTGGCGGTTTACCAGGTAACGGCTGGTACAACGGAGCCAAACTTGAACTCACTGGCGAGCGTGAAGGACGCCGGGCCTTACTATTCCACGGCGATTACCGTGTTTCCGTTGAAGACAACAAAGCCACCATTGTTAACTCGCACGGCGACACGCTGGGCATCCTGTCGAAGGTTGATCGCCAGAGCCAGTTCCTGGGGCTCAAGCCGACCCCCAATGCCGTGGTGTTGTTTGATGGCACGTCGACGGAACACTTCGTGAATGGCAAGATCGACGAAAACGGCAACCTTCAGTTCGGCACCGTAACGAAACGTCCTGTGGGAGACTTCCGTCTTCACATCGAATTTCGCTTGCCCTATATGCCTTATGCCACCGGCCAAGGGCGTTCCAACAGCGGGCTATACATCCAAGAGCGTTACGAAGTGCAGATCCTCGATTCCTTCGGGCTCGATCCGCAGTTCAACGATTGCGGTTCGCTCTATCGCACGAAGATTCCAGACATCAACATGAGCTTCCCGCCGCTTTCGTGGCAGACCTACGATGTCTTCTTCACGGCAGCCCGCTTCGATAGCGAAGGTAACAAGATAGCCCCAGCCCGCATCAGCGTGGTACACAACGGAATCCTCGTTCAAGACAACTACGAGATCCCCAACAAAACCGGCGCTGGCAAGCAGGAAGGGCCAACCCCAGGGGTGCTCAAGTTGCAAGACCACGGTAATCCGGTCGTGTTCCGCAATATCTGGATCGAGTACCTGAACGAACCAGCAACGATCGGGGAAGAACTTCCTCATCCGGCGAATTAACGGTGCCCGGCCTAAGTGCCCGCACACAACATCCGTTCCGCTTGCTGCATTGGCAGCAAGCTTCCGGGCGAAACGCTACCGGCAATGCTAAACGGAGCGGATCAGAGAAATTCCCCCGGCGTTAAGCCTGGCGTTCCAGACCGACCATGCACATATCGTCGTACTGGGGACTTCCGTCCATGAACTTGCGGCAATCGTGGATGATCGCTTCGCTAATTACATCGACATCTGTGTGATCGGACACGCACTTCATCATGCGTTCCATGCCAAACTGATCCCCTTTCGAGTTCATCGCTTCGTTGATGCCATCGGTATAGATGAATAGCATCTCGCCGGGACTAAGCGTTAAACGGGCGACATCATAATCCATGTCTTCCATGATCCCCAGCGGCAAGCCGATTTCTTCTTCGAAGATCATGGAACAAGTTCCATCCGCTTTCCGCAAAATGGGTGGATTATGCCCGGCATTAATCAACGTAATCTCGTGATTGGCGGGGTTTAGAATGGCAATTGCCAGGGTGACAAACTTGTCGTCGGGGGTTGCGGCGGCAAAGTCATTGTTCAAATGATACGCGGCCTTCTGGGGATCGGGATCAGAAGCCAGGCAATAGCGAGCCTCCGCCGAAAGCTTGGCCATCATTAGCGAGGCCGCAATGCCATGCCCCACAACATCTCCCACCAAAATGGCCGTCGAGCCATCGGGCAAGGAAATATAATCGTAGTAGTCTCCACCAACCGAATTGGCGGCCAAATAGTAGTGGGCAAAACGATAGCCTTCGACCAAGGGATCGGAGGATGGCAGAAAACCAATTTGCACCTGATTCGCCGCATGCAGATCGCGCTGAAAAGAAATCTGGCGAATGGCCGCATCGTGTAATTGAGCCCGCTCGATTGCCGCCGCTGCTTGCATTCCAACGCTGACCAACACCTCGAGATCTTCCTTTTGGAAGCGTTTGCGCTGATCGAGCGTATCGATTTGAATGACCCCCACCACTTCGTCGTCCGCGCTAACCAATGGCGCGCACATGATCGAGCGAATCTTGAAGTCGGTGATACTTTGGCTCATCTCGAAACGTGAATCGGCTGCCGCATCGGCAGACAGGACGGCTTCACGGGTTTTCATCACGTGCTTAACGATGGTGCGGCTGATCCGAATTTCTTCCTCGTCATTCTCGCGCCGTGCTTTCGTCCAGCGAGGAATCATATTGCCCGACGCATCCATCATGATGATGAATCCGCGATCGGCCTGCAGGAAGATATGGAACAAGCTTTCCAGCACCTTAGGCAAGACCTCCTCCATCGAGAGGGTCCCCGTCAGTTCGCGAGTAATCTGCAAGAGCGCGTTGAGCTTCACCTCAGGGCTGGCCGTTAGGTGAATCGATCCACTTTGCGAGGAGACCTCGAATTTCGACATAATTGTCGAGGTAGCCCCGTCATCGTCGATCATCACTGCGCCAAACGCCCCTGGTCCATCGGCCTTTAGCCCGACGGTTTCCGTTGGCGAAGGTTTGTGCCCTTCAATTTTGTACTCGAAGGAAACATCGCATACGCGAATCGAGTCGTCGTGCTGCAAAATGTGAGGGCCTGAGAGCTGCACGTCGTTTACGAAAGTCCCGTTCCGACTTCCTAGATCCTCGATCTTGAACTTACCGTCGACTCGGGAAATCTTGGCATGGTAACGGCTTACCGCCCCAACTTCGACAATGATGTCGCACTCAGGGTGTCGTCCAATAACAAATTCTTGTCCGGCGAGAAAAATTTTCTTGCCGGCGTCCGGGCCATTCAGTGCAACCAGATAACTGGACATACCTTTGAAAGAGCTCCCAAAACAGGAAGTGGCCCAAGACAAGGCGCACCATCGCGAAATTTGTCGAGGAAAAGGACTTTTTGCTCGCTCTCTGTAAGAACAAGCAGAACAGGGTAGGGGTAGTCTAACAATTTCCACCCAGGTCCACCATAGTTCGACGCCTGAATCCCTTGACGCCAGACGACTTAGGCCCTAATCTTAGGCATTCCAAGCACTGGGGAATAGTGTAACGGTAGCACGACAGATTCTGACTCTGTTAGTCAAGGTTCAAATCCTTGTTCCCCAGCTTTTTCCGTTGGCTCGCAAGATCCGCGAGCTTTTTTTTCGCGCGGAAAGGAATTCCCGCCCCACCACTCCTTCTACTTCGCGTCCGTTTCGATGGAGCCTTCCTCTCAAAGCGGCCCTGCTGGGAACCATGATCGGTCCCAATCAAATTCAAACGCCGTTGCGCTTCTGAGGGTGTTTCTGTACTGCCTAGTTGTCGCTGTGTTCGGGGCTTGGGCAATCAGTTATTGGACTAGTTCGCCAGCGGACCAGGTGGTGCTCAACCCAGATGCCAAGCCACGGGTCATTTCCCCGCGAGGCGATTTGGCCGCCGACGAAAAATCAACGATCGATCTCTTTGAAAACTCTGCCGATTCGGTTGTCTTTATCACCACCTCCCAACAATTCCTGGCCGCCGGAACGGCTAAAGTTTCCGAAATGGCAACCGGGCAGGGGAGTGGCTTTGTGTGGGATAAAGAGGGGCACATTGTCACCAATTACCATGTGATTAAGCCGATCGTCCAGGGCTCTGGGCGAGCCCATATTACCTTTGCCGACGCTTCGAGCTACGTCGCCTCTGTCGTGGGTACTTCGCCCGAAAACGACTTGGCCGTGCTACAAGTGAAAGATTTTCAAGGCAAGGAATTTACCCCTATCCCCATCGGCACCTCTGCCGATCTGCGCGTAGGCCAGAAAGTATTTGCGATCGGCAATCCCTTTGGTTTCGATCATACGCTCACCACCGGAATCATTAGCGGGCTGGGGCGTTCGATCGAAGCGGAAGATGGTCGCCAGATTGACGATCTGATCCAGACCGATGCCGCAATCAATCCTGGTAACAGCGGCGGCCCCTTGCTTGATAGCAGTGGGCGGCTCATTGGGGTGAATTCAGCAATTTATAGCCCCAGTGGTGCTTATGCAGGCATTGGCTTTGCCATTCCTGTCGATACGGTCAACGCGGTCGTCACCGAGTTGATTCGTTTTGGCGTTATCAAACGTCCCTATCTGGGCGTTCGCTTCGCACCTCCGACAATCAACGCCCAACTTGGCATCCAAGGGGCAATCGTGGGGGAAGTCATCCCAGGCAGTCCTGCCGAGGCCGCTGGCATTCATCCCACCGTCCAGGACCCGCAAGGGGGCATCATCCTAGGAGACATCATCGTCGCCATCGACGGCAAGCCAATCCAAAATTACGGCGATGTGGTCAACGTTCTGTTCGACCACAAGGTGGGCGACGTGCTGGATATGAAGGTCATTCGCGGCGTACGCCCTGGCGGTACCGCCGAGGAAGTCGAACTACAAGTAAAATTGACGGAATCGACTTAGTATTAGCAGTCGTTCTTTACCTTCACCCCCAGCCAAAGCTTGCGATGAAAGTTTGTCTTTTCGACATTGATGGAACCTTGATCAACACCGGCAAAGCAGGCAAGGACGCTATGGTGGCTGCGTTTCTGCAAGCTGCCGAACTAACACAAATCGAGCACGACCTGCACCTCAGCGGGAAGACCGACCGCGGCATCTTTGGTGAACTGTTTGAACAGCACGGCAAATCCGTTTCGGAAGAGAACTGGCAGCACTTCATCGACCTTTACCTGGCTGGCCTCGAGAAAAATCTTCCTCTTCGCCAAGGTACCGTTCTGCCGGGCGTCACGCCGTTGTTGGCTCAACTTTCCGAGCGTGACGACGTGTTACTTGGCCTTCTAACAGGCAACGTCGCCCGAGGAGCCGAACTTAAATTGACGCATTACGGCATTAATCACTATTTCTCTTTTGGTGGTTTTGGCGACGTACACGCCCACCGTAACAACGTTGCCCAGGCCGCTCTGGAAGCTGCCCTTACGCACCATGGTCAGGCCATCTCTCCGCGCGACGTCTACGTAATTGGCGATACTCCCAACGATATCATTTGCGCGCAAGCGATCGGTGCGCAATCAATCGCAGTAGCCACGGGTGTTTTTTCGGTAGAACAACTCCGTCAGCATTCCCCCGACCTCTTGGTCTCAGACTTGGCTGATCTGAAGTCAATCAGCTCTTTCATCTTAAATTAGATTGCGTACTCCGCAACGAGCCGCAGTCTTCGGCAACGAAGCAGGAAAACACACAGCGTTCTGTTATGTCTTGCAGGGACTGCGAGTGCTTCCCCTCTCGAAGATTTCGATTTGAATACGAAGAAGTAATTCCTCGCTGCTTTCAATCCGATATCCGGCCGCATCTAGCAAGCCCGCTGGACGCGGCCGGTTTTGTTTCTCGACTCTACTTTTTGGCACTGGGTTGCGAACGCTAAGCATATCCCGAGAATTGGACCTTAGCAGAGGATTCATCCAGTCCCAACTTCTCGAAAGCGTAGCAACTCATGGCGTCTTCCAGCAGCAAATCGAACCCCCGCCTTTCAAAACTCCGCCGCTTGATCAAACAAAGCGGTGCCGATGCGTTGTTGGTCACCAATTTCAAGAATGTGACCTACCTGACGGGCTTTACGGGTGACGATAGCTATCTGCTGGTAACTCCCAAGAACGAAATTCTGTTTAGCGATCCACGTTATAGCGAGCAGCTAGAAACAGAATGCCCTGGACTGGAATTGGAAATCCGCCAACCAGGCGTTCCTATCCTTAGTACCGTCCAAAAAGCGGTTGCTAAAGCCAAAATCCAAACGCTCGGCATCGAAAGCCCTTCGATGACCGTCGAGTTGTTCCATAAGTTGTGTGCCAAGCTCGACAAAGTGAAAGTCCAGCCCGTCGATGGCTTTGTCGAGCAGCTTCGCGAGATCAAGGACAAGCAAGAGATCGCTTTGACGCGAGAAGCGATTGCCTTAGCTGAAAAGGCGTTTGCAATCGTAAAAGCAGGACTGCGTGGCGATCAAACCGAAAAAGAGATCGAAGCGATCATCAATTTCGAAATCCAGCGCAACGGCGGCCGAGGAACCAGCTTCCCACCGATTGTTGGTGTCGGAGCCCGGGCTGCTTTGCCACATGGTACGCCTGGCCTGACGAAGATTCAAGAAGACAGCTTTGTGCTGATCGACTGGGGCGCTGATTACCAGTTCTACAAAAGCGACCTGACCCGCGTGCTGTTCACCGGCAAAGCCCCCGCCAAGATGAAGAAGATGTACGACGTTTGCTTGAAGGCTCAGCTCGCCGCGATCGAACAAATCAAACCGGGCGCCATCATGAAAGATGTCGACCACGCCGCCCGTAGCGTGATCGCCAAGGCAGGCTGGGGCAAAAACTTCGGTCACGGCCTGGGGCACGGTCTCGGGCTCGATATCCACGAAGCCCCACGTCTCGGCTCAAACGTCGATCGCCCGCTGGAAGTCGGTATGGTTGTGACCGTTGAGCCAGGTATCTACATTCCCGGTTTCGGGGGCGTGCGCATCGAAGACGATATCCTAGTCACCAAAGATGGGCACGAAGTAATGACCAGCGTGCCCAAGTCGTTTGAAGAGATGCAGGTAACGCTGTAGCGAGTTACCTGGTTCACGACAACAAGGGGAGGGGACCAACCGTGGCTTGCCTATTCAACCGGCGGCAAGCTGCTCCAATCGGGATCGCCTTCCGGTTTGGGGGCGTTGCTATGGATAGTAGGTAGAGAACCCCAACCGCGAAACCTCTGATAGCCGGCTTGTATTGATGCCGAGCGACCTGGATTAGGCAGATTCTCTAAATCAAATTCGCTCTCGGGAATCGCTTCATTGACGTCTGTCCAGGTTAGCTTCCAATTCATAAAGGGGCTATGGCTTTGGCTTCTGAATTCGCGAAAGTTCGTGATCACCCAGACATCATTGACTTTCGCCCACAACATTTCTGAACGGGCGACCAGCCTTGTTCGATCGGCTCCGAGTTGTTCGATCCGGGTCGTGACATAATCACGCGAAGGATCGAGCCACAACTGCATCGTGACGGCGTAATGGTTTTCTTCTTGTTTTGGCAAAAGAACTTTGATTCGCCACAGCGTTTCCCCTTTCTCCGACTCCAACACTTCTGAATTCGCGAACGCTTCTTTCAACAAAGCATGGTTCGACATCCACTGCTGTAAACGCGATGCCGGTCCTAGAGAAAAACCGAGAGTTTGGACGTTAAAGGGCACGACACCTCGCTCCGACACATGCAAATCGGTCGGATTAAGAACGATAAAACTACGACCATCCCGGGCACTATATTGATGCTCAGAAGTCTCGAGAAAAGCCGACTTCAAGCCATCTTCTAAAAAATACGCCGGTATACGATCGTCGAAGACCAGTTCCAAGCGATCCTCGCTGATGCTTCCCTTTGTTATTCTGGTACGTTCAAGAGCCTCAGAAAATCCAGCAATCGAACATCGACCGCTCACCAGCCGATCGCGGGTTTCAGACATCTTCTTCAGGGCTTCCTTGGCATCGATCTCTTCCGCCCAGGCCGAGGGAAGCAAGATAAGTCCTAGCAGTGTGCAGCCGACAACGACTACGATTTGGTTCCTGAACATCACTGATTCTCCAAGATTCGTTTTTTGCGGTGCCTGCAAGTCCCTCCGTTATAGGGGGCGTTCTCATCGGAAGCAACCAATTGTTCGGGTACCGAATGAATCGTCGCTGCTCTGCCTGTTTTCAGCACGAACCTCCACTATCTCCGCCCTGATTAACGCGTTATAGCGAGGACAATTCTCACTTAAGCCGGGCAAGAGAGTCAATTTACGAGTTCCTAATCCCATCTGGACGAAACCTACGTTTATCCCTTACGCTGTAAAGCTTTGCCATAAACATAATTCGACCATAATCCTCTAGCGGACAATCCGTGGGAGCGCATGAATGTCTGATTCGAAATCGACGCCCAGCAATGTTTTTAACGTTGATACGGTGCGTGCCCTTGTCGAGCTGATGAAGCAGCATGATCTGAGTGAAGTTGACTTGCGTGAAGGGGATCAAAAGATCTCGCTGAAGCGTGGCAGCCAGGCCCCAATCTACGCAGCACCTGCTCCGATGCAGGTCGCTCCGATGCAGCAAGCCGTTGCCCCAGCCCCGGTTGCCGCACCAGCAGCCGGCGGTGGCGAAAGTGCCGCCGCAGCCGACTCCCACTTGGTTGCCATTAAAAGCCCCATGGTTGGGACGTTCTATATTCGCCCCAAACCTGAAGCAGACCCCTTTGTTCGCGTAGGCGATCACGTTTCCGACGATACGGTGGTCTGTATCATTGAAGCGATGAAGGTTTTCAACGACATCAAAGCGGAACTCTCTGGCAAGGTTGTCAAAATTCTGGTTAAGAATGAAGAGCCGGTCGAATATGGCCAGCCGTTGTTCATGATCGATCCGCAAGGTTAAGCAACTCCTTACTTCACCTTTCCACAGGGAAGGGGACCTGACACCTACGCATGTACAATCGAATTCTGATCGCCAACCGTGGCGAGATTGCTCTCCGTATTATCCGTGCTTGTAAAGAACTAGGCATCGAAACGGTCGCTATCTTCAGCGAAGCCGACCGTGACGCCGCCTATTTGAAACTGGCAGACGAAGCCTACTGTGTAGGCCCCGCCAAAAGCGCGCAAAGCTATTTAAAAATCGACCGCGTGATCAGCGCGGCAGAAGTCGGCAATGTCGAAGCGATTCACCCAGGTTATGGGTTCCTCGCCGAGAATGCCGAATTCAACGACATTTGCCGTAGCTGCAACATCGACTTCATCGGCCCATCGCCGGAAGCGATGGCCAAGCTAGGCGATAAGAACACGGCCCGGACCATGGCCCGCGAAGCCAATGTGCCGGTGGTGCCTGGCAGTGACGGTTTGATCGAAGACGAAGCAGAAGCTTTGCGGATCGCGCACGAAATCGGTTTCCCGGTTTTGATCAAAGCGACAGCCGGCGGCGGTGGTCGCGGCATGCGAGTCGCCGCGAACGACTTGGTGCTTAAGAATGCCTTGAACCAAGCCCAGAACGAAGCGGCTGCCGCGTTCGGCAATGCTGGTGTCTATATTGAAAAATATGTCGAACATCCTAGGCACGTCGAAGTCCAGGTCATCGCCGACCACCATGGCAACGCGGTACACTTGTTCGAGCGAGAATGCAGCACGCAGCGTCGTCACCAGAAGCTGATCGAAGAAAGCCCAGCGCCGAACCTTTCGCCGGAAACGCGGGAAGCGATTTGCTCGGCGGCAGTCCGCATGATTAAAGCGGCCGACTACCAGAACGCTGGTACGGTCGAGTTTATCGTCGACAAAGACGAGAACTTCTACTTCATCGAAGTCAACGCTCGTATTCAGGTCGAACACTGCGTTACCGAAATGGTAACCGGCATCGACTTGATTCAAGCTCAGATCCGCGTGGCCTCGGGTGAACCGCTTCCTTGGAAACAGGAAGACATCAAGCTGCAGGGCGCTGCGATCGAATGCCGTATCAATGCGGAAGACGCCGATAAGAACTTCATGCCTTGCCCCGGTAAGATCAACCAGCTGATCGTCCCTGGTGGCCCTGGCGTACGGTTCGATTCGCACGTTTACAGCGGCTACACCGTGCCGCCGCACTACGACTCGATGATCGGCAAACTGCTGGTCCACCGAGCGACGCGTCCCGAGGCGATCCGTTGTATGCTGCGTGCGTTGGACGAACTGGTGACCGACGGCATCACGACAACGGCGAACTTTCACAAGAAGGTGCTTAACCACTCGGCCTTCGCCGAAGGGAAGATCGACACGACGTTTGTCGAACGCACGTGGTTCTCTTAACGACATAATAAAACGACGCTCAGAAAATCACTGAGCGTCGTTTTTTTGTTTCTTGATCTTTCTACTTTGCCTGTGGCAGAAAACTATTTGCCGCTTTGTTCGCGGTTCGACATATCTCGCAACTCTTGTCGCATTTCTTCTTTCTCTTCCTTGGGAACTTCTTTCTCAGCGGCCGACTTGCCACAGCCAGTCAAAATCATCGCCGAGAGAAGTAGCGCGAGGCTCAACACGCCTCGGAAGCGTAAAGACATACGTTGCATTTTCGGAATCAAAGTTGAAAACTCCAATGTTAAGTTGAATGAGAAATTTAGACCTACTTTGCGTTCATTCAATCTGAAAGCTAGAGGCTTTTTGGGAAACGATTGTGCTCTGCGTTGCCCTGCTAAATACAACGCTATGCCGACATAAACATCGGCATTGCGGTCATTTAAGAAAACGAGACCGGGGCGAAGTTAATTCTTAGCAATTACTTCCCCGCCGTGACGGGTACCGTATGCAATCCAAGCAGTACCATCAATCGTCTCGGGCATGAACTGAACGCTGCCATCACACAAAAGCATTTGAGCGCCGCCTGGATGGTAGCTGCTCGCTGGCGAGACGATCTTATTGAAATCGCCTCCTGGCACGTAACCAGGCTGATTCGGTGTCGAGACATGGTTGTAACCAGTTCGCCAGATCGAGCCTTCCATCCAAGGTGTACCTCGATAACGCCACGAGCCTGACCAAGCAACGGTCAACGACTTCCAATCCAATTTCTTTAGCTCTTGCTGTACCCCGATCAAAGTCGTGGCCGAAGGGACACTGGTTTCGTAGCAGTCGAACTCAGAGTTTGGGGCTCCTGTATCGCCCGCGCCGTTAACTACTTCAGCAAAAGCGGCTGTGTTGCTTAAGCCATCAACAATCTTGCCAAACTTCAAAGGCTTGAGTGCCTTCGCGGTGCTGGCCCCTTGGCCATCGGCTTGCGGACCAAACACGCCGTCCCAGTTGCCTAGCACAACCCAACTGCCCCAGTTGCAGTGATAGTTGGTGTAGGCTTGTCCCGATCCTTCTGCCGGGAACGCGTCGCTGGGGCAGATAAACGATTTCACCGACAGGAAGCTAAGATCGTAGTTCGGCTGATCGAAAACACCTTTCGTCAGATCAAACTTGGCCGAGATGTTGCCCTGTTCCATGTAATCCGCCAACATCGCGTGGGGAGCAAAGTACTGAGCGTCGGAGTACTCTCCGCCTGGAATATACTTATGAGCACTCTCGAAGTTATGCAGAGCCAAGCCAAGTTGTTTCAGGTTATTCGAACATTCACTCCGGCGAGCTGCCTCGCGAGCTTGTTGCACTGCCGGCAAAAGCAAGGCAATCAAAACACCGATGATTGCAATTACCACTAAGAGTTCAACGAGCGTGAAGCCTTTTTGGTAAACCTTTTTGTCTGTCATGAAATCCTCTAAAAGAAATATGGGGAGATGAAGAGTGGGCAAAATATGACCACTTAGAGTTTGGACTTCCCAACGAAGAAACAAACTACTGCCTTAATAAGCACAGGGTGTGCCACAATGGAGGGATCGTGAACAAATTGATGTCACGAGAAACTAGATGCTACTGGAAAGAGATGGGTAAAGTCCAGTAAACAAAGTTAAAAACTAGAATTTCATTGAAAGTCATCTCGTCCCCAAAAGTAAGACCGACAAAGGTTAATCTGCCCAAGCATTTGGCATTTCTTGCCTGCAAAGCCAGCTACCTCCCAGGAACCACATGCCCCCCGAAGAAAGTAATAAAAAATCTGTTAGAGCAGGAAACCAATAGTCCGCCAACGTTCGACAGCGATCGTCATACTAATCAAGCGGGCAAGGAGGTTCCGGTGGGCGATGCGGAGAAGAGGCACCTAGTTTCCTCGTTCCTGCTTTGGAGGACGGTGCTAGAAGCATCCCTAGCAGTTGCGAAATCAGCCCCGCCATCAACAACAGGCAATAGCTGACAACCCTTTCAGACAGGAAATCGCCAGCATTCGAGGACCGATACATGTTGTTTCCTTGGCCTAGAAACACCTCGAAGAAAAAGAAGTACAAGATCCCGAAAATCCCCAGCCCCATCGCCCCTGGCCGAACGTGCGGATTGCCAAAGAGACCAACGACAATCCCCACGGTTGCTAACATCAAATAAATGGAAACGGTCAACCGTTGAAACGCCATGCCGCCATAAGCCGGATTGCCTAAGATCGCCGCTAAAAGAATGGCAATCCCTACGATCAACGAGGCGTAAATATATTTCCGGGGCATGGGCATCTCATTGGTATGTGCTTGAGCACGACTTATTAAGTCTGGATGACGAACCAGCAGGCCCAAAAGATTTGATTCCCTACTTGGCTAAATCGATGCCGCCGCCCCCCAAGCCAGCTTCGGTTCGATCAAACTTAAAATAACCAATCTCGACCAAATGCTGATAAATGGCCCGTTGAATATCACGTCGCTGGCGGATGATCAATCGGTTGCTTAACGCTTGAATCGAACGTCCCTCGCCCCAAGCATCGGGAGCAATGTCCCGCGTTAGCCGCTGAGCCAGCAGGCCAATATCCATACTGCTGAATCGTGGCTTGTCTTCAGTTGCTGGAATCGAATAAGTCATTAGGATCACCTCGGCGGCCTGTTGACGATACGCTTCTTCCGCAGCAATTCTCTTCGTTTGCCGCAGATCTTGCAGCAAGCTTTCCAACGTTGTATTTACCCATCCCACTTGCGAAACGACCAACGTGTCAGACGCTTCGCAGGGCAACAACGCTCCTACTCCGCCAAGCTCTTCCCATGCATCAGGAACGATCTGCCATTCGATCATTTCAATCAATCGCTGTTTAGGCGTCGGTAGCTCAAGTTCTCTGGGAACCGAGGGCCTATTCGGCACACCCACCCCGCAAAAGGTGCCGCCAATGTACGTTTCAAGCTTATCGGCTCCCTCTAACAACGAGACCGAAGGTGCCAAATCGCGGACGGGATAGACACGTACTTCCAACGAAGCCTCCAATTCCTCAAAACTGGTGATTTCCAGGTAGTCCCCCTTTATTCTCCAGCCCAGATCCAGATTTCGTGTCATATCGTTGAGCAACGTCGCCACGGACGCTTCATTCCATGTGCCGTTTACGGGAGTACTTTCATCGAGTCTGATGTCTTCGAGCCCCCGCTGGTCAATGATCACTTTCAAATCGAGCTGCTCTTCCAATAACTTGGCTACCTCGCCCAGCGGTACATCTCGCCACTTGGCCGAAATCAATTGACGTTCGATCTTTCGCCTGAGTTTGTCCGCTTGTTCCCCTAGCGGATGCGTTGGAATCGAAGCAACCTGATAGCTATCATTGGGGAGCGATTTCGCTTTCATCATGGCTGAAAACAGGCGTCGAATTCGATCGTGGAACGTGGCGGGCTGCGTTATCAACAAGCCATCCCCATAGATCTCGCACGAACCAGGGCCGCCCATTTCCTCCCAGGTATACGCTTCGATCATCAAGACAATCGCACGGACCTTTTCCAGATTCAACTTACACTTTCCATCCCCCAGCCACTGGTCAACGGGATAAAAGCGAGTCAAGAAGTATTTGCGATCATCAGACTCGCCTACCGACAGAACAACCAATCGATTGGGCTCAACCAAATAGGTTATATCAACTTGCCCCAAGACCAACTCCAACACGCTCCCAACTGCCAGGTTCTTCACATCAATCGAAATGGGTATTTCGCGAGTGAGTCCCAAGTCTTCCAAACTGCGATCGTCAATCCGCAATTCACAGCCCAATTGCTTCGCAATTTGAAGCATCACCTCTTCCAGCGGTACATCACTCACGCTGAGTGAGACCTTCGTCGTCCAAATTCGCTCGATCAGATTGTCAATCTCAGCAAGTTGCTGCTTGGCCAATTCCGCTTCCGGGGACTCGACCACGGTTACGACCGGGTCCGTTGTTTCACTTATCGCAGCAGGCGGATTCTGAGCGTAAACGGTACTGGCTGTCAGAAAGATCCATACCAACAGATAACAGCGTTTGATTTTCATGATGGTGCCTGATGAGAACTTCAAATCGGCTACCTGATGGAGCTTGAGCCGATGAAACAAGCCAAATCTTTAGGGTACCCTGATTCCCCACTGCCGACAAAACAATTGTCCCCACGTTTATTGGATCGCCCGCCACGTAAGGCTGATCCGTGGGCCGGCCCCTGGTTGCCGCTTGATGGCATGTTTCCAGGCCATTTGGATTTCGGCTCCCATGTAAAGCAGCGACCCCGGTTCGAGCTTATAAGCTACCTCTGTGGTGCCGTCGATCGAGCGAAACGAGATCGTGCGTCTACTTCCGAGAGAAACAATCGCCACGCCAGTCCGGGGTAGCAGTCCAGACGTATCGTCGGCATGGTACCCCATCGTGTTCTCGCCGGTCTCGTAGTAGTTCGCCAGGCAGTTGTTAAATGGAATTTCTAAATGCAGCGCGAGTTGATCTCGCAGTTCGATAAGACCGGGAAGTAGCTCCGTCGACGCATAACTCATCTGCGAATAGATGTACGGCTTGCCAAAGCTGGCCGTCTTTCGGGCCCGCATGCTTTCGTCCCAGCGAACGGTGCCAACCAGTTCGTCAAACAAATCTTGCTGAGCAGCCAAAAACGCGTGTTCAAGTAAAATCTCTGGGACCATGATTTCAGCGATTAACAAGAATGAGCGGGATTAATGAATCGATCTCTTCAGGCTCTCTCGAAAGATAAGGTTGCACGTTGCGATGGTTCCCCGGTGACATTCGCGAACATTCCAATGAATTGCAACCCAATGAAGAAACGCCGAACAATATTCCTGCCAAAGAGCTGAAGCGGCCGTAACGCCTGCTACAGTCCCATTAAAAGAGTCCTACCGCACACTATCTTACCCCAGAGATAGCCAAAGTACCCGATGATTTTACCTTAGGTTGAAAACCACCCCATACCGCATAAAATCAGCAATTCAATCAATTGTCTGAAAATTGCTTTCTCCCGTTGGAATGGAACCATGACCAATAGCCTCTCCCATCCGCCAAAGCCAGAACACAACTTTAAACGCGTTGCCATCCTGTTCTCAGGCGGGCCGGCTCCGGCAGCCAATGCGGTGATTTCGACTGCTGCGGTTTCGTTCCTGCGTGCTGGCATCGAAGTGCTCGGGATCAAGAACGGTTACTCGAACTTGATGGAGTTCGGCCCAGATCGCCCAATGGAAGAAGACCGCGATTACATGATCCTCAGCCACAAGGCCCTCAGCCGCAGCCGGGCCAAGCAGGGGATTATGATCGGCACTGCCCGGGCCAACCCTGGCAAAGCGATCTCGCACCCAGACCACTTGAAAGATAAGGAACGTTGCAAGGCGTTCCAAACCACCTACGATGCATTGTGCTCGCTGGGTGTTGACGCTTTGATTTCGATTGGTGGGGACGACACGCTGAAGACCGCCAACAAGTTCAAGATGTTCCAAGACACGCTACCTGAAGGTAGCAAGAAGATGCCGGTCGTTCATCTGCCCAAGACGATCGACAACGACTACAACGGTATCGACTTCACGTTCGGTTTCTTCACGGCAGTCGACTTCCTTTCCACCGAAATCCGTACCCTGCTGTACGATGGCGAAGCCTCGAAGGCATACTTCTTGTGCGAAGCGATGGGACGCAGCGCTGGCTGGTTAGCTTACGGTGCCGCAATCGCCGGGGAAGCCTCTTTGGTGATCAGCGTCGAAGACATCATGGGTGACTTCGTCGAGAAGGAATGGGAAGAAGGGGGCAAGACCCGCAAGACGATGAACGTGCCCAAAGTGGTCGACCGCATCGTCAAGACCATGCTGGCCCGCGAAGCCGAAGGGAAAGAATTTGGCGTGATCGTGCTGGCCGAAGGCCTAGCCGAGATGCTGCCGGAAAGCTACCTGGAAGGCGTTGCCCGCGACGACCACGGCCACATTGCGATCACCGATATTCAGTTGGGCCGCACGTTCAGCAAATGGGTCGCCAAGGCTTACGAAGAAAAGACTGGCCGCAGCCGCAAGGTGACCGGGGTTCAAATCGGTTACGAAGCTCGCTGCACCAAGCCACTCGCCTACGACGTGATTCTCGGCAGCCAGTTGGGCGTTGGTGCCTACCGTGCCCTGGTCGAAAAGAAGCTGAACGGCGTGATGGTCTCGGCCAGCGGCCAGTTCGAGTTGCACTATGTCGATTTCGCGGACCTGGTAAACCAAGAGAACCTGGTCACGGTTGTCCGCCACATCGAACCTGGTTGCGACTTCCAAAAGTTGGCCCGCTTCCTGGAAACCTACGTCAACGACTAAGCTCGTTCGACTATCAACCATTCACGAAAGAGGCCGCCTTGGTGCGGCCTCTTTTTTTGTGTTTGCCAAGGACAGAACGGGAAGCGTCAGCACGGGTTATGCAGATGGCCACAGATAATCACCAAACGCATTTCTCTCGCTCCCCTTCGTAGAGAAAGCAATAATCCCCCCGCCAGAGTTCATCCACTTTCGGCGGTTGGCGCGTGGAATGTTGCGGGGAAACCGATTACCATCAAGGGCGAATGTCCCGTCCTCGATATCCCTCCTTCTTCCCTGTCTTGGGGTTTTGTTTTATGCCGACCGTTCGACCCTGGCTTGCTTTCTTCTTGGTGTGCCTGACGTGTGCTTCCGCTTCGGCTCAAGAGTGGACTCGTTTTCGTGGGCCCAACGGCAGTGGAGTTGCTCCGGCAGCGAACATTCCTTCGTCCTTTACCGAGGCCGATTTCAACTGGAAAACAAAGCTACCAGGCACCGGGCACTCGTCGCCAGCGATTTGGGGCGATCGTCTCTTTCTGATGAGCGCCGATCCGGAAACGGCCGTTCGTTATGTGCTGGGAATTGATACCCAAACCGGCAAAATAGTTTGGCAGAAGCAATTTCCGTCTGCAGAAAGCCACCTGCACACCAAAAGCAGCTATGCCTCGTGCAGCCCGGCTGTCGATGAAAATCACGTCTACGTGGTATGGGCCGACGACGAGAGCACCCAGTTGATGGCCTTAAGCCACGACGGCGATCTTGCTTGGGCCGCCGACCTGGGCCCTTGGGTCAGCCAACATGGTTTCGGCACCTCGCCGATGATCTACCAAGACAAGCTGATCTTATCGCTAATGCAGCTAGGCGACCCGCGTAAGGTTGGCAACCGTTCGCCAGGCAAAAGCCGCCTAATTGCTTTCGACCGCAAATCAGGCGAACGCCAGTGGGAAGTCGACCGTGTAAGCGATGTGGCCGCTTATTCAGTCCCTTGTATTTACACAACCAAGGAAGGTAAGGAACTGCTGATCTGCAACAGCAGCGCGCATGGCATTGCTGCTCACGATCCAGAAACGGGCAAAGAACTTTGGTCCGAGCAAGTCTTCAACATGCGTTCGGTTTCGTCCCCGGTTGTCGCTGGCGATTTTATTCTCGGTTCGTGTGGTTCTGGTGGCGGCGGCAACACGGTCAGCGCGGTCGATCCCAACGGTGGCCAACCCAAGCTGGCCTGGCGGATGTCTAAGTCTGCCTCGTACGTGCCCACACCGGTCGCTCACGACGGCAAGGTCTTCGTCTGGTACGACAAAGGCATCGTCAGTTGCCTCGACGGTAAAACCGGAGACGTACTCGGACAAAAGCGTGTCGGCGGCAACTACTACGGCTCTCCCATCCTAGTCGGCGATCGCCTGTTCTGTCTCTCGGAAGAAGGCAACCTGGTTGTCGTTTCTGCGGATGACCAGTTGAAGGTACTTGGCAAAAGCCCACTCGGCGAAGGAAGCGAATCAACCCCAGCCGTTTCTAACGGAGTGATGTACCTGAGAACGTATTCGCATTTGATCTCGGTGGGTGGGCAGCAGGGCTCGTAACAGCGTTTCTCCCTTCATCGGCTAAAACACAAAAAAAGACCGCCAGCAGAGACATGCTGGCGGTCTTTTAGTTTCTTGAGATCGAGTTCGCGTCTATAGCCCGCTGTTACCCAAAATATCGGCCAGGTTGTTCAGTACCCGGGTTAGGGAAGGGTAGCTGGTGTCTTCCAATTGCGAAGAACGTTCTTCGAGGGTTTCTCGCAGGGAAGGGTGGGCTAGGGCAGCGGTGTCTTCTCGGTGCAATGCATCGTTAATCGACTCCATCACCCCCTCCAGCCGAACTCTCGTATCCGCGTCGAGATGATCGACATCGCGGAGTTCTTTTTGCAACTCTTGGAGTGTTTGGCGTAATTCGGAGAGTTTGTCTTCCATGGGTTGTCGATCGTCATGCAGAGGGTTTCGAGCAGCACCAATTCCAACTTATCCGCGAGGTGCCAATAACTATTCTACTTCGACGTCTCGCGTGGAATCCACCCGGGGTTAACCACTGGTGGATCGATGTTTTCGGAAATGACCGGTTTGGCGCTCAAATGCGACTGGACAATTTCCGAATTGCGCGTCGCTCCGGCGGCAGAAAGCATCTTCGAGACCGCATTGCTCAGTTCGTTGCCAGGTATGGCATAGGTTGCCACACGCCCAGCACGAGCAATATTGAGGCCCACCACCTTGCCGTCCAGGTTCACAATCGGCCCGCCGCACTGTTCCGGCTGTAAATAGCTATCGTGCTGGAAAACAGCCGGGAAGCCGCTCCGACGGGTGCTCAGTTCGCCGCCAAGATGATTTTGGAACTCATGCCGGGCCTGGCCACGCCCGGCAACCCATTCTCCGAGAATCACGTTGAGGTGCATTTCCTCTTCGGCACGTCGCAGTGTCAGACGTAGCGAGTCTCCTGGCTCGTAGGTACGAACCGTTTCAATCAAATGCGATCCCGTTTCGATATGCGTGTTGTTGATCGAAAGAATGACATCTTGTGCCAGAATCCCAGCGGTTGCGGCCGCGCTGGCTTCGACTACCTGATCCACAACCGCTGGCCCAGGACGCTGCGAAAGCATTACGCCCAACATTGCGTTTTTCACATCAATCTTGTGCGGTTCTAAGCCACACACTCCGATCGCGACAGGTTCCTCGCCGAGCCCGGCGGTCGCCAATATACTGCCGACCGCTGGCTTGTTATCGGCGGCGATTTCCATCACCGGCAAGTTTTTGGCTTCGATCCTTACAAGCGCCAAATCGTGCTCTTTGTCGATCGAGACAATTTCGTTGGCAAGGTACTGATCGCCGTTGGCCATTGCGACCACTAAGGGCGCCTCGTCACCATAGGTGTTCACCAGGCTGGCCTTGGTGACGATCAATCCATTGGGATCGACAACGCCCCCCATGGCAACCTGCTGGTCGCCTCGCTTGAGTTCGACCGTCGCACTGCGGGCTTTTCCTACAACAGTATGAAAAGCACCAAGCACCTCGCTGCTGTTGCGTTGGTGGATGCGTTTCATGAAACGCATCGCGACACCATCACTCTCAAATATCTGAGCATGGGCCGGAGCAGGTACCAGGACAAGTCCAGCCAGCGGTGCAATCACCAAAAACGAGAATAGCAAATTCAAACGAAACCGGGGCATCTGTTCACTCCGTTGTTTCGTCGTCGCATAGCTTCAGACAAACTGCCGCTCCTCGAAACAAGCGACAATCTTCCGAGTAGTCAAATCGAGAACTTCCCGCCAGGGACTATTCGCGATCTAGTTGACGACGATCCGTAAGTTCAACTTCGAGAGTAATAACGTTGCCCGAGCTGCGCCGTATCCGTACGTTGATGCGATCGCCCGGAGAATACTGATTTACCATCAGCTTCAAATTGTCGAAGGAGTCGATCTGGCGATCGTTAAATCGCAAGATTTGATCTCCCTCTTGGATTCCCGCTTTGTCTGCCGGAGAACCCGGGGTAACACGCGTGACCACAACTTCCTGTCGCTCTGTGTCACAACGCACACCCAAATATGGTTGCGTTCCGCCAAGCCGTCCCCACACCTCCGATTTTCTTAATCGGTCGAGATTGTCGAGGTACTGCGTGGAAGGAACATGCAAATTCGCCGTAATTCGGTTGCCAATACGGCTGTTGATCCCAATCACATTGCCTTGAATATCCAACAAGGGGCCACCACTATCGCCACCCACTAAGGTCGCGTCGGTCGCGATCACATCGCTACTGTTGGCCAGTACGCGGCCGAGTCGCAGGGCAGGGCGACGGTCTTTGACGATGCCGCCTGCGTGCCCCATTACTAATACCCACTCTCCGTCTTTTAAGTTCGCGGAAGAACGGACCGGAAGGTGTTTATATTTTCCGGGGGTGGTGATTTGGATCGCGCCAGAGTCAATACTCCGATCGGTTCCCAACGTTACCCCTTTGACGCGACTGCCATCGTTGAGGATAACCGTTACCTCTCGCCCAGGCTTCCCAATCACATGCCCTGCGGTGAGGATCAAACCATCTTCGCTTACCACCACCCCAGAACCTTGCGCTGATCCGACGATCACCCCAACTGTGGCATCTAGCGCCTTCTGGGTGACCTGCTGAATCAACTTCTCCATCGAACGCAAGTCGGCTACGTCGTGCGGAGCATCGCCAACGAGCACTTCTGAAAAGTGCGTCGTCTGCTGAACACTGGCAGGCTTTTCCTTTTCCTGAGCATGGGCTGTCAGGGGAAAGCAGCAAACCAATCCACACAGAATCAGTAAGTTAAAAAACGATGCCGTTAACTTCGAACACGAGTAGCCTGCGAGAAGAGGAGAAGAGGCGAGGATAGTCCGTTGTTTCATTTTGTGCCCTTAAGAATCAGTTTTACCACCTTCGACTACGGCAGGATCGTAACGGGGTTCGGCTTTATTCTAGGAATACGATCAAGAGTTTGTCACGTCTTGGGCGTCCGCGACCGAGGAGGGACCACGCCTCGAAGTCACTGCTATCAGCAATTCCACAATCTATAGTAGTCAACCCAGGAATACTTTGGTAGTGTCTGCCGGGATTTGGCAAAATTGACAGAAGCATTGAAATTGACAAGGCTTACCGCTTTTCCCTCCCCCCTTAGAAAGCAGCAAACCCCGTGGTTTCCCGCACAAGATTGATTGTCGGATGTGGCTATGTTGGCCAGCCGTTGGCCAACCGTTGGAAACAAATGGGCGATCTCGTTTTTTCGACGACGAGATCGCCAGAGCGAGCCCGACAGTTTGAACAGGCAGGTTGGCGCTCTGTATTAGCGGATGTCACCAACCCGCAAAGTTTGCGTGATTTACCAGAAACCGACACCGTTGTCTTTGCGGTTGGGTACGACCGCGACAGCAACAAAACGCGGGAAGAAGTTTATAACGAAGGTTTGAAACAAGTCCTCGATCACCTCAGCGAGCAAACTCGGCGTTTGATCTTCGTGAGCACGACCGGAGTGTATGGTGACGCCGCCGGGCAAACCGTCGACGAAACAACCCATTGCGATCCGGCCCGCGCTGGCGGAAAAGCTTTCTTGCTGGCCGAGCAGTGCCTGCAAAGTCACCCGATTTGGAAAAGTCGTAGTATTATCTTGCGGATGGCTGGCATTTATGGCCCTGACCGCGTGCCACGTATGGACGACATTCAAGCAGGTAAACCCATCCCCGCACCCGCTGGCGGCGCGCTCAACCTAATCCACGTCGACGATGCCGTTCAAGCAATTAGCCTGGCCGCCGACGCCGAGACGTTCTCGCCGGTCTACATTGTCAGTGACGGCCACCCAGTCGATCGCCGCGACTACTACCGCGAAGTCGCCCGCCTATTAGACGCCCCCGAGCCAACCTTCGAACAGCCAGAACCCAACTCCCCAGCCGCCCAACGTGCTCAAGCCGATCGCAAGATGAGCAACCAGCGAATCGTAAACGAATTGGGCTTCCAGCCAAAATACACCAACTACCAGGCAGGGCTGGCGAGCATTTTGGGTTAGGATAATTTGGGGCACCTCGAAGGTTCCAAAAGAAAATGGGCACGATACTTCAACGCGGAATCACGGGTTTTCGAGACCGTCGCGATCAGCCACTTCCAATGTGCGATCTGAATGCGTTTCGGTCCGCTTGTCACACCGTGAGTCAAGTAACCAAGTGCTCTCTAAGTGCGCCGATTCAGCAGCCAAACAATCAACGCAACTTCATAACGGCCCAGTTTGCTACGCCGTATGGAGAGATCGCAGCGATGTTGAATCAGCACTTTCCGCTACTCGGATTTGCCGTGGCCTCGCTGCCAGGGAAACAACTTCGATTCGTTGATGCCCCAGAACAAGCAACCGCATTCACGCAATTAGGCATGTATCGCGTTCTTTCCTTGTCCGATCTTCAGCAACCTATCACGGACGACGATCTAGCGAGCTTATCGCCGACCGAGATCGAACAGGTAAACTATTGGAAACCGACTTCACTTGGGCAAATCATTTTCAACGCTTGGGATTGAACGAGCCGCCCGTCAACCTTTAATGGCTCATCGAATACAGCAACGTTGGCCGGGGCCTCTCCACCGGCTAAACTAATTCGCATGCAACCGCCCCCTATCGAAAACGATCGAGCCGCTGCCCCGTCGCACTCGGAACAGCCGAAGCGGAGTTGGTATCGTTTTACGCTCCGCAAAGTGGTGGTTGGCTTCGTCTTGTTGAGCGTCTTGTTCGCTTACTTGCGCTATACGCACTGGGGCTACGTAGCAACCGAAGCCGTCACGAAGATGGGCCGCAGCGTCGGGCTGGTTGATCCGCCTGATACTTCTAAGATTCAAGTTACCGCGGTGCGGCCGTTTGGCACACTCGACTACGAGTGGCGAATTAGCATTCCGGCGGGAGAGAAGTACGTGATCTGCCACTCAACGGGTCAGATACCCAGTGACGATTTCCCGCCTGCCCACGGCCAGCCTCTGCCCAACGAAGCATTGGTTTCTTACTATCTCACCAGCGGAAATGCTGAAGGTTACATACGTCACGGTCTGGGATGTAGCATTCATTCATGCGATGGATTAGTCCCAGTCTACCGCAGCGCTGGGCAGTCACTTGGCAAAAATCTTGCTTGGGTGTATGGCCAACTGAAGACAACTGGGATTCTGCCGGAGAATGGAACGCAATCATTTGCTCCAGGTGAACGAATTGTCTTGATTCGTTCGGTGACAACGCAGCGGAAAGGTTCGTGGGGAATCTGGAGCAATCGAGGCGATGGCATTCTCATCTGGCTAGAGCCTGCCCCGTAACAATCGGCGGCAGACTCAACCAGTCAATCGGTGACGTCGTTCACTTCTCCGCAGTCAACTCCAACGCATGCCGTCGCTCTTTCGGATCGCGGACGAACATGGCCCCCACTTCCACGACCGCATTCTCGCCGTCGGCTTGTACCTTGGCACAATCAGGCGAACTGGTCGATCCCGCCGCTTCGTCTGGGTAAAAGGCCATGGCCCGCTTCAAAGCAGCTTTTTCGCCGTTGATGCGAGGCCAACCAAATGTAACGTTGACCTTGGGAATGTTCGAGCGAGGAATTTTGGAGGTCGAATAGACTTCAACGAATGCCGAATGGCGATTCCAAAACTCGAACTCTGCCCCCTCAAACAATAGACTTCCCACCTCGGTTACCTCGTCGTCGGCGTGATTACGCACACGGCAGGTGAACCACGTCGCAGGCTTTCCATCCCGCTCGATCGTTTCCCCTTTGTAAATTCCCCAGGTGTAGGTTCCCTTCTTCCACGCGTAAGTACGCCGGACGCTGGCGAACTCTCCTTCGTACCCGGCACTTTCCACCAGGCACTCGTCGTCCGCTTTACGAACATGCTCTAGGCCGATTGGTGTCTTCTTGTCGGAGGACCACCTTGAGAAGATCGCCCCATGGCCACGATGCACGCGGGTTTGTTCATCACCGCTGACCCAGCCGTTGATATTCGTTTGCAGCCCGCCGTAAAACTGCAAACCGTTAATCAACGACGAACCGCAGGGAGAGATATAAAGGTTGTAGGTCTCCGGCACATCACGATCGATGGTGATGTCGATTTCCAGCGTCTCGAAATTCTTGACTGGTCCCTCGAAGAACCACCAAATGTTGGCCAGGTGCCAAGGTCGTCGGGGTAACTTTACTCCCAACTCTTGAGCCATTGCATCAGGCGTCGGCTGCGCACAAGGATCGTCCGCCCAAACCAGCGAAACCAAACATAACCAAACCAATAAACTCGTCCAACGCATTAGGAAAGCTCCCAGAGGATTGTGGGGTAGGAGCTATTAGTATACGTACGATTTCGCGTAATACCTAGAGCGGGCTTGCCGCATCCTGGGTGAACGGTACACCTTTCATTCGGTTGTTTCACAACACAAAAAAAAGGCGATCCACCATAAATAAGCGGAACGCCTTTCATAATTTCAAGTTTCACGCCTGAAAATATTGGCGTGAGCGAAGAAGATTACTTCTTCCCTTTCTGCATTGCCGATTCGGCATCATGAACTTCCTGATCGTTGGCTTCGATCTGAGCCTGGGCATCAGGGGTTAGTTCGCCGCTGGGTGCCTTAGAAGAACCACCGCAGCCAATAGCAGCCGAAAGGGCAACCAACATCATAAAGTAAGTAACGTATTTCATGAGGGGTAATTTCCTAGGGTAGTTCAACCACGAGGCCGTCGTTGGCAACGGACAGGCGACGCATCGTTTCGGTGTCGACGGTGAAGGGAACGTGCTGCACGGAACCATCGGCCAGCACGAACATGGCACCGCCAGGGTGTGGCGAGCCAAAGTAAGTGTGCCATTGTTTGGTGCCACTCGGGGTAAACCAGGTATTGCCATTGGGCACCGAAGGATCGAACATCCAACTACCGTCAACCAAATGCCTGCCCTTAGTATCAGGAATCGGTGGCACGCCATATTTTGTTCCGCTAGAGATCAAAGCTCCGTAGCGAACAATGTCTTGATCCCAACCAGCGTTGTGCCACGGTTCGTTGTCGCCACCATCAGCACCCCAAGCGGTATCGTGTAGAGACTTTTCACCAAACATCAACGTATTCGACGAACCGTCTTTGATTCGCTCAATCACATTTTTCCAACCTTGCGACTCCGTTTGGCGAATGACACCGGCATTGCCACTGGTAAGTGCGTTGGGGCTGCTCGATTCGCCACCATTTGCGGCATAGTCTGCGCGGTACGAACCACTAAACGTTTGGATTCCGCGACGCGAGGGACAGTTGAAAATCGGCGCGAACGTGGCACCAACCGCCGAGTGCTTGGTGTTGTTGACGTCTTCGCTTGAATCGCCTGACTTACCTAGCTCATAAATAGCCGTTTGTTCTACATAAGGCAGAATCTGGAACATCCAGCTCCAACCGGACGAGTGCCGCGAGTTGCAGCATTTCCAGTCGTACGTGGTATGACCATCACGGGCACCACCCGGCAGATAGCCGTAGGTGTCTTGGAAGTTGTGGGCAGCCAATCCCATTTGCTTCAGGTTGTTACTGCATTGCATACGACGAGCCGCTTCGCGGGCTTGCTGAACGGCTGGTAAAAGGAGGGCAATGAGGACACCGATGATCGCAATCACGACCAGCAGTTCGACAAGCGTGAATGCATGTCGGCGGGAAAAATTGGTGGACACGAAAGTGCTCCGTTTCCGAGGAAATGTCAACAGAATTCGAGGTAACGATGGCAATTCAAGCTCCATCTCTTGGAGCCAGCTTCAACCACGCTGCATCCCTCTTGAGTTGGCCACCCACAAGAGATGATGTCGCGTGACTTGAGATTGTTTTATTGCTGTTTTTCAACCTCACAAGGAGGCAATAAACTTCGGTTCGCTACCACGAAACATGCACCAAGGACATCCCATTCGATTCTAAACCCCATTGCTATTCTTTTATGGCACATTAACTTCCGCAACGATTTAGATTCCATGAAGAGCCAGCATTATCAGAACCTTTTACTTCATTAATCTTTCACACATCGTTGATCCTCTACACTTTGAATCATTGCACGTTCTTCACAATCACACGCCGTCCGATTTCCATCACGTAAGGCGGTACATGTAAGAAGCAATCTTCGGCCGGAAGCGAGAAGATAAAGCGTATTCAGAAAATACGCTTGCTGGCCGGAAGCGATAAGATTCGTCAGTACCAATTGTCGCCGATTAATATCAGGCCACAGTCATCGACCTGCGCAAAAGATAAGGTGAAATTGGTCTCCTGAGTAGTTTCCTTCACGAGACCAATTACCTTCCCAGAAAAAACATCGATCCTAGAAATGCCGCAGCAAGCAAGGCGTTTTGGCTGCCTTACCACCTCGCACGCAATCGATGGTGTATCGCCTATTTTGTTTCCGGCAGCACCTTGATTTCCAGATTACGAAACTCCACCGGGCTGCCGTGGCCAAGCAAGCCGATGTGGCCGGTCGAGCGTTTCAGGCCGGGATGATCGTTGCCGTCCAGTGTGGGATTGTTACGAATCTCTTCAAGGTTCACGCTTAAGATTTCAGTCCCATTGAGAACCACCTTAATCAGGTCGCCATCGACGGTTACTTCCTGCTTGTTCCACTCGCCTATCGGCTTCAAGTGGCCACGCTTGGCCGGGGCGAGGCCGTAGAGGGAACCATGGTATTGATAAGGTTTCAACTTGGCGTACTTCTCAGCGGTATCATCCAAAATCTGAAGTTCGAAGCCACTACGCGAGGTCGTCCCTTTCATCGGAGCCCGAATCCCCAGCCCATTGTTTGCCCCTGGCGGCAGTTTGAATTCGAAACGAAGCACAAAGTTGGCGTATTCGTCCTTCGTGAACAAATTCCCTTTGCCTTTGGCTGGCGCACAAACAATCTTGCCATCTTCGGCCACATACCCAGGATTCGCGATCCACCCGCCAAAGTCTTTCCCGTTAAACAGCGGCACAAACCCGTCGTCTCCTTCAGCGGCCATCGCGGAGAAGGTTGAACAGGCAAAGCAGAGACCAAGCAAAAAGAGCGACAACCAAAAACGCATGGGCTGGTTACTCGAATCGGAGGTGGGCAAAGGAGAGCAGAAAACGAGCCCTTATTGTGAACCTGATGCCAGGTGGCATCAAGTCTCTTATGGAAGCAAGATTTCGCTTCTTAAAAACTGGCTTGCCAGGGGTCACCATCCCCCCAGCATCAAACAAGCCGAGAAAGATCTTACTCGTTCTTCCCGTGAAAACGGGGACAACATGGTCTACACTGAGAACGCATAGCCTGCCAACAAATTCCTCCTGCCCAGGAACTGCTGCCAATGACTCGCTTGTTCTGCTTGCCGCTGCTGATCGTATTGTGCTTTGGTTCGTTGACGGCAGCCGCCGAGAAGCCGATGAATGTGTTGTTCATCATCTCGGACGACCTTACGCCGACCGCCCTTTCTTGCTACGGAAACACCGATTCAAAAACCCCTAACATCGATCGCCTGGCGGCTCAGGGAACTCGATTCACGCACGCCTATTGCAACGCCACCTACTGCGGGCCATCGCGGGCTTCGTTCCTATCGGGCTATTACCCACACGCGACCAAGGTGTTTGGCTATGTGAGCCCGCGTCCGAAGATTGGGGATCGTCCAACTTGGCCGCAGTATTTTCGCGACAACGGCTACTACACGGCCCGCGTTAGCAAGATTTATCACATGGGCGTTCCTGGCGGGATCGAAGAAGGAAGTGACGGTGCTGACGATCCGCTTTCCTGGGACGAACGTTTCAACAGCCCCGGCCCTGAATGGAAAGCCCCTGGCGACGGCGAAACATTAGAAGGTAACCCCGACGGCAAGAGGCCGGTGGTTGGTGGCAACACGTTTGTCGTCGTCGAAGCGGATGGTGACGATCTAGTACACAGCGATGGCAAGACAGCTGCCAAGGCAGTCGAGTTGATCGAGCAGCACGCCCAAGATGACCAACCGTTCTTCTTGGCAGTCGGCTTCGTACGTCCGCACGTGCCGTTTGTTTCTCCCCGGAAGTATGTAGACGCCTACAAGCCGTATTCAAAAAATGCTCTACCTGAGAAGGTGCCTGGCGATTGGGATGACATTCCCAAGCAAGGAATCAACTACAAGACCAGCAAGAACATGAAGATGGACCTCCGCCGCCAGAAGAAAGCGATCGGGGGCTACTACGGGGCGGTCGCGTTTCTCGATGCCCAGGTCGGTAAGGTGCTCGACGCGCTGGAAGCCTCCGGCGAAGCGGACAACACGATTGTCATTTTCACCAGCGATCACGGCTTTCACTTGGGCCAGCACGACTTCTGGGCGAAGGTGAGCTTGCACGAAGAATCGGCCTGCGTGCCGTTGATCATCAAAGTGCCCGGCCAAGCCCCAGCGGTTTGTGATTCGTTAACGCAGCTACTCGATCTCTACCCCACCACCGCCGCACTATGCGGGCTCAAGCCGCAAGACCGCCTACAAGGCAAAGACATCTCGCCACTGCTGAGTAACCCGAAAGAGATCGTCCACGACGAGATTCTCAATGTCTCGCCCATGCAAAACGGTTTTCTGCTGCGAACGGCCGATTGGGCGTTCATTCAGTACAACGAAGATGCTTCCGGTGGCGTGGAATTATTCGACATGCACAAAGATCCACAGCAGTTCACCAATCTGGCTTCTGATCCTGATTACGCCGATTTGGTTGACGACTTCAAGGCTCGGCTGGCTGACAAGTTGCAAGAATTGCGGACGAACGATTTGGGGTCGTAATGGCTGAGGAATGTCTGGCGATGCCGTCATTATACCACGAGCATGCCGTACAATATCCATGTTGCGAAGAGCGCGAACGGCGGCATTACCAATCCGACCGCGTGATAGGCATCTCGCTTTGTCTTCCGCCGGTCGTCTGCCAACATGGCCATCACAATCGCGATGACCGCGACAAAACCAGCTACGACGTAAGACACTTCAAATCCGTTAAAGGGGTTCCATAGGCTCCTTAAAATTTGCTGGTAGAGCAACCACCGGGCGACCGCTTCAGCTCCAATCGACAGATAGTAGATGATGCATATTCCCGCGTATCGTTTCCACCAGGTCGTCTCACGTGTTGTTCCTAGCACCCAACAATAGAACGCACAGGCTAGGATTGCTTCCGGCAGGTAAAACAAGAGGTACGCGAATCCATCTCTTTCATTGATGTCCACAACTAGGTTCACAACTGCAAAGAGGATTTGACCGACTAAGGTCGTAGAAAATGCGATGAGGCGCCAATGGCCAGGCATGAGACGCGAGAACTCGCGATGCCGGACTGACTGAACAAGTAGCGAGATCCCCATCCCAGCCGTCACGGCCACGATCAGCAAAGAAATAACAAATGTCAGTTTCAGACGGTCCACCATCAAGGTGGGTATCTGAAAATCTAGGAAGGAGAACCACACAATACCAAGAATCATGCTCACCACCAGAATACACCCCACCACCAGCCGCCAACTGGGCAGCGTTAGCGGTTCTGGCGGTTCCCATTCGATGGTTTCAAGCGATTCTGCAGCAGGCGACTGAAACGGATTGTGGGATTCTGGTGAGTCGACGTCGGAGAATGGATTGGTCATTGCTGAATTGGAATTGAGGATAACTACTTATCTATTCCAAGAACCTTCATAGAGAAAAGCTTGGCTCAAGATATCGATCACTGGCAATGCAAAAATGTAGGCGATGCCAATCCAGTGATAGACATCGCGTGGCGTTTGCCTATTGTAGTCTAAGTAAAGCCCGGCGAAAAATGCTACCAACGTCCCGAGAGATGCGAAAAGATGAATGCCGGATAGAAACACAGCAAGCAGCCGCATCGGGGCAGCATCGGCCTGAGCTACACGCAAGGAAACCGGCACTTGTAACGTAATAGCGGCAACCACGACAAGCATGAAGCAAGCCACAATTCGCCACGACTTAGATTCTTTGGTCCAGTAGGCCACGAGCCCGAAAAACAACAATGCGAAAAAGCCAACCACCAATTGTCCAATGATGTTGGCCATAAAGAAGCTAGAGATACCGACCGTAAACCCTGGCTCCCCGTACCACGGTGAGGCCACCAGATCGGACACGACCCAGATGAGCCCCACAACCAATCGCCAGTGCCCCGGCATCAGTTCCGAAAAGCGTCGGCGATAAATCGCCTGAAATAACAGGGCTAACCCCAACCCTGCGATCACCCCGGCCACAAGATGCGGAAAGAGCAAGAACACCTTAGCAGCAAGCGAGCGATCTCCCTCTGCAATCATGTTGAAAAACGGAATCTGCATCAGCTCGCCCACCACCAGCGAGAGCCCTACGAGCAGAGGCCCCAACACAAACTTGTCAGCCGGCGCAGCGTGGTGCGATAACTCTTCCTGCGGCGAGCGAAAAGGCTTGCTTTCATCCGCATCGGGCGTGTCAAGTGAATCGTTCATCGTTGGTGCTTGTTTCACAATGAAGGGAGAGAAAGAGCTTGGCCGATGGCTATTGCGTGCGACCTTCTCACATCGGCCACATAAATCCGAAAGGAAAGATATTCAGAAAGAGTTCGATCAGCAGCACAACGACAGGAAGAAACAAGCCTAAGTAGTGGTACACGTCTCGAGGTATCTTGTCGCGAAAGTCCAGCACGATCGCGATTACCAAGGGCAACAAGATTGCCCATTCAATCATGCTGGAAATCTTGGAAGATACTAGGTACAGAGGGCGAAATTGCCCCCCCAGGTCGTCGTACCAAGACATGGCAGTTAGCGAAGCTACCAGTATCAGGATGTAGTAAATGAAAGACATCCAGGCATAAATCCGCCAGCCCCGTCTCTCGCCGGTGGTGCGTACGACAAAGCCAAACAACAGTGCCGCAGCCAATGAAGCAATCCCTTCCTGCACCATCATTTGCACACCGATGAAATTGTTATCATCGTGAATCAGCCCGACCAAAATGAGAAACGAGTAGAGCAGATCCCCCACGATCACCCCGGCCATGGCCACCAACCGCCAATGGCCAGGCATCAGCGATATTAGTTTGTTGTTGGCCAATGCGTAGAAAAAGATCGCCGCTCCTAGTCCGGCAACCGCGCCGCCAACGATTTCTCCCAACGTCCAAGCCCACATATCGATCCAATCGATTTCAAGCAATTGGGCGAACTCGTACAAAAACGAGAGCTTCGCCAGCACGCCTACGGCCACGCACGCGGCGATTAACCCCAGGCTAGGTGCAACCCCATTGGCCGGGGTTTCGACCTTAACTTCCATCGACTCGAGACTGGGAGCCGCAAACGGGTTCTGTTCCAAGGGGGTGTTCTCTGGGCTGGTAGGACTCATACGAACTCTTATAGCTGTCTGCGCCCGTAATTCAACATGGCAACGGGCCGCTTTGCCACGAATCCGGGGCTTCCGTTGGTCGCCCCTATTGAATGGATGGCGCAGATCTCAATAGGCTCAGCTTAATTTACAGATAAATAATGGCAATTCATTATGCCAAATTGCCGATCCGGCGAGCGAATTGGAATCGAGTCTTACTCCTGGTGGATTCTGATAAGGCGAAAATCAAAGTCGCGAGTTCGGCTGCCAGTTATTCGTAGGCGGCCAACATGATGATGATCTGGAACACCGCCAAATGCAGCCACGGGACCAGCACAATGAGAATGAGTCCGGCATAGTGACAACTATCACGGGGAATGTTTGCTTTGCGATCGGAACGAATGCTCAGCAAAATTAAAATCACTGCCACAACGTTTAGGACGATCAACCCCCAGTTGATTGTAATCATCACCCTGTAAAGCAGTTCGTACTTTCCGAGCAAAGAGCGAATCCCGTTTGCTTGAATACCTTCCAGCACCATGGCAAGCCCCTTGCCGAACATGTCGCATGAACATGCGACTGCCATTACCCACGCGTGACATCGCCAGACGCGTGTCTCCTTCGTTACCACAGGGAACACGAGGTATAGCACCGTCGACAGAACCAACGAGACGAACGGCACTACTTCGTCCCCTAAGATTGACAAGAAAACGATCAACCGCCAGTGCCCAGGCGCGAGCGTTGATAACCGTCGATGGACAACCGCATGCGTCAACAGAGCCAAACCCAAACCATACACAATGCCGTACAGAAAGTTGGGCACACTCCACATTACTTTGCAAATGAGATAGATGTCCGGATTCGTGTAATACGAAATCGACGTCAGCAAGTTCAGCACGCTGCCAATCACCAGGCAGCTCCACATCACCCGGCCGCTCGGTACGTTGGGAAACGTCTGCCGGTCGACCTCCACCACTTCGGGCGAGGCAAAGGGGTTGGTTGCGTGGAATCTTTTTTGGTCAGACATCGTACGCGTGTTCGTTCAAATTGGGAGGAAATCGTCGCATTGCACGGCCGAGAGCCAGCGCAAAATCAGGCGTCCCCTGCTGGTGGCGTTTGCAAGGTACCCGGCCAAGATGCCGTTCGCAAGGCAAATAGCCAGCAAAGAGGTCTCTATTTCGCCCGGACCGCCCCTTGTCTCATCGCCCCCCCTATCGCAGAATGAACCTCTTGTTTCGGGGCTTCCTCTTCCCAAGCTGGGATCAGGTCGTCTGGCCGACCGCAGTGCAGCGGGACGCTAATCTCCCGAATCCTTTTTTCCCGCTTCATTGCCCATTCGCCTGCGAGCATCAAAATGCCAAGCTGTGTCCTTGCTTACTCTGGGGGTCTCGATACTTCGGTCATCTTGGGATGGCTGCAAGACGAAGGTTACGACGTACACGCCGTTTACGTCGATTTGGGACAGCCTTGCGAAGACCGCGAAGCCATCCTGCAGAAAGCCAAGGATTGTGGCGCCGTTTCGTCTCGCATTGTTGACGGCCGCGAAGAGATGTGCCGCGACTTCGCGTTCCCAGTGCTGCAGTGGCAAGCCAAGTACGAATCGATTTACCTCCTGGGTACCTCGATCGCTCGCCCATTGATCAGCAAGTTGTGTCTGCAAGTCGCTAAGGAAGTTGGCGCCGATGCCTACGCCCACGGGGCGACCGGCAAGGGGAACGATCAGTGCCGTTTCCAGTTGGCAGCCGAAGCCCTCGATCCGAGCGTGAAGGTGATCGCTCCGTGGCGGATCAAGCGGTTCCGCGACAAGTTCCCAGGCCGAACCGAACTGATCGCTTACTGCAACGAAAAGAACATTCCCGTCAAGGCTTCGACCGCCAAGCCGTATAGCAGTGACGAAAACTGCCTGCACATCAGCTACGAAGCCGGCGAACTGGAAGACCTGGGCGTCAACGGTGTCGAACTGGTCGACTTCGGCATGACCGTCAGCCCGCAGGAAGCCCCAGACCAGGCCGAAACGGTCACCATCAAGGTCGAAAAGGGGGTTCCCACCCACGTCAACGGCGAGAAGTGTACCGCTTTGGAAGTGGTCACCAAGCTAAACGAGATCGGCGGACGTAACGGCATCGGTCGGATCGATATGGTCGAAAACCGTTTCGTCGGCATGAAGAGTCGTGGCGTGTACGAAGCCCCTGGTATGACCATCCTGTACGATGCCTTGCTGAACGTCGAACAACTGACTCTCGACCGCGACTTAATTCACCTGCGTGACCAGTTGAAGTCGATCGTTGCCGAAGACGTTTACAACGGCTTCTGGTACAACGCCAAGTTCGACGCCTTGCTGGCGTTCATCCAGAACGCCATGGAGAAGTGTACCGGCGAAGTAACTTTCAAGCTGTACAAAGGGAACATCATCGTCGATAGCCGTTCCAGCGAGACCAGCTTGTACGACGAAGGGATTGCCACGATGGAAGGTGGCGGCAGCTACAACCAGGACGACGCCGAAGGCTTCCTGCGAATTCAGGGTCTGCCCAGCCGCGTCCAAGGCCGCGTCACCCCGCGTCCTTACTAACGCTTCGCTTCAATCCGCGAACTATTGAGGTCTGCGTCATCAATCCAATAGGGGCGACCAACGGAAGCCCCGGATTCGTGGCAAGTTGGCCCATAGTCATGTTGGATTACCGGAGCAGACATCAATAAATCTCAAGGATGGCGACCGGAAACTTCTGGTCGCCATCCTTTTTTTTGTGCGTTCCCAAGTCGATTCGAGACGAACTGCCACGCGGATATTTCTCGCCCATTTAACTTGAATCGCCCGCATTCGCACCGTATCAATATGGTTCCTGCGATCGAACAGAACCCTCTAAGTCAGAATCCATTTTCATGCCGGAACCAAATTCGTTGGTACCTGAGGTGAAAGCACCAACCGAGCGTCCACCTCGGCAATTCCAGTTTTCACTGGGTGGTATGATCGTGTTCTTGTTAGTGATTTGCCTGATCGGTTCGCACTTGCGGACTTCGTGGCTGCTGTACGATGCCAACCAAACCTTAAAGCGATACCGGACCGAGTTCGGACACCTCTCGATCCAAGATCCCTCTAGGACTTATGTGCTGGCCGTTGACCCTCATCAAGAACTCACCTGGCAGTGGCGTGTATATATTCCGCCGGGACAGAAGCACGAGTTATGTTCGATATTCCGGGACATTCCAGTCATCGAACACGAACCGGACGACCTCGCGTTTCCCAAACAGCGAAGCAGCCACCAACCCATCGACGATGGGGAATTACTGATCACCACCAGCATCCAACGCGATGGACAAGATCGCTGGCGATTCCATCAAGTGATTCAATATGCTCAAGGTAAAAGAACCGATACGTATTGGGTAGTACGGGACAAAGATATGGCCCCCATCATTAGCGATGAAACCTTCAATCGCGTGCGCGGTGCCGTCGCAGGAACTTCGCAGATGGCATTTGATGGTGGCAATAACGTCTTGCTCCTTAAGCTCCAAGCCTTGCCGCCCATGACAACCGTAACCGACGACAAGAACGCTGGGCTAATGTTCTGGCTTTCTCCGATTGATCCGTAAAACCTTGCTCCTACCAGGAGAACGATTGGGCATGGTCGACCCGAAGCAACTCAAGGAACTCCGTCGGCTGACCAATGCTGGCTTGGCCGACTGCAAGCAGGCACTTGAAGCAGCCAATGGCGATCTGTTCACGGCAGCCATTTCCATGCTGACCGAAGCGGATGCTCTTGAAATTCAGCAAAGCGTTCATGTACGGGCCATGGCAGGCACAGCGATCAAAAATCCCGTGACCCAAGAGGAGCAAGATTTTACGGATCGCTTGGTTACCCACTTCATCGCTCAACGTACGCGGCCGTTGAACTACGAGTTTCGCGGGGCGCTGGCCGATCTCTTTCTGCATAACGACGAGTTTCGCGAATATGCGATCAACCACCCTGCCGGCACGATGCGAAGACTGTGGGAGAAGCTACAGACCGGGTATGACCCGCAGCACCATCCCACCGCCCAAACGGTGACAACCCGCAAATGCGTCTCGACGGTGGTCACAATGCCACCGCCGCAATCGGAATGGGAATGTGACTTCATCGTTCTGGAGCATCCGCGGCGACGCCTGCTCTTTTCCAAGCCGCCTCGCGTGTTGGCAATCTACAAGCGAACCAAACGAAATGATCATGGACTGATCTATATTGACGAATTAACGATTTCTAAGGAAACGACCGTTCATTCGCACCGGTGGCTATTAGAAAACGCCAATCTGGCGTTGGAATCCTTAGCACAGATCGGTTACGCACGCGACCGACAGGAAATTCGCTAATCTGTTCGGCCCCCTTCTTCCTGACGGGCTACCATCGACCATGTTACCCGAGTCACTCGACAAGCCCCAACTGCGAAGGAGAGTCCCTTGAAACGAACGTCCAGCCTGCTGCTATTGTTCGCCCTGTTTTGCGTCGATATCGAGGCTCAGGCCGACGAGCCGGAATCTCCACCGAATATTCCCTGGCAACTCAAAGCCGAAATAAAACGGGCTCCTTCCATCAGCAACTCATCTCCCACCAAAAGCTTCAAAGTTCCGCTAAAAGATGGCGTGATCATCAAGGGGAAGGATTTCATTTCCTTTCTACAAATCCATAAGACCAAGAATTTCAACCGCGAGCGGTACTCGTTCCGAACTTACAGTAAGAAGTACGATGCCGAGGTGTCCGGCAAAGGCAAAGTGGAAGAGAATTACTACCACATCCGCCGAGCAGGAACCAACAGCAGCGCGGAAGTCGTCGACAAGGGATCGACTCTCACAATTGACGCCGGACTGTTCTCGGTGTTGTGGTCGGCAGGGCAGTGGATTTATGTCAGCCCATCGAAGGCTACCGTCACCGAGGGGACAATAGACGAATACCACAAGGTAATTGAAGAAGTACGTGGGACACTGAACCAGGAAGAGAAGCCGGAATCGAGCAGCAGTGCCAAACAGCAATGAATTGTCACTGCGTTTTGACAATTAATCGCTCCAGGTGCCAATTTTCGCCTTCCAACCACGAATAACCGTAGGGGAAATGGTCTGCGTCAGACATTTCACCCAATGGCGAGGCTAGACATCTTGTGGTTAGCTTCTACGATTCTATTGAGGAGATAGAAAGGTAACCTATGAGTGCAGAAGCTTACGATCGATTGAATGAATACGCCCAGCGGGCCAGTGAAGCAGACGTGGAAGCGATTCGCGAAAAGATTCGTGGGATGAACCGTGGACCGATTCGCAAGTTGTGGAACGACGTCTTGGCATTGTGGCGTATGATCACCGATAAGAACGCCAGCTGGGTTTCCCGGTCGATGGCGATCGGGGCGATTGTGTATCTGATTACACCGATTGATGCCGTGCCTGACTTGCTGCCGTTGATTGGTTTGAGCGACGATGCCGCTGTGATCCTTGCCGCCGTGGCCGCGTTGGCCTGGGAACTGAACAAGTATCGTCAGGCAGAAGCCACCCACGATCCGATGACCGTGGATGCGACATCCCCTTCGACATAACGAGAAGAGTCCATGACGACCGATACCAATGCCGAAAATTTCTACGACTTCCACGCCAATTCGCTCAACGGAGAAGACGTCGAACTTTCGCAGTTTCAGGACAAAGTGGTGCTCGTGGTGAACACGGCCAGCAAGTGCGGTTTCACGCCCCAATATGCTGGCCTGGAAGAACTGTATAAAAAGCATCACGACGACGGACTGGTCATTCTTGGTTTTCCATGCAACCAGTTTGGCGGCCAAGAGCCTGGCAATAGCGAAGAAATTGCCTCGGGCTGCCTGATCAATTACGGTGTCAGTTTTCCGATGTTCGAAAAGGTCGACGTCAACGGAAAGGAAGCTCACCCGCTTTTCGTCTGGTTGAAAAAGAAACTGCCGGGCATGTTGGGGCAGGGGATCAAATGGAATTTCACCAAGTTCCTAGTTGGTCGCGATGGTACCCCCATCAAACGCTTTGCCCCGCAAACAAGTCCTGAAAAGATCGAACCTGCGATTCGCGAAGCATTAACAGCTCGTTGATTTTCTCTGCTTGGCTTTGCTGTCGTGATCTGGGTGAGGGCGAAAGGACTTCTCACCTTGAATATCGACTATCTGACAAACGCTAGCACGGCCATCCCGCCGATGTCTCTTCTTCGGCAGACTGCTATCACCAAATTGCCTACCAAATCCTTACGACACGGCGCAGCTATCACTCCGTACTGGTCGCAATCACGGGAAATTATTGCTGTCAAAAAGATGTAATTCCGATTAGTCATAACGGGGGTGCGACGAAACGGTCACCAGTATTAGGTTGGCCACTTCTATTTTTAAGGCATGGATGTGATGAAAAACACTTTTGGGCTTCTCCTTGCCACTGCGGCAATCGCTTTTGCTGCGACGGAAGCTTATGGGCAGTCGTTTGGAGTGGAACTTCAAAACACCATTATGCCAGCATCCGGCGGTATGGGTGGGACCAGCATCGCGCGCCCGCAAGACTTGACCAGTGCTATCAATGGCAACCCTGCCTCGCTAACTCAGTTCCAAGGTACGCAATTTCTGTTTGGTGGTGGCTGGGTCGAACCGACCATTACCATGGACCAGCAAGGCAATATTCCTGCGATTGGCACACCACTGGTCAGCCCTTTCTCAGGCAAGTCAACGGCCCCCGGCACACCGCTAGGTAACATTGGCGTAACGCAAGATTTCCGCGAACTAGGCTTGCCGGTGACGCTTGGGATTGGGTTTGTCACGACCGCTGGTGGTTTTGTCGACTACCGTAATTTCCCTGAAAGCAACGGCACCAATACGGAGATCACCATCTTCAACTTGCCGATCATGCTTGGTGTTGACGTAACCGACAAGCTCTCGATCGGGGCTGGCATGTCGCTTGGCATTGCGTTCTTTGATGGTCCTTTTGTCGGGGCAAGCGGCATGACAGCCGACTACGCTCTACGGGGAACCATCGGTGCGAACTACCAGCTGAACGCCTGCAATACTCTTGGCATGTACTATCAAACTGAGCAATCGTTTCAGTTCGACAACGGTGTGCTGATTAACCCAGGCCTAAACCAAACGGCCTACGACGTACGGATGGATCTGCCCCAAAACTTCGGCTTTGGCGTAGCGAATACGGCGCTGATGGGTGGCGATCTACTTCTGGCTGCCGACGTGACGTACAAGATGTGGGACGAAGCTGCGATGTACAGTGCCGTGTACGACAACCAATGGGTCGTGCAGCTAGGTGCTCAGTATTCGCTGGGTAAGTACCGCCTACGTGCTGGGTATACCTGGGCAGAAAACCCCATCGACAACTCCCCAGGCGGAACCGTCGGTGGTGTCCCGCTGGCCGATCTACGTTCGGTTCGTTACACGCAAGGGCTGCTCGCAGTGACGAGTCAGCATCGCATTTCGGCTGGTATCGGCGTGGTCGATGTGCTACCAGGCATTGACTTCGACCTCATGGCCGGTGGCATGCTCAAAGATACCCAGCAATTGGGCAACTTTACTACCACATCGATTCAAAGCTATTGGCTAGGGGCCGGTATCACCTGGCGATTTGGCCGCGGGGCGTGCTGCCAACGCATCCCTGCTCCTGACAGCTGGAGCACTTACTAACAAGCCCTGTCAAGAAAAACAAACGGGTGCCATGCAACGTTGACGAGGACATGGCACCCGGTTTTCTCAAAGATTAGCTACTGGCAGAAGAATCGTCAGAAGAGGATTTCTGATCTTTGAGTCGCACCAGCAACCATTGCTCGGTTTTATCTGCCCCAAAGTGAATCAGCACCGGGGCCTCATCCTTGGTCAGATTGTAAAGTCCCGTCTCGACCACATCGTTCTTATTGTCGCCCACGGTAAAGGCAACACGCTGCGTCTTTTTGTCGACCGAACCTTGAATCACTTGGGTATCGCCTGATTGGTTGTCCGTGTAATTGCCTCGGACGATACCTTGCTTGTTGATTGCCAACTGAATGGTGACATTCGACTTGGTTTCATCTGTCTTGGTCAAGGCAAACACGCCCAGCGGCATCCAATCGCCATCGCTCGGAGCGTTCGCTTCAGCACCTTGGGTAGCCAACTGGCTGGCCTGATCGTAGTACTGTTGCGATGTGCCGACATCTTGGCCATTCACGTACACGCTGTTGTCAACGTAGGTAACGTTATTGCCGTAGTCGTAGTAAATCGGTGTCGCCGGATAGTACGCCATCCAAGCTCCGACGGAATTCCAACTAGCCCATTGCCAAGCGGTTCCAGCGGCCCAACCAGCACAGAACCAAGCCCCTGGATGGTTGGTATACCAGCCACCATGATACATGCCCCAATTGTTGAAGTTCGAGCGAACCGCAACTGCAGAGTGATAACGTCCTGAAGGAGAAACCCGCACGAAACCGGCTGCGGCGCCTCGCGGCCCCACGGCTGCACCACCAGCGGCAAATCCTCCGTTAGGGCCTCGCACGGCTCGACCGGCTGCGGCCCCGTTCGGGCCAACCACGGCTCCTCGGCCAGCGGCACCTCCATCGGGACCACGCACGCCGGAACCGGCAAACGCATTTCCGCCAGGTCCGCGTCCAGCCGCTTGCGCTGCACCACCGCCATCGGCACCTTGAACACCGCGTGCCCCGAACGTGCCTCCATTGGCGCCTTCGCCGCCGCCACGATAAAACGTATTGCCGCCAGGTCCGGTAATGCTGCTGCCAGCGGCTTCACCTCCACGAGGCCCGGTATACGAACCGTGATTAACGTCGACGTTGTTACTCAGGTTGTGCATTCCCCCATCGGAAGGGAGCCCGAGAAAGCCGCTCAACTGGTTTCGTGTCGGGGCATTACCAGAGAAGCGGTCGCCGAAACTATCTTGCGATAGATTGCCGAGTCCTCCCCCAAGATTGCCACGCATATTGTTCAGCCCGGCATCTCCGCCAAGATTCCCACGTAGGTTGTTGAGTCCAGATCCACCGGCGCCGCCCAGATTGCCACGCAGCGAATCGAGGCCACCGCCACCATTACCGCCCAGGCCGCCAGGGCCCAAGCCTCGTCCACCGAAGCCGTTCCCTCCCAGGCCTGCTCCACCTAAGCCACCACCCCCGCCGAGGCCGCCTCCGCCCAAGCCAGGTCCGCCGTGAAAATCACCACCACCAAGGCCACCTAGTCCGCCTCCACCAAGTGCCGGACCACCGCCATGGAAGCCGCCACCAAAACCACCGCCCCCCAGGGCAGGACCACCTCCATGGAAGCCGCCTCCACCACCAAAGCCGCCCCCATGAAAGCCCCCTCCGCCGAAGCCGCGGCCCCAACTAGGTGACGTAGGAAGAAGCATCGTAAAGCAGAGCGTGATAGACGCGAAGGTAATAAAGCGTTTCATAGGAATCGTTCTCGCTGAGATATTTTGAATTGGTTGAATGAACAACAGGACGTGCGATTACTTCTGACGTTTGACAACCACTTCATCCGAATCAGGCAGGGCGACATCGCCTGCGGTTCGATCGACCGACTGCCAAGAGTAAGCGTTGTCGTCCAAACGAGTCATCACGTTGATCGAAGTGGTGATGGTACCGTCGCCAGTCATCCCGCGCATGTTGGCCCGCCAGCCAGAATCGATCGGCACCCACAAGCCAACCGCATGCCCGCCATCTGGACTAAAGTTCCAAGACTGGACCGATTTGGTCACAGGGTTCCAGCCAATCAACTGCACGCCGGAGGTCTTGGTGCCGTCGTGCATGGTCGTGGTGTAGGTTCTTTCGACGAAGCTTTTGTCTGCCACCCAGCGGCAAACCGACTCCATCTTCGCGCCTCGCTCTTCAGCCACCCAGGTACCAATCAGCCATTCAAGGTCAGCAAGACCTTCGTAATTCGACGGCTTGGCGACAAACCTATCGCGGACCGAAGCCATCAGCCACTTGCCGTCGACTTTACTGTGAACCACGGTGTAAAGCGTATACCCTGGGACACCAGAGGAAGGTTCAACCTCTGCGCGTCCCTCTTCAATGGCAATGCTGTCGCCGACCAAGCGGAGCGAATCGATCGTCAAGTTGATGCTCGCACCTTTGTGCTCGGCGAAGAACTTGGCGTACTCCTTTTCGATTGCTTCACGTCCACTAAATACCTGACCGGCATCGTCGACGTATTCTCCTTGCTGCGTCCATAACGCAGCCACAGCTTTCGCGTCTGCTTCATTAAAAGCTTTGACGAACGCTTCGGAGCCAGACCGAATCTCGGCCAGGGTATCTGCAGGCTTGTTGGCATCGTCAGCCAGGGCCGCATTGGCCGAGGTGATTGCCATCGATACGCAAGACAGCAGTAGAAGGCGAGTGAGCTTGGGCCAAACTCTCATGATGGGTGTCCTTAGTAGACTCTGCATTGAATTATGGAAGTCGATGTTGGTCAGCAGGCGAGCGCCGACACTTTCGAGCAAACGAGTTCGAGTAGTCGTCAACGTGCGTGACAACGCGTTCAACTCTACCCCTAAATCAGGTTTCCGGCTTATTAAGTTTTCTCGATTTGTAATCCACCCCTGGCGGCACCGTCACAACCGGCACTAGAGCTTTAATTCGAATTTGCTCGGCTCGCTCCGCCTGGCGAAAATGCTGTCCATGTTGCCGAAACACAACATCCATCGCCGCCTAGTGATCCATCCGCCAGCGACCTCCATTCTTTATTTTCCGCGCACTACGCCGCCTATTGCAAATTATTTCTTGCTAAACCCGTAGATAAAACCTCGCTCGGCGAGCGTTTCTCAAAATGCAAGAATTGGAGCCAATTTTTGTAACGATCCGATACCATGAGCTAACAGCCTGTTGATTTTCTGCTTCGGTAGCGAGTTATCGAGATTGGCGTTAGCGCGTCGTTCATCAAAGAACTAATGCGCCGCAGTGTGCAGTTCCATCTAGAACACAACGGCAGCGAAACCGTCTCGCGGGAAGACGTCGAAAACGCGCTCGATGAAATGCTATTCCACGGGGGCAAGCTGAACCTCAAGCTATTGGGAGCCACCAGCCGGATTGGCTATCAGACAGTTGAATCGTAATTCATTTCCCAAGAGATTGACCTCATCGCACCCTAGCGACGTGTTTCTTCTGTAGCGAGCGTTTCTCAGAAAGAAACTGGTGCCGTGAGGTCATTGATGTGCTAATGCTGTTTTTTGTGATCGCGTCGGCAGCAAAGCCACCAACAGTCCGCTTCCGGCACCGGCCACCAATAAGCTTCCTCCGACAGCAAGTAAGAGCCAAGGGTTCTCACCAGAAAGAGCTGATTTGCCGCTTAGATCTGTGGCCAGCATTGGCCCAGCGAAGAGCAGGGCAACGATCACCAGCATCAGCCAACCACTCTGCACTAAGCCCAGACACATTCCCTTTTTTTCGCGTTGCCCCAACGGGACTTCTCGCAAGAGGAGTTCGATTCTTCCGCAGTGCAGCGTCACGACGAGCGAAATCAGCGCGGCCCCCAAGATGCTTCCTCCATCCACCCCAACCACTGGATATGGCCGGAAGGCCATTTCGTCCGCGATCAGGTTGTATTGAATCAGGCCATTTAACAGGGTCATCGCAAACGCAGATCCCACCGCTGCCGCAAGAAGACGCAGCGGCAAGTTGCCAGTCGTCATACACGCGGCAGAAACTGCCATAAGAAAGCAAGCCAACATCCAACCGAGTTGAACATGAGGAAACACTTCAGGCAATTGCGGAGCCAGCAAGCTAATCGCCAAAAACACAACCGCCCAAAAGATGCTCGCCGCAAGTCGCCACGGATGATCCGAGACCTGCGGGGCAGGCTTGGAATTTGATTTCCCTTCGTCACTCAACAAATCGGCGATCATGGTAATCGGCCCCCCAAGTCATCCACAGAAAAGACAAGAATAGTGTAGCAAGGATTACCGCCGGTATGGTATTTGAAAGAGACTTGATTATCGAACAATCAAATCACAACAAATGGAATGAAATTTGCACCGCGATAGGACAAATTTTGATTAGCAACTGAGGAGTTCAGGATGATTATCGACTGCCACACCCATTTGAATAACTATCACGAAGAGCGCGTTGTTTCGATCAAAGAGTGTCTCGACAAGTTACAAGCCGAAATGCACGATAACAGCGTCGACTATGCGATGGTGCTCAGTTCGTACAAGATCACCGAGCATCGCCCGGCAACCCGAGACGTAGTAGCCGCCACACGTGACCTAGACAACATCTTCGTCGTCGCTGGCATCAGCTATTTGCATTACAAAGAGCGAGACCTTCGCGAAATCGCCGACTTTCTGGCCGATGGTCTGGTAAAAGGGCTCAAGCTTTATCCCGGTTACGAACCCTTCTATCCGCACGACAACCGCCTCCGCGTGATCTACGATCTGGCGATGGAATTCGACGTGCCGGTGATGATCCATAGCGGCGATACCTACAGCCCGACCGGTAAGGTTCGCTTCTCGCACCCACTGCACATCGACGACGTTGCCGTCGACAACCCTGATTTGAAGCTAGTGATTTGCCATGTCGGCAATCCCTGGATTCGAGATTGCATGGAAGTCGTCTACAAAAACGAAAACGCCCACGCCGATATCAGCGGGCTCGTGCTAGGAGATTTCGAAGATCGGTTCGAAAAATTCATGCTGCAAGAGATTCGCGAAATGATCTTGTACGCAGGCGAACCACGCTACCTGCTTTACGGCACCGACTGGCCGATTTGCGGAATGAAGAGCTACCTGAAATTCATCCGTGGCCTGGGACTGCCAGATAAAAGCTTGGAACTCATCCTTTGGAAGAACGCGGCTCGCTTGTTCAAAATTGATGTCGGCGAGCAACCTTCGGCTTCTTAGTTACCCCATGGCAATCGCAGACTTCATCAAGTTGCCCTCAACGGTAAGAAGTCATTCCACTCGATGCCATCCGGCAGTTGCTTCGTGGCGGCAAATTCAAGATGCACGATCCGGCGATGTGCGGTCGTGCCTTCTTTTGACATACTGCTCGAATGCGAGAGTAGGGGGCGCATGGCCAGTACGTCACCTGCGGAGGCTTGCAATACTAGCGGGGGTTCTTCTTTCGCTATGTCCAACCGGTGAGAGCCGGGGATCACGGCTAAAGGGCCATTCTCAGCGGTCATTGCATCGAGATGAATCCGGAGCGTCAGCATGTTTGCCAGCAACTCGTCGGGCGCTTCCAAATGGGCAATCCCTGCCTTGCGAGTCGGGCTCTTGAAAGAAGTGGTCGGCAGCGTGTTGTCTCTTACGGCGATCGTCCGATCGCGATGCCAAGGAAGCGACCACGAGCGATCTGGAGGCTTATCGAAGAAGAGGCCACGCACCAAACCGACATCGTTTCCGAGAGCTGCTTCTAGAAGGTCACCCAGTACCGGCTTTTGAGCAAGTTCCAACAACCATGTACTGGTGGCAAGTAAATTGCGTGACCCATAAATCCGATCGCGGCTTTTCAGCACTGCAGGCCCAGAATAAGCTGCGAAGTCTTCGAATAGTCGCTGCGTAATTCGCTCGACCTCTTCCGATGTGAAGACGCCAGGCAACATCGCATAGCCCTGTCGGGCAAGGTCTTCCATTGTGTTCATTCGGCGGACATGGCTTGATCTTCTTCAATTTGGTACAAATAAGATTCTACCCGTTCCCGCAGAAGTTCGACCAGTCGGGGATCCATGTAGGGATACTCGTCTGGAATATCAAGTACGTAAACGGATCGACCTGGTAGAGAACGGCGATGCAAAGTGCGCAGCCTCGCAAGATGCTCGTGTTCCATCACGAAGATAATCTCTGCCCATTCCAAGTCCTTAACGGCCAGGCGTCGTGCCGCTTTGGAACTAAGCCCGCGTGAACGTACCGCGAACCGAGGATCGTCGCAGTAAATCCGCTCTGCCGTAGGGCTACGCCAAAGATTACGCGTACAGATAAAGAGAACATTTCGGCAAGGCAAAGGAATCGCTCCTGATTTGTATTACAGAATTATCGCCGGGGTGGAGGGCCAAAGCCGCGCGGAGGCATTCGGCGGTCACGTCTGCCGCCAGCTTGAGGACCACGCTCGAAATCGCGCGACGGTGTTCCTCGAAACCCACGTGGCACTACCGGCCAATGGTTCGTTAAGTAATAGGCATACGTTCCTTGCGGAAACTCTGGCGTCACAGCCAGGCGTCCGTTGCATTCGTCCAGATCGCCCGATCCGGCTACGTACTCGTAGTCTGCTAGAAACGTTCCGTCATACGTGCCACCAGGGCTGTCCTTGCCACTGGGGCGTTTTCCTTTTTTGAGCCGATAAGACGACTTGAGTTCGACAACTTCGCTCTCAAGATTGTTCGCTGTTTGATAGCCATACAACGCATAAATCGGAAATCCATCGGCCGCCCAGCCCACAATCGGCGAATGCTTTCCTGGCTGAACGTGCAAGCTTTTCAACAAGTCAGTCGGTAAGCCGTGATAATGGTAGGCTCCCGTCGGCTGAACATGGGCATGGTTTGCATCAATTCCTAATGGCACCGCCCCTGATAGGGCTTCGTACTGCCAGCCGCCGCGTGGATTGCCTTGGTACCACTCGGCTGCCCCAGGATCAAACGGAACCCCATTGATCCCAATTCCGAAGTCCTGCATTCGCAGGGGAGTAATGTGCTCGGCCATTTGCGGCTGAGCAGGCACATGAAAGACATATTGCTGCGCGGCAATTGGGTTAGGATTGCCCCGATTAGGAAAGGCACCGGTAGGGTGTGCAGGAATGCCGTTGGCTCGAATGATTCGCTGATCACCCACGACCTCAATTGTCACACGATTATCCCCCGGTGTCTTTTGATTCGCCGGAATCAAACGCAGTGCTTGAGCTTGGTTCACCACATGCTGACGGAAATGTGGTGCAAACTGAGCCAAGATTGGCGCCGCCGCTAATACCACCGACAACAGCCCGATGACCACGAAATGAAACTTCTGCACGATAAAGGCTCCGACTAACAACAATCTACGGGTTTATCAGTACACGATGTATTAAACCACCTGTCAACGGTGAAGTTTCGCCTAACTGGCTAGAAATATTAGTCGAGGCACTTTATGATCGGCCTGATCCATGAAACGATTTGCCACATTTTCCACGAGTCTCTTGTCATGCCCGCCTCGATCGTGATGCGTTTACTTTTGTTTTTGCTGCTCGTCTGTTTGTTATCCTCGGCCAATGCCGCCGAACCGCGCGTCACAAAAGATATCGAGTTCGCCAACGTCGATGGACACAGCTTGAAGCTCGATTTGTATCAACCAGATAGCACCGGTGGCCCGCTGGTTGTTTGGATTCATGGAGGTGGTTGGAAAGGAGGCAGCAAAACCTCGTGCCCACTTAAATGGCTAACCGATCACGGCTACAACGTGGCCAGCATTTCGTATCGCTTTACGGACAAAGCGACGTTCCCGGCTCAGATTCACGATTGCAAAGCAGCCATCCGCTGGCTGCGTGCTCATCAAGAGAAGTACGGCTACTCGACCGATAAGATCGCCGTAGCAGGCTCAAGCGCCGGTGGCCAACTGGCGGCGTTACTAGGAACCAGTGGTGACGTGAAAGAGCTAGAAGGCACCGTAGGCGGGAATCTCGATCAGTCGTCACGCGTTGATTGCGTGATCGATTACTTCGGAGCGACCGATTTTATCTTACGCTCGAAGACGCAACCCCACGTTGCCAACCAAGAAGGAACAAGCGTCTATAAGCTGCTGGGGGGCGGGGCCGATCAACAGGTTGAACTGGCCAAACAAGCCTCGGCTGTTAACTTCGTTTCCTCAGACGATCCACCGTTTTTGGTTTTTCACGGCGACCAAGACAAGACCGTCCTGCTTGACCAATCGGAACGCATCCAAGAAGTTTATGACGAAGCTGGTCTCCCGCTGGAATTAATCATTCTGGAAGGGGCAGGGCACGGCGGCAAGGCTTTTTACGCCTCGAAATACCGCCAAGCAGTCGAAGCTTTCCTCAAGAAACACTTGTAATCAGGGTACGATCTATCTCGCGATGAAAGATTGCTTACCTGAAGACACCAGAACAACCATCCTCCGACCACAATCCGTTGTCCCCGTCTACTTCCCAGACGCGTGCTTTTTCACAAATGGTTTCATCAGCAAAGCTGCTGGCTGAACCATGTTTCCATGGTCAAATCCTTCCAACTCACGCAGTGTGCAATCAGGATGGCCAGCCTCTTGGAACATTCGCCACAGATAGGCGTTCTCTTCGTACCGACCGATCATTTCCATTTCGCGATCACCGGTCGTTAGCAAGATGGGCGGGGCATCTTTGCGCACGTGATTGAGCGGGGCAAGGTCATCGACCACAACTTTTAAACTGTCGATTCCACGTTCTTTTCGTACGGTGAAATGGGTGATCGTGTGACCGCTATGCGGAATCGCTCCGGCGATCTGATCGGCGTCGATCTGGTGGGCGGCCAGCCAGCGTTTGTCGAGCGTAACCATGCTGGTCAAGTATCCACCAGCCGAGTGACCGCTGACAAATATCTTGTTGGGATCGCCACCATACGATTCGATATTCGCAAACGTCCACGCTACGGCAGCTGCAGCGTCTTCGATATAGACTGGCGCGTTCACGTGCGGATGATGCCTATAGTTGGCGGAAACGACCGCGTAGCCTTGGTCTTTCAGATAAGCGGGAATCGCCTTGTCCCCTCCGGTTAAACCACCCCCATGAAACCACACGACCGTGGCAAACCCTTTCTCGCTGGGATAGTGAACGTCGAGACGGCACTGTTTTTTCGCGTAGTCGTCTAGGCCTTCCTCACTGCGATAAAGAATATCCTTCTCAAGTTTAGAGCCAGATTTCTTTTCCTGGGCGAACGCAAACGAAGGAGCGATCGCCAGGGCAAACAGCAACACTAAACCGAGGGTCTTCTTCAACATGAGGGGCACACTAGCAGGAAAGGGAGGGTAGAGCAGGGGACGCAGGACGCATGATTACGATTGTAATCGACGCGTCCCGGTGAATCGACACGGGTCGTTACCTACAACTGATTGTAAGGAATGCTGAAGGTATCACCTTGTTCCATATCGCCCGTCTTCAGCCCGCGAAAGAACCACTTCGCCCGCTGCTTCGAGGTGCCGTGGGTGAATGATTCTGGTACGACGTACCCACGTGATCTTTTCTGCAGACGATCGTCCCCAATTGCTGTCGCGGCGTTCAAAGCCTCCTCGACGTCTCCTTCTTCCAGAATGCCCCAGTTCCGTTCAGCATGATGGGCCCAAACCCCCGCATAAAAGTCGGCCTGCAATTCCAGCCGCACCGATAACTCATTCGCTTCTTCTTCACTCACGCGCTGCTGGCGATTGTGAACGGCCTCGCTTTGTCCCAACAAGTTCTGCACGTGATGCCCGACCTCGTGAGCGATAACATAAGCCTGGGCAAAGTCACCACCGGCACCCAGCCCTCGCTCCATTTCGTCGAAAAAGCTGAGATCGATATAAACGCGTTGATCCAAGGGGCAGTAGAAAGGCCCTGTGGCCGCCTGCTGGAAACCACACGCCGATTGCACCTGGTCGCGGAACATGACCAACTTCGGATCGCGGTACTGCTTGCCCAACTGCTGAAATTGCTGAGTCCAAACATCCTCGGTATCTGCGAGAACAACCGACACAAACTGGGCCCGCTCGTCATCTTGCTGATCGACCTGAGCAGGGGCTCCGCCACCACCCGCTTGTTGCTGTTGATTCACGAGGGCTCGCAGCAGCGCCCTGGGATCGCCCCCCATCAAAATGACGATTACGACCAGAACGATCCCAATCAAACCACCGCCCCCCATCATGACAGGGCCACGAGCCGATCGACGATCTTCAATATTGTCACTTCCCCGACGCCCTCGCCAACGCATGCGATGTCTCCTTCGCCCTTAGTAGTCGAACCTGGCAAAAACGATCATTATCGTCTGGGAAACCTCTTCGAAGCGAGAAGAGACTCCCTTTTTAGAAGCATGAGTCGATCATCGCAGTGCAATTCTCGGGCCAAGATAGGATGCCGGGCTAAGCTTACCGGCCTCCGTTTGCCAACCGCTGTTGCTTCCGATACTGACTCGGCGTGACGTTTAGCTCGTCGCGGAGCAATTTATTGAGATAGGAATAGTGACTATACCCCACCATGGCTGCAATTCGCTGGGTGGAAAGATTGGTCGTCTCTAGCAGGTGCTTTACCCGTTCCAAACGGACCTCTCGAATCACTTCTCCCATCGAACGACCGGTTTGTTTCTTGAATTCAATTTCCAGCGTTCGAATCGGAATTCGTACGGCGGTGGCGACATCCTTCAGCCGGATTCCTTCGCAGGCATGTTTGTAAATGTAGTCCTGGGCGCGATCGATATCGGTCACCGCGGCTCGCTTCCAACCAACCGTTGAACGACGGGCCATCACCGTTTGGGCAGGAATTTCAAAGACCGTTTCTTTCGGAGGTTGCCCTAAAATCATCGCATGCAAGAGCGAGGCACAGCGATAGCCAATTTCTATGGCTGGCGTTTGCAAGCTCGATAACGGTGGATCCGACATCCTGGCTTGTTCGGTATCGCCCACCCCCAACACGCCGACTTCATCCGGGATCGACAAGTTCAGCTCATGAGCGCACTGCAACACCAACTGACCAATCCGATCGTTTAAAGCTACCACAGCCAATGGCTTAGGCGACTTCTCCAGCAGCTTTTTGACCTTCTCTAAGGTCTCTTGGGTGGGGGCGTCTGCGTTATCGATCGAGTCGAGTGGAATCTCTTTTAAGGCCAACGCTTTAAGCTGAATCCCTTCCTTGGCCAGTTCGGTTGCCAGCCCATCGCGTCGGCGTTTCGATCCGTCCGACTTCTGATAGCCGACGTATGCAACATGCTCGAAACCAGCTTCGGTCAAATGCTTGGCAGCCAGGTAACCAACCGAATGGACATCGGTATAAACCGAAACGAGGCCAGAGTCGATCAAGTCTCCCCCGGCGATTACCACCGGAACCCGGCCACGCTTAAGCCAAGAGAGAATACCCGGATTACGCCCCGCCGAAACAATCGCCCCGTCCACCTTACCGGCCCACGGAGGATTGCCCACCAGGTTCGGATCGTTGCTGGAATAACGAAAGTCGCGGACCTGAATCGAAGGATACTCCTCGATGTAGTTCAGCAACCCTTGCAGAACACGGCGGGAATAGTCCGTCCACGACGCGGCGTGAATACCAATGGTGATCTTGTCGGTCATCAGCTTCCCTGGCAAAGGTGCAAGTCAACGGCGTGCGCGATATTTCATGGTTTTCTGCGCGAAGTTTTATGTGTATTTCTCTATTTTTGCAATAGTCGGCCCCACAAATTACGAACCTAATAACGCATTTTGCAGCCTCACTAGCCGATTCACAAGCCGCAAAGCCCAGTTTGCGTACTGGATTTCACTTGGGTAAAAATAGCATATATTCGAAAACCATGCCCAACTTGCCACCCCGCCCGTTCTTGTTAGGAATATCTCCCGAATGTTTCGTTTTTTTCTTCCCCTCGCTTTGCTTTGCCTAGCACTTCCGGCCAATTCGCCAGCCTTGGGACAAGACCTAGAACTGGCTTCTCCCTTTGGCGACCACATGGTTCTTCAACGGGAATTGCCGCTGAACGTCTGGGGGTGGAGCAAGCCCCACACACACGTTGAGGTGGTCCTCGCCGATCAAACAGCCACCACGCAATCCGACGACCAGGGACGTTGGCAACTTCAACTTAAGCCCATGCCTGCTGGCGGCCCATTTACAATGACCACCACCAGCGAAGGTCAGTCGATTGCGCTGGAAGATGTGCTTGTCGGGGAAGTTTGGATCTGCTCAGGCCAATCGAACATGCAGATGGGGTACGGCGGTATTCCCGAGATCAAGGATCTGGCCCAAAAAGCCAAGAGTCTTCCCATCCGCTGCTTGAGCGTGCGTCAGGATGTTGCTTTCGAGCCGCAAGCGAAGTGCCATGCTCGCTGGATTGTCGGTCCTGGCTCGAGCGCGGTCGCCACGACATTTGCCTACGATCTGCAACAAGCCCTCGATGTGCCGGTCGCGGTGATCGAGACTTCATGGGGAAGTTCGTCCATCGAAGGCTGGATGCCACGCAGCATGGCCCCAGAGATGCCTCACTTCGCCCAGCAGCTTAAACAACTCGACACCCAAGATCACGATCGAGTCGCCAAGTTAATCCAAGATCGCGACGCTGGTAAGAAGTGGATCTTGGAAGACAACATCTACCTGCGAACACGCCCCAATCTTCTTTACAACGCCATGCTTTACCCGCTGGCCCCATATACGGTACGCGGCATGGTGTGGTACCAAGGCGAAGCGAATGCTGGTTCGCTGTCTTCAATGAAACAGTACGGCGAGACATTACCGGCTTGGACTAAGCACTTGCGATCGCTCTGGACGGAAGACCTCCAAGTACTGGCCGTGATGCTGCCCCGTTATGGCCACATTGCTGGTTCTTCTCCCACCAAAGAGGTCGCCTCGCCGACAGGCCATAGCTGGGCTTGGTTCCGTGAATCTCAGGCCAAACTCTTGACGCTTCCTAACACGGGCATTGCCAACACCATCGACCTGGGTGACGTGAAAGATATTCACCCCAAAGACAAACGCCCAATCGGTAAACGGCTAGCCTTGATTGCCGAGAACTTACTTAACCCAGGCTCGGTCGAAGCATCTGGCCCAACTTTCGCCGAACTGAAATTAGAGGGTAGTGCGGCCGTAGTTAAGCTGAGCCATGCCGAAGGCCTGCAAACGAACGATGGCAAGTCGCCGACAGGCTTCTGGATCGCTGGAAAAGATCGCCAGTGGAAGCCAGCCGAGGCGGAAATTGCCGGGGAGAGCATCCGGCTAACCCACCCGGAAGTCCCCCAACCGACCGCAGTTCGCTACGCATTTGCCGCCTTTCCAGAAGTGAACTTGGTAAACGCTCAGCAGTTGCCTGCGGTTCCATTCCGCACGGATGACGACCAACCCTAGGGACATCTCTTAGGTCAGCGAGGCAATCGCTTCTCGATTTCTGGCGATTTCGTAAAAAGCAGGCAAAATCGCCCCTTATTTTGCATGAAACACCTCCTCCTAACCCTCTAAACTAGTAAGAACTTCGCTCGCTCGACTCCTTCCTCACGGCTTGCCTATGACTCGCACGATCGCCCTGGCTGTACTTGCCTGCCTGACGCTGTTTTCACATCCGCTTGAAGCGGGTGAGAAAGAACGCCCCAACATTTTGATTCTGTATGCCGACGATCTCGGCTATGGCGATCTTTCGTGTTACAACCCAAAAGGCAAAATCCCCACGCCCAATCTCGATCGCCTGGCGGCTGAAGGAATGCGTTTCACCGATGGGCATTCGTCCTCTGGGATTTGTACGCCCAGCCGTTACGCCCTCCTGACCGGAAGGCACCATTGGCGCGACTTTCATGGCATCGTCGGAGCTATGGGGCCCTCGGTGTTTCAGCCGGAACGGCTTACGATGCCAGAAATGCTGCAAGCAAAAGGGTACACCACGGCATGCATCGGCAAGTGGCATTTAGGCTGGGACTGGGAAGCCATTCGTACCAAGAAAGGGATCGGTCCCGATTGCTTTGATTGGTCGCAACCGATTCCAGATGGCCCCTTGGCGCACGGATTCGACCATTACTTCGGCGACACGGTAATTAACTTTCCGCCGTACGCTTGGATCGAAGACAATCAGATGGCGCAAATCCCCGATACGCTGAAAGACGAAAAGACCTGGAAGAAAATCAAAGAAGGGAACTGGGAATGTCGCCCTGGCCCCATGGTTACCGGTTGGGATCCTTACGCCGTATTGCCAACCCTGACCGAAAAGGGCGTGGCCTATTTAGAGTCACGCAAAAACCAGGACGAACCGTTCTTTTTGTATTTTGCGTTTCCTTGCCCCCACGCCCCCATCATCCCGAACGATGCCTTCGACGGTAAAAGCGGGGCCGGGCCGTTCGGCGATTTTGTCGTCGAGACCGACGCGATGGTGGGCAAACTGTTAGACGCCCTCGAAAAATCGGGCCAGGCCGACAACACCATCGTGGTCTTCACGGCAGATAACGGACCGGAACATTACGCCTACGCCCGAGACGAAAAGTTTGGGCATTGGTCGGCGGAACCTTTCCGGGGCCTTAAGCGTGATATCTACGAAGGAGGACACCACGTCCCCTTCATCATCCGCTGGCCTGGCATCACACAAGCAGGCCAAGTTAGCGATGTTTTGGTCTCGCAAATCGACTTGATGGCGACCTTCGCTGACCAACTAGGCTATCAACTTCCCGACGATGCCGCCGAAGATTCTCACAGCATGCTTTCCTATCTGAAAGGGGAAGCCGACCAGGTTCGTCAGACGCATGTGCATAACACGTTCGCCAACGAATACGCAATCCGCGACGGCGACTGGCTCCTCGTCGACGCGAAAACCGGGTATCGCTCGCGTGGTTTCAAGCCATGGGAAGCCCGCCATGATTATCCTGGCGACGACAATCAGGCCGTTGAACTTTACAATCTGGCAAACGACATTGGCCAACGAAAAAACCTAGCCACCGAGCATCCCCAGAAAGTGCAGCAGCTACAAGATTTGCTGGCAAAGCTCCAAAAACAAGGGCACTCGGCCCCCCGTTTAGAAAAGCAAAACAGACCATGAGACATCGCCTCATCCTTGTCGTGGCGTTGCTGAGTTCCCTCTCGGTAGGTTCGCTTTCGGCAGACGACCTACCCAATATCGTCTACGTGCTCTGCGACGATCTCGGCTACGGTGACGTTCAATGCTTGAATCCAGAACACGGAAAAATCAAAACGCCGTGTGCGGACCGGTTGGCGGCGGTAGGGATGATCTTCACCGACGCGCATTCCGGTTCTTCCGTTTGTACACCAACCCGGTATGGTCTGCTCACGGGGCGTTACAGTTGGCGTACCAAGTTGCAGCGGGGCGTGGTGACGGGCTTCGCCCCTTGCCTAATCGCAGAGAGTCGCCCTACGGTAGCAAGCTTCTTACGCGAGCACGGCTATCAAACGGCAATCATCGGCAAGTGGCACTTAAACTTTCAATATTGCGATCCTCAAACAGGCAAGCCCTATCACGCAAAGCAGTTCAAGTCTCCGCCCGTTGGCAGCAAGATTCCCGATGGCCCAGTCGCGCGAGGGTTCGATTACTTTCACGGTTTCCATCATGCCCGTGACATGCAGACGGTCATTGAAAATGATCGTGTGATTGCTCACGATCCTCCGATCAATATGCTTCCGCGTCTAACCACGAAATCGGTCGAATATATCGATGCCCACGCTCAGGATGCCAAGCCATTCTTTTTATACGTCGCCCTCGGCTCGCCGCACACACCGATTTTGCCCACTGCAGATTGGCAAGGCAAAAGCGGGCTCGGGGACTATGCCGACTTTGTCATGCAAACCGATAACACGCTGGGCGAAATCTCTCAGGCCTTGGCCCGGAACGGATTAACCGACAACACGCTCGTAATATTCACCAGCGATAACGGCTGCAGCAAAGCAGCCGACATTGCGCAATTGGCCGAGCAAGGGCATCTGGTCTCTGGCAACTTACGTGGTTCGAAAGCCGACATTTGGGAAGGTGGACACCGTGTGCCGTTTATCGTCCGTTGGCCAAAAAAAGTTCCGCCAGGGTCCACTAGCAACCAGTTGATCTGCCATGTCGATCTGTTTGCGACCGTCGCTGAAATCGTTGCTCATCCGATCGCCGCCGGAAGTGGCGAAGATAGCGTTAGCTTTTTGCCTGTTCTGTCAGGTGAACCGATCAATTCAACCCGTGCTGGCGTGATTCATCATTCGATCAGTGGTCATTTTGCGTATCGCCAGGGGCCTTGGAAACTTGCGTTGGCCCGGGCTTCCGGTGGCTGGACTTCCCCCACGGAAAAAGAAGTAGACAACAATGCCCCCAAAGCCCAGCTTTACCACATGGTCGAAGACGTGGGCGAAACCTCGAATCGCTTTCTCACCGAACCTGACATTGCAGCACGACTTTTGGCGCAACTGCGTGAAGACATTCGTCGCGGCAGAAGCACAGCCGGACCAACCTCTTCAAACGATACCTCGAAGATCATCCTCTGGAAAAGCGGACAGAAATAGCTTCCTTTTGACATGCCGCTTTTCCCTTCTCTGCAAGGATTAATCATGCTTCCCCGAACATTGATTTGCGTGCCTATCCTATGCATATTGCTGGGCTGCTACCCGCAGACCGTTTCCGCTGAAGAGGAGAAACGTCCCAATATTTTATTTATCATTGCCGACGATCAATCTCCCTTTGATTTCCGGTTTTATAATCCCAAGTCCCAACTCGACACACCGGTAATCGATCAACTGGCAGCCGAAGGCATGGTGTTTGATGCTGCGTACCATATGGGGTCGTGGTCAGGGGCTGTCTGCACGCCATCGCGGCACATGGTAATGTCAGGTCGCAGCGTGTGGCACATTCCTCGTAAAGGGAAACCGCGCGAAGCCACTTCAAACTTGGTACCGCCAAGACTGGCCAACAACACGATGGCGGCCGTCTTTAATCGAGCAGGTTACGACACGATGCGAACCTGCAAAACCGGCAACAGTTATGCCGCTGCCAACAAACAATTCACCGTCGTGCGAGAAGCCCTGAAACGAGGTGGCACCGCCGAGACCGGCAGTGCTTGGCATGGCCAGCAAGTACTCGATTATTTGAACGAACGTGAGAAAGCAAACGATACCGACCCGTTTTTGATTTACTTTGGCTTCTCGCATCCACACGATACCCGAGATGGCACACCTGAGTTATTAGCAAAGTATGGGGCGACTAATCACACCGATAAAAATAGACTGCCGCCAGCAAATCCTCAGCAACCCAGCTTGCCTCACAATTGGCTTCCCCAACATCCTTTCGAAAACAGCCATTTAAAAGTCCGCGATGAAGTGAACGTGAGTGGGGTTTGGCAAAACCGAGACGAACAAACCATCCGCAACGAACTAGGCCGAGACTTCGCGTGCAGCGAGAATATTGATATTCAAGTTGGTCGGGTGCTGAAAAAGCTGGAGACGATGGGAGAACTCGAGAACACTTACATCTTCTACACCGCCGACCACGGAATGGCGATCGGACGGCATGGGCTACAAGGGAAACAAAACCTGTACGAACACACTTGGCGTGTTCCCTTGATCGTTAAAGGGCCCGGTATCGCCCCAGGCTCGCGAGCCCCAGGCAATGTGTATCTGATGGACGTACTGGCCACAATGTGCGATTTGACTGGCGTGCAAGCCCCCGAGACCAACGAAGGTCTAAGCTTCAAACCAGTACTAGAAGGCAAGCAAGCGACCGTGCGAGACGTTTTATACGGCGTATATTGTGGGGGCGAAAAACCAGGCATGCGTGCCGTTCGCCAAGGTGATTGGAAGCTTATCAAATACGATGTTCCTAGCGCTGGGATTCACGAGACACAGCTATTCAACTTGGCCGAAAATCCGCTGGAATTCCTGCCAGAGCATCACGAGCAAGACGTGATTACCGTGACGGGGTATTCCCCCAAGCCCAACGAAACAAATCTGGCAGATCAGCCACAATACATCGACAAACGTCGAGAACTAGAAACACTGCTTCAACAAGAGATGAATCGGCTCGACGATCCTTATTCGTTGTGGGATCAGGATTAATTATTTCGCTATAGCTTCGTCAACGCATTCCCACGTTCAGCTAGTGGAAACTTGATTGCCTGGCTGTTCTGTCGATGCGACTCGAACACGCCACACACCATTTCCACAGTCGTCACTCCGGCTTGAATATCACAGAGTGGCGGCCGATCTTCATCGACGGCGGCCATCAAGTCTTCAATCGCCAAGACATGATTATGCACCTTGCGGATCACTTCTGGTTGGTTCTCCGGTTTGCCAACCCCAGCCGAGGTGATCGGCAGCCACTTTCTCGGCGGTAAAGCAGGATCAAACGGGTTGCCTGGCGTAAAATGAGCCACCGGGTCGCGGTCGATGTGCCAGGTTACGATCCCTTTGCTCCCGATCAATTGCAAACAATAACCATTTCCAGCCGTCCCATCGTTGGCGATGGAATCGTAGTAAGCAATCGTGCCATCTTCCATCACGTAACGGGCATGTAGCTCGTTGGCAGCCAACGGGCCGAGCCCTTCCGCACCGGGCTTAACATCGGCAGAAGTGACTCGCTTGCCCTCTTGCAGCATCACCGCCGAGCAGGTTTTCGGCGGGCCGGCAAAGTACGTGAAGAGATTAACGATGTGTGTTCCTAAGACCCACAGGTCCTCGCCGCCACCACGCCGATCTCCTTTCCCTTTGCCACGAATTTCTAACACTTGGCCCATCTCGCCCGAGGCGATCAACTGATCGATTTGGGCCAGGGCAGGGTGATAGCGGTTGCGATGGGCAACGGCAACCTTCGTCCCATGCTGGCTGGCCGCAGCAAGCAACGAATCGGCCTCCCCAGGCGTGCGGACAAACGGTTTCTCGCAGTAAATCCCTTTCACGCCAGACTCTATCGCAGCCAAGACCATGTCATGATGCTGATCGGCATACCGTGGGGCTACGGTAACAAACTCTGGCTTGGTCTGTTCGAGCATCTCCTGGTAGTCGTCAAAGCCCTGAGTTGTTTTCAGCTTCGCCATCTCGGCGATTAAGCCAGCCGGGTTCGCATCCGCAACGCCAACAATCTCGACCTCTGGCACCTGCTGCCAAACGGTATCTAAGCCATGTCCGTAATTTCCCCGGCCGGTATGCCCAATCACAGCAACGCGGCGTTTCGTTTCTGCCGCGAAAGAGAGATGGGGTGTCAACAATACCGCCGACGAAGCGGCCAAGAAGGTGCGACGTTTCAGCATGGTGGGATTCAACTTGAAAGGAGCGAGGAAGGAAGGCCGTTCACTCTACCACGTCCCCAAGTCTCACGCCACTTTCTACGCGTTCCCAACGCGTGGTCGCCATCGCTGGTCACATATCGCCGCGATTCTTTCCGTTTTCGTCGTAGCGAACGAACGCAAAATAGAGAAACATGACCACAAAAGCCGGAGCCATGAACAGAAAGAAGGGGGTCACAAATATTACGGCTCCCAAAAGAGCAGTCATAAAGATGGTCCACAACCACCACGTATCTCGCCACAGACCGAAAATTGGTCCCATCGCCAACCTCTCAACTGGTTCCTTCATGCACGCCGAAAATCCGCCCGGCACACATGTTGCCTGATCAAGAACGACTTTCAGTTTTCCAGTTTCGGAAATTGTTCTTCGTTGCGAAAGGAGGGAAGAGCCCTCTTCTTCCTGCCCAGAAGTGGCATGTCCTAAGAGGTCTCAAGGAGGTCAAAAAGCTGGAAAGTAAAGGAGTTATCCTTTCCTTCAGCCACAACAGCCTCTAAGTCAGAGGTCTCGCAATCGGCATATTTCGCAGGCAAAAGCGGGGAAGATTCCGTCGTTGGTGGCAAGGCAGGGTGATCGCTGGGGCTGGTGACGGCATGATCGACTTTCTTAATCGCTACCCGGTAATGACCAGCCGGCGCGCCGTCGCCAGGCTCGTAGGTGGATAGCTGAAATCTTCCCGCTTTGTCGGTCTTAGCATAGGCGGTAAGATTGAGTTGCTCGGAGCTGAACAACACCGTTGCCCCTGCCAGCGGTTTTCCGTTGAGGGTAACAATTCCACCCGCTTCGACGGTTACGGAACGCCCTGGAACCTTGGTGGAAGATTCCGAATTGCAACCAATCACGCAGGCCAATCCCAACACAATGGGCATCAGGCCATAACGATTCATCTTGCTAGGCTCCTGGAGTTTGTTCGCTGCCACTCTTGCTTCCCATCGATCCCCAAACTCCATAGGGACTTGGACCAGAGGTAACAGCCTGTGCGCCTTGATTGCCGCAGTCGATCGCTTCAGTGATAAAGCGGACCGATCCGTCGGCAAAAACACACATCGCCCCATCGGGGTGTTCGCTCGATGCGGTATAGTAGCCATCTTGGGCTTCATGGCTTGCATAAGCACATTGCGGGCTATTAGGTGGCAAGCAGGTGTTCATGGCCGAGAACGCCGAGCCACCATCGGACCAGCGACCACCCGGGGCAGGATTCGATTTGGCGTAACCACTAAAAGAGTCAAACGTCACCGCACACTCGGCTGGCGTTTCGGGATCACTTCCATATCCCACATTGCGTTTGTCCCGTTTACTGCTCGGAAATGCCCGCTCAGCCAATGCAATCGTGAGGCTGGCTCCGTCGGTGATGCTATCGAAGGTCGCATGATTCACCAGGCCAAAGATGCCCCGTGGTTCCAGCGATTCGGTATCGGGCGAATCCCCCGCGCAAAAAGCGTAGTTCGTATCGCCGATCCCCTCTTGCAAGTAGTGATCTGGGCTGGAAGGACAACGCAAGATATTGAAATGATGCTTCCAAGGCTGGTAATTACTTTCCCAAGGGGTTTTCGTTTGCCCTGATAGTTGCAACTCTTCCACCACTCCTCCTTGCTCGAGCAACGGCAACAACGCCACGAGCCCACTCAATCGCTGAAACGGAGCAATCGGGCCGCCGTTGAATTGATGCTGGCCTGGGCCACCTTCTCGATACGGCAAAGCGGAAAAGATGTCGTGATAGTTGTGTAGCGCCACACCAATCTCTTTCAGATTATTGGTGCATTGCATCCTCCGTGAAATCTCGCGAGCTTGCTGGACCGAGGGTAGCAACAAAGCCACGATCAGGCCGATGGTAGCCACCAAGATCAATAGTTCAACCAGGGAAAATCCACTTCGTGTGGCTCTGGAAGCGTACAATTTGAGGTCTCCGAGGGAGAATTTCGTAAGGGCACAGGAATCAACTCAGTAAGGACTCAAACGGCGTTCCAAACTGTGGGCAACATTTAACCATTATCGAGGCTAAACAGCGGTATACCGAACGAGAATCGCCATTAGCGAAAACGACTTCCCCTTAACGGCCTGGCAACGACCAACGATCTCCCCAAGAGTTTTTAACAAACTTCAGCAGAAACCAGGAGTAAAACACTTGGCACTGTCTCCTATCCCCCAAAAGCAAGGACTGCTGCCGCCTCGTTAGGCGATCGTTCTTAGAACTGCCTAATCGATGCGCTATCTCGTGCTATAGAACCTGCGTTAACCCTGGCGGTAGTTCAGCCGAATTGAAAATGAAGTTTCGAACTCTGGGCTGCGGTGAATGAGAAAACACGGAAATCGGATTCGCCAGGAATCTTGTCCGAATACTAGCTTCCGCAACTTTCAGGGCGTTACAATGAGCGGGCCTCGTCGGGAGGATGAGTCGGTTTCGTTGGCCCTGATACGGTTTCGCAGGAATGTATTTACTAGAAAATCCCGTTTTGCAGCGGGAGTTGCTCGTCAATCTTCGGACAGCTCGAGCTTTCTTGCTATTGCTTGCCTATCAGGTTTTATTGGCGGCAATTGTCTATTTTGCGTGGCCGCAAGTCGAACGGCTTGATCTTTCGACCGATCAAGAATCGGCTCGCCGACTGTTCGATTTATTTTTCCTGGGGCAGTTCGTCTTAGCCTCGCTCATGGCTCCCAGCTTCGCCTCGGGAACGCTTACCGGCGAGAAAGAACGTAAAACGTACGAAATGCTGCTGGCCAGTCCGCTTAAGCCGGGGGCGATCGTCGTCGGCAAGCTGCTCGCTTCGTTGGCCCACTTGGCGTTGCTGATCTTCACCTCGCTTCCGATCGTGATGCTTTGTTTACCGCTAGGTGGTGTTTCGCTTTACGAACTGCTGGCCGCATACGCAATTTTGATGGTCGCGGTGGCGACATTCGGCATGATTAGTGTCGCTTGTAGCAGCTTCTTTCAGCGGACCTCCTCATCGTTGGTGGTTTCTTATCTGCTGATCTTGCCGATCGCTTTGGCAGGTGCTTTCTTTTGGCGGATGCTAGGGGAGGACGGTAGTTTGCGCCTGGTCGTGTTGTTGATGACCGTCCCTCTGTTGGCATTGGCGACAATCGTACTGCTTTCCGCCTACACGGCCCAAACGCTGCTTTACCCGAACGATGTCGGCAGCGAAGGAAAGGAAGTCATCGACTTAGACAAAGAGGCCCGCGAAGCTGTGGGGCTGGTGATCCAACGCGACCAGTTCCCCGACCGTTTCTTTGCGCCCCCCAAGCGGTCGCAGCTGTTAGATGACCATAGAAATCCGGTTTACGACAAAGAGATTCACAGCGAAATCTTCGCTCAAGGAACGCTCATGCTCCGTTTGGTCATCCAAATCAGCATGTTCCTGGCGATTCCGCTTATGGCCGTTTGCCTCTATTTCAAGCCGCAGTACGCTCCGCTGTACATGGCCTATGTGATCTTGTTCAACATCCTGGTGGGGCCGGTGTTCTCGGCAGGAAGCATTACTTCGGAACGGGAACGCGAGACGCTCGATTTGCTGCTTACGACCGAGATTTCCCCCTGGATGATTCTTTCCGGCAAATTGATCGCCGGCTTCCGAGTTTCCAGCGTGCTGACTTGCTTTTTGCTCTGGCCGCTCGCGTTGGCGTGCTTGATGGTGCCTTACTATTGGACCAACTGGCTTTCTGTCTTGGCCTATCTCTTGGTGGTTTTGGTGACTTGCATCACAACGTCCATGCTGGCGTTATTCTGCTCGGTAATGTTCCGTAAGACTTCTCACAGCTTGATGTGTACCTATCTGGTCATTATCGCCCTGTTTTGTGGGACGCTGGCCTTCGACTACTTTGCCCAGCTGGCATTCACACCGATAACGAACACTTCGGTTGTCGAATACACTTCCGCAGGTTTGCTTGAAGAAAACAAGCCTGAAACGTCCCCGGTCGTGCAGTTTGCAGAGCAGTTGACCTTAGCCAGCCCTTTTTCTGCCTTGTGGGACGTTCCGTTGGAAGTCGATCTGGATGGTGCGACGGACAATGCCGGGAACTGGACGCGATTTGGTCTCTACCTAGGCTTTACCATCGGCGCGAACCTCATTCTGTTCGGCCTGATGGTTTGGCTCTTCCGCACTCGCTGGCGCGTCGCCTATTAGAAAGGGGACGCTTTGCCGGCATCGGCTCCAGCCATCATTTTCAATGGCCCGACGACGCCTCCAAAGATGTCGTCCATGGTAGTGCTTGGATCTTCCACAATCACGACACGATCGCCCGCTTGAAGCTGGTAATCGTATTCCATGGGAATGGCTTTATCGACGTGATCGTATTGCGAAATCAACTTCTGAGGTTGGGCCCCAGGATGCTGCGGCAATCGGCTCACGGCGATATGGAATCGCTTGAACTTCGCATTCGCTTTGGCTTGGTCGACGGCGGCTTGCACCGTCGGAGCTTGGGCTAAGAGAATCTTCTGCGTCGAACCTTTGTGCTCTTTCGACTGCATCTCGACAAGAATCATCGGCTGATTGGGCATCATGTTCGCTTGGTCCTGAGGCGAAGCCGAATCTAAGCTCGCCGAGGAGCGCATCATGCTGCAACCACTTCCCAAGAGGATGATCAACAGTACGGGGAAAGTGAACAGGGGAAATCGGTGAACCATTCTCACAATCCCTTGCGAAGCGAGGACCAAAAGGGGGCATCTGCACGACGCGTCTCTTACGCAGCCGTTGTTTTAGGTATCGGTTACACCGCAGACGAAAGTTAATCCGATTCCAGAGAAAAATCCGGTTAGTCAAAATAGGCAATGCATGCCTCGCTAGCATTCCCTATAGATACGATTGGTTTTACCCCATCCGAAGGTAAAACCGGCGGAACCCCGCAATAAATTGCTATCGTTACTATCGTCAACATTAACGATTGAGGGACCCGTATAGTCCGGAAACTTGACGACAAATTCCATACAACCGTTCCACCGATAACTTAGCTGAGGAGATTTTATTGGGAAGTAAAATATCTCACCACGAAACAGTTAGCTTGCGAACGGCTTATGCGAAACCCAAGACCCCACAACAATTCGCCCATCATAATAGGCAAGTTGATCCTCGGTGCTGTCGCTGCGACGGTGCTGGGGCTCACTGGCTGCCTTGTTGGGCCAGACCATATCGATCCTGGAGCGCCGTTCCGCAGTGAATGGATACCTCCCTTACCTCCGGGGGTAAATCAATCGTTCAACGATTCGGTTGCCTGGTGGACAAAGTTTAACGACCCGATTCTCAACAGTTTGATCGTACGAACGGCTCAGCAAAACTTGACCCTCGGTCAAGCCGCTGAAAAGATCGCCGAAGCACGGGCGTTGCGTGGCATTGCTCGTGGCGGGCTATTCCCCGACATTGATGGCATCGCCAGCTACACACGCCGGAAGCAGTCGGGTACCGGTAACACGTTCGGCTTTTCGCAGATTGCCCCCAAGCCGTTTAACTACTGGTCGTCTGGCTTCGATGCCACCTGGGAAATCGATGTCTTCGGGGCTGTCCGTCGCCGCTTGCAGGCTACCACCCAAGACATTGAAGTGGCCATCGAAGATCACAATGCTCTGATGGTTACCCTTCAGGGTGAAGTTGGTGCCAACTATATCACCGTTCGTACCTACCAGCGTCGGATTCAGTTCGCTGAGAGAAATATCGAACTGCAACGGTTGGCTCTCCGAGATGCGGAAGTCAAGCTCGATGCTGGTACCGTCACTCAACTTGACGTTGAACAGGCCAAATACAACCTGTACCAAACAGAAGCCGCGTTGCCGCTGCTGCAGCAGGAAATGGAATTGGCTTACCATCGTCTGTCGGCACTGATGGGCGAACCTCCGTCCGATCTTGCCCAGCAGATCACTCCGAACCAGCAGTTCCCTCTGCTGCCGGAAGATATTGGCGTGGGGCTGCCTATCGAGTTGATTCGTCAGCGTCCAGACATTCGCTCCTACGAACGGCAACTGGCTGCTCAAGCTGCCCGTATTGGCGTGGCTGTGGCCGAATTGTATCCGCGTTTTACGATAACCGGTACGTTCTCGGTCGACACAACGTCGTTCACCCGTTGGTTCGAGCCGCGTAGTATTGCCTATGCCTCTGGTCCTGGGGTGAGATGGAGACTTTTGGACTTCGGCCGTGTTCGTAGTGACATCGAAGTTCAACGGGCTCGCTGGCGAGGTCTGGTCTACGCTTACCAGAACTCGGTTGTCGAAGCCGCTGCCGAAGTGGAAGATTCGCTCTCGAAATACCGTTACAGCATCCAACGTGCTCAAAGCTTGCGAAAAGCAGCGGTTTCCGCTCGCAAAGCGGCTGAGATCTCGAAGGTACAGTACGATGGGGGCTTGATCCCATTCCTCACGCTGTTGGACGCTCAACGTGTTCAGGCCGAACTCGACGACCAGACCGCCTCAGCTGAAGGAGACATTTACCTAGCAGTGGTCTCGCTTTACAAAGCCTTGGGTGGTGGTTGGATCGATCCCTTCTCGGTAGCACAGAATCCGGGCGATACCGTTCCCAGCGAACTCGTATTGCCACCACCAGGCGATCCGAACGCTCCACCGCTTCCTTCGGGGCCCAACGCCCCGGCGGGCCCAACCGGCCCGGTGGGACCGGATCTTCCTATGAACCTACCGGCCAATGGAGCGGACGGCCTGCAGCCGGCTGAAGCACTACCAGTTCCCATGCCAGGTAGTAGTTAGTAAGTCGGATTGGCTTCCTAACCGTTCTGCAAGCAAGCGACGGGTGATTCGAGACCTCCTTCTCGAATCACCCGTTTTTCGTTTCCCGGCAAAAACGGAGCAGATTCCCCCGTCCCCCAGGTTGTGACCAGCGGTAGGAATCCTTAGAATTTGGCCCCAAGTAGATCGTCCCAACCGCTATGTATATTCTGGAATTCCATGGAGACGCCTGGGTTTCTCGAGCCCTTTCAAGGCCGCTGGACTAAGCGGCATTTGCTCGATTTAGAAAGTTTGACGTCGGACGAAATCACCCTTCTTCTCGACGTTGCACAAGCGTTCAAAGACTCCACTGAAAACTGCCGACGTAAATTATCGATCCTTACCGGTCGCACGTCCGTGAATCTGTTTTTCGAGGACTCGACACGTACTCGAACCAGCTTTTCCTTGGCCGCCCGTCGCTTGGGCGCGGATGTCGTCGAGTTTTCAGCCTCCAGCAGCAGCCTCTCGAAAGGGGAAACCTTGCTGGACACGGCCAAGACGATCGAATCGATGTGCATCGATACGCTCGTTTGCCGCCACAAGGCTCCTGGCACTCCGCAAATGCTGGCCAAAAACCTGGATTGTGGGGTCATCAACGCAGGGGACGGCCCCCACGAGCACCCCACTCAAGGCCTGCTCGATATCCTCACAATCCGTCAACACCGGGGCACGCTGGCCGGCAAAACGGTTGCGATGGTTGGCGATATCGCCCATAGCCGGACGGCCCGCTCGAATATCTGGGGGCTGCAAAAACTGGGTGCCCACGTGATCGTTTGCGGCCCCTCGACACTCGTTTCCCGCCGCTGGGAAGAGTTCGGTGTCGAAGTATCGCACGATCTCGATTCCATTTTACCCCGCTGCGACGTGCTGAATTTGCTGCGTATTCAGTTCGAGCGACAGTACACCCGACCATTTCCTTCCGTTCGCGAATACGCCTTGCTATATGCGATGGACCGCAAACGGATGGAGCGTGCCAAATCGGACATCCTGATCATGGCCCCAGGCCCGATCAACCGTGGCGTGGAAATCACCCCGGAAGTCGCTGACGGCGAGCATTCCGTCATCCTTCACCAGGTCAACAATGGGCTCGCCGTGCGAATGGCAGCGATGTGGCTATTGAACGACGGTCGCGCCACATCGTAGCCTCCCCATCAATCAGCTAAGAGAGAGACTTCACCTTCGTGCCTTGCCCAGCCATGGCAAGCCCAGTGGAAACAACCATGCCTCGCACGCTTATTCTAAACGGTCGCGTGATTGACCCCAGCCAGGGGATCGATCGGATTACGAACCTGCTGATCGACGAGGGACGTATCGGAGCGATCGACGTCGACGCAAACACCTCCGCTGCCCGAGTGATCGATGCATCCGGAAAGCTGGTTGTTCCTGGGCTGATTGACCTGAATGTCCAGATTCGAGAGCCAGGCTTCGAGGAAGACGAAACCATCGAATCGGCCGCCTTTGCTGCACTTGCAGGCGGCTTTACTTCGATTGCCGCTATCTCGGAAACGAATCCCCCTGTCGATAGCGCCGCCGCCGTGACCTACCTTGGTCGCCAAGCAACCGATGCCGATCACTGCAACGTCTACCCGGTTGCGTGCGTCAGCAGCGGACGGCAAGGGGAAGAGATGGCCGAGATTGGCATCTTGAATAACGCCGGCGCGATAGCCTTTAGCGATGGCCAGCGTCCCGTTTCGAACCCGGAACTACTTCGGCGAGCCTTAGAATACACGCTGATGTTCAATCGCCCGGTGCTCAACCGGCCTGAAATGGTCGAACTTTCGCGAGACGGCGTGATGCACGACGGCAAGGTTTCTACCGTGCTGGGCTTGGCGCCGATGCCCACCGAGGCCGAAGACGTCATGGCCGCACGCGATATTCGCATTTGCGAAGCAACCGGAGGCAAACTGCATCTGCTCGGCATCTCGTGCAGCGGCACCGTCGAGATACTTCGTCGTGCTAAAATGCGCAGCGTAGGCGTCACGGCCAGTATTTGTGCCTACCAGTTCGCCGAAACCGACGAAGCAATGCGCGACTTCCATACCAGCTTTAAGCTGAATCCTCCTTTGCGTTCCGCCGATCATATCAAGGCCTGCATCGCCGGCCTCAAAGATGGCACGATCGACGTGATCGCCAGCGGGCACGCTCCCCGGTCTTCCGAAAAGAAGATGTGTGCGATCACCGAGGCGCCGTTCGGCATGGTCGGCCTGGAAACGGCACTCGGCTTGGTGAGCACTCATCTGGTCGCCGCTGGACATCTCGACTGGTCGACCGTCATTAAAGCGATGTCGTTCAACGCCGCCCAGGTCTTGGGGCTCGCGAAGGGCACACTTCAAGTTGGGGCCGATGCCGACATCACCATTATCGACCCGCAACATCGCTGGACCGTCGACACGACCGATTACCGCTCGAAGAGCTTCAACTGCCCCTTCCACGGAGTGGAACTGATCGGCCGCGCGGTTGAAACGATTGTAGGCGGTGTCAGCAAGTTTCGGTACGATGCAGCGTAGTTCGCTTTCCTCTTAGGTGCTTCTCGCTCCTGCAGGAAGAGAGGAACCAGGGCGTTTCCTATTCATCTGTAGCGTCTTTACCAGCCAAAAGATGAACGGAACGTGCCCTTAAAAGGAATGCCTCATGTCGCTCATCATCGACGGATACAATCTGCTTTTTGCTGCCGGCATGGTCGGCTCGGTCGATGGAGAGGGTTCGTTTGAAGGGGAACGTCGAGCTCTTCTCGATGCTTTGCTCAAGGTCATCGACCCAAAGGAACTGTCCCAAACGACGGTCGTTTTCGATTCGGCCAACGCTCCGCCTGGCCTCCCTCGAACAGTTAATCACCACCAGATTACTGTCCGTTTCGCTTCCGGCTATGCTGACGCCGACGAGATGATCGAAGAACTGATTCGCGATCATCATGCCCCCAAACGCCTAACCGTTGTTTCCAGCGATCACCGCGTGCAGCGGGCTGCCCGTCGCCGCAAAGCGACCGCGATCGATAGCGATAGCTGGTTTCGGCTGATGCGGCAAACAAGAAAGCGGATTCAAGAGCAAGAGGCGAAGAAGCCCCCGCCCCCTAAACAGCCATCCGCTTCGGTTCCCAACGCCCAAGTCAACGAATGGATTAAGTTCTTTGGCGAAATCGATCTGGCAGATCTCATGCCACCAGAGACGGCGGACCCGCAAACGCGGCAACCTAAAGCCGCCTCTCCCTCACGACCTGCGGCAACCCATGAAGCCCCCGCGAAGCCAAGCGAGAAACGCAAACCCGCCGAGGCAGGGGAGGGCAAAGAAGCAGCGTCTAACGTATTCTCGGCCGACTATTTAAAGAAGATCGCCAACGAATTCTTCGGCCCAGGCGAACAGTAGACGCGCTGGGCAGCAGTTCTCAACCAATATATACAAGAGGTCAAAGCCCGTCGCTTACGGGTGTCGCAGGGCTTTGTCCGAGATATCCTTCCGGCACCAGGCTCCATCCCAGCGAATACATTTGACGGCGGTATATGCTTTTAGCTTCGCCGCAGAAATGGTTTCGCCGATTGCGGTAACACCAAGCACGCGGCCTCCGTTGGTGACAATCTGGTCGCCGTTGAATTTGGTGCCCGCATGAAAGACCTTGACGTCTTCCAGCTTCGCGGCTTCATCCAGACCACGGATTGTTTTTCCTTTTTCGTAGCTGCCAGGATAACCTTCGGAAGCCATCACCACGCAAACCGCCGGACGCGTATCCCACTCGGGCGGGTCGATCGAATCGAGACGACCCTCAGCACACGCTTCTAAAATGTCTGCCAAATCAGATTTCAACCGCATCAAAATCGGCTGACATTCAGGATCCCCAAAACGGACGTTGTACTCAAGAACCTTGGGGCCTTGGTTGGTCATCATCAAACCGGCATAAAGAACGCCCTGAAACGGATTTCGGGCTCGCTTCATCCCATGCACGGTCGGAACCAAGACCTTCTCTTCGACCATCGCCATGACTTGAGGCGTTACCAGCGGGGTAGGGGAGTAAGCCCCCATGCCGCCCGTATTGGGCCCTTGGTCGTCGTCGTAAGCTGGCTTATGGTCTTGGGCCGGAGGCAAGGTAAGAATCGTCTTGCCGTCGGTAATTGCAAGGACGCTTGCCTCTTCGCCATCGAGCCGTTCCTCGATGATGATCTGGGCGCCCGCATCTCCAAACACACGCAAACGCCCGATCTGATCGATCGCTTCTAAGGCTTCCTCTGCCGTGTTACAGACAGTCACCCCTTTGCCAGCGGCCAGGCCATCGGCCTTGATCACGACCGGCACATCCTCTCCTTCGTGAGGGAAGCGATCTTTAATGTAACGAGCAGCCGCATCTGGTTCACGAAAAACGCGATAGTCGGCCGTAGGGACGTCGGCACTGCGTAAGGTTTGCTTACAAAACGCCTTGCTGCCTTCCAACTGGGCGGCAACCCTATTGGGGCCGAAGATCTTCAGGCCACGTTCGCGAAAATAATCGACGGCGCCTGCCACCAGGGGGGCTTCTGGTCCAACCACGGTTAGCCCGACGTCGTTCCGCTTCGCGAAATCCGCCAAGGCCGCAAAATCGGTTTCGTCAATCGCGATGTTCTCGGCATCGATCTGCGTCCCAGCATTGCCTGGCGCCACGAATACATTCCGCACGCGCGAGCTTTGTGACAACTTCCAAGCTAACGCGTGTTCGCGTCCGCCCGAACCTAAGACCAATACGTTCATAAAACCGCAGCCGCTTTCATGGCGAAAAAATCGATGAAATGAAGAATCGTGCAGTGTACCAAATTACCATTTCCACGATCACCTCCTGCGGAAAAACGAAGTCAAACTGTCCGATTGTTGCTAAGTTGGCAAAAATGTGTCTGGGATTGAAAGAAAGTAATGCTTGATTCCAGCGCACCGCTTGGTAAAACAGGCACTCTATAATGCAATCCTTCACAACACGCTGACCCGTTCGGTGCCCACCTTAAAACGCCCTCCGATAAGCCTTACGGTTTTTGAGATCTTTTACAGTCACTTAAAACCGCCTATCCGGGGGTGGAAACAATCCGGCTTGGCTCGTAAATTAAACTGATTACGCTCCCCTCATTGGGGTGCGACAGAAATCACGGGCACAAAATTCCCAGATGCATATAATGTGTGGTGGAATAACGCGCCCTACTGAGGCGGTGAGATTCCCTTGCTTTTCACCCCTCCAACCTTCCCACCCCCCTAAAACGAATTGCCATTAAGGAGTACTGGATGAAAATATCGCAACTTGGATTGATGGTTGTCGCCGTGATTGGAGTTTGTGCACAAAGTGCCATGGCTCAAAATTGGGGAACCGTCACTGGTCGCTTTCTGATCGACGGCAAAGCTCCCACGATTCCTGATGACAACATCACCAAAGATTCTGAATTCTGCGGTGCCAAGCTCCCCAACCCTTCGTTGAAGGTCGGTGAAGATGGCGGCGTCCAGAACGTGGCCATGTGGCTGTACCTCGATCGTGGCGACAAAGCCCCTACTCCGCATCCTTCCTACGCCGAAGCCGCTAAGAAACCAGTTCTCGTAGACAACAAGGCTTGCCTGTACGAACCACACATCGTGGGGGTTCTAGTCGGTCAAAAGGTCGACTTCAAGAACTCGGACCCCATTCCTCATAACTTCAAAGTGGAAGGCTTCGCCAACTCGGGCATGAACAACTTGGTTCCTGTCGGTGGTGTTTTCCAGCATGAATTTACGTCGGAAGAACGCTACCCAATGAATGCCAGTTGCTCGATCCATCCTTGGATGGCCGGCAAGATCATCGTTCGCGAATCTCCTTACATGGCCGTCTCGGCTGAAGATGGGACATTCACCATCGAAAACATGCCGGTTGGCAAGCACAAGCTGCAAGTTTGGCACGAAATCCCCGGGACGATCAAAGAGATGAACGTCGGCGGTAAGAAGGTCAAAGATCGCAAAGGCCTGCTTGAAATCGAAGTTAAGCCAGGCGACAACGACCTGGGCGACATCAAGCTCGACGCCAAACTGCTGACCCCTAAATAACCCACGCTGGTTTTGAGGAGTTGATTGTCATGAGAACTGCGAAGTTCGCAGTCTTGCTGTTGGGCGTTCTGGGCTTCATGTCCCAGAACGCATTTGCCCAGCAGTGGGGCACGGTAAAAGGACGCTTCGTCGTTAACGGCGAAGTCAAAGCACTTGCTCCCTTACAAGTTGGTCAAAACCAAGGGTTCTGTGGCAGGCAAATTCCAAATCCCGTCTTAAAAGTCGATAAAGACGGAAACTTGCAAGATGCGGCACTTTGGCTTTTTCTGGATCGTGGCGCGAAGGCTCCTCAGCCTCACCCCATGTACGAAGAGAAGCTAAAAGAAAAAGTGGTTGTCGAAAATAAGAATTGCTTGTACGAGCCCCAAGTGGCTTTAGTTTGTACCGGCCAAGAGATCGAACTAAAAAACCTCGACCCGATTCCGCACAACTTCAAGATCGATGGTTTCAACAACCCAGGTATTAACCTCTTGGTGCCTGCCGGGGGCGTAGCGAACCACACGTTCAAGCAGGAAGAAAAGTCGCCGATGTTGGCCAGTTGTTCGATCCACAACTGGATGAACTCCCGCATCGTGATGCGTGATTCGCCTTACATGGCAGTTTCCGGCCCAGCTGGCACATTTACCATCGAAAACCTGCCGGTCGGCAAACACCAATTTCAGGTATGGCACCCGGTCAGCAACTATGTCAAAGAAATGAAGATCGACGGCAAGACGGTCAAAGACCGCAAAGGAATCATCGAAATCGACGTCAAGCAAGGCGACAACGACCTCGGCGACATCGTGATCGATTCCAAATTGCTAAAATAACCTGAACACCATCAAAGCCAACGCTGGGGCCGTTCCTGGCCCCGCGTTCCTTTCATTAGAATTTACACTGATCGCCGAGCTTTTGTCGTACGAAACACACAAAAGCCCAGCGAGATTACGTTCCTGAAAAAACCTTAACAGCGTCGTCTTTGCTTTGCCGAGCCGAGACTATCTGGAATCAACAATGCGAATTTGCCAGGCTCCTAAGTTTGGCGGACGTAATCAGGCGGGAGGCCTGGTTTTGGCCGTCATTATTGGGGCAATCGTCGGATGTACGTCGGAACCGCCCCAGTTCGAACTGAACGAAGTTGCCCTGCGCAAGACAGAACTTACGCAAGGATCGAATTTTAGTCTCGAGTATCAAATCGAGCCGATCGCGAACATTCTGGCAGAGAATTTCGGCACGCCTGATCAACCGAAGGTTCCGCAGTTCAATTACGAAGAACTGTTCCCCGATCTGTACGAAGATCCCGACAGTCTCGATCCAGAAGAAAAGGCGGAACTGGAAGCAGAGCAATCCAGCATTAAGGATATGCTCAATCTAGACATGCTTCAAATGGCCGCTGGCCCTTACGGCAGTGAGGAAGATGGCAGCCCGCGTGGTCTCTATCGACAGCACTGCGTTCATTGCCACGGCATCAACGGCGACGGTGCTGGCCCCACGGCCGCATTTCTGAACCCTTACCCCCGCGATTTTCGCTTGGGCAAATTCAAGTGGAAGTCGACTCCCACTGGTGTGCCGCCAACGCATGACGATCTCAAACGTATCATCATGAACGGTGCCCCTGGGACGGCAATGCCCAGCTTCAAACTACTGCCCGAGCAAGAGGTGGAAGCACTCGTTCAATACGTGAAGTACCTCACCTTCCGTGGAGAAGCCGAGCGGAATCTGCTGATGGAGTTTTCCCAGCTCGACGCAGCGGTTGCCAAGCCCGCCGAGAAGCGTAATGAGGAAGAACAAGAATACATCAAAGAAATGTCGCCAGAGGAACTCGCCGAAGCGAAGGAAGACCTCAAGTCCGAAGTGGACGAGTTGACCGAATACGCGCGGATGGATTTTATCTTCCCGATCTTCGAGAAGTGGCGTGATGCTGAGCCAACGGAAGTTCCTCAGCGTCCAGATTGGAATCTCGACGAATCCGTTGCTGCCGGGAAAACACTCTTCTTTGGCAAGGGAGGCTGTGCCACTTGTCACGGTCAATCTGGGCTGGGCGATGGACAGACGGCTGAAATGTTCTACGACGACTGGACGGAGGATTTCTACGATCCGAAGGCCCCTGAGAACGTCGAAGAATTTCTGACCTTGGGTGCACTTCCGCCTCGGAAGCTCGATCCACGTAATTTGCGACTAGGCAACTTCCGCGGCGGTCGCCGACCGGTTGATGTCTATTGGCGGATCAAAAACGGCATCGAAGGAGCAAAGATGCCCGCCGCCGCTTATGACCTGCAAGACGAAGACATTTGGCACATGGTCGACTTCGTCCTTAAAGGCTTGCCGTACGACAGCTTGAGCCAACCTCAACTGCACGAGCAAGAGAACATTCGCCTAAGAAACTAATTGCACAATCTTTGATCGTCGGGCGAACTGATTCGCCTGGCTTATCACACAGCGTAGGCTGTAAGTAGGAGAATCCCTGGTGGGAAGATTCTGGAGTCTTGTTTTTCTGAGCATCCCAATCTTGGGCACCCTCATTATTGTGTGGGCGGCCATGGATTGGTATCCGCTTGAAGGCCACTGGTTCCCTGAAAGGGTTGTCGAAAACGGGAGCATCGACCACCTTTTCTACTGCATCCTGTGGCTAACGGGGATTGTCTTCATTGCGACGGGGATCCTGCTGTTTTGGTTCCTCTGGAAATACGACGCAGCGAAGAATGATCAGCCGGTCGTCTTCTCGCATGGCAGCCACTACATGGAAGTCATGTGGTCGGTTGTGCCGGCAATCATCCTGCTCTTTCTGGCCATCTATCAAATGGATGCCTGGGCTGGGGCTCGGATGCGTCGTCCGACGCTGGCCAACGGCCAGCCGATGCCGCCGATTGCCCGCGTCACCGGTCGCCAATTTGAGTGGCGGATCCAGTATCCCGGGGCGGATAAAAAGTTCGACACGCCAGACGACCTTTACGTGACCAACCTTTTGCATATTCCCCGTGACGAAGAAATCGTTCTGGAAATCGAGAGCGACGACGTCCTGCACAGTTTCTTTCTGCCTAACTTCCGCGTCAAACAGGACGTGGTTCCTGGGATGAAGCAGTTCATTTGGTTCAAGCCGATCAAAGATGGCGCCTACGACATTGTCTGTGCCGAGCTTTGTGGGTGGGGACACTACAAGATGAAAGGTCAGATCACCGTCCAGTCGCGAAACGATTTCGATGCCTGGTTGCAGAAGACCTATGACGAACAAGAATTGTCCGAATTTTCGCTGGCTGAGGCAGAGTAAGATACGATGAGCAGCATCACTGCGGATGGGCATGCCGCACACGCCCACTCGTCCGGCGAATTTGGCGTTGGCGAGTTCATTACAACCTACGTTTTCTCACGCGACCACAAAGTGATCGGGATTCAGTTCCTGTTCTCGACCTTGTTATGGTTCCTGGTCGGTGGTTTGCTGGCGATCGGTATTCGCTGGCAACTAGCTTGGCCGTGGAGCGATATGCCGGTGATCGGCCCGATGCTATTCTCGGCGGAAGGTGGCCAGATTTCGCCTGAGTTCTACACGATGCTCTTCACCATGCACGCCACGGTGATGACATTTTTAGTGATCATTCCGATCTTGGCCGGGGCATTCGGCAACTACCTGATTCCCCTGATGATCGGGGCCGACGATATGGCCTTTCCCACGATGAATATGCTCAGCTACTGGGTGATGTGGCCGGCCTTCTTCCTGTTTGGCGGGAGCTTCTTTGTTGCCGGCAACGGCGCTTCAAGTGGCTGGACCAGTTACCCACCGTTGGCCTCGATCCCAGAATCGGCGCCCGGTAGTGGCTTGGCCCAAACGATGTGGCTGCTGGGTCTGACCTGTGTTGGTATCAGCTCGATGTTGGGCTCGGTCAATTACCTGACCACCATCATCCAGATGCGGGCCCCAGGCATGACGATGATGCGTTTGCCCCTTACGATCTGGGGGATGTTTATCACTGCGTTGCTGCAAGCATTTGCTTTGCCGGTGCTGACAGCGGCAGGTTTGATGCAGCTACTCGATCGAACCGCAGGAACCGGCTTTTTCATTCCGGAAGCCCTCTCGGTCAACAACTCGCCGATGGCCCCTGGTGGCGGGCAACCGCTGTTGTGGCAGCACTTGTTCTGGTTCTATTCCCACCCGGCGGTTTACATCATGATTCTGCCTGCCATGGGGATGGTTTCCGACATTCTCTGCTGCTTCGCACGCAAGCCGCTGTTCGGTTATAAGCCGATGGTTTACGCGATGAACGGCATTGCCGGGCTTGGCTTCATTGTGTGGGGGCACCATATGTTTGTCTCCGGCATGAACCCCGGCCTCGGCATGACTTTCATGGTCGCAACCATGATGATCGCGCTACCTAGTGCCGTGAAAACCTTCAACTGGCTGGGCACCATTTACGGCGGCAAGATCCAGTTCACCTCGCCGATGCTGTTTTCTCTGGCGTTCGTTTCGATGTTCGTCGTCGGTGGGTTGTCTGGCATCTTTATGGCGGCCACACCGGTCGATATTTTCATTCACGACACGTACTACATCGTGGCCCACTTCCATTACGTTTTGTTTGGCGGAACCGCCATGGCAGTGTTCGGGGGCATCTACTTCTGGTTCCCCAAAATGTTTGGCCGGACAATGAACGAGTTCTGGGGGAAAACGCACTTCCTGCTAACGTTCATTTTCCTCAACGGTACCTTCTTCACGATGCACATTTTGGGCGCCGTTGGTTTTCCCCGTCGCTTGGCTGATCCTTACCACTACGAAACGTTCCGTCACCTTCAGCCGATCAACCAATTCATGACGATCTGCGCCATCCTGATGGTCGCTTCGCAGATCCCATTCATCTTGAACTTCTTTTACAGCATGTTCTTCGGCCCCAAAGCAGGCCGAAACCCATGGCATGCCAACGGTTTGGAATGGCAAGCCCCAAGCCCGCCTGGGCATGGTAATTTCGATTTCCAGCCGATTGTCTACCGTGGCCCCTATGAGTATGGTTCGCCCGAATCAGATAAGGACTACTACCCGCAAACGCAACCACCCAACGAACGTGGACAAGCGGACGTGTCACCGACGTTGACCGACAAATAGAACCCCATGACTGAACTTTCCCAATCCGAGTCTCGCTGGCCGCACCGCTTGGCGCTGTTGTTGGTTTTGGCGACCTATCCGCTGATCTGGATCGGCGGCCTGGTCACAACCACCAAAAGCGGCATGGCCGTGCCTGACTGGCCGTCGACCTACGGGTACAACATGTTCTTGTACCCTTGGCAGACTTGGGTGTTTGGTCCGTACGATTTGTTCTTGGAACATGGTCACCGATTGCTGGCCTCGACGGTTGGCTTTTTGTGCATCCTGTTTTTGGTGCTGGCAATTTGGCGGAAAGATCGCACGCAAATCCTGCTCGGCATTGTTGCCCTTGTGCTGGTTTTAGTTCAGGGCGTCCTGGGGGGCTTACGCGTCGTGCTTGATGCTACAACCATCGCCCGCGTGCATGGCTGCGTTGGCCCACTGTTTTTTGGGTACTTAGTTTATCTGGAATGTCGCACCTCACGACGTTGGCAGGCAATGTCCCCCGTTGATAGCTCGCTGGGACGGGCCTATTTGCTGCGATCGGTTTCGCTCACGATCTTGGCGTTCTTGCAAATTGCTCTCGGTTCATTGATTCGCCATGTGCCTGCCACGATGCAGCACCAATCCTTTCGGGTGGCGGTTCTTTTTCATGTCATCACCGCTTTCCTTATCGCTGGCAACGCGTTGCTGCTGCTGTGGCTGGCCTTTCGCGATCGGCAAGCCAATCGGCACATTTTCGGCGTCGCGGTCATTACCGTGCTGCTGGTTGTCGGGCAAATTGTTTTAGGGATCGCGGCTTATACCGTGAAATATGGTTGGCCCACTTTCTTACCTGGCGGAGCAAACTTCGCTAGTTTTGTGATCGAGTGGGAAAGCAACCTACAAGCGATGATCGTAACCGGCCATGTGGCCGTTGGTTCGGCCATTTTAGGCGCTGCCGTAATGCTGGCGGCCTACAGTGCGCGATGTTACTCCCATTCTCTTAACTCTTCTAAGAACTCCGCTCCGCCGACGCCTCAAGCGTCTGCCAAGGAGGTAATGGCATGAGCACAGGACCCGCCACCTTGACCGAACGCCGGTCGGGCATGAAACAGCAGTTGAGCGATTACTTGGAACTCACCAAGCCCAAGATTGCCTTGCTGCTATTAGTTTGCGTGGCGATTGCCGGCTTTTATGCCAGCGGTGGTCAGCCAGATATTTTTCGCCTGGTGAACGTGATCATTGGCACAGCCCTGGTCGCCGCAAGCAGTTGCGTCTGGAATCAGTGCCTCGAAGTCAACGCCGATCGCCGCATGGCACGAACCTCGCGCAGACCAATCCCCAGTGGACGTTTGTCTCGTTACGGCAGCGCAGTCTTTGGCACGATGCTTGGTTCCGTCGGTGTCGCATACTTGCTGGCGACCGTTGGCTGGATGCCGGCATTGATCGGAGTGCTGACTTGGGTGTTGTATGTTTGCATCTACACGCCCATGAAGCAGTGGACTCCTTGGAACACGACCGTCGGTGCCATCGCAGGTGCTTTGCCCATGCTGATGGGCTGGCTGGCCGTGAATCCCACCCTCGACATCAAGGCGATTTCGCTTTTTGCGATTTTGTTCTTTTGGCAATTCCCTCACTTCATGGCAATCGCGTGGCTTTATCGCGAAGACTACGAAAAAGGGGGCATGCAAATGTGGTCGGTTGTCGACCGCAGCGGTACCAAAGCTGGCCTCCAAGCGGTCTCGGGCGCTATGGCCTTGCTCTTGGCGAGCGTTGTGCCTGGCTTAAGTTACATTGCCATGCCCAATATCACCTACATGCTGCTTTCGCTGTTCGGCGGCACAATTATGTTGATTGCCTCGCTCCGCTTCTTTACGTCGCGTGACGAAAGAACGGCTCGTCAGTTGTTGTTTGCATCGTTGTTTTACCTGCCGATCCAACTCGGCCTGTTGGTCATTCTGCCCAGCGGCGTGTAAGTTTCCACGGAACGAGTCTTAGAACGAACCCCGCATGTCCGATTCCAACCACGACCATCACGACCACGTCCAACTAGAATACCACCCGGCATTGCCCTTGCCGTTGGGCAAGCTTTGCCTGTGGCTTTTCCTGTCGACGGAAATCATGTTTTTTGCCGGCCTGATCGGCGCCTATGTGGTGCTTCGCTTCGGCAGCCCGGTCGGCACCTGGCCGACGCCGCACGATGTCTATCTCAGCGAACCACTGGGAGCGATCAATACGTTCGTCTTGATTTGCAGTAGCCTATCGATCGTGCTGGCCTTGGAAGCAGCCCGCGCCAACAACTCTGGCCTAGCGAAAAGGTGGCTACTGGTTACTTTTACCCTTGGTTGTACGTTTCTGGGCATCAAAGCCTTTGAATACAAAGAGAAGTTCGCCCACGGTATCTTCCCGAACAAGGAATATCGTCGTCTCTACGACCGTTCCGATGTTTACTACGTCTCGGCGTTAAAGGTTCGTTTGGAAGAACTCCGAACTTCGCTCTCGGACGAAGAGAAACAATTGGAAGCCGTCCCCGGCGTTACGCGAGAATCGTTCATCGATACGATGCTCAACGGGGGTGTCACTTATACGGCGCGCCAAGCTTCGCTCACTGCGAACAATCCGCTGGAAGCCCAATTGATCATCGATTCGTTGGTCTACGGCGTTCACCATCACGAAACGACCGAGTACCAAGCGACCCGGCTACGCAATGAAAAGAAGTCGCTGGAAGCTCCTTTAGCCGAATTCGAAAACAAGCTTAAAGGGATCGAAACCCGCAAAACGGAAATCCAAACGGCACTGGCTGCGGAAGGCGACGACAAACCGTCTGACGAAGATGCCAACAAGATGCGTGCCGAACAGGCCACGCTGATGCAAGATCAGGCCAAGACGCAAACCGAGCTGAAGCCGATTCAAGAACGAATTGCGTTCCTCGATCTCTTACTGGCCAATGACGCCCATTTGCTCAATCACGGCATCAACCACGAAATGCCCTGGATGAAACTTCCGATGGTAATCCCCAGTGGTCACATGTGGGCCAGCACTTACTTTCTGCTGACTGGATTTCATGCTTTGCACGTGGTGATCGGGCTGCTTATTTTCCTGCTGGTGCTCTTCAGCACCCTCGACGTTACCAAAGCGAACTACCTAGAGAACGCCGGGCTGTATTGGCATTTTGTCGACCTGGTCTGGATCTTCCTATTCCCGATGCTGTACCTGTTTTAGAGAAGCACCCCCATGAGTGATTCCAGCCAAGTGCCACCCCATGGCGAGCCTCTCCCGGATGCCCATCTGGAGAACGACGAGACGCTGCACGCGACTAGCGGCAACGGTAAGTACTGGGCCGTTTTTGTCGCCCTCTGCGTGCTGACGCTTTGTTCGTTTTTGACCTACTTCCAGTGGTGGGATACCGCCATTCCACCCAAGGTCAGCATGGCTTTCATGATGGCTGTTTCGTGCGGCAAGGCCCTATTGGTCATGTTGTTCTTCATGCACCTTTTGTGGGAAGCCAACTGGAAATGGGTCCTGACGATCCCAGCATCGATGATGGCGATCTTCCTGATGTGCATGTTGATTCCCGATATCGGCTTGCGAACTGAAAAATACTCGGAAGTGCGTTGGTATCACGCTCCAGTGCCGCATGTCGATCCGGTAGAAACCGTCGCTGCGGATGCCCCCAGCGCGAACCATTAAGTTGAACAACGAATGATTTCACCTCGAGCCGTTTCCATCGAGAACGTTTCCCACTTTTACGGAAAGCGTCAAGCGCTCGCGGATGTTTCCCTGTCGATCGATCCAGGCGAAATCTTCGTTTTCCTTGGGCCCAACGGTGGTGGCAAGTCCACCTTATTTCGCCTGCTCTCCACCCTCATGCCGCTACGTCACGGTTCGATCAGTGTTTACGGTCGTACCGTGACAGCCCATCAGCACGAGGTCCGTCAGCAAATCGGGGTCGTCTTTCAGATGCCGAGCCTCGACAAGAAGCTCACCGTGCGAGAGAACATCGCCCAGCAAGCGGCTCTCTACGGCGTAACAGGGCCAACGCTGCAGCAACGCACGACACTGCTGCTCGACAAGCTGGAACTGACTGATCGCCAAAACGACATTACCGAAGATCTCTCTGGCGGGCTCCGCCGCCGCGTCGAACTGGCCAAAGGGATGTTGCATTCGCCCAAGGTTCTGCTGCTCGACGAACCAAGCACCGGGCTCGATCCGGCGGCTCGCCAAGCGATGTGGCGTTACCTTGAATTCCTGCGAACCGATCACGGCGTCACCGTCGTCCTGACTTCGCATTTGTTGGACGAAGCCGAGAAAGCGGATCGAATTGCAATCCTCGACCAAGGACGTCTGGTCGCTCTCGATACGCCAGACGCTTTAAAAGATCGAATCGGTGGCGACACAATCACCATTCGCACACGGCAACCCCAGCAGCTTATCGAGAAACTGCAAACCGAACTCCATCTTGCAGCCACCGAGGTCAGTGACTTCGTCCGGCTGGAAACCGAAGACGGGCCTGGCACTATCCGTACGATCATGCACACGGCAAGCGACTTGGTCGACGCCATCACGTTGGCCAAACCTTCGCTGGAAGATGTCTTTATCGCCATGACCGGTCGACAATTCACCGAGGAGGTGACCTTATGACCTCCGCTGAAACCGTTTTCACCCCCAACCCGTTGTCGGCAGCTTGGTCGCTTTGCTATCGCGAGATCATTCGTTTCTTGCGGCAGCGCAACCGCATTATTGGTGCGATTGGCCAGCCCATTATTTTCTGGCTGCTATTTGGCACCGGCTTAACTGGCGTCTTTCGCACGCAAGGGGAGGGGGGAGGCGATGAAAGCTTCACCGTTTATTTCTTCCCCGGTACGCTGCTACTGATTGTGCTGTTCACAGCAATTTTCGCCACGATTTCCATCATCGAGGATCGCAACGAAGGCTTTCTGCAATCGGTCCTCGTCTCGCCAATCCCGCGGTGGTCGATGGTCCTGGGCAAGGTTCTCGGCGGCACCATCTTGGCGGTTGGTCAGGCCATGATTTTCCTTTGCCTCGGCTTCTTCGTCGGAATCTCGCTGACACTTTTGCAGTTCCTGGCGATCTTTGGAATCTTGGTGATCGCGAGCATTGGTTTAACCTCGCTTGGCTTTTGGCTGGCTTGGCGGATGGACTCGACACAGGGCTTTCATGCCGTAATGAACTTGCTGTTGATGCCCATGTGGCTTCTTTCCGGCGCTTTCTTTCCCATTCCTTCCGGCAGCGCGATTACTTCGCCAGGGCAATGGGTGCTAAGCTGGGTGATGACGTTAAATCCCGTGACTTATGCCCTCGGAGCGATTCGTCGGATCATGCACGCGGAGGTCGCGCCGAGCTTCCTCGGGGGGGAATCTGGCGGGCAGTTTTGGTTGCCAAGTGTCTCCTTCGGTGTAACGATTACCCTACTATTTGCCATCGTAATGTTTGCGTTGTCTTGTCGTGCAGCCACTAAGACAAGACGTGGAGATTGGCTATGAAAGCGACCACTGGAATCTTTGTATCCGCCATCCTGCTTGTTGTGCTGGGGCTTATGATGATGTGGGCCACCATCAACCGCCCCGCGCGCGGGCCGCTGCCGGAAGCTGACGATCATGCTGGCTCGGCGGAAGCGATGGAGCTCGATCGGCAAATTCCTCCCTTTGAATTGACCTCGGCGGAAGCAGAACCGTTCAACACCAAGTCGCTGGCCGGAGATGTCTGGGTGGCCAGCTTCTTCTTCACCTCTTGCCCCTCGATTTGCAAACTACAGAACCAACAGATTGCGATCTTGCAGGAAGAATTCGCCGATCAGGGAGTCAAGTTTGTCAGCATCACTTGCGATCCAGTCAACGACACGCCGGAAGTGCTCCGCAAATACGCAGAATCGATGCAGGCTCAACCGGGCGTCTGGACGTTTCTCACCGGCGATATGGACAAGCTAAAGCCGATCGTGGAAGACTCGTTTCAGGTCATGTTCGAAACCCAGACCCACAGCGACCGCCTCATGATCATCGACAAAAACGGCAAGCTGCGGGGCACATTTCGCGCAACACAAGATAGCGACTTTCGCCATGCTAAGAAGATGATCGAAAAACTGTTGGCGGAACCTTACGAAGGGAAAGAAGAACCGGCAGAAACGGAAGTCGCCCAAGGCTGGCAAAAACCGCAGCCAGGGGGCATGACAAGCTTCCAGCTAACCGACAGCCTAGAGCAACCGTTCGATAGCAAATCGCTAGATGGGGACGTCTGGCTGGGCAGCTTTTTCTATACCGCCTGCCCCGGCGCCTGCCTGATGCAAAACCTCGAGATCGCCAAACTACGCAACGACTTTAAGGATCGTGGTTTGAAGATAGTCAGTATTACCTGCGATCCCGAAAACGACACCCCAGCGATGCTGGCCGGCTACGCTTCCCGATTTCAAGCCGATCCGAATCGCTGGCACTTTGTCCGGGGCGACTTTGATTACATCCAAAAGATCGGCCAAGAGTTCTTCAACATCAAAGTGGAAAAACAATACCACAGCGATCGAGTTTTCCTGGTCGATCGTGAAGGTAAGGTGATCGATTCGTACCGCACGAGCCAGCCAGAGCAGATGAAAGCCCTGCATCAAAAGCTAGAGAAAATGTTGCCTCCAGCAGCAGAAGCCGCTCCGGCCACAGCCGAGAAGAACAGCACCGACGATGCCCCAGAGAAGAAGGATTAGTGCGTGGAACTGGTAAATGTATTGCCGCATGTGAATGCCTCACTCAATGGCTTGGCGACACTGCTGCTGATCGTCGGTTTCGTGCTGATCAAGCAAGGCAAAGTGAATGCCCATAAATGGACGATGCTCAGCTGCTTTGGCGTCTCGACCATCTTCCTGGGCTGCTATCTGTTTTATCACTCGCTGCTTACCGATCACGGTAAGCCGTTTCCAGACTATCCCCCCAGTTGGGTCCGTTACAGCTACTACGCGATGCTCTTATCGCACGTGGTCCTAGCGGCTGCAGTGCCGTTTTTAGCGTTGATTACGATCTATCACGGTCTCAAGGACAACCGAGCAGCCCACCGTCGCATCGCCAAATGGACGTTTCCGATCTGGCTTTATGTTTCCGTAACCGGTGTATTAGTGTATCTTTGTCTGTATCAGTTCTTTCCGGCTCAAGCGGCAAGCTAATTCTATGAAGAACCTGAAGAACCATCTCGGACGCATCTTTTCCGCCGCAGGCTTTCTGTTGGTGACCGGCAACGCATCGCAGATATGGGCCTGTCCGACGTGCAAAGATGGCCTCAGCGATAACTATATTGCGGCGTATGCCTTTAGCATCGTGTTCATGATGGTGATTCCGTATTTGCTGCTGGCAGGTTTCTTTGCCTACATTGTGGTGTCGTACTTTCGCCGCCCCGTCGCCGAACGCAAACAACTGTCCGCCGACGATTTGACCGAACTGGCCCTCAAAAAAGCGGAGCAAGGTATTCCCACGCAGCCTCCGGCTTGGGATTCGTAGTCCGCCGAAAACGGCAACGACTTCCCCCACACCCCTCTGCTGTCCTGCCTCAATGGGTGAAATTTACCCATCAAGCTCCCTTTTCTGAATTCCTTGGCCAGCGGTTTGCTTTCCTGGCTGGGTACGTAGTTCTATACTGTAGTGAGCATTTGTCTTACGACGCCAGGAAAAGCGAGGGCATGATCGATCCGACTGCGCGAATAATACGATCCGTGGGGCTCGTGGGAGTCATCGCGATAACGTTCTTGGGAACTAGCCAGTCATTCGGTCAGGGTGGGGACGTTGGGCTGCGAGCCGACTTCTCGCTGACGGTCGATTTGCCTGAGATTAAGAACGACACCAAAAATCTCCTCTCGCAAATCGATCAACAGTTACAACAAAAAAACTGGCGAGATGCCATCGATACACTGGGGCGGCTGATCGGGAGCCACAGTGACGAACTGATTGCCCGAGGTAACGATCGTGTTGATCTGGGTAGCCAGTACCTCTACTACGTTGATTTGAAGTCCTACTTGCAACGTCGTATTGCGGCCTACTCGCGGCAGACGCCTGAGTTTTTGGAAGTCTATCGCCGCCAGATCGATCCCCTGGCTCAGCAAGTTCTCGACCAAGCCCAGGCTTCTCGCGACCCGGTCCAGTTAGCTCAAGCAATCGACGACTACTTTCTTAGCAGCTACACCGACAAAGCACTGCTCTTTCAGGGAGACCTCCTGTTAGAACAAGCCCGCTTTAACGAAGCCCGCACCGCGTGGGAACGCATCTCTCCTCAGTTCCGCACTCCGTCAGATCCATCTGGCGTCCTGCTCGCCATGCCAGGCCAGCCGATGTGGGTGGCGGTGGATGGAATCGATTGGAGCAAGCACCGCGACTACATCCAGCAGCGATTGAACGACGACACTTCTTCCAGCCCGCTTGCCACAATTCCGAACAGCAGCATCGATCCTGCCTCGGTTTGGGCTCGCTTGTGCCTGGCTTCGTGGCTGGAAGGAGCCGAAGATCGCGCCCAAGCCGAGTTAGAAATTCTCAAGCAACTTTATCCCGACAGCCAGGGCTACCTTGGAGGTCGTCAGACCAATTACGCTCAGTTTCTTACGAAGCTAATCGAAACATCACCTGGTCAACTTCCTGGTCAAAAGAAAGGGGACTGGCCCACGTTTGCTGGGGCCTATTCTCGCAATGGGCATGCGAAGCAGGTCGTGCCGGTGCGTCATTATCAACCCAGTTGGAGCGTATCGCTCGACTCGTACATCTTACCGCAGATGTCTGGAGGCTCTTCAGTGCCAGAGCAGTCAACCGAGATCGCTCCATTGATCGCGGAATCGGCGAAAGCCCTCAACACCACGTTTCCAATTGTTCAAGACCGCGTTGTCGTCGTTGCCGACGAGCAAAACGTACGGGCCTTCGCTTTAGATAGTGGCTTGCCAGCGTTTCCCACCGGCGGAACGGTTTTCGATCACGTCGATCCAGAATATGGGGTTTTCTTTTCTGGAAACGGTCAAGATGCTTTTCGTTCTGATCGTAACCGACGGGGCAACATGCTTTCTGCGATGTCCGTCAAGTTTTTAAATGCCCTGGGGATTCCTCGCTTTACCCAATCGGTCGATGGCAACATGCTGGTGGCGCGTATCGGAACCACCGCGAATGGCGTTCCGATATTTCAAGCTCAGTTTCAAGACCCGGCGGATATGGTCGTCTTCGATATGAGCAAGCAAGGCAAAGCCATCGCTCGGGTCCCTCCGGCAACGGGCATTTCTGGTCCCTGGTCGTTTGAAGGAACCGCTATCATTCAAGGGAATCGGCTGTATTGTGGCATGACCAAGTCAGGCGTCCGCGATGAATCGGCCGTTGCCTGTTTCGATTGGACGACTTCGCAGATGCTATGGCGGAAACCGCTTTCCATCACCCAGCCTTACGGTAGCGGCCTTATCCAAGAGACCGACTATGGGCACCGTTCTCATAACTTGCTGACCTTGAAGGATGGTGTTCTCTACTACAACACCAACCACGGCGTGATTGCCGCGTTGGATGCCCAGCGTGGGGAAACCCTCTGGTTGACGCGTTATCCCCGCCGCGAAATGACTCCTACCCCGCGACTGGAACTCGCCCATCATTTGGTACAACGCAATATTAACCCCTGTGTGGTAACGCAAGGGCTGGTCATTTGTATGCCTTTGGATAGCGATCGCGTTTTTGCTTTAGACGCGGCAACAGGGCAGCTTGTATGGCAAACGGTTCCTGGGGGCGTCGATCCCCTGCATATCTTGGGCGCAACCGACGAAGATGTGCTGGTCAGCGGCAATCAGTTATTTTGGATTCACCTGCACTCTGGCAAGATTCGCGCCGAGTTCCCTCAGGTATCTCAGGGAACAAGTGATCATGGGTTCGGACGCGGAGTCTTGGTGGGCGATCAGGTCTATTGGCCAACCCGTGATACGATTTATCGGCTGCAGGCCCACCTGGACGAAAAATCGCATATCAACGAAGCGAGCCCACCAATCAACGTGGCCAAATTTGGTGAACAAGGAGGCAACCTCGTCGTCTCTGGCGATTACTTAATTGTCGCCTCGCCTAGCCGCATGACCGCTTATGCACCTGCTCCTGCCGAGACGGCACCGCAGCAAGAATTCGACTCCTCCCGCAATTAAAATAGCCCGATGATCCCTTAACACAGCACATCCAGCAGCCAAGACAACACGCAAGCGAAACCCTGGACGGAAACTATACGGATGAGTAGCGAAAACGATGCCGCCGCAGCGGCAAAACTGGCCGAATCGTACGAACTTTTGCAACGCGAAATCGGCCGGGTGATTGTCGGACAGCAAGAGGTCGTCGAGCAGCTCTTGATCTCCCTTTTTGCGGGCGGACACTGCTTGCTGGAAGGGGTGCCAGGCTTGGCAAAAACCTTAATGGTTCGCTCGCTGGCCAACGCCCTGCATCTGGAATTCAACCGCATTCAATTCACGCCTGATTTGATGCCGTCCGATATTACCGGGACAGAAATCATCCAAGAGAACCGAGCTACCGGCGAACGGGCCTATCGTTTTGTTCGTGGTCCGATCTTTAGTAATGTGATCTTGGCCGACGAAATCAATCGTACGCCCCCCAAGACCCAGGCCGCTCTGTTAGAGTCGATGCAGGAAAAGCAGGTCACCGCTGGCGGTACCAAGCATGCGTTACCTTCTCCGTTCTTTGTGCTGGCGACGCAAAACCCAATCGAGCAGGAAGGAACCTATCCGCTGCCAGAAGCCCAGTTGGACCGTTTCATGTTCAACGTGCGGATCGATTATCCGTCGGAGCTAGAAGAGCTTGAGATTGTCAAACGGACGACCGCCGATATCGATACCACGATTACACCGCTGCTTACCGGTGAAGAGATCATTCGACTTTCGCAGGTCGTGCGTCGCGTCCCAGTGGCCGACCCGGTAGCCCAGTATGCAATTCGCCTCGTTCGGCTAACGCGAAAGGTAGAAGGCACGTCCTCGCCGATGGCTCCTTACATTCAATGGGGTGCCGGTCCGCGAGCGAGCCAGTTTTTGGTACTGGGGGCCAAAGCGAGGGCCATTTTGCACGGCCGCGAGTTCGCCACCACCGAAGACATTCAAGCGGTCGCTTTGCCGGTGCTACGACATCGCATTCGCACCAGCTTCAACGCCGACGCGGAAGGCATCACCACCGATCACGTGATTCAGAAAATTTTGGAATCGACACCTACCACGGTAGAGGACAGCAATTTTGCCGAAGCTTTTAGATCCTCAGACGCTGGCTAATGTCCAGGGCTTGCGGCTCCGGGCGAAGCATATCGTGGAAGGGTTGATCGCCGGTTCGCATCGAAGTCCCCACCGTGGATTCTCGATCGAATTCGCCGAGCATCGCGACTACGCCCCAGGAGATGACCTCCGTTATCTCGACTGGAAAGTCTTAGGCCGGACCGACAAATACTACATCAAGCAATTCGAAGACGAGACCAACCTGATATGCAACCTGGTGGTCGACGTCAGCGAAAGCATGCGCTATCGTGGTCCCACTGCGGCCATCTCGAAGCTAGAGTACGCCCAGTGTCTGGCCGCCACGATCGGTTGGCTGATCTTGCAACAGCAAGATGCCGTCGGGTTGGTCACGTTTGACGATCAGATTCGCAACTTGGTTCCGGCCAGCGGCAGCCCGGTCCAACTGCAACAAGTAATTGATGTGCTGCAAACGGCAGAGTCGAAAGAGAAAACCCAGATGGGGCCTCTTTTGCACGAGCTTTCCGGGCGTTTGAATCGTCGTGGCTTGGTGATTGTCATGAGTGACTTTTTCGACGAGGTCGACTCGATCATGGCGGGGCTCAAGCATCTGCGGTATCGCAAGCACGATATCGTGCTGCTGCAAATCCTAGATCCAGCGGAACTCGATTTCCCGTTCGACCGCCCCACCATGTTCCACGGTCTGGAAGCATTTCCAGAACTATTGGCCGATCCCATCTCGGTTCGCAAAGCGTATCGCCAAGAGATCGAAGCGTTCGTCAACGACCTCCGTTCGCAAGCGTTGGCCAACCAAATGGACTATGCCCAAATTCGGACCGATCAACCATTTGATGCCGTCCTGCGTAACTTCCTGAATCACCGCAACGCGCGGTTGGTTTAACTCAACCTGTTTTGATCATCGGAATTCCGTGAACCCTTTCGCTTTCTCTAGTGCGACGATGTTGTTATGGGGCTTGGCCGCGCTTGCGCCGATTCTCATTCATCTCTGGAATCGTCGTCGCTACCGCGAAACCGACTGGGCCGCGATGAAATTCTTGCTGTCAGCGATGAAGAAAAATCGCCGCCGCATTCAAGTCGAACAGTTGCTCTTGCTCCTGGTTCGCTGTGCGATCTTACTGTTCTTTGCCATCGCACTCGCCGACATCTCGTGTACCGGTGGAACGAACTTCGCCAACTTTGGTGGCCCTGGTTCGGCGACGCATACGGTCCTTGTGATCGACCATTCTTACAGCATGGCCTACGGCGAAGAAGGACAAACGCGGCTCGACAAAGCCAAAGAAATGGCTCGTCGGATTGTCAACGATGCGGCCGAAGGAGATGGTTTTACTCTGATCGCCATGGGACGCACGGCCAAAGATATCATCTCGGAACCAGCGTTTGATCCCGACGATGTCCTCCGCGAAATCGATCAAATTGAAATCGATCCTGGAGTCGCCGTCGCGGATTTGGCCTTGGCCCAAGTCGAAGGAACATTGCGAATCGCCTCACGCGACTTTCCACGCTTGCAACGTGCTCAAGTCTGCTTGCTGACGGACTATGGCGCCACCACGTGGGAAAGTGGCATTTCACAGACGAATGAACAGCTTCTTAAAAAAATTGAAGAGATGGCAATCGTTCGTGCCTTTGACCTGGGACAACCAACCACCACCAACAGTGCTATCTTGAGTGTTCGTCCCCTTTCCCCGTTCCTCACGCCTGGTGAGCCGGCCCGTTTTCGTATCGAGCTTTCCTGCGACAACGCCACCGAGTTGCCGAGTCAGGTGGTGCAAATGCTTGTCGACGGCAAGCTCGTTTCGCAGAAGATCGTTCCCTTTGTCGACAACCAGTTGGTCAGCATCGAGATGGAAACCGTTTTCCAAGAGCCTGGGACGCACTCCATCGAGTTCCACCTGGACAAAGATCTGCTTTCAACCGACAACCACTATTTCGTAGTCGTCGAAGTGAAAGAGCAACTTCGGATCGCTTGCCTGGCGGACAACGTCCCCTCCCTAAAATTTCTGAAGCTGGCCCTCGATCCTACCGACTCGGCTCAATCGTCGGTGAAGATCGACACGCTAAGTTCCTCCTCGCTGCTTGATATCGACCTGCTCGGTTATGATGCTGTCTACCTCTCGAACGTGGCCCGCTTCGCTCCGGACGAAGTGGCGATCTTGCGCGGTTATGTCGAGCGGGGCGGGGGGCTGGTTTTCTTTTTAGGAGACCACGTGAATGCCGCCAACTGGAACGCTTCTTTGGCGGCTGCTACCCCGCAAGCCCCAGCGATTGTTCCCCTCAAATTCGATGGCCCTTCGCAACGTGGCGAATACTTCCTCGATCCTCGCGACTACGACCACGCGATGGTCCAGCCATTCCGTGGCCAGCAAGCAGGCGGACTCCTAACAACGCCGGTGTGGACCTATTACCGCGTGACCATCCCGGAAGATTCTCCCGCCCAGGCCGCTTTGTGGTTTGGAACCGGAGATCCGGCCATCATCACGTCGCGTTACCAAACGCCCGCCGAAGAGACTGCCAAAACCTTGCCGCAACAAGGTGGCAAGGTCATTGTCTTCTGCTTGCCGGCGAGTACCGCCTCGGTCGATCGGAGTGTCGAACCGCCTGCTGCCTGGACGGTGTTTCCCACATGGCCCAGCTTCCCTCCGCTGGTTCAAGAGTCGCTCGCCCAGGCCGTTTCCTCTCAACTCGACCGCCGTAATCGCCAACTAGGCGATGTCTTTGAAGGGGTTATCCAAGGAGATCTGGGAGCCAATTTAATCGAAGTGATCCGTCCCGACCGGCAATCGAGCCGCATCGAAGCGACTGCCCGCGACGAACGCCTCTATTGGAGTTTCGATCGCACCAATCAAGTCGGAATCTACTATGCGAAATCGTTGTCTGCCGATTCGAAAAAAATTGTCGAGTTCGCGGTGAACCCAGATACGCGGGAAAGCGACCTTACCCGCGTGGCGATCGATACCTTGCCGATCGGGCTTCAGCCGGGAGACCATGGGTTCGATTCAGCAGGAGGAGGCCAGATCAGCGCGTTACCCTCCTCACTTGAACTGTTTCGCTACGCATTGATCATGGTGCTAGGCTTGCTGTTTCTGGAAAGTTTCCTCGCCTATCGCTATGGAGCAGCCGCACGATGAACGATGCCTGGCGACAATTTGTTCGATGGGCTTTGGCCGACGATAGTCCGGCGACGGACTCGACCATGGAAGTTACCTTGCAGTGGGCAGCTCCCTGGGCAGCTTGGGTCACGCTGGTCATTGTGATTGGGGCGATCGTCTTCTTCGGCTGGATCTATCGGCGGGAAAACCGGCAACGTGCCATCCCCAAATGGGTCGGCCTATTGATTAGCCGCCTGACGCTGGTGGGCATTGTGCTGTTCATGCTGTATGGGTTGCAGCAGCAGCCGTTTCAAACCGATGCCCCGGACTTGGTAATTGCCCTAGATGACTCGCAAAGCATGTCTCATCTCGACACGCTTTCACCTGAGGAAGAATCGCTGGTCCGTTCACGCGTCGAAGCCGCGAATCTAGGCGAGCCCACCCGCTGGAACCAAGCCCGCACACTGCTGCTGGAAAACAACGAGAAGCTCCTGCGAGAATTGCGTGAACGGTACAACGTACGAACCTATTGGATGGGCGAATCTGGCCGAGCACTATCCGTGCCAGACTACCAGTTCTCGGACCTGCTTCGCACCACCGATCCCCAAGGCCAGGTCAGCCGCTTGGGGACCAGCCTCACGCAAATTCTAGAACAACAACGAGGCCGCCCCACTGCCGCTGTCGTGATGCTTTCCGATGGCATCACCATCGAGGGCCCCAGTCTGACCGAAGCAGCTCAACAAGCCTCGCTCCGCGGCATCCCCATTTTCCCCATCGGCATCGGAAGTCAGCAACTTACCCGCGAACTGAAAATCGAAGAGGTGGTCGTCGATCCGGTGGCGTTCGTGGGGGACATGCTCACGTTCGTTGTACGCGTATCCGCCCAAGGCATGCCGGGCGAGGTAGTCACCGTCTCGGTTGCCGACAAGCAAGACCCTAGCCGCATACTAGACGAAATTTCGCTCACCTTATCCGAGCAGCAGGTCACCCGCGAGCTTCGCTTACAATTCCGCCCGGAAGAAGTGGGCGAATTCGAGTTTCAGGTTCAAGCCCGAGGCAGCACGCCTGAGACAGACGACGATCAAAACATCGTCCCTCGCAAAGTCAAAGTGCTCGATGCCACCATCAAAGTCCTCTACGTTCAAGCTTATCCTCGCTTCCAGTTCCGCTTCTTGAAAATGCTGCTCGAACGTCAACTCAAACGTAGCCCTGCCTCTGGGCAAGCAGAAAAAGCGTTCGCCCTGACCACCATTCTGCAAGACGCCGACCAAGCGTACGCCGATCAAGACGAGACCGCCGAAGTTGCTTTTCCGGCAACGCGACAAGAACTGTTCGAGTACGACGTGGTGATCATCGGCGACGTCAACTCTGCCTTTCTCAGCCGCGAACAGCTACAGCACCTGCAAGACTTTGTCGAAGTCAAAGGGGGTGGTCTCATGTTTGTCGGTGGGCAATTCTTCCTCCCGTGGGATTATCGCTCGACACCGCTGGAAGCGTTGTTCCCGTTTTCGTTGGATGACGTTCGCCAGGGTGATCCTGACCAGGCCTATGTCGATCCGGTTCGCGTGAGCCTTACGGAATTGGGCCTGAACACGCTCCCGCTGCAAGTTACACCGCTGCCTGCGGAAACGATTTCCGCTTGGCGAGGCATGTCGCAAGTGTACTGGAACGTCCCCATCGAACGGTTAAAGCCAGGTGCCCAAAGCTTGGCCAACGCCGACCAGCCCGATGGCTCCCAGCAACCACTCTTAACACAGCAGTTTATCGGTCGCGGGAAAGTCCTGTTCCTGGGTACCGACGATTTATGGCGGTGGGATTACCACGACGAATTCTGGATGCAATCAATCCGCTACTTGGCTCGCTCCAGCTTGCTCGATTCCGACGGTGCGGTCGAACTGACCGTCGATCGCTCGACTTATCGCACCGGCGAATCAGCCACCGCGCGGGTCCGATTTCTCGACGAAAGCCAAGCCCCGCCTGAAGACGACGGCGTGCAGCTCACGCTCGAAAAGCCTGACGGGCGAACACGGACCATCACCATGAGCCGCATCGCCGGCAACCGCGACCTGTTCGAGGCCACCATTCCTGGTCTGACCACCGGTGAGCATCGCCTCTGGATCGTACAGCCCCTCTTACGAGGGAACTCCGGAGAAACCAAACCACCCTCCACAGAATTCACGGTGGAACCGGTCGCAGGCGAAATGACTCGCTTAGATATGGATTTGCCGCAACTAAAACAAACTGCCACGATGACACGTGGTCAATATTTTTCATTTCTGGAAGCAGATTCGCTGTTAGATGTGCTTCCGAAAGGTAGACAGGTAAGAATTCAGACGTTACCCCCTGAACCGCTCTGGAATTCCTGGAAACTTGCCTTATTGTTCGTCACACTATTAATTGGTGAGTGGGTCGTGCGCAAACGCATGGGCTTGGTTTAAATTTCGCAGAGGAAAAAAACGGATGGCTTCCGACGCTGGCAAATCGAACTCCCACAAGGTGCGCCACCTATTGGTCACCCGCGTGGAAGAAGCGCGCCAAGCGGTGATGCGCCGCGTTCGGCTGCGCGGCACTGCATGGGGCCTGTTTGCAGCGATCAGCTTTCTTTTAGCGATGGCTCTGTTTGATTACCTTCTGCGGCAAGACGATGTCGGCACGCGTTGGTTCCTCTCGCTGATCACCCTGGCCGGCCTGGCCTTCGCGTTTGTCTGGTGGACACTCCCGGCCTGGCAGTGGCATCCGTCGCTACAACAGATCGCCCAACGTATCGAACAATTCTTCCCCGAACTTCACGATAAGATCTCCAGCGCGCTTTTCTTTCTGCAACAAGACGAAGCGGATGCCGCTGGCAGTTCACCTTATTTTCGCCGTAAACATATCAGCGAGATGACCGACACGCTGAGCCATACCGATTTGTCGGTGGCGTTGAATCGGCAATTGGCCACGCGTTCGTTGTATGCTCTCGGCGGAGGTCTCTTCGTTCTGCTTACCGTGCTCGTGTTTTCTCCCCAAGCTTTTGGTACCGCACTGACACGCTTAGCCATGCCGTGGCGAACGGTCGAGTGGCCGCGTGTGAATGACTTGGCGGTGGTCGATCCCCCTGAGGTCGTTCCGCTAGGTGGCCGCGCGATGTTCGAGGTTGAAGACCTCAATCAAAAACTACCGGAACTGGTCGAGCTCCAAATTCGGTACGAACCGAACGGTCGCCCGTTAACCTACCCCATGCAGTTTGACTTCCCCTCTGAGCGGATGGTCTATCAATTGGAAGGAATCCAAAGACCGTTTGAATTCCGCGTTCAAGGAGGCGACGACAACACCATGGCTTGGCAGCCGGTCGATGTCGTTAAGCCACCGAAGTTTTCCGACGTTCAAATCACGCTGGTTCCTCCTGCTTATACGCGGTGGCTCCCCAGTGAATCACCGCGTTCGATTATCGCCTTGGCTGGCACCTCGCTTCAGCTCTTCGGCAAGGTCGATCAGAAGATCGACGAGGCGCGGTTTGTGTTTGAGGCTTCGGGCGAAACCGAAACGTTCCCCCTGGAAATCGGTGAGGATCGCCTTTCTTTCATGACGAAGTCTGCTACCGAATCAACCGCTACTCCGGTCGGACCAGTTCTAACGGCCAGTGGCAACTATTGGGTGGAAGTCACCGTCGAGTCTGGCCTTAAGAAAGCAGAAGGGCAACGTTATCCGGTCCGCGTTATTCAAGACAAAGCTCCGATAGTGTCGTGGGTCGAACCCCAGCGGAACATGACGCTTACCCCCAAAGCATTGCTCGATCTCTCGGCCAGTGTGCGCGACGACCTCAAGACCGAGTCGATCAAGCTTGCCCTGCGTAAACCAGCCGACAACACGTTGGTCTTGGAAGACAACCTATACACAGGCCCGACCGATCGCCCGTTGGTATCAGCCCCAACCAACTTGGCCATGGGACAAGCAGAAGAGCAATTGGTTGAATATCCGCTTGATTTGTCCCAACTGAACAACCTAGCCCCCGGCATGGTATTAGAACTGGTCGTGACCGCCAGCGACTATCGTCCCCAAATCGGCAACAGCCTGCCACGTCTCATCACGATCATCTCCGACGAACAACTCGATCAACGGGTGAATCGTCAGCAGCGCGACATCATTTCCAAAATCGCCGAAGCCCGGCGTTTACAACAAGATGCACGCCAACAAACACGCAGCGTCGAGATTGAACTGGAAGAAGGAGCCCCGCTAGGCCCTGCCGAAATGGCCAATTTGCAAAATGGTGAACAAAACCAGAAGAGCGTCCGCGACAAACTGGTCGCCGGTGAAGAAAGTGCCGCCGCGAAGATCGATTCGTTGTTGAACGAACTCGAACAAAACCGCCAACACGATCACGACGCCGCTGGTTTGCTGCGGGAACTGAAAGAGAAAATCGAAGCAATCGCCAACTCGGATCTGAATCCGATTGAATCGGAATTAACACAATTACGCCGCAACGCTTCACGTTCTCAATCACCAGGCAACGATCGCCAAGAGAACGGCGATCCGCAGCAACCCTCGCCAGACGGTTCCCCCGATGCCGACAAACCAACGGAAGACGCCCCCCCAGCCGAGCAGCAGGAAGCCCAACAACAGCTCCAAGAAATTGGCCAACGACAAGAGAAAGTCGCCGGGCAATTGCAAGATTGGCAGAATGACCTGAACAAGTGGGATACCTTCCGCCGCTTTGCCCTTGATGTTCGTGACCTGGCCAACCGCCAAGCCGAACTCTCGCGAAACGTTCAATCAAAGCAAGGAGAAACCCTCGGCCAGGAAGTCGACCAGATGACGCCTGAGCAGCGAGCTTCGCTCAAGCAAATGGGGGAACAGCAAACCAACTTAGCCAGCGAAATGGACCGCATCCAAGCGCGTATGCGAGACATGCTGCAAAACAATCCCGAGAACGAAGACGTCGCCAACACGCTGCAAGACGCGATCACCGAAAACCGAGACGCGGCCGTCTCGCAGCGAATGCGCCAAGCTGGTCAGCGAATCGAACAAAACCAGCTTGCCACTGCCAAAGACTCGCAAGAGCAAGTCGAAAAGTCACTGCAAGACGTTCTCGATACGCTGCAAAATCGTCGCGAAACAGACAAAAAAGAACTACTTCGCAAATTGGATGAAGCTCAACAAGACCTGCAACAATTGAAAAAGCAGCAGAAAGAACTAAAAACCAAAGCTCAAGAATCCCAGCAACAGAACCCGTCTGATTCAGCCGGGCAAAAGGGGCAACAACAAACGCAGCAACAAAAACTGGAGCAGTTGGCCGCCCAGGCGAAACAGCTGCAACAACAAGCCGAACAATTGGCCCGCAAGCTAGAACGGCTATCAGCCAAGAGTGCCGCTCAAAAGCTGCGCGACGCGGCCCAGCGTTTGGAAGATGCCGCACAACAAGCCCAGAACATGGACCAAGGGCAACTGGAAGAGCAAATCGAGCAAGCTCAACAAGATCTCGAACAGGCCGAGCAGGAACTCGAAAAGCAGAAGGAAAAGCTCGAGCAAGACCTGGCCCAGGAAATGGCCGCTAAGCTGAAGCAATCGATCGAACTGCTCATCATTCGCCAGGAACGAATCCGGGACGAAATGGTTCGCCTGCACGAACTGCAACTCGCCGAGGGAGACCTCACCTCAGCCCAAAGCCAAACCTTAGCGGGACTCTCAATCGAACAGGCCACCCTGACCGACGAAATTCGCTCGTTTGCCGATGCGATTGCCAAGGCCGAGGTGTATCATCTTTCGCTACAACTTTCAGCCGAAGTCACGACCGACCTAGCCCGTCTGCTAGACTCCGGTAAGCTCGACCCTTCGATGATTGCCCTGGCCGATGAAGCGGTCGACCGTTTGCGACAATTGGTGGCAGCATTAGAGGAAGAACAAAAACAACAGCAACAAGCGCAGCAAGAGCAACAGCCGGGGCAAGACCAACAACAACAGCAACCCGGTGGCAGCCAAGATGGCATCAGCCAAACGGCCCAGTTGCGGCTGCTGAAGTTAATGCAAGAGTCGCTCAAAGCACGCACGAAAAAGTTAGGGGAAGAAATCGCCGCCGATCCGCAGCAAGCCAATCCGAACAAGCTGGCACGACTCGCTGCAGAACAAGGACGCCTATCCGAGTTGACCTTAAACCTCATCAAGACCACCGAAGAGGAGTTGTTCGATCCTGACAAGCTTCCCGAGATCGAACCGACCAATCCGGAAGAAGACACGCCAGAGGTGCCCGATGCCGAGTAAACCGCTCATCTTGCTGTCACTAATTACGGTGGGGCTTTTGGCTGTAGGTGGCGGGATCGCCCCTAGTCAAGTCACCGCCCAAGAAAGTGACCCTGCCGATCCCAGCATGTCTTCGTTGGACCAGGAACTTTTTAACGACCTGGGCAGCGACCTATTCGACGACCTCAACCTTCCCGCCGAAGCGAAAGAGGCTCCGAAAAGCACGCAGCCACCATCGCAAGAAAAGCCTCCGGCAGGGCAGCCTGACCCCAGCGACGACGCTGCCGAAGGGGCTCGTGGTTTTGGTGCCGACCCTTCCGCCAAAGCGACCTCCGGCGACCCTCTTTCCAAAATCGGCGGTTTGATGCGCGAAGTCCAGCAACGCATCGCCGAAGGCCAGGCCGAACAACAAACCGTGGCGATGCAGCAAGAGATCATCGAAGAAATCAACAAGCTGCTGGAACAACAGCAGCAGCAACAAAATCAAAAGAATAACTCCCAGCAACAACAAAACCAGAACCAAGAGCAGCAACAACAGAATCAGCAGCAAAACCAGCAACAATCGCAGCAGGGGCAACAGCAGTCCTCTGATCAATCGCAGCAATCAGGGCAGCAACAGTCGCAGCAGCAAAATCAGCAACAATCAGGGCAGCCATCCTCTGGCAGCGATTCCCAGCCCAGCGAGTCGCAGATGCAGCAGGGAAAGCAAGCCCAAGAGGGGCAAGACAGTTCCGACCAACTACGCAACGAAGCCGTGCTGGCCATTTCACCAGAAGAACAAGATGCCCTGATCAAGAAGGCTTGGGGAAACTTGCCACCCCATCTCCGTAAGCAGATCTCGAACACCTCAATGGAACGTTTTCTGCCCAAGTACGAACGCCTTACCCAGGAATACTTTCGCAAGTTGGCGGAAGTCGAACCTTAGAAAAGCAACGACGTCCCATGAAATCCTTTTCCCGTAGAACAATGCTTCAATCTGCCCTGGCAACGGCGGCCGGCTGTGGGATCGGTTCGTTGCTGCCGGCCCAGGATTGGCGTGGCACATCGCGCAGAGGCTCGCGCGGACTAATTACGCAAGACATCCAAGCGACCATCGATAACGGTTTGCAGTACCTGGCCCAACGCCAAACCTCGGTGGGCGATTTACGAGGCGCGTTTGGCAACGACGGCTATCGAGCCAACACGGCCGTGGTTGGCCTGGCAGGCTTGGCGTTCATGGCCTCAGGCAGTTCCCCTAACCGGGGACCGTACGGAGCGAATATTTCGTCCTGTGTCGATTACCTGTTGGCTAACACGCAAAGTGGCGGTTTCGTCGCGGTACCGAATGCCCGCACGCATGGCCCCATGTATGGGCACGGCTTCGCCACGTTGTTTCTGGCAGAAGTCTACGGCATGACCGGGAACCCTGAACTGCGCGACACCCTCCGAGCCGCTATCAAGTTGATTGTCGACACCCAAAACGCCGATGGTGGCTGGCGTTATCAACCGGTGCGGAGCGAAGCCGATATCTCGGTTACCGTTTGTCAAATGATGGCCCTCCGAGCGGCCCGCAACGCTGGCATTTATGTTCCTAACGAAACCGTCGACCGCTGTGTAAGTTACGTTACCCGCAGCCAAAATGCCGACGGCGGTTTCAGCTATATGCTTAGCGGGGGACCAAGTGCTTTCCCTCGTTCAGCCGCAGGGGTCGTCGCGCTCTACAGTGCCGGTATGTACGAAGGGGAAGTCATCGAACGTGCCCTCCTTTACCTAGAAGACAACTTGCCGCATGAAAGCACATTCCGCGGCAACAATCATTTCTTCTACGGGCAATACTATGCTGCCCAAGCGTTCTGGCAGGTCGGTACGCAGCGTTGGGAACAATATTACCGCACCATTCGCCAAGTCCTCCAAGATCGCCAAACAACTCAGGGGTTCTGGACCGACTTTATCTGCCCCGAATACGGCACCGCGATGGCCTGCATCGTCTTGCAACTTCCGAACAACTATTTGCCTATTTTTCAGAAGTGATGCAATTTTCCGTGTCTGTTTTCCGCTTTGCCAGTTTTGTTTTGCTGATCGGCCTGGCTTCGCCTTGCTTGGCTCAGTCGGCATTGACCAGCCAGATCCAGACGATCGGCCAACCTGAACGTACGGTGTCGCTCAACGAGTTTCCCCTTTCCGGACAATGGACCGGGCCGGGACAGAATATCGACGTTTCTCAGATAGTGCGGTTTGGCAATCCAGGGCTGATCAAAGAAGACAGTGTCGTCGCGTTGGAAGACGGCTCGTATTTCGCCGCCAAAGAACTACGAACCGAAGGGGTAACATTGCATGCCTACTGCCAGTTGTGGGACGAAATGCAAGTTCCCTTGCGCCCGCTCCGAGGTATCTTACTAAGGGCGCATCTCGATCCAGACCAAACACGCCAATCGCTCGATCGCATTCACAACTACCAAGGATCGCACGATCGCCTGTTGCTTTCCAACGGCGACTACATCGACGGCACGTTCCGTAACCTCTCGGCGCTGAAGGTAGAGTTTCAAGTTGGCGAGAAATCGCTGGAACTCGATCGCCGCCGGATCGAAGAGATTTACTTCGCACAAACGAGTGCGACGTCCGCGCCCCCGCAGCAAGGGGTTTGGATTGGGTTCCGCGATGGCAGCATGTTCCTGGCCCAAAATATCCGCCTCGCTGACGACCGCGTTACCCTGCAAATGCGTAGCGGTTTCGCACTGCGTTCTTCGGCGTTAGAAAACGCCTATGCGTACATGGTTTATTTGCGTCCCCTTGGCAACGATGTACGGTACCTTTCCGATTTAGACGCAATCGGCTTCAAAACTCTGGGCTTTCTGGCCCCTAGTTGGGAATACAAAAAAGACCGTAACATTCTCGGCGGCACGCTCAAGTCTGACGGTTATATCAGCCAGAAAGGAATCGGGCTGCATGCAACCGCTCGGTTAGCCTACCGGGTCGAAGCAAGCGATGCTCGCTTCAAAGCCAAAGTCGGCATCGACGACGACACCGACGGCGCTGGCAGTGTGGTCTTCAAAGTTTACGTCAGCGAGACCGGCAGCCAATGGAAACCAGTCTTTGAAAGCCCAATCGTCCGTGGTGGAGACTTGCCCGTCGACGTCGATGTGCCCGTGAAAGGGATGAAGGGGATCGCCTTGGTGGTCGAGTTCGCCGATGGGGCCGATGTCCTAGATCATGCCAACTGGTTCGATGCCCGCTTTGAACCAGAGTAGGGCAGGGGAGAGCCTCCTTCGAAACAAAAAAGCGGCGGAAGCAAAGCCTGCTTTCCGCCGCCCATTGTTTTTCGCCAAGGGAGCTTACGCCCCGTACTTCTGCAAGCGGTGAGCGTTGGCCATCGCCAGCGTCATCAGGTACTGAGCCTCGAAATGTCCCAGTCCGCCCCGGCAGGCAGTGTCTTCGCCGAAGGTTTTATGGCCATCTGGTCGGCAGCAGTTCGAGTACAACAACGTGGGAACCGGGTGCCAACTGTGGCTGGCCAGGAACGACGGCGTGCTGTGATCGCCAGTCACAATCAGCACGTCCGGGTTCAATGCCAGAATCCGCGGAATCTGTGCGTCGAACTCTTCGGTTCGCTTGACCTTGGCATCGAAATCGCCATCTTCGCCGCTCGAGTCGGTGTACTTGAAGTGGATGAAGAAGAAGTCGTACTTGTCCCAGTTCTCTTCGAGAACTTTGATCTCTTCTTCCAGGGTTTGCGGCTTGCCCAAAATCTCCATTCCGACCAAGCTGGCGAGGCCCTTGTACATCGGATAAACAGCGATCGCGGCGGCATTCAAACCGTAGACATCTTCATACGACGGAATCGCAGGCTTGGCCGAGAAGCCACGCATGGTTAGGCAGTTGGCCTTCTTCTCGTCCTTCAGCATCTTCTTAGCGGCTTCCACAAACTGCTTGGCGATCACAGCCGTCTTCTTGCCTGCTTCGTCGACACCCTCTGGGTCAAGCGGCAGAACACCGGTCGCTTGCGGATCGGTATCGTGCACATTGCCACCCAGACCGTCGCCACCACGGAACACCACCACAAAACGGTGTTCTTTAACCGGCTTCACAATCACTTCCACACCAGGGATCTTGATCGCGTTAAGGCTTTCGGCCAGCGGGGCGCTTTCTTCGGTCGGGATACGTCCGGCACGGCGGTCGGTAATCTTACCGTCCGCGTCAATCGTGCAGAAATTGCAACGCACGGCAACATCGCCAGGCTGCAGCACAAGACCAATACCGGTGGCTTCCAGGGCCCCGCGACCAATCAAATGCTTCAGTGGATCGTAACCGAACAACCCCAAGTGCCCCGGACCGCTCCCAGGGCTGATGCCTGGTTTCACTGGTATGCTGGCACCTTGCACGCTTTTCGCGGCCAAGGCGTCGAGGTTCGGAGTCTTGGCGGCTTCCAATTCCGTTTTGCCGCCTGGTTCGTGCGGCAGCCCACCCAGGCCGTCCCCCACAAACATAACGATCTTCGAGTCGTTCTTGGTTTTCAAGCTGCGAACCAGGTCGATTTGGTCCATGGCGTTACTCTTTCCAGAATATTCAAAATGGGTGGGTTGATTCGTAAACGATCGATGCCCCAATTATCAGCTTTTTTGCTTACTTCACAACCACGTTGAAAAAGGAGAACCCGTCTGAAAACTTAATGCGAGTCCAGACTTGGCAATCCTAAGAAGTGTCCGCTATGGTGTTGAAAAACACGAAATCAGGCAGGTTTTGCTTCACCTTGGGAGGAATTCGCGGCGATAAGCGAAAACGTGTTTACCCTGCCTGAAGTGATAGCATTCACCGCCAGCAGGCATAATGCGCCCCACTCATTCAGCGAGCCAACTCAGAAAAAAGGAATCTTCACCATGGCACTGCAACTTCTTTGGCACGGACACGGGACTTGGTCGCTGCATACGGCCGATCACAAGATTCTGATCGATCCCTTTTTCACCGGTAATCCGGCTGCCGATATCACGGCTGATCAGGTCGAAGCCGATATCATTCTGCTTACGCATGGCCATGGTGATCACCTTGGAGCCAACGAAGACGGCACGATCGACCTGGTAGAAATCGCCCAGCGAACCGGCGCTGAAGTGATCACGATGGTGGAAACCGCAACTTGGCTCGCTGGCAAAGGGGTGAAGAAGGTCACCGGAATGAACCTCGGCGGCACGTTCAAATTGCCGTTAGGTTCGGTACGGATGACCCTGGCCCCGCATAGCAACGGTTTGCCCGATGGTACCTACGGTGGCCCACCGGCTGGCTTTGTGATTGAAACCGCCGGTCGTAAGGTCTACTTTGCCGGCGATACGTCGCTGTTCAGCGATATGAAACTGATCGGCGAATTAGGTCTCGATGCGGCCATACTTCCGGTTGGCGACTTCTACACCATGGGGGCAGAAGATTCGATCCGAGCAGTGAAGTTGCTCCAGCCAACGCATGTCATTCCAGGCCACTACAACACTTGGCCGGTCATCGCACAAAACATCGAAGAATGGACCACCAAGGTTCGCCACGAGACCAACGCCACGCCTCACGTCCCCATCCCAGGGCAACGGCTTTCGCTGGGCTAAAAAGCCACGCAAGCCCCGCTTTTGTCTTGGCGGCCTAACACACCCATCAGGCTAGGCCGCTTGCGACGTAGCGGTTTTGGTACGCTGCGTTTCTTCCATGTGCGAAAGAATATAATCCGCCCCACGGCTTGATGCCCCTTGGCCGACGACTCGTTCTTTCAGCGTACACAACTGCTGCACCATGCGCCGGGTTGAAGCGGGCTCTTCGAGCCAACCAGCAATTCGCCGAGCCATGTCATCGCTGCGATTCCGATAGGTCAGATACTCAGGGTAAACCACCTCTTCAGCGCCTGGTGCGTCGGGGTCGTAGGTATAGTAGCCGTTTTCATAAAACAAATCGTCGCGGGCCAGCAGATTAACCAGCGTGATGTACTTCACCTTGCGAAACTGGCTTTGCACCCAATGCGCGACGCGGCTGATGCGATAATGAATCACCGCTGGCTTTTCGTGGTACAGCAGTTCCAACGAAACCGACCCACTGCATGCCAGGCAGCATGTCGCACTGTGGATTAACTCAGGAGTTAAATCAACGTGAACCTCTGCTTCAACTCCGCTGGCTAATACATGCTCGAACGCTTGGGCAGCATGCCGATCGTTAAACGCGGCAATCGCAAAGCGAACCTCTGGGACTTGTTGTTGAATTTTACGAGCCGTTTCCAGAAAGACCGGCAGATTCGAGGTCACTTCCTGGCTACGCGAACCTGGTAACAAGGTCACCAGCGGGGTCGTGTTTTCCGTTTGTTGACGCAAAAAGTCGGTATCGAGATGCTGGTTCTCAAGTTCGTCGAAGTAAGGATGTCCTACGTAGGTCGCGTTGACACCGCGCTCGCGATACCAACCTTCTTCAAACGGCAACTTGCACAGCGCGTGATCGATCAACCGCCGCATCTTGCCGATTCGCCACCCAGCCCAAGCCCAGATTTGCGGGGTTCCATAATAGAACACCGGAATCCCATGCGCTTTGGCCCGGGCAGCAATCCACCAGTTGAAGCCTGGGTAGTCGATCAGCACGACCGCATCTGGCTTGTGATCGCGAAAATAGCGATTTGCGCGCAGCATCAAGCCAATAAAGTTATGCAAATTCAAGAACACACGCAGGAACCACATCACGGCCCAGCGTGTTAAGTCTTCGTGCAATTGGCAACCAGCCTCGGCCATTTTGGGCCCGCCGTAGCCAACGCAACGGATGTCTGGTCGGCGCGATTTAAGCGCGCGAACCAAGTTTGCGCCGTGTAAATCGCCGCTTGGTTCGCCGACGCTGAAAAATATCTCCATCGGTTCCGTCAACCTCGCTCTAGCCCGCCTTGCGTCGTGATTCGTCCTCGAAGAAGGCCACACGCAGATCCGGCAGGATATTCGCGCTAGTACCTACTTCGCTGAAATCGACTTGGGTCCAACGCTGCTGTAACCAGCGATGTCCGGCCCAATCTTTCCAGGACCAACAATCGGGAAGTGGAGAAGCCTGGATCGGCTGGCCACCGATCAATGGGGAAGCGCAATAGGCCACACGGTAACCCAACATGCCAACCAGCAAAGGTAAGCCACGGCTTAACCCTTGTATCTGAGGCAAGCGAGTTAGTGCTTCACGACGGGCTCCCCAAACTAGCCGCGAAACGTCCAATCGGGCCGGGTTCCCCATGCGTCGCTGAATCCAATCGGCAACGACCGATACCGGCGACGCAGGTTTCTGACTTGTCGAAACAAGGACTAAGTCCTGCTGAATCAATTGCTGCAATATTCCTCGCAAAATCGAGTCCGGAATACCGCTTTCGGCTGGCAAGTGAACGACTAACTCTCCTTCCGCGACCTGAGTCCCGCAAAACAGGGCGGATGAGTAAGTCCTTGGCCGGCGAATCTCTACCCGTCGAATACCCTCCCGCTGGGCGAACCGTAGCGGGGTGTCCTGGCAGTCGGCGGACAAAGAAAGCAAAATTATCTCGCTCCGAAGATCCATACCGCGCAGCACCTCTTCCATCGTTTCCACCTGTTGACGGATCGAATCGTTCCAGTCGGTGTAAGGAATGAAGAGAGAAAGCTCGCGCATATAATTCCTCGGAAAGAAAGGGATCCAGGGAAATAATCGGGCGAGAGTATGCCAAAACAGGGCAATCACCAACAGGTCAGTTTCCCGGGGCAAATGGTGGAAACCGAGCAGCGTGCTAGCAGACCGGTGGCGAAATGTCGTAACTCCGTAATAAACCTGAAGATCCACCCACCTGGGAAAGATTTTCGTCCCTGATATCATCGGGGTATGACGATACTGTTACGAAGCGAGCGTCTTTAAAAACGTACAACGCTCGCAGTGGGGCGAATCGATGAACGCAATGAGTCTGTTAGCACAAAACGCCGGCTTTCTGCCAACACGCGGGTCGATCATGATCGACTTCGTCTTCTTGGCCATGTTCGGTATCATTCTGATCTTGGGGATCAGTATCTACCTTGTCCGCTATCGGCGCATGTACGAGGTCCACAAATGGATCCAAGTCATCACCGGCATCGTGCTGCTTCTGGCGGTGCTGGCTTTTGAAATCGACATGCGTTTCTTCACCGATTGGGAAGCCTTAGCCGAGCCTTCCAGCATTGGCATGAACACAATAAAGGGACTGCTCTACTTCCATCTTCTATTCGCCATACCGACGCCCCTGCTGTGGATCTTTGTCATCTGGCATGGTCTGCTTCGGTTTCCTAACCCAGCCGCCCCCAACGCTTACAGCAACACCCACATTTTCTGGGCCCGCCTCGCCGCGATTGGCATGCTGCTAACAGCGGTCACTGGTTGGATTTTTTATTACGCGGCATTTGTGGCCTAACGACCGCCGCTCAGATAAATGTCTTACTCTGCCGGATTCAACTTCCCCGGCACCATAATGGGTTGTCGCAGTTTCGAGCCCTCGCTCACCAGCTTGCCGGCAGCTACGTCGGCCTCGGTGAACTTGGCCAGTAAGATATGCCCCTTCTTGCTACGTTCCCAATCGTACGAAATGTAAATCGATCCATCCGGAGCCTGAAAACCATCTGGGTAGGAAACACCTTTCCGTTCGTCGAGCATCAACCCGCCGTACCAACTCTGGCCTTCGTCGTCTGAAAGCCACGCCGTTAGCTGGCTGCGGCCTTGGTGCTGGTCGATTTTCGGGCCATGCTTCACCAGCAGCCACTTACCGGAAGCCAGTTTTCGTAAATGAAAACGAGCCGCTGGATGTTTAATTTGCGGCGGCAAGGTCGGCTCGCTCCAGGTTCGTCCCTTGTCGTCAGAAATACTGAGCATGGGGCCAACGCGGGTCCGAGTAAGCATCCACAGCGAACCATCGTTCCGCTCAATCGCCCGATGTTCCATCCAATCTGGCTGCGGCATTTTCACGCCGCCACGGTATGTCCATGTTTCTCCCTGATCGGTCGACACCAATAGGTTCGCCCCCCGCATCGGCTCCAACTCGGGGAACAGCCCCACGGAAAACGGGCCGAATCCGTTCGATTGCAGAAGCTGTGCGAAGATAACCCACTCGCCGTTTTCAAGTACCGTCGGCTTGTTAAGCATCGAGCCATGCCAGATCCGTTTCGGTTCGGTCCAAACGAGCGTATCGGCGTCGGGATCGTCGCAACGTGTGAACCACAAGCCACCTCGCCCGTCGAAGTGGTTCATCGTTTGATCGAAGAAGACCCACAACCGTCCCAATGGGTCGATCCATAAGTTGCCTACGATTACCGAACGAGGAAGCGGCAAATGCGAAGCCCGACCATCGATCACCAGCAGCGGCTCGCTCCACGTCTGACCATCATCATCACTTTTAGCAACCAGCATGTATGCCTTAGGACCATCTTCGCCACCGATCCATGCCGCAAACAAACGCCCTTTGGGCGTCCGCTCGATCCCAATCGTCATCCCGTATGCAAGATTAGCGACCTCATATTTCGGCTCTGGATCGGTATTAAGCACCGGCGGCAAGAGCGCCAAGTCGGCGACCTCGCCCAGGACCTTTAATTCCTGCTGGCGATTCGCCTCAGGGCGATCCGTTTGTTGAGCGGAGCAGGGTGTGACCACACAAGAAATAACGAGCAGGGCAAACACTGCGCTGGCAAATCGAATCACGGCGGGGCTTTCTTTGGGTGGGAAAATCAAGAAGAGGCAGCCCCTCAAGCTACCTGTCCCGTATGGGCAATTCAAGTATGCCAGAAGGGCCGATCGCCCCACTGGCAGCAAGCATCGTCCCGCCACGGTGAAGTTTGACTTCGATGCGAAATTTTCAGGCCGGAAATATGCTCTGCCAAGCTTTTCATTTCCACTGCAGACCAGTCCCAGTCGCGGTGGTAAGCTAAAATCATTAGTTAGCTCACCTCTTTCCCTCCCTCCTGACACACGAGTTTCCCACCATGCTTTGCTTCGTTTCCCGCAGCTTACTGCTGATTACTTGCCTTATCACTTCAAGCAGCTTTCTTTCTGCTTCAGAAAAAGGGCCCATCATCATGGCCCATCGAGGCGGCGCCCATGAGTTTGAAGAAAACACCATGGAAGGGTTTCGCAATTGCTACGAACGGGGCATTCGTGGCTTCGAAACCGATATTCGTATGACGAAAGATGGTGTCCTGGTCGTGCTGCACGACGATAGCCTCGACCGCACCCATCAAGCCACCGGCGCGATCGAAGACAAGACCGCCGCCGAACTGAAAGACGTGGTGACCAAGAAGGGACAGAAGTTCCTGTTCCTGGATGAACTTTTGGGCTATTTTGCCGACAAGCCAGGCGTTTATCTGGAGCTGGAAATGAAAACCAGCAACAAGAAGCTTTATCCCAACGAGCGGATTTCCGAATACTGCCAGAAGCTGCACCAAGCCGCCCAAAAGCAACAGCCGAAAAGTTCGACCTACGTCTTTACTTCGTTCGACGAACGTCCACTGAAAGAGATTCACGCCCTCGATCCCGAAGCTCCTATCTTACTGATTGCCAGCAAACCATGTTCGAAAGAGCTCATCGAACGAGCTAAGCAGCTTGGTGCCGGGCGGATCGGATGTCGCCTGGAAGGGACTTCGCGCGAAGCGGTAAAGGAAGCCCAAAAGAACGGCCTGATCGTCAGTTGCTGGCCTGGCCACAGCGTTGAAGACTACTACATGGCCTTAGGGCTGGGGACGTCCATTCACTGCACCGATATCCCCATGGTTATTCAAAGCGTGAAAGAACAACTGCCAGAGTAACTCGCTTGGCAGCCGATCCCTTAATCAACATCTTCACCAGCGGACAACTCTGCCTCGTCCGCTGGTGGACTCTCATCCAATTTCCGCAGCCAACGCACACCGAATCCGTTGGCTGCGATATCGAGTGGATACAAGAGCACCAAAGTAATGGGGTAAGCAATCACGATCGCAAATAGAATTTCCACTTCCAAGCCTATTCCAAGAAACCATGAAGCGGCGAAATAGAACAAGGGGGTAAGTAGCCAAACCCCGACAGCCCGCCACAAAACGGTTTTGCGAACCTCTGGCTGATCAAAACAGAGAATACTACCGACACACGCCACCACCACAGCAAGAGACAAAAACGCCAGTCCGTCTTCCATGTAGCCAGTCCAAAATCGGCGGTCGGGATCGAATTCGACAACGGCTGGCCTCCACATCACACACACCCAAGCCACAGCAGCAATCGCTCCCATCATGCCGGCGATGGAGAATTGGGTAACTTGCCATTTCGCGCGAACGGGAGAAAACGCCCTGGGCAATACCGAGCAGACCACCGCCAAACAAAATAGGAACAGCCCGATCTGTAAGGGGGAACCCTCAATACTCATTCTTGGCGCCGTCCTGGGCCACGGCTCAGGCTCCATTAAAAAACGAAAATAGGGCGCCGATATCCCCATGATTCCCCAGCGTAGCCAAAACGGCCCACGTCCAGCCCCAATCCAAAAGCCGAGCGTGGTTGCTTGCAACATCGCCGCCAAGCTAAAACCATCGTGCTTGTCGTAAACTGTGTACGCAGCCAGATGCCCCAGCACGAGTAATATCAGCGCGACAATGGCTACTGGTGACGGCTCGTGCTTCTGAGGTGGCGGCTTAGGCGGGCCAGAATCTCCGCGACGCTCGGCGTTTAGTTTTTCTAACCAGTCCATTGCTTGCCCCAACACTCTTTTGGCGGCATCGTGCCGACCTAAATGAACCTGCCCCAAACATACTAGTCATTCCAGAGCAGCATTCTGCCTGATTCCACAGGCCCTGTCACGCTTGGTTTGTCGTCAACGTTTTTCTTGCCATGTTGACAGTTCCACAATACCTTGGAAATCCACACATGGACCATCGGCCCATCCTTCACGCTGCGCACCTCACAAAGTAACCCCACCGAACGAAAGCAGCATCAACACGAGCCCCAAGAGTTTTGAGTATGAAACTCGCAACATGCCAACAACGTCTTTTCTTGACTGAAAACGGAGCACTGAAAACTTCAAACGGGCCACGAAAAAAGCCTGCGGAGCGAAAACGCTCCGCAGGCTATTGATTTAACCCACAATCAGACACTCATCGGACTACATCTGACAAATCCGGTTCACTGCGTCCAGAATTGCATGGACGGTTGCTTGGACCGTATCGGTCGAGCTGCCGCGACCACGGACGACCTTTTTGTCGGACTCGATTTCGACAGTGACTTCCCCTAAGGCGTCTCGGCCCAGGGTCGCACTGCGGACTTGGAAGTCTTTACACGTCAGCGGCACGCCGGTGATCCGTTCGACCGCCCAGAAGGCAGCATCGATGGGGCCGTCTCCTTCGGTGATCTCCGCCGACTTCGTTTCGTCGCCATGTTTCAGGGTCATCTTCACGCAAGGCTCTTTGCCTGTGCCATGGCTGACGTCAAGCGATTCCAGAACCCACACCTGACGGCCATCACCCCGAATCTGCTGATCGCACAGCGCGGCGATATCGCCATCGTAGATTTCCTTTTTCTTGTCGGCCAGCTTCTTGAATTCCTCGAACACCACTTGAAGCTGTTCGGCGGACAAGTGATAGCCCAACGCTTTGGCCCGGTCGGAAAGCGCGGCCCGTCCGCTGTGCTTGCCGAGGACGAGATCGGTCTTTTCGAGCCCGACATCTTCAGGCCGCATGATCTCGTAAGTGGTGGGCTCTTTGAGCATCCCATCTTGGTGGATGCCAGACTCGTGGGCGAACGCATTGCGTCCGACGATCGCCTTGTTCCGCTGCACCTGCAAGCCGGTAATGTTGGAAAGCAACCGACTGGTTGGCACCAAACGCTTGGTGTTGATCTTCGACTCGACGTTGTAGTAATCGTGCCGAGTCCGCAAGGCCATGACAACTTCTTCCAAAGAAGCGTTTCCGGCTCGCTCGCCGATGCCGTTGATCGTGCATTCGACCTGCCGGGCACCTGCTTCGACCGCCGCCAAGCTGTTGGCGACTGCCATGCCGAGGTCGTCGTGGCAATGCACACTGATCACGGCCTTGTCGATATTGGGGACGCGGTTCTTCAGATCGGTGATGATCTTGTGCATGTGATTGGGCGTGGCGTAGCCAACCGTATCTGGGATGTTAACGGTGGTCGCCCCGGCATCAATCGCCGCTTCTACAACACGGCACAAGAAGTCAGGCTCGGTCCGAGAGGCGTCTTCCGGCGAGAACTCGATGTCGTCGCATAACGAAGAAGCCAACTTCAACGAGTCGATCCCGCGCTGGATGATTTCTTCCGGTGTCATCCGCAACTTGAACTCGCGGTGAATCGCGCTGGTCGCCAGGAAGACGTGAATCCGCGGTTGGCTGGAATGCTTGAGTGCTTCCCAGGCGCGTTCAATATCGCGCGGGTTGCAGCGGGCCAAACCACAGATCGACGCGCCGCGAATGTTCGAGGCGATCTCTTTGACCGACTCGAAGTCTCCTGGCGAAGCGATCGGAAAGCCAGCCTCGATAATGTCGACCCCCAAGTCGACCAGGGCCTGGGCGATCTCCATTTTCTCGGCCAAGTTCATGCTGGCCCCCGGAGATTGTTCGCCGTCGCGGAGCGTGGTATCGAAGATTTTGATGGTGGAATCGTTCATAGGATAGGTGTGTGTTTGATGTTGGTTCGTTTTTATGAAATGTCGTTGAAATCGAAGAGCCGGCCGCAAGCCGGCGCGACTAGGAGCAGGCCGGCAGCGTTGACCACTCCAGCAACTTCGATCTTGGGGAACATCGACATGGGAAACTCAGCCTGCTTCAAATCAACAATCGGTTATCAATCAACAAAAAAAGCCCTAAGGCGTTGGGCCTTAGGGCTTTTTGGTAATCTCGTTATAGTGCGAACGCGAAACCTTCCCTAACACCCAGAGGTGCTTAGCAGTAGTTGCAGAGGTAGAAGGTTTAGATTCATGAAATCTTGCTCGCAAGTAAGTGTATTTGCTATGAAATGACTCTACTCCCACAGTTAGGTTCGGTCAAGGCGGCGTATTTCCCGTAAAGCAGAGATTCCCAGGACCTTGACCGCAAAACAGCCAAAATCGGGGGTATCCTTGGCCGATGAATGGAATCAGTTTCTCGTATTGAATTGCCAATAGCGGGCAAAACCGCGGAGTTCTCATGCCATGAACGAGCGATTGGACGTCACCAGCGATCCAGAACCGAACCAACCACCCCAGGAAACTGGCCGCCGCGTGCGTCCCTTTCTTGGTATCAAATTCGCCTGTTGCAGCTACTACGCCCGTATTTACCAAAATAAGGACGGCACCCATTACGTCGGCAATTGCCCCAAATGCGCCAAGCAAGTCCGTATCAAAATCGGCCACGGCGGCAGCAACAACCGCTTCTTCACGGCATATTAGCCCAGGAAAGAATGGACGGAAACAGACTTCATCGAAGGGACAAGCCTTACGCTTACGCCCTGAATAGAGCGGGAATCTATGCGGGGTACGTTTTCTACTTAACGCAAGCTTTCTTTTGCTTGCCTATTCATCCGTGTTCTGCTGTGAAATCGGTGGGCAAAACCGGCTTCTTACCAGAAAGCGTTCAACCATCTGCTAGCATGGCGAGGAGCAACTTTCACACGTCCATCTTGAGTTGACCGCACGATTTCCGTACGATCTGCCGCCCCCATACATTGGAGCTTGGCTGCCATGATCGACTTCGACATTCAACGCTGTACCCGTAAGTGCTACGCCACCGAGCGCGAGCTTCGTCCTGGCGATCAGTATTTTTCGGTCCTGATGCCAGATGGGGCGGAAGTGGTACGGCAAGATTTCAGCAAAGAAGCCTGGGAAGGCCCTCCAGAGAATTCGATCTGCTGGTGGAAGGCGACCATGCCAGATCCGCAGTCGAATAAAATCAGTTGGGCCCCGCACGATATTATGCTCGATCACTTCGAGCAACTGCTGCAAGATCCTCAGCAACAAGACGCCGCCTACGTGGTAGCGCTGCTGATGGTCCGCCGCAAGATTGTGCGGCTAGATGACACCGAGACCGGCGACGATGGTATCCAACGTTTGGTGATGGTAGGGCTAAAACGAGAAGGATCGTACAAAATCCCTGTCGTCGAGCCGACCGCCAAGCGGATTGTCGAAATCCAGAACGAATTGACCTCGCTGCTGCAAACCGGCGATCCCCCAGCCGAATAACAGCACAACGCAAGGATGCGACTGTGACACATTTCCAACGGCACTCAGTTGCCGCGATCTTGCTCGTCGGCATGGCGTGTGGCGCTGGCTGTCCGCAGTTAATGCGTCCTGTCGATCCCCTTTATCAGCCGCCAGTCGTGTTCCAGACCGCGCCGACGATGGACCAGCTCATGGCCCAAGTCAACTCGAACACGCAAAAGGTTCATTCGCTGGAATCAACCGGTGCCAGTCTCGGCCTGAAGGGTTTTCCTTCTATCCGAGCTCAAATTTACATGATGCCACCGATGAAGTTTCGCATGATTGGCGAGACCGCTTTAACCGGCCAACTTTTGGACCTGGGAAGCAATGAAGAAGAATTTTGGGTGTGGGGACGTGGTTTTGAATCGCCTGGCCTGATGTATGCGAGGCACGATCAATTCCAACAAACAATGGCCAAGACCATCTTGCCGGTTGAACCCTCGTGGGTTGCGCAAGCGATGGGGCTGGCTCGCTTCGATCCGAACGACTATCACCAGGGACCGTTCCCGACGGCGACCGGTAACTACGAAATCCGTACGACGATGAACTCTTCCGCCGGCCAACTCACCAAAGTCACCGTCATCGACAAGCAATATGGTTACGTCCTCGAACAGCACATGTACGATATGGCCGGCCAGCCGATCGCCTCGGCCATGGCGTCGAACTACCGCTACGATCCGAGCTCTGGCGTTTCGCTGCCGTACAAAGTCGACATTCGCCTGCCAAAGTCTGGGGCGGACTTCTCGATTCAAATCATCGGCTACCGTATCAATCAGTTGACCGAAGGAACCGGCACCTTCGCCAAACCGCATCGGCCTGACGTGCCAGAGATCAACTTGGTAGGCAACGCAGGCATGCAAATTCCTTCCGGACAACCGCTCCCCAGTGGCCAATACGCGCCGACCAACCAAGCCTATCCAAACGGCGGGCAACCACTTCCCACCGGCCAGCCCTATCCCGGCCAGCAACCGGCACCGGTCGGCCAACCGTACCCTGGCAGCGGTCAATTCGATCCCTATGCCCCCACAAACACGCAGCCGCAGTATCCATCGAGAGGTGGTTACCCCCTAGGGGCGAACATGAGCCCGGGTGGGCAAGTCACCTCGATTCGCCCGGTGTACGAGACGGCAGCGCGAGAAGAATTTAACTCGCCGCCTATTCGAGGGATGCGATAGAGAAACCGTTCGCTAATCGAGCGAGCTGCTTAAGTGCCAGGAATTTGCAACCGCTCGGACGAAGCGTCCTTCAGGGCCGTTTGAATCCGCTGCTCAGCGCCCCGATCTTGTAATTCCTGAACGACAATTCTTCGGGAAGCAACCGTCAGAAAAGTGGTGAAACTGCCGCTCGTATCAAAGCGGCGGAGAATAGCCAGGTCGTTGTCGGCAAGCTGCTCGAAGACGCTCACCACCACGTCGTCTGCCTCTTTGCTGGTCAGCGTCCACTTCTGAGTTTGGCGGCAATGCTGTACGACCTGCACCACAGTACTGGCATAACGGTCGATAAAACGTCGCCAATGCAGGGCAGGGGAGGCGAAAAGCTCATCCAACAACTGCAAGTCAGCCGAACTAGATTTCATGACGAACGCTTCCATGCGCGTTAAATACAAGCGAAACAAGGGTTCAAAAATCTAAACTAGCTGAGACTTAAGCTCAATACTGGTTTTAGGTTGGAAACCGGCCCTAAATGAGGCCATGTTGCCTTGACACCTTGTTGAGACAGGAATAAAAACCAAAAGACGGTCACGTCAATACCTTTCATAGACGCGACTTGCAATCTGGGGCAAGCCCAAGTTCGTGCTGCCCCGAAACGAGAAAATGTTTTCAACAGCGCCGCCCACTGGCCAGGAGATATAAAGAATGACTCACGTAGTCTGCGAACCGTGCTTTAACTGCAAGTACACGGATTGCGTCGTTGTATGCCCCGTCGAATGTTTCTACGAAGGGGACCAGATTCTTTACATCCATCCCGAAGAATGCATCGACTGCGAAGCTTGTGTGCCGGAATGCCCGGTCGAAGCGATCTTCCACGAAGACAATGTTCCGGAAGAATGGAGTGGCTTCGTCGAGCTGAACGCCGAAATGGCGCCTCAGTGTGAAGTGATCACCGAGAAGAAGACACCGCTGGCCGATCAATAAGCAATCGTCCAACAGACACCGTAATGGCGTCTGCAACTCTCAAAGAATTCAAAAGCCACAACTCAAAACGTTGTGGCTTTTTTTGTAAGCATCTCTCCCTAAAAAGCCCTCCGAGTCAAGCGTTTACGCAGGCTCGTTCCGTTTGCGACTTAGCCAAAAGCGAACGACTCTCCGTGGATAAGTCAAGTCGATTTAACGCATATTTCCGCACGAAATACGCTAGTGCGTTTTATTCTACAGACTCGTATTGCTTCAGATTGTCACGCCGGGTTAGGATGAAAACGTGCTAATTCGCCGCGCCATCATGCGGCCTTCTCGATAGAAAAACAGAAGGACTTTTCTGATGAGTCAATTTACTTGCCAGTGCTGCCAGCAAGTTTTTGACAAAAGCAGTGATCCATGCTTCGTCATTCGCGTCACTGCCTTTCTGGAGATTGAGCCCCACTTCGACGAACTCGACTACGACGATACCGATAGAGATAACCTCTCCGTTTTGGCCGACACACTCGAACAGGTCTACCCGATCCCCGACCCAACCTTGCATGACGACCAGCCGGAACGAGACTTCCGTGTCTGTCGCGACTGCTATCAGCGATTCATGACCGACCCCGTCGGTCGCGATACGCCAGCGGCGTCGATTTCGTTTAGCGACAACTGATTTCTCGTAATTGCCCGTCCTTTTTACCTGGCTTTTTTTCAGGCCAGGCCGATGAAGTCGCGTGTAACGACCTGGCCTTGCACGGTTCGGCTCCCGATAGGCCCGCCAAGAGCCGGGCGATCTTGACTTCCCCCTTCTTACTCGGGGCGAACTGGCTTGAGGCTTTGGCCCGTTGTTCCTCCCCGGATTGACGGATAAACTGAAGGTTTGATCGTGCCGGAGCCGTAGCGACTTGGCGCCGGGCAAAACCCTCGCGATCGGTCATTTCTCAACACCTCACCTTCCGAAAAGATGCCGAACATGAAGATTGCCGTTATTGGTGGAGATGGAACCGGGCCAGAAGTCACCGCTGAAGCTTTGAAAGTGATGGATGCCGTCGCCAAGCTGGAAGGCTTCACCATCGACAAGACCGAATTCGGTTTCGGTGGCGATCACTACCTGAAAACCGGCGAGATTTTGCCTGAAGGTGCCGTTGACGAGTTGAAGAAGTTCGACGCGATCTACCTAGGCGCCGTCGGGCACCCAGACGTTGCCCCTGGTATCTTGGAAAAAGGGTTGCTCCTGCAACTTCGCTTCCAGCTCGATCAATACATCAATCTACGCCCGGTCAAGCTCTACCCAGGCGTCGAAACACCCCTGCAAGGCAAGACCCCCGAAGACATCGACTTTGTTGTTGTCCGCGAAAACACCGAAGACTTGTACGCCGGCATTGGTGGTTTTCTGAAGAAGGGTTCCGCCGATGAGGTCGCCACGCAAACGGCAATTTACTCGCGGAAAGGTTGCGAACGCTGGTTGCGTTGGGCGTTTGAATACACCCAAAAACGTAACAACCCCAAAGGGAAGAAGCTGACCTTAGTTGCGAAAACCAACGTGCTGACCTACGGCCACGACCTGATCTGGCGGACTTTCCAGGAAGTCGCCAAAGACTACCAAGACGTCGAACCGGATTACAATCACGTCGATGCGTGCTGCATGTGGATGGTTAAGAATCCGGAATACTACGACGTGATCGCCACCACCAACATGTTTGGCGACATCATCACCGACTTGGGCGGAATCATCCAAGGTGGAATGGGCGTTGCCGCTGGTGGAAATATCAATCCCGACGCCGGTGGAACCAGCATGTACGAACCGATGGGTGGTAGTGCTCCGAAGTACACCGGCAAGAACGTCATTAACCCAATCGCTGCCATCAGCGCCGGGGCGATGCTGCTGGAACACACCGGCCAGCCAGCGGCTGGGGCTCGCGTGATGAAGGCCATTCAAACAGTCACCGGTACCAAGATGAAGAGCCAAAGCGCCGGCAAGATGGGCTACAGCACCACCGAAGTTGGTGATTTGGTCGTCGACGCGCTTTCCTAATCACCACGGGAAGGCAGCCGAACCAAGCCTGGCTCCGTGAAATTCGTTCACCGAGCCGGGCCACTCCTATCTTCTATCCCGCTTACAGGAGGCCGCCGACCATGTCCGTTCGAAGCTTATTCGATTTAACTGGCCGCTCCGCTCTCATCACCGGTGGGAGTAAAGGAATCGGGAAAACCCTGGCCCGGGCCTTTGCAGAATGTGGCGCCAACGTCTGCATCACCGCCCGAAACGAAGACGAGCTCAAGTCTGCCACGGAAGAAATTGCCCAAGGCCTAGGTAGCCGCGTTATCTATCGCGTTTGCGACATGGCCGATCGGGCGGCGGTCGATGCGATGGCAATCGATGTCCTGCAAGAATTTCAAGGCATCGATATTCTGATCAACAACGCCGGCACAAACCGCCCTGAACTACTAGCAGAAACAAACGATACTACTTGGGACGAAGTCCTTGAACTCAATTTCACCGCGTGCATGCGTCTCGCTCGCCATGTTGTGCCCGACATGAAGGAGAAGCAGTGGGGGCGGATCATCCACCTCTCAAGCGTGATGGCGTTGGCCTCGAACCCTGGTCGCGGTTTATACTCAGGCACGAAAGCGGCGCTGATCGGCATGGCGAAAGCTCATGCGTTGGAGCTTGGCCCCCACGGTATTACGGTCAACTGTATTTGCCCTGGTCCGATTGCCACCGATTTGCCGATGAGTCTACTCAACGAAGAACAAAAACAACGCTTCGCGGAGCGCACGGCGCTTAAACGCTGGGGAAAAACTATCGACATGGTAGGCCCAGCTTTATTGCTTGGTAGTGACGCAGGAGCTTACATTACAGGTACTACGATCCTAGCAGACGGTGGCCTGACTTGTCGTACGTTCGATTAAGCCACCGATTAACCTGCTTAGAAATTCCCTTCATGCCCGGAACTCGTCTCTTCCCAGAGACCCGGTAAACCTCTCCTCAAGACGTTACCTCCTTTTGTCCTGTTGCTTCCGGCAACCACAGCATGACGACCTGACTTTTCCATGAACTTAGAACTTAGCTCCATCAAGGATAACGTTGTCCACGTCGCCGTCTTTGGCAAGGTAACCCAAGATGCGACCTCGCGTGACGCCGATCTGATTGCCGACCTTTTAGGAGAGCATGCTTACCAGCGGAACGTTCTGCTTAACCTTCGCGATGCCGAGATGGTCGATTCAAGCGGAATTGGTTGGCTGCTGGTCTGCCATAAGAAGTTCAAGGATAACGGCGGCCGTATGATCTGCCACTCGGCTCCTCCGGTGGTCGCCAATGTCTTTCGATTGATGCGTATGGATTTAGTTTTTGAAAACGCGGCCAACGTCGCGGAAGCGGAGAAACTCGCCGGTGTCAGTTCCCAAGAATAACTCCCACGGTATCGAATTTACAAACATCGACGTCACCACGCTCGAACCGGAAGCCTTGATGCGGCTGCTGATCGAGCATTGCCACTTGGTGGGTGCGAGCGATATTTTTGTCTTCTCAGGCGATCCCGAGTACCAGATCTCGATGCGACTCTGGGGCAGGATGAAAACGATCACCACGCTGCCTACCAGCGAAGGTCGTCAACTGCTGAACTACGCCAAAGCATTGGCCGGGCTCGATATCGCCGAACGTCGCCGCCCGCAAGATGGCCGCTGGTTCTATCGCGACGACGAGAAAATCATCGACCTGCGGATGAGCATCATCCCCACACGCGAAGGGGAAGACTTGACGTTCCGCTTGCTGGATCGCAAGTCGAGCCTGCTTTCGATCGACGAAATCGGCCTGGGCCGACACGACCGACAAGCATTGATGGAAATGCTGCAGTCCGAGTCTGGCTTGGTCTTGGTTACCGGCCCAACCGGAACCGGCAAGACGACCACCCTTTACGCTTGCCTTCAGCATCTGAACGATGGCAATCGCAAGATCAACACGCTGGAAGATCCCATCGAATTCTCGCTGCCAGGCATTCGCCAATCTCAGGTCAACATGAAGATCGGGCTCGATTTTCCGGACCTGCTGCGTGGCGTCATTCGTCAGCAGCCCGACATCATCATGGTGGGTGAGATCCGCGATAAAGAAACCGCTCTGACGGCTGTCCGTGCTGCCAACAGTGGGCATCTTGTGTTCGCGACCCTGCATTCGCCGGTGGCCACCGGAGCCGTGCAAAGCATGCTGGCCTTCGACATCCACCCATTCTTCCTCGCTAGTTGCCTCCGGGGCGTGATCGCCCAACGCCTGGTCCGCAAACTCGATCCCAACACACGTGTCCGTTACGAACTGGGAGACACCGGCAATACATTTGCCGATATCCAATCGCTGCTTGAACCAGGAGAAGGCACCTCGTTCTACGGGCCTGATCCAACGGCGGAAAACGAAGGCTACTGCGGTCGGACAGCCATTTTTGAAATGGTGACAATCAACCGCACTCTGCGCGAAGCCATCATCGCTCGGCGTCCAACTCACGAACTAGAGAAGACCGCTGAACACCTCGGGATGATCACCTTCCGCAAAGCAGCCATGCTCAAAGTCGCCCAAGGGGAAACGAGCATGGAAGAAGTGCTGAAGAATGTTCCGGTCGAATACCTTGATCTAGAAGCAGGGACATAACGCGTCTCTTCTCTTGAGGTCGTGCGTTCATGGGCCCTTACAACCATCGATTCGAGACACTCATAGCGGCCTCGAACCCAGCTGCGAGTGATAGACAGAACTCGAAGAGCAGCAAAAAGAGGCAGGATATCCGGAGACCTTTCAAGCCCCACAAGATCGCTCCGGACATTACGATCTGCGAGAGAAGCAAGGCTCTGATCGTCAGTTGTTGCCACGACCAAAGTGGGCCTATCCCATGTTTCAAGGCCATCACCTCGCCAAAAACAATCAGGGCTACGGTGACCAAAAGAGGTAACAACACAACCATTTCTCGTGGGTGCCAAGTCACCGGGGTATGCGAACGTATCACCACCGCTAACCCCAGCAGCACAAGAAAGACGGGCGTGAAAGGTGAAGCCAACGCAATGGACAGCGTAGCTCGAACCATGTACGGCAACATCATACGCAACCATTTCAGTAAGGTTCTTCAACCGGCGTCGCAATTAGTATCTGGACAGACAAGCCAATAGGTGCAGACCGGTTTATCTAACATCGCGTAATCGGTGAAAGATGCGGACAAAAAGAATGGAACTTCCGATTCGCTGCCGCTGAAAACCATTCATGGTAACGCCCGGTTTGCGGCCTGATCCAGCGGAGCCAGCTTGTCCGGGTTACGGTGAACGAAGACCGTATTGATTCGTCCTTCGATCAGTTCAAACTGAAAGGCCGATATCTTTTCGCCGTTTAAGATGCAAAGCACCCCCGGCGAGCCGTTAAACCAGACGGTTCGCAATTCAAAGGGGTATTCACGTTGTGCGTTCTTAAACACACGAATCAGGAACGTGGTCACGCTGTCGAAACCAACCACGGGAGCTTTGGCGGCACTGACTTTTCCACCACTATCGGTATAAAGCGTCACATCCTCGGTCAACACGCTGCGAAGGGCGGCCAAGTCGCCAGCTTGGATCGCTTGAAAGAACGCATCCGAAATGCGACGCACGCCATCGACATCGATACGCGATCGTTGCTTCTCGCCACGTAAATGTTCGCGTGCTCGGCGGGCTAACTGGCGACAATGATCGGGCTTCAACCCCACGATCTCTGCCACTTCGGCAAACTCGTACCCAAACAGGTCATGCAAGATAAATGCGGCCCGCTCGGTTGGCGTCAATCGTTCGATGGTTAGCATCAGGGCAATCGAAACCGTCTCATCCAGTTCCGCCTGCTCGGCATGATCTGGCAGGATTGGTTCTGGCAGCCACGGCCCAATATACATCTCGCGTTGATAGCGTACCGATTTTATCCGATCTAAACAAAGCCGCGCGCAAACTCGCAGATACCAGCTTCGTGGCGAATCGAGTTCCGGTCGGCCTGCTTGTTCCCAGCGGACATAAGCTTCTTGAACGATATCCTCAGCATCGGGCATGCTTCCCAGCATCCGATAACTGAATCCAATCAGTTCTTGCCGCAACGCTTCAAATTCGTGACCACTGACCATACTTTCGCCCTGTACTGATTCGCTATTAAGCGTAGCGGCTAATCGTCTCTTACATCAAAAGTCGAATGAAACCACTTCGCAATAGGCAGCCATCCCCATCGCTCGCTTCAGGGTTGGGTAGATACGGCAACCCGTGATGACAACTGCCAGCTCAGCGAACGCTTCGATGCCGTAGTGGTTGCGAATGCGTTCCATCCGATCGGCATCGTCCCCTTCATTCAGCAACGTCGCTACCGTGTGATCGTGAATGTCTTTCAGCGGCGCTGGCAACTTTTCAGGTGCCTTGACGGCGTTGGTCAGAATCTCGCGATCGACGCCAGCTTCGGCTGCCATTTTCAATCCCAAGTTCAAACATGGTCCGCAATCGTCGGTCTTCATCGCGGTAACCCGCGCAACAAAGAACGCATCTAGAGGGAGTTGCTGATGAACATGCCCCATCGCTTGAGCTGCCGCAAACGCTTCAAATGCTCGCGGCGAATCTTCCAAGAGCTGAACCATGTAGCCCATATCGTAGTCGTATTTCTGTCCGAAGGCTTCCAGTTGCGTCTTCGTTTCTTGAACGTTCATAACCATTACTCCGCTGGTATGTAGATAGCTCGCACTTGGGGTTCTTTCCCCGTTACTACCAACCAGACGATTTCACCGGCTGCTTTGTGACACGCAGGGCAAAGAATTTTCGGCACATTCAAATACCATTTTTTGGTCGTTTCCCTCAACTAGGGAACGTATGATGAGGGCCTTGCCAGCTTCATCCCTTGTTTGTGATTTCGGAGGAACTCGATGAAACGAACCTCGTTGCTTTTGCTCGCCTTGCTTGGTTTCACCTCGCTAATCTCGACCACCCTGGCCGATCCTCCTCAATCGAACATTGCCTTGCCACCCGGCCCCGACAATCCACGCAACAGTGAAGGGGATGTCGTCCAACTGAAAGATGGCAAAGTCCTTTTGATTTACACCCATTTCGTCGGAGGCTCCGGCGACCACGCCCAGGCGCACCTAGCCAGCCGTGTTTCTGCCGACGGTGGGAAAACCTGGTCGCCAGAAGACCAGTTGGTGATTCCCAACGAAGCGGGGCTCAACGTTATGTCGGTCTCGCTGCTGCGGCTCGCCGATGGGCGATTGGCCCTGTTTTACCTTCGCAAGAACTCGCATACCGACTGTCGCCCCCAAATGCGGATCAGTACCGACGAAGGGAAAACGTGGGGCGAAGCCACCTGCGTGATCCCTGATGAAGACATGGGCTACTATGTGATGAACAACGACCGAGTCGTGCAACTGCAAGATGGTCGCTTGATTGCCCCGGTGGCCCAGCACGTAGGCCCTGGCATGCCGAAAAGAAACAACGCAGCCGAGACACTTGTATATTACTCGGACGATGCCGGTGCGACCTGGCAGCGCAGCCAATACGCACCACGGGCAGCCCCACGAAACGGCAAAGATGTTCTTTCTCAGGAACCAGGTGTCGTCGAACTGACCGACGGACGACTCATGATGTGGATTCGCACCGACGCCGGTAGCCAATTTGTGACCTACAGTAGCGACCGTGGAGAGACCTGGTCGCAGCTAGAACCGTCGAACATGCTTTCCCCTCTTTCGCCTGCCACCATCGAACGCATTCCCAGCACAGGCGACTTGCTGCTGATCTGGAACGATCACTCCAACATTCCAACTACGCTAAAAGGAAAGCGAACACCACTTCGGTCGGCCATCTCTCAAGATGACGGCAAGACTTGGACGCACGTGAAAACCCTAGAAGACAACCCAAATGGCTGGTACTGCTACATCGCCCTCGACTTCATCGATGGCCACGCCGTCATGGCCTACTGCGCCGGCGATCGCCGCGAGAACAACGGCCTGGCCGTAACCAACACACAACGTCTTCCGATCGAGTGGTTCTACGAGGAGCGATAAGGGACTTATGAGGTAGCGTAAAAAGTGAAATGATGGATCGAGGAAGAACTGCCTAGTTAAAACACTTCGTCGGCGATTAGTCGTCGATCACCGACGAAAATGTTCTAAGCACAGAAGCCGATTAAAGCTTCTCCATCATCTTCTTGGCTTGTGCAGCAGGTCGACCACTCGCCTTTTCCAGCTTCTCATACTCCTTGCGAAGTTCTGCTGCCTTTTCAGGCTCGCTCTCGGCCAGCTTCTTCAAGTTTTCGTCAATGGTGACCATTTCGCTGCCTAGTTGATTATTGGAAACAATCGACTTCAAGTCATTGCGTATCATCTCAGTAACTGGAATCTTATTCTCGGGTACTGGAGTTCCACCCGGACCACAACCAACGATTAATCCCGCAAACATCAATAAGGCGATACGAATTGACGACGCCATCGGCGTACCTACTTTCTCTATTGAAATAGACGTTGAGCTGAGAACGGATCGACTTGGCAAGTCCGATTGCCGTCTCACAAGACGGCAGAATCGGCTTGCCAAGTTGACCAAATTTTTAAGCTAGAGCGTAAAACGGCTCTTTAGAAGTGTTACGGTAAGGTGACGGGTTTACCATCGTTACGCCCACCAAACGACTGCCATGACGTGAGGTCGATTGTTTCCGTAACGAATTTTGTCGAGCCGTCGCCCGCAACACACAGCACCCCACCTGGGTGACGGCTACGTGGAGCGTAAACGCCGTCGCGGTCTGAGGCGATACCACTACCGCTGGTCTGACAGTTTGGATACTTCCAGTTTGGCGGAGCAACCGTATTCAGCGCTGTCTGGGTAGGTAATGACATGATCCAATGCTGTCCATTGGTGCCGTTGTGGGTCGTGATTCCCTGGCATGCTTGACCAAAAGTATCAATATCAGATTGCGTGGGATATTGGTTCCAGGAAACGTCGGAACCTTCGCGTGGTTCGGAAGTGTTACCATTTGCTAGTACATCGTCATTGTCGTCACCCACCAGATGCTCGGAAGCCATCAGAGTATTGCTCAGGCCATCGGTTACACCATTGAAACCCATTTCTGGCTTGCCACCGGTTTCGTTTGTCCCATCCCATCCGATCGGCCCGCGGAACATACCGTTTTGATTTGAAACACTGGCCCAGCTTCGTGACGAGCCAAAACTGACGCCGTAATTGCTACCAGGACCATCATGCCAGCTCCCGCCGGATGGATTGCTGGGATACCCTGTGTCGGACGGACATAAATAGGCTTCGATCTTGGTTTGGCGAAGCGTAGCATTCGCGCCATCGGCCCAGTCACGACCGAAATTGAGCGAAGTAACCTGCAGTTGATCGTACAGGTTATTCTGCTCAATAAACGGCAAAATACGCACCATGGCTCCATAGCCAAGGTAGGGATTTTTTCCGGTTGGGCGATAATTCATCGCCGGCAGGGTCTTGAAGGTATCGTGGTAATTATGGAATGCGATACCAAGCTGTTTCAAATTATTCGTACATTGCATTCGGCGAGCAGCTTCGCGCGCCTGCTGGACAGCAGGCAACAGCAACGCAATCAATACACCAATGATGGCAATCACCACCAGAAGCTCCACTAATGTGAAGCCCAATCGTTTTCTGTTTTGCATGAAAGGAATGGGGGGCAAGGGGAAAGAAGAAAACTAGAAAAAGAAAAACCAGGACTTCTGCAGATTCACTGACAGGTGTGAGCATGGGTAGGGGGCGACATCACACCCGTTTATCACGGTCATAATTATCAAATACTACCCATAAAATCACATTTATCAAGTCATCATTACCCTAGGTTCAACCCCCATCAAACGCATTTTCCTATCGCAAGATATTTATGCGACTCGACTTGCAGCAAAAAAAGTAAAGAACCAAAAACGGATAAAAAACAGAAACACCATTCAGATTCCGCATGAAACGTTGTTGCGGTCTGTCCGCAAATCTCAAGCTTAAAGATAGACCTGGAAACTTCAAAACATTCCACCGAGCCCCTGCCAAGGAGAGAAAAAGAAAAATCAGTACGTCGGTAGCGTACAAACGATTTTAATCACAGAGCGTCTGCCAACCGTGGTTCTATGAATCGGAGAACATCAAGCTCCGTCCGAGAGGACGTTTTCAGCGAGAACATCTCTTCCGAACAGAGCGACAACTTTCGCCAGAAGGCCGCCTTATAACTTGGCGGCCATTTTTTTGGCCAGCGTCCCAGCGGCATGGCCGTGAGCATGCTTGAGCTTCTCGTAATCCTTCTGCAGTTCCGTCCCTTTCTCGGGTTGTTCTTTCGCGAACTCGTTAATCTTCTCACCAAGCGGGATCATTTCACTTCCGGTTTGATTGGAAGCGGCGATCGAATCGAGATCGGCCTTGATTTGATCGGACAGGGGAATGGTGACCTGCTCAACCGTCGTGCTTGCCGGAGTACACCCGATTGCCAAAGCAAACAAACCTAACACTGCAATATGAAATAGCGACTTCATCGCGACGCTTCCTTTCCAAAATCAAATACGCAACGGGGTAAATTCAAAGTGCAGAAAGAGGGAAAGTACCCATCGGCACGAAACGGACTCGCCAAAGCCGAGCCGTTCGTCGCACAGCAAAAAACGACGAACGGCGGGTAGAGCAAGTCCCGTACTGGACACTTCCCAGCGACCCAACAATTGACTAGGGAAGGGTGACCGGCTTGCCGTCGTTACGGGCCCCAAAGCACTGGAAGGTCAGCAAATTGACCGTCTCAGTCACGAACTTTACGGAGCCATCTCCTGCTACCGCCAGAACGCCGCCAGGGTGGCGACTACGTGGGGTGAAGATCCCATCACGGTCGGCAGAAAAACCACTGCCGGTAATCTGGCAATCAGGATATTTCCAGTTCGGAGTCGCCACCGTGTTGATCATCGTTTGGGTGGGAATCGGAGCAATCCATTGACATCCGTTGGTTGAGTTATGGGTGGTAATCCCTTGGCAAGTTTGACCGAACGTATTGAGTTGCGTCTGAGTGGGGAATTGTGGCGGATTCCAGCCTGGATCAGATCCGATACGGGGCTCTGAAGAATTACCGTTCATGAGCGAATTGTTGTTGTTATCCCCCACAAGATGCTCTGAAGCCATCATTGTGTTGCTAAGCCCATCGGTTACGTCGGCCATTCGGGTTTCTTGGCTTTGGGCCCCGTTCTGCTGGCGAAACATACCATTTTGATTCGAGAGGCTATTCCACTTTGTAGTGGCCCCAAAACTCAAGCCGTAGTTACAGCCAGGCCCATTTGCTAGCCACGCCGTTGAGGCTGGAAACGTCGTATCCGAAGGGCAAACGAACGCGTCGATCTTGATTGCTCGCAGATTTTGAATCGTGCTGTTACTGTCCCAATTGTTTAAAAAATTGGAACTCGCAACACGTAGCTGCTCGTGCAAATTGCCCTGTTCGATATAGGGCAGAATCTGGACAAAGGCACTATAGCCTTGATAGGACGGGTTGTTATTCCCGTCGAGGTAACAGAGACAAGGAAACTTTTTGTACGTGTCGTGATAGTTGTGCATTGCCAGTCCCAACTGCTTCATGTTGTTACTGCATTGCATCCGACGTGCTGCCTCGCGGGCTTGTTGCACCGCCGGCAAGAGAAGGGAGATTAAGACTCCAATGATGGCAATCACCACCAGCAGCTCCACGAGCGTGAAGCCCCACCGTTTAGAAGTAGGCATGATGTATCTCGGCTGTTGAGAATGTACGCCGAGCCTGCGACTAAAGAGTTCGCCAGAGGCTCGACAACAGGAAGGAATAAAAGGTGGGGTTAGCCGAATAATTTCCTAAGAGCACAAAAAGTCAACCGAGTTTTTAATAAAATATCGCTTTATCCACATCTGACATGCATTTTACCTTCCCCGCCCACCCCCTCTAAAGTGGGCCCCAAGGCGAGAAAATTGCTTGCAACATGTGGATCAGCACCTGGTCGCCGAAGCGGTAGGTCAGCCAGCCTCCTGTGACGGCGGCTGCGAGAATTGCCACAGCGGTGGGCCAACTGGGGAAACTAAAATAGACGGTGAGCGGTATACAGATTACCGCCGCTAAGATTGCTCCACAGCCGAAGCGGAGAGCAGGGGAGGATTCTCGCTGAGAGTCTGGATTCTCTTCTTCCACCATGGCAGGATTGACTACTCCTTGGCAGGCGGCTCGGTCGTGGCCACTTCTTCCCGCATTCGCTTGACCTCTTCCTCAAGTGCGCGGCGGCTGGCAATGCGTTGATCGCGAAGCGAGAGAATATAGTTCTTCGTGGCGAACATATCGATGGTGGCCAGCAGCACAATCCACAGCACCAACAAACAAATGACGCCCCAATACGCGACAAAGAAGAGGTTTAGTGGAATGATCGGGCTCAGCAAAACGGCCGCAGCGATCGCCATAATGGTAAACGTTACTTTCTTGCGGCGATGAACTTGAGCCAAGAGAAAGTTACGCTTCTTGGGATCCCACTCGGGATGCTGTTCGACCATTTTGACGGTGTGCAAATGATGATTGTGCATCATCCAAGCAGTCGCAACCAGAGTCAGAGCAAGCAGCGAAGTGGCGAAGAGCATAAGCGTTGATCCGCCTAGGGAAGGCGGGTTTCTATTCGAGTTCTTGGAGCCAGGTAAGGATCACTTTGCCGACCTTGGCCAAGGAATCAGCCGAGCAGTTCTCTGGCACATCCTTCGTGGTGTGCCAATACTTAGGCCCGTAGCCGGGACTCGGGTAATCAAAATCGATAATATCGATGATCGGAATACCACCGATATCATGCAAGGGGACATGGTCGTCATTGACCGTATGCCGCGGACGAGCAACGAACTCAGGAATGTTCAGCTTCTTCGCCACACGCCACACATCGATCACCAAGGGACGTGTATCTCGCCAAGAGAGACTGTTCCGTTCCTGGTAAATCTGCAAATCCTTATCGCCAACCATGTCGACCAGGATGCCCCATTTATAACGGAAATTGATGTCTGCATTGCGATATTTTTCGGCGAGATAGGTCGATCCGACGAAAAACGGATCTCGCTCGCGATCGAAAATGAATTCCTCGGCATCGAGAAAAACCAGATCGACCCCATACTTGGTATCGACCTGCTCGATATGTCGCGCCATCTCTAACAGCAGACCAACACCACTTGCCCCATCGTTCGCACCGATGAAAGGCGCCTTCGGATTATCTGGGTCTTCGTCGGCATAAGGGCGGGTGTCGTAGTGGCAACAAAGCAAAATGCGTTCGGTTCGCTCGGGATGGAAGCGACCGAAAATGTTTGAGAGAGTGACCGGTTGTCCTGTTTCAGGATGGCGAATATCCCACGATTGAAATTGCACCTGGGCGCCGGCTTCGGTCAAGTATTTGCGAATATAGTCTTGCTGCAACTTCATTGCCGGGCTGCCGCTAACGCGCGGGCCTAACTTGCAGACATCGACCAAATGCTGGTACGCCTTTTGGCCATCGAAAGGGAGGTACCGCGAAAGATCTTCTGCTTTGGCTGCGGGGGGGGCCGGCTCTTCACTGGGGGCTCGATTCAGAGCCACCATCACGACAATCGCCACCACACCAATCAAAGCCGCCACGTAGGTGCTCCAGCGAGGTACGCGTTCTTCTTCTGAATCGGTCGACAATGGGATACTCGGGGAAGACACTCAATATTCCAAGTTACGTGGCATAGACCACGTTATGCTGCTTTAGAATGGCGCATCGCGAGCAAGCTGTCTACCTGGCTCAGCACGTCAACCGTATCGATGGCCTGCATGGCCTCGTTTCCGGCCCGACGTCGCTTACGGCTGGAAAGTGGCTCGTACCGATTCTGAACCGTGCGATGAATACCTCGATTGGGACTATAGTACTCTGCTTTGGTTACGCCGAACAGGGAAATCGTCGGCGTATCGAGGGCCACTCCAAAGTGTAAAGGCCCCGTATCGCCGCTAATTAGTAGCTTCGCATGCCGGATCGCTTCTTTCATCTCAGCGATCGACAGTTTGGGGAGCACCGTCACACAGTGCGGGGCAATCGAGCGAGCCGTCTGGGCCGCTTGTTCGGCGTATTCGTATTCTGTGTCGTTCCCCCACAACAGAACGCTGGGCAGCTCGTAACGCATGAACAAATCGGCCGCCACCTCACCAAATCGAGTCGGTAGCCAAGTCTTGGAATACCAACCGGCACCAACATTCAGCACGGCATATCTGCCCGAAGCAATCCGCTTCACCCTGCCGGCAATCGAATCGTGTGCGACACTATCGTAAGGCATCTGAAATTCCAGCCGTGGGTTTTCGATACCCAACGGGGCGAGCAACTGCAAATAACGCTGTGCTACGTAGGTCGCCGTCGGCTGAACCCGCGTACGTGCCAGGGTAGGGGCAACTTCTCTGGCCTCGCCCCGCGTAAAGGTAATCTGCTCAGCACGTCCTGAAAGCCAGCCAGCGACGGCGCTTTTGGTGAGTCCCTGGGCATCGATCACGATCTCGAACTGATGACGCTGTAAAGACTTACGAAGTCGAGCAACTTCGCTGAGCTTGGTCAGCCAACCTTTTTCGACCGTGAACAGAAAATTGAGATCGGTCCGATCCGCCAGCACCTTGGCGGCGGCTGGTTCGGCAACCCAACCAATCTGTGCCGCTGGAAACGCGCGCCGCAGCGCGCATAGTACCGGTAACGTTAGGACGGTATCGCCTAGGGCACTGAGGCGGGTAATAAGAATGCGTGGGGCAGGTGATAGCATGGACCGACAACTCCTTTTGTCGTGTGCCTAATCAACGGGCACGGAAGCGGAGCCTATCGTAGGGGCAACCGCTTCTGCAGGGCAATAGCATCCCGGGGAAGATCGCCAGGGCCGCAATCAAGGGCCATAATCTGGCCTCAGCGGCCATTTTCCTAGGACCACATTCAATTTAATGGTCCGCCCGCGGCGCATGGCTGTCAGATCGACCGTTTCTCCCACCTTCTTATCTTTAAGCAGGTCGATCAAATGCTGAAAGCTCTTCACTTCGGTTCCTACGGCTTCCGTTACGATATCACCGGCCCGCAACCCGGCTTTGTAGGCTCCACTGTCTTGGCTGACATTTCGGATGTAGCAAGTTCCCCGGGGATCTGGACCGTTAGCCGTCGAACTGTTCCCGCTCACCCCCAGAAAACCGCCACTACGAAACTTGACGCCAATCTTCGCAGCCGGAGGCAGGGCCGCGAGAATGCGTTGCTCGTCGGCCTTGGTCAGAGGTAGACCATAGAACTCGACATACGTTGCGTTTTGCAGCTTGGCAGCCAGCGATGCGATACTGGCGTCCACATCAATATAATACAAGCGAATTGCTTCTAACTGCGGCAAGATCGGCTCTAACTCGCGTAGCATCGCCACGTTCACGGGCCCATCTTTAATGGTCATCAAACGCACCTTCGGCATCTTGGCGATTTGAGCGAACCATTCGGCGGTGACGTTATCGTTGCTGATTTGCACATCTTGAATGAAACCAAGGTGCTGTAAGTAATACAAATCGTCCGCCGTTCCACGATAGCTCGAATCGATAATGATTCCTGGCCCGGAAAGGACATTGAACTGCAAGGCCGCTTGCTGAGGGCTATACGAAGAAAACCGAACCCCCAAGCCGCTGAGAATGCGGATGGCCTGTTCTTGCTTGATCGGGGCGATTTGCTTGAGGACATCCTCAGCATAGGCGGCGATTCGGTCGTTCTCGGTGGCGGCGATTAACGCCAGCTTGGCGGTTGCCTCTCGCTCCATTTCAATGTCTTCTCCGATCGCAAAGTTGCGTAAGACATGAATGCAGCGGAATGCTTTTTCGAGACTTCCCGTAGGGATACTATCGGACAACAGAGGAATTGCGTTCGCCTTAGCAGTGGTCAGCTTTTGCGTAGCGCTTTCCCGGACAAGAAATTTGTCGCTATCGAGTTGCTCGATCCACTGCTTGATTTCCGCTTCGGTCGGAGGAGCCTCGGTCTTGGCTGGTTCCGTGGTCACCGCGACTTCGGGTTCAGCCCCCACCGCCAGCGGCAACATCATCATGTTGCCTACCACCAGGCAACCGAGCATGCAGAATTTTCGACGGAAAGTCACAAGCAATCTCAAGGTAATAGGGTCGACGACAGGCAAGCCATGTTCTGCTATTGTGGGGACATACTGCCAATTATTCCAGGGCAAAACCATTTTCTCGCCCCTTAACCCCATTTTGCCAACTTCCGACCATGACCGCCCCTCCATTGGCTTCCTTTCAATATAGCTTGCTCGATTTCGGTGCCGGCAGAAAGCTGGAGCAATTTGGGCCGGTAATTCTCGATCGCTATTCCCCTTCCGCAGAAGGTTTTAACGTCGCCGCCCCCAAAATCTGGCCCCAAGCGGTGGCCAAGTACGTTCGCAAAAACGAAACCGAAGGGGATTGGCTCGACGCCGACCGTTTGCCAGAAAACTGGCAGATCGCCGCCGGCCCGCTGAAATTTCGGCTAAAAACCACCAAGTTTGGTCACTTAGGGCTCTTTCCAGAGCAATTCGAGAACTGGAAATGGCTGCAACAAACCTGCCAAACCAGCAGCCAACCGCTGAAAGTGCTGAACCTGTTCGCTTATACCGGTGGCTCTTCCCTGGCATGCGCCTTGGGCAACGCCGAGGTAGCCCACGTGGATGCGGCCGCCAATGTAGTAAAATGGGCCCGCAATAACGCCGAGCTTTCAGAGCTTTCCGAAGCCCCCATTCGCTGGATCGCCGAGGACGCCCGGAAGTTTGTCAAACGAGAAATCAAACGGGGCAACACTTACGACGGTGTCATCCTCGACCCGCCAACCTACGGGCACGGCTCGAAAGGGGAAGTCTGGCGTATCGGCAAACATCTGCCGTTGCTGCTAGAGCAGTTGAACGAGTTGATGCACGGATCTCCTAAATTGGTCCTCCTCACGTGCCATTCCCCCGGCTACGAAGACGACACTCTCAAGGCCATGCTGGCCGAACATTTCCCCAGCATTCGCCCCCAACAAATCAAAGCTGGCCCGCTCACAATCGCTGATAAAAAAGGACGTCAACTTCCCAGCGGCTACTTTGCCCGCTACGAAGAAGTTGGCAAGACGTTGGGCGATCGCTCTTAAAGAATTCGGTTAAATGCGCATCGCATTGCCCCAAATAACGAACCATTAACAACCCAACACCTAAGCCCCGACGGGGCGAATGAAACCGCCTGTTCGAGAGGCTCTCGGTATGGAAATCATCCGCTCACTTCAAAACGCTCAGATCAAAGCGGCGGTGAAGCTTCGTGACCGGCGCGGGCGGACGCAGCAGCAGCGGACGATCATCGATGGCTTGCGGGAGATTCGCCGGGCCTTAGAGTGCGGTTTTCCTATCGAAACAATCTTCCTCAACCCGGAAGCCCTCTCGGGACCCGAGGCCGGGCCGTTTTCCCGTACGCTGGCCGAACACCCCGAAACCGCGATTACGCACGTAAGCTCGGAAGTCATGGCCAAGCTTTCCTTTGGCGAGCGTCTGGAAGGCGCCGTCGCGGTCGCCAAGCTCTTTCAGCGGAACCTCCAAGACGTCAAGCTTCCCCGGTGCCCCTTGATCGCGGTGATCGAGCAGGTCGAAAAGCCCGGCAACGTGGGGGCTATTCTGCGGACGGTCGATGCCGTCGGGGCGAACCTATTGATCTCTGCCGATGGTCAGACCGATCTCTTCAACCCCAACGCTATTCGCGCGAGCCTGGGAACGATCTTCTCGGTTCCCGTCGTCGATGCGACCTCGGAAGAAACCATTGAATTTCTCCAAGGGCAGGGGGTCCAAATGCTCGCCGCCCGAGTCGACGGATCGATCCCCTACACAACGGTCGATATGACTCAGCCAACTGCCTTAATACTTGGTAGCGAAGCGCACGGACTCAGCGACAAGTGGCACCAAGCGGGGATCACCAACATTCATCTGCCGATGCATGGTATCGCCGATAGTTTAAACGTCTCGACCACGGCTGCCGTGCTGCTTTACGAAGCCCTAAGGCAACGCTCTTAGCCAACCCTATTTGGCCTGCAGAATGGCCGCTTTCAGGGTGTTTTCCAGCAACATGGTGACGGTCAAACGTCCCACGCCCCCTGGCACTGGGGTAACGGCTCCGGCGACTTCCAATAGCGCGTCGTAGTCGACATCGCCGCAAAGTCCTTCATCGGTTCGATTGATCCCCACATCAACCACCACGGCCCCTGGTTTCACCATATCTGCCGTGACAAACTTCGGCACGCCGATCGCGGCTATCAAGATATCGGCCTGGGTGGTCATCGCTTTCAAGTTTGGCGTACGGCTATGGCAGACGGTCACGGTGGCGTTGGCAAAGTCAGGGCCACAGGTTTCGCTCGTTCGCTGCATGAGCATTAACGCCAGCGGTTTGCCTACGATATCGCTGCGTCCCAATATACAAACGTTTTTCCCAGCGGTAGGTAAATTGAAATGCTTGAGAATCTGCAGCACGCCATGCGGAGTACAAGGAAGAAAGTTCGGACGGCCCTGCGAAAGCAAACCGACATTGCTCGGATGAAAACAGTCGACATCCTTTTGGGGGTCGATCGCATCGAGAACTTCGGACGCATCGAGATGCTTAGGCAACGGCAACTGAACCAAAATGCCACTTACTTTGTCGTTCTTATTAAGTCCCTGAACTAAGTTGAGGAGTTCGGCCTGCGAGACGTCTTCCGGCATGCGGAACAACTCGCTGGCCATGCCCACTTTGCCACAAGCTCGCTCCTTATTGCGGACATACACCTGGCTGGCGGGGTCTTCCCCCACCAAAACGGCCGCTAAACAGGGGGTAATGCCGGTATTGCTGACGAACAGTTCGACCCGCTGGGCGATGTCCTCTTGCAGGGCATTGGCAACCGTTTTTCCATCCAGAATCTTGGCACTCACCTGGCATACTCCCCGCTAGGGTGTTGTCTTGCATATTGGGAATAAGGTTATTTTATCGCCGAATCCCCCTCGCCTACTACCACCCAAACACTGCGAGATTAGGTTAAATCGTTACAGAGAGGCCGCACTGCAAGCAGAACCGCGATAGCACAATCCTGCCCGAAACAAGAAACAGCAGCCACGTTCCCCCCTCAAGCAGCCTCAAAAGGGAGTCGGCTAAGGAAATCTTAGCCAGATTGACGCATTACGAAGAATTGTCCGAATGTGTATATTAGGCGCATGTTCCCACTATTTTGGCCGGAGAGCCATTTATAGAGGGGGCTTATTGCGTGCCGAGAACTGACTTCCCGCAGGCACACGAACCTGCCTTCCCTATTTCCCCAAATCACTTTGCTCCATGGCTTCCACTGATAAAAAGCTGAGCCCGGTTGAGGGCATCAAAGACGAAAGCAACTACCTTCGCGGTAATCTTGCCAACGAAATGGTCGATGGAACCGACCACTTCAGCAAAGAGAGCATCCAGCTCATCAAGCACTTTGGCATGTACCAGCAAGACGACCGCGACGCTCGCGCTGCCAGCCGAGCTGCCGGTGGTTCGGGCAAAGAGTACATCATGATGATCCGCACCCGGCTTCCCGCAGGGCTTTTGACCAGCAAGCAGCTGATGGAAGAGCTGGACCTGTGCGACGAACTGGGCAACGGCACGCTCCGCATAACCAGCCGCCAGGCCACGCAGTTCCACGGCATCCACAAAGACAACGTTCGCACTCTGATGCAGCGTATGAAAGGGGTTGGCCTCACAACCTTGGGTGCCTGCGGCGACGTCAACCGCAACGTCATGTGCTGCCCAGCTCCGTTCAAGAACAACGAGCTGCACAGCCAAATCCAAGACATGTCTTTCCAGCTGGCCGACCACTTCGCCCCGAAGACGGGCGCCTACCGAGAGATCTTCCTGCAAGATCCTGAGACCGGCGAGAAGGAAAAGGTCGACACCGGCGAAACGATCGAACCGATCTACGGCAAGCACTACCTGCCGCGTAAGTTCAAAATGGGCATCTGCCTGCCGGAAGACAACTGCATCGACGTTTACACCCAAGACCTGGGGATGATCGCTGTCCACGAAGATGGCAAGATCGTCGGCTACAACATCCTGGTCGGTGGCGGCATGGGCCGTACCCCCAGCGCCGATAAGACCTACCCAGCTTTGGGCATGAAGCTGACCTACGTCTCGCCTGAAGACCTGATCGGCGTTTGCGAAGCGATCGTCAAGGTGCAGCGCGACTTCGGCAACCGCGAAGACCGCAAGGTGGCTCGTCTGAAGTACACCGTCCGCAACATGGGCCTGCCTGAGTTCAAGAAGAAGGTCGAAGAATACTTCGGCCGCGAACTACCGGAACCGCACCCATCGGACGTGACCGATTTCGACGACCACAAAGGCTGGTCGGAGCAGGGGGATGGCAAGTGGTTCTATGGGCTGAACGTCGAAAACGGCCGTATCGCCGACAACGAAACACACAGCCTGAAGACGGCCATTCGCGAGATCTGCACGACTCTTGAACCAGGCATCCAGTTCACTGGCCACCAAGACATCATCTTCAGCGATATCGCCGAAAGCGATAAGCCGAAGTTGGAAGAGATCCTCCGGAAGCACAAAGTGGTGCTTACCGAAGAAATCAGCAATACCTTGCGTTGGTCGATGGCCTGTGTCGCTTGGCCGACCTGTGGTCTTTCGATCACGGAAAGCGAACGGGCACTCCCTGGCATGGTCGACGACCTGGAGAAGGAAGTCGAGAAGCTTGGTCTTTCTGGCGAACGCTTCACCATGCGAATGACCGGCTGCCCCAACGGCTGTGCCCGCCCTTACAACAGCGACATCGGCCTAGTCGGTCGTGCGAAGGAAAAGTACACGATGTTCCTCGGCGGCCGCCTGCTCGGTAACCGCTTGAGCTACATCTACAAAGACATGGTCCCCGCTGATGAAGTCGTTCCGGAACTGGTAAAAGTTCTCACCGTGTTCAAAGAGCAACGCACCGCAGGGGAAAGCCTGGGTGACTTCTGCGATCGCCTGGGGCAAGAGAAGCTGCTGGAAGCCACCGGCGGCTAGTTCCAGCTTGGCTTGCCATCACGCAACGATAATGACTTCACGGTCCTCTCTTCGCCAGCAACGGTGCGAGAGGACCGTTTTTTTGTTAGCGTGTTATCTGGCCGCATCACACCCCTTGTTGTTCTCTTTGATTGAGGTCTACGCGGTCAATCGCAAGGGAAACCCCAGCTCCATGCAAGAAGGGCTGCCGAGGTTTCGGCTACCAGCGTAGACATTCGTATTGCTTTGAAGGAACGGCCCCCCATAATACAAATAGGCTTGTCAACCCAAGTTATACCGGCCAAATCGAGAAGCAGACGCCACAAGGATCTCTTTTCGGGATCATGTGGTAGCAATACGACTTCGCCCATTGGAATGAAAACGAAACCATGGCCTCTCACCTTGAGTTCAACACCCCGGTTGCGCCGCCATTGCCGCTGCGGAGATTCTCAGTTGAACAATATCATCGACTCGGCGAAATGGGTGTGCTAACTCCAGAAGATCGCGTCGAGTTGCTCGAAGGATGGATTGTCGAGAAAATGAATCAGCGGCCCATTCATGGTTTCATTGTTCGTGTGCTCAACGAATTCTTCTTGCGTGAGCTTCCTAAGGGCTGGCTCTGCCAATGCCAACTTCCCATCACTTCCGAGCGAAGTGAACCAGAGCCCGATATTGCGATCGTCTGCGGCGCGCACGAAGACTTTCGTAATCGCCACCCCAGCGGCACAGACTGTCGCCTGGTCATTGAGGTTGCCGACACGTCCCTTGAACGAGATCGAGCTAAGGCGGAAATCTACCGAACGGCTGGGGTGCGGGAATACTGGGTTGTCAATATTCCGGATCAACGTCTCGAACGCTACGATTTCAGCGACAGGCAATCCGATTGGCAGCCCACGCTGATCCCCAGCGATTCGCAAGTCGTGCTTACTCTTCCCGACCAAGAACTCACTTTGGACTTGAATCGAATTTTCAAGTGATGCTCGACTCTATACAGGCGATCTCAAAGTTGTGTGCATTGCCTTACTAAGAAGACTCCACCGTCTCAACTTCCCCCAAATGTTCTTTCTCAATCGCGAAGTTTCGGAAGCGGATTGTGTGGGCGTCGTCGAACCATTTTTGGATCACCGGTAGCTGCCCATCGTCCATGCTGGGAGCAACCGCGAATAGCTTGCCGAATACCTCGCGGCCGATTTCGCCATCTTCGACAATCACTCGTCCGGCTTGCACCACGTAGCGGGGCCTTTGGAACATCTCGGTCCGATTGGCACTCGGCGTGTAAATGGTCACGTCTGCGTCCGCACCGATGCCAAGATGCCCCTTGGCGGTCAGGCCAAGCATTTTCGCCGGGGCGGCCCGGGTAATGATGGCGATTTCACTCAGCGAATACTCGCGATCCAAGTCGGCCAAGATTGTGCGATCGCCGAGGGTCTTGTGCATCCGCCCGATCGCCTCGCGGCGGAACGGGGCGTCCATCAGCAGGTGAATGATTTCCGGATAACGAAACACCGCGCCGCCGTTGGGATGGTCACTGCTCATCGCGATCCGCCACGTATCTTTCATCATCAAATACCATTCCAGCGCGGCGGCCCACTGCACGGCATGCACCAGAACTTTCTGCGGCTGAAACTCCATCGGTATCACGCCACAACTACTTTCCAGTTCGCCATCCGCCGCATACCAGCGATTACCGGTCAGCTTCGACAGGAAGTAACCAAAGGGCGCGTCGCCCGTCATCCCCAACGTTTGCCCAGGGTTCACATGCCCCACGTCGATCGTGATGTTCTCGTGCTCGTTGACGTACTCGACTAGCTTGGGCACCGCCGAACGGAAACTGGCCGGGTCGTTTTCGTCGCCGGCATAGCTATGAAATTGCGTGTGGGCAAAGTGCCCTCTGTGGCCGTCGAGGGCCTCCATCGTTCGTAAGGTCGTTTCACTATTGCCTGGCACGCCTAGGTTATTGCAGTGGATATGCACTGCGTGCGGCAACTGCAAGCGATCGACCGAGGCCGCCAGGTTGCGCACGATTTGCCGGGGAGAAACTCCAAACCCAGGGACCGGTTCGTCAAGCTGCTGAACTGTCTTACGGCTGACCTGCTTCCAGTTCTCGACGCCGCCAGGGTTCACGATCTTCACCGCGTAGGCACTCGTCGAACCGAGCGTCCAGGCCAGGTAAGCATCGAGGCAAGCAGTCCGCTCTTCCCGAATCCGATCCATCACAAACTGATTGTTGCCGAACAACAGATAAAAACCTTTGTCCAGCAGCGGCGTATCAAGCAAGTCTTCGTGAGCGTGCCGAGCATGCAACCCAGGAATGGCCGCGTCCATGGCCGTCGTGTAGCCCAAGCCAGCGAACATGTAGCCGGTGCCAACCGTGCTGGGCAGTAGCCCGCCGCTGGCACTGCGGCGTCCTTCGCTGCGGGGGATACCTTCTTCGCGGCGATACTCTGGCGTCATCTGTCGCCCGATATTGACCTTCGGCCCGGCAATATGACAGTGCATATCAACCCCGCCAGGCATGACAACGTAGCCGCGACAATCAATCCGGCGATCGATTGGCGGACTGTCTTCCGCCGGAGGAGCGACCACCTGGCCATCTTTCAGCCACAGCGTGCGAACTTCGCCATCAACGCCGTTGGCTGGATCGTGAACGGTACCGTTTTCGAGTACGAGATAACCCACAACCGTTTCAATCCTTTTACAGAAGGGGAAGAAGGCGTTCACCGTGCTTGGGCGCAGTCATCTATTCTTTTCCCCACTCACTTGAAGGGAGAGGGGAAAAGAATGCTTCTGTTACTTCGCCTCAGGGAAAGGGGCCCGCGTCGATGGCATCCACTTACATAGGCCAATGCCCATGAAGTATAGACCAGTCAGCGGAACGGCTAACAGCAACATACTAATCGGATCGGACGGCGTCAAAATCATCGACAGGAAGAAGATCACCAACACCGACACGCGCCAGTTGGAAGTATAGGCCTCGATGCTGAAGATACCGATTCGGTTCAACAACAACATCACCAGCGGCAACTGGAAACTAATCCCGAAACCCAACGGCAACATGATCACAAATCCCATCCACTCGCTAATTCGCGGACGAGGATCGATACCGGTCATCAAGTTAAAGCTAAACAAAAAGTCGAGGACCGGCGTAAAAGCCAGAAAATAGGCGATGCATGCCCCACCAAAAAAGAGCCCCAAACTAAACGGCATGAAGATCCACACATATTTCTTTTCATGCGGATAAAGACCAGCCGCGACGAATTGCCACAGATGCCAGAAAATGAATGGGCTGGCCAAGATCGCGCCAAAAACGATGCCCGCTTTCATCCAGATCATGAACACTTCTTCGACGCGTAGCGCTTCTGTCGAAGGTTCGATCCGCTGCCAAGTCCGCAAGCGAACGGGCTCGGCCACCGGCAAGACTTTGGCCTCCTGCAGAGCCTTCCGCACATCCAGCTCTTTGTCGGTTTTCTTTTTCTCGTCCGCAGGTTTTTTTGTCGGCTCGGCCTCTTCTTTAGACTCGGCTGCCGGGGCAATCTCTTTGTCTTTGCCCTGCGCGTCCTTATTAGGTGGCGTGTAATTCGCCAAACGCTTGATTTCGTCCGGCTCGACCCAGACGTCGACCGGTGCCCAGTCTTTATCTTTCAGTTCTTTTAAGACCTCCGCCTCCTGAGCTTCGGTTAATTGAATGCCGAGGTTTTCTTCCAAGCGAGCAATCGACTTCTTTTGGTAGTAGCGTACCAAAGCCTCCTGAATGGGCTGCTCGATAAACTTGACCACATCGGCCCCACAATAGAGCCCGATGGCAACGCCCACGCCCAGCCAAATAACGGCCTTGAAAAGACACGAGCGGAGCTCTTCGAGATGGTCGCCGAACGACATCGAAGAGCCTTCAAAGAAATCGTCGTTGATCTTGCTGTTCATTCCGGGAAGCCTCGCTTCAGGAAGCGCGTATTACGAGTTCACAGTGGGGAAGAATGGGCAGCGGTAAGCTTATGCCTGAGTGGATCTGGCTGTTCGACGACCACCGAACTATCGGCGATCGCTACGCACCATCGAAGCAAACAGGTTGTCTCACCATGTCGGTGGTTACTTGCCGGCACCCCGAAAGAGCACTACGCGCGACAGCAGTGGGGCATAGATATAGGCCGGTCCTGCCACCTGACATGGATTCCATCCTAACAACACGCCGCAGATGTTACAATAACCATGGATCGCCAACCGAGCATCGCTTGCCGTGCTTGTCACCCTGGATAATCGTTACGATCGCACCCTAAGAGGAAAACGCTGTGCCGCTGAACTATCCCCTGATTTTTGAACCAACCTTTCGCGACTATATCTGGGGCGGTCGCCGATTGGCGACCGTGCTAGGCAAACCCCTTCCTGCGGAAGGCGATTTCGCGGAGAGCTGGGAAATTGTCGACCATGGAGACGATCAAAGCATCGTAGCGAACGGCCCGCTAAAGGGGAAAACGTTGGGGACGTTGGTCAAAGACTTCCCCCAAGACCTCTTCGGCAGCAAACCGGCGACGGGCACCTTTCCGCTGCTGTTTAAATTTCTCGATGCCAATCGCGATCTCTCGATCCAGGTTCACCCCGACGACGTCATGGGCGCCACGCTCGATCCGCCTGATTTGGGCAAGACCGAAGCCTGGTACATCCTAGACGCCGAGCCAGGCGCCAAGGTTTACGTCGGTCTCAAAGACGAAGTCACGCGCGAAGCCCTGGCAGAAGCGGTCGCCACCAACAAGGTGATCGACTGCATGCACGTTATTGAGCCGAAAACAGGCGATTGCTTGTTTATTCCCGCCAAAACCGTTCATGCCCTGGGGAAGGGCCTGCTGGTGGCCGAAATCCAACAAGCCAGCAACACGACGTTTCGCTTGTTCGACTGGAACCGCGTTGGCGCCGACGGCAAACCACGCCCACTACACGTCGACCAATCACTGAACACGATCGACTTCGAGCGAGGCCCCGTCGAGCCACGCGTTCCGCAACCAACTTCCGATCCAGTCATCAGCCGCCTCGTAACATGCGAGAAATTTGTGCTCGATCGGTGGAAACTGGAAGGGCGAAAATCGATTGGCGGCACTGATAAGTTCCATATCGTGGCCATCTTGGAAGGAAAGATTCGCACCTCACACGCCCAGCTTGACCAAGCCTTGGGCAAGGGCTCCACGTTCCTCATTCCCGCCAAGTGCGGGCCAATTCAGATCAACGCCGTGCAGCCAACCGTCTTGCTGGATATGTATTTGCCGTAATTTAAACTCAAATTACGCATCTCTACGCAAGGGCGCAGTTGGCCTCTGTTTTACTAAAAAGGCAAACTGTACCCTCCCAGGAGGGAGAAGTATCTCCATTGTTCCGAAATGGAGAACTCGGTATCGTTCGTACCGTAATTCCACGTTTTCCTCCCTTGGAGAGCCGTCAGGTGACCGGCCCGAACTATTTCCACCGATGCTCGTTAACAGCCAAGCTGGCCCTGGCAGGTCTGCTTTTTTCGAGTATTGGCTGCGCAGGCATGGTCGGCCCGAACTGGCGAAACCCGGGCACGATGAAGGATCAACAGCGTCGAGCCTTACTCGACGATCCTTATCCCGATACCGATGCCGGGCCTGAAATGCTGGGTGTTCGGCCCCGCGACTTTCAGCAGTCGCTGCCCGAGGCAGAAAAGCTGAGGCCCAATTTCTATGCCTCGCCACCTCGCCGCGTTGCCTGGTAATCCCCATGACGCCGGGCCTTTTCGGGCGTATCATAGAGCAATTCGCTTGAATTCCTCTTTCCCGCTATCGGCCTGCAATGCCTGGTTCATCGTCATCGTCTTCCTCCGCGCGTCTGCACAAAGTGTTGGCTGAGGCTGGGATTGGCTCCCGCCGCAAGTGCGAGGAAATCATCCAGGAAGGCCGCGTCGAGGTCGATGGCGAGTTCGTCACAGAACTAGGTACCGTCGTCGATCCGGAAAAGCAAAAAATCACCGTCGATGGCCAACGTATCCGCGCCCGCCGGAAGCAATATTTCATCCTGAACAAGCCGGTCGGAGTGGTCAGCACCAACTTCGATCAAGACGGCCGGACCCGCGTGGTCGACTTGGTCCCCCAGGACGAACGCCTCTTTACGATCGGGCGGCTCGACCGTCAGAGCGAAGGGCTGATCATCGTCACCAACGACGGCGAACTGGCGAATCAACTGGCTCACCCGCGTTACGGCGTTGCCAAGACGTACCATGTGGAAGTGGCCGGCATGCCGGCGCCCGAAGAGCTGAAGATGATTCAAAACGGCGTTCACTTCGCCGAAGGCTTCGTTCAAGCCGAAAGCTGTAAGCTCAAACGGAAGCTGAAAAAGAGCGCTATCCTCGAAATTGTACTCCGAGAAGGCAAAAACCGCGAGATCCGCCGTATGTTGGCCAAAGTCGGCCATAAGGTATTGAAGCTCAAACGAATCTCGATCGGCCCTCTGAAGCTGGGAGAAGTCCCCGCTGGGGCTTTCCGCGAACTGAGCCCCTCCGAGGTCAAAGCGTTGCGGGCCCACTCCGACGCCGAACGCGCGAAAGGAACGCCCAAACGCAAGCCTGGCAAAAGGCGGACAACCAGCACGAGCGGTGGCCTTGCCCCCGGCAAGAAAACCGCAAAGAAGAAAAGCGTTGGGCCTGGGCGCAAGAAAAAGAAAAGCCGTAGCGGCGAGAAGAAAACACCCTTGATCACCGAAGCTCGTCGTGGTCAGGGGCGGATTGTGAAGCAGAAAAAGGCGTCTCGCAAGAAGCAAACCGGACGGTAGCAAAGCCCCTAGAAAGATTAGCCCGCTGATGTCGCAATTCCAGTTTCAAGCCACTTCGATCGTCGAGAACGTCCAACTGGCAACCCGTATTTATCGGGTTCGTTTCGAGGCCCCAGAGATCGCCGCCAAGATCAAGCCAGGCCAATTTGTCATGGTTCGGATCGGTGGCTGCTTCGATCCACTTCTAGGTCGGGCTTTCGCCTTGTACGACGTTATCATGAATGACAACGGCCAGCCAACCTACGTCGATGTCGTTTACCAGGTGCACGGCAAGTTAACCTCGCGGCTGAAACAGATGGAGCCTGGCCAGAAACTAGAAGTCTGGGGCCCACTGGGCAACGGATTCACCCTGCCAGAAACCGATCACCTGATCTTGGTGGCTGGTGGAATTGGACAAACGCCGTTCCTGGCTGTCGCCAAGCAGGTTTTCGGCCAGCAAGAATACGGGGCAGGGGAGAGCGACCTGGCCAAACCCAAGAAGGTCACCCTTTGCTATGGAGCCCGCACAGCGACCGATCTGGCAGGCCTAGACGACTTCCGCGCAACGGGCCTCGATCTGAAAATCTGCACCGATGACGGCAGTGCCGGTTATCACGGCCTGGTAACGGCCTTACTCGATCAAGCGATCGACGAAGATCTGGGCCAATGCCATGTGCTGTGCTGTGGCCCTGAAAAGATGATGGAGGCGGTTAGCGAACTAACCCAAAAGCGAGATGTTCCGTGCCAAGTTTCCCTGGAAACACCTATGGCATGCGGGATTGGGATTTGCTTTACGTGTGTCGCCCCGGTTCGCCAAGCAGATGGAAGCTGGGACTACAAAAGAACTTGTGTTGAAGGCCCGATCTTCGATGCCTGCGAGATTGCCTGGGAAGAAGCCTAAGACCAAGCGGCTTCAAAACGAAAGACGCCTCGCTGAGCAAAAGCACGGCGAGGCGAAATAATTTTGATGCCACTTGCATGTCGAGCTAATTCTAACGCCTACAGGGCCTCGAACCGGCGATCTGAAATGATCGCCGATGAAGCTATAACCTGAGCGAGGCTTAGAACCACCTAGAGACTAGGCAGAAGCTTTTTGCTTGGCAGTCTTAATGTGGTGCGACAAACGCGACTTGAGACGGGCGGTTGTCTTCGGGTGCAGGACCCGCTTCGCGCCGGCTTTGTCGAGTTTCTTCACCGTGGCGCGGAACTGTTCTTCTGCCTTCTCGAAATCGGCAGCGGAAACTGCTTCACGAACCTTGCGGATCGACGATCGGAGAGAGGACTTAACCGCACGGTTGTGTGTGCGGCGAACCACATTCTGGCGAAGACGTTTTTTGGCGCTCTTGGTATTGGGCATGGTTGAACCGGGTAATCGGAAACGAACAGTCCTTTGTCAGACTCTTATTAGAAGCTAATTATCATGCCGCATTTACAGCAGTTTGTCTAGCCGTAGCTTCACATCTTTGTAGGAAGCGTCCAATTTATGTAGCCGTTTGAGGTTCCGACTGGCCGAAACCCACTCTTTTAGCCCCTGAGCCAACACTCCGGCTCGATATAAAAGCAGCTTTAATCCGTCGGAACTCATGTTCTCTGAACGAGTTAGGCCTTCTTCATACGCCGCCAGAGCGGCCGCATACTGTTTTCGGGATTGCAGACACTCTCCCTTACCTAAATAGCAAATTGGGAATAATTTATCGTCCGCTTGGGCTACTTCTTCAAACAATTGCTCGGCTTGCTCGAAATTGCCGACCCGTTTCAAGCGAACTGCAAGCTCATATTTCAACGCAACATCCCCCGGTTTGCGTTGATTTCGCTTCGAGTAAACCTCGAGTTCTATCCGGTTTAGGTCGTTTCGGGACGTCTCGACAAGTTCCAGCAGCTCTGGCGCAGGGTTGGGCGTGGCGGCTGCCTGTTTTTCGGCCAAACGGAAGCGGTGGCGAGCTTTAACGATCAAAAGCTCTTCCCGCTTCTCGATCAATTCCAACGTATCGCCAAAATGGGTCAATGCCTGCTTTAGCACCTCGTCTGCCTCGAAGAATTTTCCTTCTTCGCAGCAAAGATCGATCAGCATAATGTAGTTGGACGAGACATCGGGATTGTTTTCGATTCGAGCTTTCAGCTTTTGCTTTTCCGTCAGCGGTCCCTTCGCCACCGGTGGGGCGGCCCCTCCCGCTTCTTCCTGGGCAGCTAATTGCTTTCGACGTAGTTTGGCGGCTTCTTCCGGGTCGATGCGGTTGGTCACCGTGGCTAGGCCCTGGGCGCGGCGTTCGCGGTCGATCGTCAACTGCGAGATCATCTTGTTTGCTTCATCATCGCCACGCTTCTTTTCCTCGATGAAATGCCACAACGAGATGGCTTGATCGAATTGGCCAACCTTTCCGAGGTAACGGGCACAGTGCCGCATCACTTCCATATCCCCAGGTGAGCCGTCCATGGCGTTCTTCATGTAACGCAGGCCAACTTCATTGAAGCGAAGTGCTGCACAAGCATCGACCATTGCCCTTAGTGTGACACTGTCGTAAGGATTATTCTTTAAAAGGTCGATTCCTTCCGAAATCACCTCCAACCACTTCTTGGCCGCCAAGGCTTTCTTAACGCCTCCTTTGCCGCCAAATGCGGAGAAGACCGAGCCTTTTTTCTTCCCCTTGAACTTTAAGTCGAGGTTTTCGAACATCTTTTCGACGTAAACCAGGTTCGCTGGATCTCGTCGGCAGCATTCGCCCAGCAAGCTATGGGCATAGTCGTAGTCGTACTTCGGCTTGCTCATCATTTGCGATGCATGCTCGTAAAGCTGCTGCAAACGCTTTCTTAGTGCTGGCGAAACTTCGTAGTTAGATTCTTCAGGAGTCGTAGAACTTGCACCGTCAGACATAAGCTATGGCCATATCGAATCGAAAACGGGGGGGTGAAAAGGGGTGCCAGCCAAGCACCATAATCCGTTACTTCTATTGTATCAACCGCTTCCGTTACGAGGGGGATTCGTCTTAAATTCATGTTGGACCAAAACTTCGCATACAAAGCGTCAATTGAGGGATTTCCGTGACACCCATCTCAACCCAGCCTGAGGCTCAATCCCCAGGAACTGTTTACCTGGTCGGCAGTGGGCCTGGCGATCCTGGGCTTTTGACCTGGCGCGGCATCTGCTGCCTGAGAAAAGCCGATGTCGTTCTGTACGATTACCTGAGCAATCCGGAACTGCTGCACTACGTTTCGCCTCATGCCGAAAGGCACTGCCTAGGTAGCCACGCCGAACGCAAATTGTGGACGCAAGCTCAAATCAACGCTCAGATGGTGGCCCATGCCCAGCAAGGGAAAACGGTCGTACGGCTGAAAAGTGGCGATCCAACCGTCTTCGCCCGGGCCGCCGAAGAAGTCGCCGCCCTCCGTCAGCATGATATTCCGTTTCAAATTGTCCCTGGTATTACCGCCGCATTGGCCGCCAGCGCGTATGCTGGTATTCCGCTAACCCATTCCGATCATGCTTCGGCGGTCGCCTTTGTGACTGGTCATGAAAAGCCTGGCAAAGATGGTTCAACCATCGACTTTGGGGCGCTCGCAAGTTTTCCGGGCACGCTGGTTTTCTACATGGGCGTCACGACCGCTCCTCAGTGGAGTGCGCAACTCATCGAGCACGGCAAATCGGCAGACACTCCTTGTGCGATTATCCGCCGCTGTAGTTGGCCTGATCAAGAAACGTTCCGCTGCACCTTAGGCGAGCTTCCGAGCCTACTTCATTCTGGTTCGAAGATTCGCCCGCCGGTTATCACGGTGGTCGGCGAAGTGGCAGCCGACCGCAGTATTCCCAATTGGTTCGAGCAGCGACCACTATTCGGTCACTCTTTCCTAGTGACGCGGCCAGAGCATCAAGCTTTCAGCTTACAGCAGCAACTTGCCGAACTGGGGGCAGAGATTGTGCTTCAGCCCTCGATCGCGATTGGTCCAGCCCACGACCAAGAGCCGCTCGATGCTGCGATTGAAAATCTGCAATCGTTTCAATGGGTCGTTTTCTCTAGCGCAAACGGGGTGACCTTCTTTATTCAACGGCTCAAGCAACTTGGCTTCGACTACCGTCGGCTTGGTCACGTGAAGTTTGCTGCAATCGGACCAGGAACCGCCGACCAGCTTCGCTCGTTTGGATTCCATACCGACATCTTGCCGGAAGATTATCGCGCCGAATCGCTAGTCGATGCGTTAAGCGACACCGTTAAGCAGCAGCACGTGCTACTCATTCGGGCTTCTCGCGGCAGGGACGTCCTTCCCAAAGGGCTCGCCGCGGCCGGAGCCCACGTCACGGAAGTCATCGCCTATCAAAGCGACGACGTCACCCAGCCGGCACCAGAAGTCGAGCGACGCCTCAGCGGGCGTGGTGTCGATTGGATTATTGTTACCAGCAGCGCGATTGCCCGGGCCACGGCCCAGTTGATGCCCCAAGCCATGCAGCGCAGCAAGCTGGTCAGCATCAGCCCGATCACTTCCGATACGCTACGAGAACTCGGCTACGAGCCGACCGTCGAGGCTAAGGTCTTTACGATGGACGGTATTGTCGAAGCAATCTTGGCGTATGTGGCAGAGAAGAACACGTAGCGTGTTTCTGCGTTTGCCGTGAACGTTGTCGCCTGATGCGAAGCAAGGCGAACGGCCAATTGCCTAACGCTGATAGATCGGTAGATAACCGAGATCCAGCTGCATCATGATCAGATTACAAGCCGTCACATAGATGGGCCCGATGCTACTATCTTCCCAGTATCCTTCGCTATTTTGCTCGGCAGTAATGCGGTCGTACAGGCGGTTGCGGAAAACTTCCCACAAGCTTTTATCCTCGTTCCCTTCGCGATAAACGACCTGAGAATAGTACAAGTACGAGTAGTGCCAGTGGCTGAACGCCTGGGCTTGGGACTGAATTTGATAGAGATTCTTCTTGCAATATTCCAGCATCTTATCGACGACGTTGGTTTTCGATTCACCTGCATTTTGCAGGCAGCAAATCGAAGCGGCCGTAATCGCCGGGCGGGAAGTTCCTCGGTTTTTCGAGCTATACGAGATCCCACCGTCAGGGTTTTGGCAGTCGTAAATGTACTTCTTGGCGTTATCGACGACCTCGGATGGTACAGGAATGCCTGCATTACGGCAGCCCCGTAGCCCTTGCACCTGGGTAATCGTGGTTGACCCTTCGTCGAAGTCGTTACCGTCCTTCGCACTGATATAGCCCCAGCCGCCAGATTGGGTCTGAGCCGAGACACTGAATTCGACGGCTTTGTTGAGAATTTTAATCAAATCTTGACGCCGGAACTCGTCTTCTTCCTCGCCGAGAACTTGCGAGAGAAATAGCATCGAGAAGCCGTGCCCATAGGTATAACGGTTATCGGTTAGCGGATCGCCAATCAAACCGTTAGGGCGTGCCTTCGAAACGAGAAATTCGACTGCTCGACGCAGGTTCTCCGCATACGGCCCCTGCATGGTTGTCGAGCCGGAAGCACACAGTGCGATGCCAGCCAGAGCCGTCATTGCCGTCGGATAGTTAGCTGCCGTCCAATGCCCTAAACGAGATTGCGTGCGAGCGACCCAGGCCAAACCTTTTTCGACACAGGCTCCCCAAGTACGACGTTGCGAATCGGAAGGAGGGGCAGCAAACAACTGAGGGGAAACTGCGGCGGCAGACAAACCACCCAACAATCCCAACATCCGTCGACGATTCAAACTCTGCACTTGCTACCTCCCGTGGTTCGCTATGGCTTTCCCCTATTTTTCCCGCTGGCGCACGCGCCGTCTAGCAAACTTTGGCTTATTCAGAGAGTTAAAGCGACAAGTCGTGCTAATTTTTGTCCAATCGATCGCATTCAGCAAATCGTGGACACTACTTCTGTTCGGTGAAGGTCGTGTAAGCCAGAAACCCAAGCACGCCGGCACAAATGATGAACGCAATGTCCATTATCATGCTGACCCCACCAAAGGGGATGCCAGCCACAAGGTCGAGCGCGAATATCAAGAGTAGGAGAACGGCGATCACCATTCCCACAATCGTCAGCGCTTTCGACATTAGCAACTCCTGGAGCAAATCAGCGGAACGCTACGGTAGTGAAGAGGAAAATTTTGACCAATTTATCCAGTCCATCCAGTATACCTCGTTCTATCGAGATGTCACCTGGACGATTGGAAGTCGTCTCGAAATGAGGCGAAAGGCAGTAGCCACATCCTGGGCTGGTGTTGGCAAAATGGAAAAGTCTCTACAGTGGTAAGTTACCAGCCCTGATGAAAAACGTCTTAATTTAAGTCGTAACTATATTTCCAACAAGTCTTTCAGTCGATCATAAAAGAAGCTTTTCATGACGTTTTCCGACGATTCGCGGTGGCAAGCGTTCCGCCAAGCGATGCCAGTGACCCAAAAATGGGCCTATTTCGACCACGCAGCGGTTGCTCCATTACCCCAAACGACCGCCGAATCGATCACAAACTGGTGCCAACAGGCAGCTCACGAAGGTGACACAGTTTGGCTGAGCTGGGAACAAGCGATCGAAAAAACAAGGGAATCGGGTGCCAAGCTGATGGGTGCCCACCCGGATGAGATCGCGTTGGTTAGTAACACGACCCAAGGAATCAATATTGTCGCGGAAGGTATCTCTTGGAAACCTGGCGACAATCTAGTAGTTTTGGGGAATGAGTTCCCCTCGAACCTTTATCCGTGGCTGCATCAACAAGCCAAAGGCGTCGAAGTTCGGGTTATTCCGGTAGAAGGGGTTGAACCTGATCTCAGCCGGATTGCCGAGGCCTGTGACACCAACACGCGAATTCTGACCATCAGCTGGGTCAGTTACAAGACAGGCTGGCGAATCGATCCCGCCACATTGGCAAAAATTGCCCACGATGCCGGGGCCTTGTTCTTTCTCGATGCCATTCAAGGGATGGGCGTCTTTCCGCTGGATGTCCGGTCTGCCGATATCGACTTCCTGGCCGCCGATGGCCACAAGTGGATGCTCGGCCCAGAAGGGGCAGGGCTGTTCTACTGCAAACAGGAACTGCTCGACGAACTGCACCCGATTGGTGTGGGTTGGAACAGCGTGGCCGACCGGAAGAACTTCGACAAGACCGACCTTACTTTCCGCCCGACGGCAGCACGCTACGAAGGGGGCTCGCAGAATATGCCTGGCTTGATTGGCCTGGGGGCGAGCTTAGATCTTTTACTAGAATATGGTGCCGGCCCTCAGACATCAGCCATCGGCGAGCGAGTGCTGCAAGTTACCGATTGGGCCTGCGAGGCGCTGACGAACGCTGGTGCCAAGCTGATCACCAGCCGGGCAGGGGACGAACGCTCAAGCATCGTTTCGTTTCAGGTCCCTGGTAAGCTACCACAAGCATTAAGGGCGGCTGGCCAGAAAATGGGGGTGAACTTTAGCGTTCGTGGTGACTTCGTGCGGCTCAGCCCACATGCCTACAACAATCAAGCCGATATCGCACGTTTAGTAGAAACCCTGGCTGCCGTCGAGTAAGCTTTCTGCAGGCAGCGACAGTCGTTGAATTAGGTACGGCTTCCTTTGGTTCGCTCTTCCTGATTTTTTTTCACCTTCAAGCTTTGCTTTTTGGAATTGTTGATGGCGGACAGCAACCGAATCGCCGTTTATGTTGGGTCGTTCGATCCGATTACTCTGGGACATCTCAACTTGATCGAGCGGAGCAGCAAGCTGGTCGATCGCTTGATTGTCGGCATTGGGGTCAATGCTGAGAAAAATGGGCTTTTTGGTCCAGAAGAACGCATCGACCTGGTCCAAAAGGTGACGGCCGACATGCCGAATGTCGAAACCCAAACGTTCGACGGACTGGCGGTCGAATTCGTACGTAGCGTTGGCGCCCACGTCATGATTCGCGGCATTCGCCCGCTGACTGACATCGCTGGCGAATTCACGATGATGATGGCCAACCGCAAGCTAGACTCCGGAATCGAAACCATCTTCCTGATGGCAGACGAAGAATACGGTCACGTTTCCAGTTCGCTGCTAAAACAGATCACCCCACTGGCCAACGACGAGCAACTACAGAAGTTTGTTCCAGCTTCGATTATCCCTGACCTACGGGCCAAGTTTGCAGCAGGAAAGTAGCCAAGATGGCTTTGCCTTTGCGAATTGTCAATCTGATGCTGGTTTCGGCATTAGCTACTGTGGCAGGCTGTCGCCTGGCTTCTTCCGCTCCAGATCCACATTGGTTGGCAGACTTCCAAAAGGCAGATGGCATCATGATTAAGACCAATCATGGTCAGCGAACCATTGCCCATCCCGACGCAGTCGCTCGCCTGGAACGCATCTATGCTGAAGCCAAGTGGAAACCGTACCGAGACACGTTGCCTGGTAATCTCGGCCAACAAAAGATTGTTTTGCTCGATGGTAAAGCAGATCTAAGACACTTCAGCTACACCGGGGCATTGTGGGAAAGTACTTCCTACACCGAGCAACGTACCGCTGCTTTGTCGGAAGAAGATCGCAAGTGGTTGGAATTTCTCTTTGCGATGATTCCTCAAAAGGATAAAGCTGAGAGCGCCGAATCTCGGGACGAACCCTCTGAGAAGGACGCGTTTTAGTCGCTCCAGTCTGCCTTCAGAACAAGCTCGTCCTCTTCTGCAGGAGGTTTGCCGTTCAGCGCGTTGCGGGCTTGTTTGTAGAGTACCGCGCGGCGACGGCGTATCAGATGCTTCAGATCATACGGCGTGAAACCAATTCGCTCGGCCATCTTGGCAAGCACTTTCTGCTCTGCCCGACAGACCGTGCCGTCAGCGAAGGCCATATCGATCATTTGGACCAGCCATACCTGGGCGATGTTGGCATCCTGAGGAATTTGGGCGATAAGCTGCTTATTGATTGCAGCCTGACACATGTCTGTTAACTGCGAGCGGCTAATTCCGTAACGGTCGGCCAGTTGCTTGAGCTGTTCGATCTCCTGCGGATCGAAACGGCCATCGGCGGCAGCTACGACGACAACCCACGAGAACATATCGACCGAACGCATACCGCTGGTCCACTGATCCAGTTCGAGCATGCGCGCCCGGATCGCGGCTTCGACATCGTAACTGCTGAGCCCGAGCTCTTTCGCCGCTGCAAACACGAACACCTTTTCCCAGGCCTCGAACTGAGCATCGAGCAGCGCCACGTTGATCAACGTTTGCAACCAGTACTTCAAAACTGGCGCATTCAATTCGAGAAGATGCGACCGGTCGAGCGGCTGGCGATCCTTTGCTGCCGCAGCGAGTGCGACATTCGAGACCTGGCATTCTTTGGCAACCAGGCGAATGAATGCATGCGTCTTCGCTTTCGGGAGTTGCAATTGACGCGAGAGATCGATCAGCACACGGCAAAGGGTCACGTCGTCTTCGCGAATCAAGACATTTGGCGCGTGACCGTCGATTTGCACCCCTTCAATCTCACTCTTGGTGAACTGTGGCATGGCCTGTTCAACGACTACCGCGCGTTTCAAAGGGACGTCCTCGGCAAGGTAGGCCGGCGAGACAGTTACCTTGGTGGAAATCCCTTCGTATGCCTTCTTACGTAGTGCCATCGCTTCCGTTGATGTGAAGGGCAACATGTCGGCCAGTGTCCACTCTAGGGCCCCATCATTAAGAACCGTCTGGCAAAACTCGCACGCATGCGAAGCGTTGTTTGATTCCGGGGCACCACACTTGGGACAATGCGAACTGGTAATTGTCCGTTCAATCCGGGTCTTCACGCCATGCTTCCGGACCAGGACCATCATCGTGCTGTTTTGCACAGGCTCTTTCTCGAGCACTATTTGACCACTTCGATCGATGCCCCGCCGGGCCGTCCAGCGGATGTGCATCAGGGCCTTGTCGTACGGTTCCTCCGCGATCACCCCAGAAACATCCGCCGCTAGGATGCGTGGCTCTAGATAAATCGTGCGATTGCCGAAGGTGTCTGGTTCAAGCTTTTTCTCGTACGCTTCGCAAAACCGATCGGTGGCAACCTTACCGAGTGCATCGATCGAGCCCAGACGATCGGTCAGGAACTTGCGAAAAAAGATCACACTGGCACGGTCTTCCAAATAATGCGAACTGAAACCGTGGTCTTGCTTGATCCAGTAGCGGGTGGCACTGCTCATCTTGAACGGCTTAGTGATCCTCCAAGATGATTGATCCGAGATCTCGGACAAAACCCAATCATGCTCGCCAGAGCGGACGGTGCTCTCGCACGACGGGCATTTCTCCCACTGGTTCACGGACACATCCGCACCGCAGTTCGGACATTGCCCTTTTACCGAGCCGAAGTCTTTTGATTTTGTCTTGGCACCTCGACGACGGAGAAAGGTCCAAACTTCGGATATTTCTTCCGGCACATCCACCGCGATCTCGGCCGTACCTTCTTGCATGCGATATTCACGCATCGCTCTGCCGTTGAAACGGAGCGAAATCACCTCGAACGCGTTGTGGGTGTTCTTGGCCGAACTAATCTCAACCGGGGCGACTTGGGAAAGGGTTAGTTTTTCGGTACGTCGCGACCTTCCTAAACTAACCTCTTCATCTAACCGGAACGCAAACCGCTGATAGATTCCGTCGGAAACGAAAGCCCGGATCTGGGCAAGATCTCCCTCGTCGATCGCATTTTCGACGGTAACAAATGCGTTCGTCGCAGCTTTACAGAATGTTTCCAGGTCGAAGTTGGGGTCAGCCTCTTGGATGGCATCGAGCGCTTGCTCCATTTGGCTCAGGCGAGCTTTTTTGCTTCCCAGCTTAATGGTCGCGAGTTCCCATAATTCGCCACGCAGATGCTCGGAAGCCAAACCAGTTAAAATGACGAGCGTAACGACCGCAAAGACCACGGCCTCGATACCGCTAGCGGCGGTGAGAATCGCATTTTCCGCCACAAACCAAGCCATTTATTCAATCGCCCGCAAGGACGACGGCGAAGAAGGAACCAAACCGAAAAGTGGCCACGCACTAGCGCAGCCAAAAGTGATGTTCGAATACTTATTCGTCGAGTCTAGAAGAATCTTGCGCGAAAATCGACTGGCGAAGCCTAATTCCGCTCGTCTCGGTGTTCTTTTCCTCGGTCTTGCAGATAACGGCGCAAGTAAAGAGCCCGCTCGATGTTGCGACCAGCGGTATCAAGTTCGTTACCACGCAACTTCTGCAAATGGGCGGGTTGCGTTTCAACAAACAGCTTGTTGATGTCGGAGATCGCGAGGTCGTCGATCAAGCCCAAGTTCACCCCCATGCGGACGCTTGAGAGGAGGTGCATCGTTTCTTCACTGCTAATCGTCTGAGCGGTGCAGAGGATCCCATAGGCTCGGCTGATCTTATCGTGCAGATCTTCGCGGTTCTGGGTGATCAGAAAGTCACGAGCTTTGCGTTCGTACTCGATAATCATCGGCACGACGCCACTCACTTGGCCGATCAGTTCTTCTTCGGATTTGCCGAGCGTAATCTGATTGCTGATCTGATAGAAATCTCCCATCGCCTGGGAACCTTCGCCATACAGCCCGCGCACGGCCAGGTTGATCTTTTGCAGGCTGCGAAAGACTTTTTCAATCTGGTTGGTAATCACCAGGGCGGGCAAATGCAGCATCACACTCACGCGCATGCCGGTGCCAACGTTGGTGGGGCAAGCCGTTAGATAGCCCAAACGTTCGTGAAATGCATAGCTAAGCTTGCTTTCCAGTTGGTCGTCGACTTCGTTGATTTGATTCCAGGCGCTGGTCAAATCTAGCCCGCTTTTCATGACTTGAATTCGGAGATGATCTTCCTCGTTGATCATCACGCTCAAGCGTTCGTCGTTGTCAATCGCAACGCTCCGAGCCCCTTCGGCCTCGGCATGTTCGCGGCTGATTAGCTGGCGTTCGGTGAGAAACTGGCGATCGACATGGGCCAATTCGTCGACACGCAGATAATACAGCGTGTTGAAGCCTGGGATCGCTTGCAGACGGTCGTGAACCATCTTTTCGATCGACTTGCGATCTTGCGATGCGCAGCGGCGAATAAAAGGGAACTCAGCCAGATTACGTGCCAGACGGATTCGGCTACTGATCACGATATCGGACTCAGGCCCGCTGCCGCGCATCCATTCGCCTGATCGACATGCCAATTCGCGTAATTCCACGTATTCCTAACCTTCATTCACCAGATTGGCGATTTGCCGCCTCAGGATCTTCCTGGGGCTTCCACGTTACTCTTGACCTTCTTCAATCTTACGAATTTCGTCCCGGATCTGGGAGGCACGCTCGTAATCTTCTTTCTCGATCGCCACTTTCATGTCGTTGTGCAGCTGGATGAGTTGCGTTTGCTGCTGCGACGTCTGGCGATGATGTTTGGGATGCTTGCCCGCGTGAATATTGTCGCCATGAATGTTGACAATTAGCGGATCGAGTTCGCTGCCGAAGCAGGTGTAGTCGTGCGGACAGCCCAAACGGCCTTGATTGCGGAACTCGTAGAAAGTGATACCACAAATCGGACAAGCCTGCTCGTCGAGCTTGGCTAGTTCCTTGGCGGTATCGGTGACTTTCAATTGTTGATGCAACATTCCTGCCAACGATGGCTGAATCGGCATCCCCCCCGACGGATTTTGGGATAAGTAGGTCTGCGCGCATTGCTCGCAGAGATGCAATTCGTGCGGCTTCTCACCGGTAAGCTCGGTAATGTGAAAGGTCGCTGGCTTTTCGCACTGCTGGCACTTCATAACGAAAGATCCCCTCCTTCCACCTAACTGAACAAATAGCACAATTTCCTCGCCCTAAGACAAGCGGAAAGCCTTAAAGCAGGAAACGATCAACGTAAATCCAAATTGCAATTAGAGATACCGCGCGAGGATTATTCTGGATTCTATCGACGCTAAGGGGGGTGTCAAGATAAGACGACATCCCGTTCAATGTTACCAGAGACCGAAATTTCGTGGACGTGAACATTTATCTGTTCCCACGCGTCTCCTCCGATATATTGGCTTCGCGGTTCCCCTGGCAGACACCTGATTTATGCCGTACCTCCCTGAATTCTCCGAGTTCGAGAAGCTCGCAGGCAAGTTTGAGATTATTCCCGTTTATCGACGCTTAATCAGCGATTCGATGACCCCTGTTTCTGCCTTTCATAAACTAGACAACGGACAACCCGCTTGCCTGTTTGAAAGCGTGGTGGGGGGTGAGAAAGTTGGGCGATATTCCTTTATTGGAATTCAGCCTGAATACCATCTCAGCGCTACCCGCGATCAAGTAACCATTTCGCGCCCTGAGGGGAGTGAGACATTTACCAGCAGCAACCCGCTGGAAGAACTGCGCAAACGCCTAGATACCGGCACCGTGGCTCACATTGAAGGGCTTCCCCCGTTTAATGGTGGTGCAATCGGGTACGCCGGGTACGACGTCGTCCGGTATGTCGAAAATTTACCAAACGCACCGCAAGACGACCGTAAGCTGCCTGATCTTTCGTTCGGGTTTTATAACAATCTGATTGTTTTCGATAATGTCAGTAAAATCGCTTACATCATCGTTATGGCCAAATGCCCCCGAGGCGAGGCCAACGACCATCAAGCGATTTACGAAGCGGCTTGCCGCCAGGCCGATTCGATTGTCGCGCAGCTGACCAAGCACGACCCAACGCTAACCCCCACCGATATCGACCTGGCCGGCGTTCCCACCATTGGTTACCGCTCGAATTTCACGCAAGAAGCCTTTGAAGCGGCAGTCCGCAAATGCGTCGACTACATCGAGGCCGGCGATATCTTTCAAGTGGTGTTCAGCCAGCGGCTAGAAGTCGATATTCAAAGCGATCCATTCGAGATTTATCGCACCTTGCGGATCGTGAACCCCAGCCCGTTCATGTTCTTCCTTCGCACGCCAGAAACCACCCTGGTTGGTAGTTCGCCAGAGATCATGGTTCGTGTGATGGACGGCGTCGTTACCGTGCGTCCCTTGGCAGGCACCCGCCCCCGCGGCTTGACCGAGGCGGAAGATTTACGCTTGGCCGAAGAATTGCTGGCCGACCCGAAAGAACGGGCCGAACATATCATGCTGGTCGACTTGGGACGCAACGACGTGGGTCGTGTCGCTAAGTATCGCAGTGTGCAGCTATCTGACGTGATGGCAATCGAACGCTACAGCCACGTGATGCACATTACCTCGAACGTCACCGGCGAGCTTCCCGAGGGGAAAGATGCCTTCGATGCGTTGGCAGCCTGTTTACCGGCCGGGACGGTCTCTGGGGCGCCGAAGGTTCGTGCCATGGAAATCATCGACGAAATCGAACCTCACCGCCGTGGCCCTTATGCCGGTGCGGTCGGCTATATCGATTACGGCGGCAACATGGACACTTGTATTGCACTGCGGACAATCGTCATTCAAGACGGCACTGCGTACGTGCAAGCAGGTGCCGGTATCGTGGCCGATAGCGATCCGCAGATGGAATATCAGGAAACCCTGAACAAAGCCCGGGGCATCCTCAAAGCAATCGAAATCACCGAGAAACGCTCGGCCGCCGCGAAGGCGAAGTAGCTCAAGCGGTATCCGCTTTCCCAGGCAGAGGTAACTTGCCAGAATAAAAGAGAGGCGGAACATCGGTTCTGCCCGACTTCCCCTTTTTTCGGATATAGTTCATTGCGCACCATGATTCACGTTATCGCTACGATTGAAGTCGCCGAAGGTACTCGTGACAAATTCTTGGAACACTTCCACAATTTGGTTCCGCTCGTATTGGAAGAAGAAGGCTGCATCAGCTACGGCCCGGCTATCGATGTCGATGCCAAGCTCGACGTGCAAATTGGACCTCGCGATAACGTCGTGACCGTGGTAGAAGCCTGGGAATCGGTCGAAGCTTTGCATGCCCACTTGGCGGCTCCGCACATGGACGACTATCGCGAAAAGGTGAAAGATATTGTCACCGATACCAAGATCCAGGTTCTCAGCCCCGCCTAACACCTGCTTGAGGACTACGCTGCGCATTCAACAGGGGCAACCATTGGGAAGCCCCTTTATTTATGGCTAGAAGGCTCGCCAGAGCCGTAGTTTTGCGTGCAAAGATCAACTTCCGCAACATCTTGCCGGTCCCGGCGGCCGACGTGCCAGGCAGGAAATACCTGCGGGCGAGTCACCTTTCGCTACGTCTTATCCCCCTTAATCGTAGCTTCCTCAAGCGAAAACCAACCGGTTGTTATGCCCGCAGTCAGAATTCCGTAAGTCAGCAAGCTCAAAGTAACTTGGCGTTCTGCTTGCTTCGCACCCTTAACTTTCCTACGCTACGAGGAAAGAAATAACGCCTGACGCGAGCAGCAACTGGCTCGACGAAGCGGACTCCTCATTCCGGTGGCTGAAGATCTCTCTAGCATGGCACTGAAAAACGACTCGGCGCGAAACGAATTCACTCCGTTGTTCACATCCTCTTTGCGCAACAAGTGGCTCACTTTTTTCCTCCTCTTGGGGACGTTAGCCACAACGGGCTGCTCGGGCTGTTTCGAAGGAGCAGAAACTGTCGAAGAACGTCAGAAACGCCTGGAAAAGGAAGAAACCAAAGAAGATTTCGAGCCTCCTAAGCTAAACGTGCTGCCGTCCGACGATCGCAAGACTCGGCTTAATCGAGTGAAGCCAGGGCACTGGACTAACGTTAGCACGCAAATGAAGGCGAACAATTTCGACTTCCGGGGCGAGCTCTACGCTTACACCGTTTCGCAAAACTCGCCAGTCCCCATTCGCGACACCGACTATTACTTCTCTTCGACGCGTCCGCTTGCCCTGCCGAAAGGGAAAGAGCGTTGGTCGGATGTTCTTTTTTATCCGCCGCTCTTCAACCAGAACAACAAGTCGACGCGAATGTTTGCCTGCGATTTACGGCCTGCCGGTGGCGGACGCGCCGTACTTGTCGACCGCTTGCCCACGACTCGAATGCATAAGCAGGAATACTACATGGTCGTGTTGGCTTCTTCTGCCGACGCCTACCAGTTTCTAGAAGCGACCGACGTGATTCGCCCGCTGCACGATTTGAACTCGGCTGAAGAGACAGCCCCCCACTATCGTTTGATCCTTCCGAAAGTGGTCGACCGGGTTGCGGTGCCTGAGAACTCGATGGCCTGGACTTCCATTGCCTATGTGTTCTGGGACGACATCGATCCCAACATGCTCTCACTCGACCAACAACAAGCAATGCTCGATTGGCTGCACTATGGCGGCCAGTTGATTATCAGTGGTCCTGATTCCTTAAATCAACTGAAACTCAGTTTCCTGGCCGACTACTTGCCCGCCGAGGACACCGGTAGCATCGAATTGGGGATCGAACGGTTTGCTGAGATCAACGATACGTTCGTCCAAGAAGAACGTATCTGGGAACAAGGCAACATGAATACTTATCGATACACCATCAAACTACCTAGTGGTCCATTGCGTGGGTCGGAACTCAAGCTGCATCCTAACGCCCAATATGTCCCCAACACTGGCGACCTCGTCGCGGAACGCCATGTTGGCCGAGGCCGGATTGCGGTGACCGCATTCCAGATTCGTGCCCCTGATCTTTCTAAGAACTGGAAAAACTTCGACAGCTTCTTCAATGCGGTTTTATTGCGTCGTCCGGCTCGCGATTTTAAGGAAGTTCAAGGAGCCAGCGAAATCGTTACGCTGTGGGCCGACCGAGAAGCTTTTAACGACCCGCGTCGGGTAACCTCGTTACGTTTTATGAGCCGCGACCTGAGCAACAATTTGCCCGCGAATCAACTGAAAGATGCCAAGCTCTTGGTGAAAACCAGCCCCGATTCAAGCGCGAAGCCAGAAGAGGGGACGGTAACAGATTTAGAGGAATTACGAATCCGACAATTTGCCCAGCGTACCCCATCCCAAAACAACAACCAGGCCTTAGAAGAACAAGCTCTCCGCGAAGCGATTCAAAGGCAAGACCCTAATAACCTGTACTCGGGCTTTGGCTACGACGATCAATCAGGCGTGGCAGGCTGGAATGACAAGAGCGGTATCTCCGCCGCAGCGCGCGAATGCCTACGCGACGCTGCCGGCATTTCGATTCCCAACGGCAACTTCGTGCTGCGTGTGACGGCAGGGTATCTGCTAGTGCTGGTGCCACTGAATTGGTTGGTATTCTGGTTGATTGGCCGGGTGGAATGGGCTTGGATCGCTGCGCCGGTAATTGCGATTTTCGGGGCATTGTTCGTGATTAAACTCGCCGAACTCGACATCGGCTTTGCCCGTAGTCGAACCGAAATTGCCTTCATGGAAGTCCAGCCCAACTACCATCGCGCCCACCTCACACGCTTTACTTCGCTTTATACTTCGTTAAGCACGTCATACGATATGCTATTCACCGAGTCGACTGCGGTGGCATTGCCGTTTGGCCGTTCGCAAGATTCTCAAAGCAACCAAGCGAGGCGTTTCAACAGCGGGTTCAGCGAAGTTCAATACCGCCAGGAAGGCAACGACATCAAACTATCCGGACTGCAGGTAGCCTCGAACTCGTCGACGATGGTCCACAGCGAGTACTTCCTCTCTTCGTCCTCACAACCCGTCTTCCAGTGGAACGTCAACCAAGAGGGGCAAGATCAACTGACCTATGGGTCGTCGCAAACCCTGCACGACGTTGGCATCGTGCGTCGCAATGCCCGCACTAAGGCCATTGAAGTCGCCTGGCTGGGTGATCTAGAGCCCGATTCAAAACAGAAAGTCACCTTCAGCAAGCCCCAAGACGAATGGGAGCTATTCCCCCAGTGGCTCGAATCGCCTGTGTTAAGCTTGAATCGTGCCGCCGGAGAAGTAAATCTGCGGCATCTGCTAAACGCGGTAAAAGAGGTAAAACATCTCAACCCTGGCGAAACCCGGCTGATAGGCTGGACCGACGAAGACATGCCAGGCCTGACAATTTCGCCAGCTTCCAGCCAGCGTACAATTCGCACCATGGTACTCGGACACCTTAGCTACGGCGAGTTTCCGGTACCCAAGGCTGACCTACACACCCGACGCGTCGGCGGTCAGGAACCAGCCCAAATGCAAGCCATCGAACTAGACCTGCTTGAAGAAGCCACGAATTAATTCCACGACCATGATTTCCGCCGCCCCTAGGATGCGCACGCGATGATTGAATTAGTTGATTTCGGGAAAGACTATGGTGATTTCACTGCGGTCAAATGCTTGAATCTCAAGATCGAAGCGGGCGAGATGTTTGGCTTCATCGGCCCCAATGGCGCCGGCAAAAGCACCAGCATTCGCTTTTTGGCCACGCTCTTAAAAGCCTCGCGAGGCGAGGGCTTTGTCAACGGATTTAACGTTGCCCAGCAGCCCATGGATGTGCGGCACAGTGTCGGCTACATGCCGGACAACTTCGGTGTGTACGACGGCATGAAGGTTTGGGAGTTTCTCGACTTCTTCGCCGTCGCCTATAAAATTCCGCGCACTCGCCGCAAAGCGGTCATCACCGACGTGTTGGAACTACTGGACCTGACCCACAAACGCAACGACTTTGTCAACGGTCTTTCGCGAGGGATGAAGCAGCGGCTTTGCCTGGCCAAAACCTTGGTTCACGACCCTCCGGTGCTCATCCTGGATGAACCAGCCAGTGGTCTCGATCCACGGGCTCGTTTGGAAGTCAAGGCGTTGCTCAAAGAACTTCGCAAGATGGGTAAGACCATCCTTATTTCCAGCCACATCCTGACCGAACTGGCCGACTGCTGTACCTCGGTCGGCATTGTCGAACGAGGAGAACTGCTGATGAGCGGTAGCATCGAAGATGTTTACCGCCGCATTCGCAAAAACCGAATCATCAACATCAAATTTGTCGACGGCATGGACGCCGGTCTCTCGATCATTCGCAGCATGCCTGAATGTGTCGACGTCGATGTCGATCGTGGCCAGGTTACCTGCGAACTTCAAACCGACGACCAAGGAGTCGCCTCGCTGCTGAAGAAGTTGGTCGACAACCAGATCAACGTGCGTACTTTTGCCGAAAAAGACCCAACACTGGAAGACGTCTTCATGATGGTAACCAAAGGGCTGGTGACCTAAGGACACTATTCTGGGCAGCTAGTGCATGCGATATGTTATCAAGGAACGCTTCTGGTCTTGGGGCGACAAATATTACGTTTACAACGAACACCAAGACCCTGTTTATGAAATCGTGGGAAAGGTCTTTTCTTGGGGAGATCAGCTCTCTTTCCGCGACATGCAAGGGAACGAACTAGCCTACATCTCGCAGCGGCTCCTCTCGTGGATGCCTTGTTACGAGATCTACCTACAAGGCGAACTCTTCGCAGTGATGCGGAAGAAATTCACTTGGTTCCAGCAAAAATTCGTGCTCGATATCCCTGGTCCCAACGATTACACAATCGATGGCAGCTTCTGGGTGCATAATTATGCCTTTCAACGCCAAGGCCGTACGGTTGCCAAAATCTCGAAAGCATTTTGGGCCTGGACCGACAGCTATGGGATTGAAACGGTTAAGGGAGAAGACGACGTCACCATCCTCTGCGCATGCATCGTCATCGATCAAATCTTGGACGACCAGCGGTCAGATTAAGTTTGCCCTGGGCCAAACCGCCTGCTAAACCAAAATAATCGGCCTCGAATCTCCTTCTTGGTCGCGGCGTTCCCATTCGCGGCGTACTTCTCCCAAGCCGTAAGCACACAGTTCAAACTCGTGGCTTAGCTTGTTCAGCAGCAGGGCCTCTTCGCCTGCTTCCTCTTCAGCAGAAAGTTCGCTGGCCTTTGAGTACGCTCGCTTTCCTTCGGCCCAATAATTCAGCAAATGATCTTTCCGATCGCTACGCTGCATCCGGGCTAGGCTTTCCGGGTAAACGCCACTCCAGAACAGCAAAAAGTCCCCTACGTGTTGGTGGACAGATCGCTTGGCCGCACCAATCCTGGCCTCTGCTTCGATCAGCATGTCAGCCACTTCAGTCAGTGGTTTGCCGGTTAAACTACGAACCTTAAAAACCATATCGCTGCGGATAAATCGCGTGAGAAGGCCGGTCAGGTAGTCGATTAGATCGGTATCTGGAACGCCCAACTGGCCGTGAAAAGTTTGCTCGGTGATGCCTGCAAAGAAACGGTACATCGGTGTTGAATCATGGTCGGCGTGCATAAAGAAGGTTCCCCTCCCGTACTTAAAAGTCGGTCAGCAAAACCCAGCCGGCAAAAGGATCGCTTCTTGCCGCTCGACGCGAGGATCGAACAGGTCGTCTCTTTGCCCGCTGGTCAAGTTGAGTCCACACGCATGATGGGGCAATATCACCATTTCAGCCGCTGAAAAACGGCCAAATCGGTAATCGCTCTAATGCTACAATAATTACGGTGAATAGTTCGAGTCAAGACAAGTAATTTCTCTCATACCATTGTAGCGCGAAGCCGCCCCGAGGCCAGGCGCAACGTGTTGGCATCGCCAACGATACGAAAAACACCGCCACCATCACCACCGGCTTGATAGCGTCGCCGGTTTCAGAAAAACAACCGCAGCTAGCCGTTGAGTGCGTCCAGCAGCGTGTCGGCGTAGTCGCCTACTTCTTGAATCACTTCAGCTTGCGGTTTGCTGCCTGCTTCGCATAGACGCCGGACGATCGCCGAACCGACAATGACTCCGTCGCAAGCTTCTTTCAGCAAGTGAACATGCTCTGGCTTGCTGATGCCAAAACCGATGCAGATTGGTAGATCGGTCTGGCTCTTGAGCCACTTTACGTTCTCGACGATCGTAGGTGGCAATTCCGTTCGCTCGCCGGTGATCCCAGCCACCGAGACGTAATAGACAAAGCCGGTCGACGTTTCGAGAATTCGTTTCGCACGCTCTTTCGAGGTAGTTGGCGTGATCAGCTGAATCAAACTGAAGTCGCGCTGCTTGCATAGCTGGACGAACTTGTCCGACTCCTCTACTAGCAAGTCTGGCACGATCGCGCCACTGACGCCGGCAGCTTGAGCCATGTCTAGATATTTCTCTGGCCCATGACGATGAATGATCGCATAGCTAATCATTGTCACCACAGGGCAGGGGAGGGAAGGCGTGACCTGGCCGATGGTGTCGAGGATCGACTTCAGCTTGATCTTCTTATCGAGTGCCCGCGTGTACGAAGCTTGAATCACTGGGCCATCGGCGATCGGATCGCTGTAAGGAATGCCGACTTCACAAACCGTCGCTCCTCGCTTGCCTAACTCTTGCAGCGCCGCAGCGGTGATCTCCAACGAAGGATCCCCGGCAGTCACAAAGGGGACCAGGGCCTTCTTATTTTGCTGACGCAGAGCTTCAAACGCACGATCAACTGCGGACATCGACGACGAACCTTCCAGGTTGGATTGTTGGGGTGCCACTTCGCTTTCTCTCTCGCAGGAAAGGAAGTGGGCCGGAAAGGAGGATACCGATACTTCGGCGATTCCACTAATACTTAACGCCTTTGAGGCGGGCAATTTCGGCGGCGTCTTTGTCTCCACGGCCGGAAAGACAAACGAGCACGACTTGATCCTTGGGCATTTTCGCGGCCAGTTCCATCGCTTTGGCAACGGCATGCGAGGATTCCAGGGCTGGCAAAATACCTTCTGTTGCGGCTAGGGCATCGAAGCCCTTCATGGCGTCGTTGTCTTCACAACAGGTGTACTCGACCCGACCGGTCGCCTTCCAGTAGCTATGTTCGGGGCCGACGCCTGGATAGTCGAGACCGGCCGACATCGAGTGGACATCGCAGGTCTGGCCATCTTCGTCCTGCATGACAAAGCTATAGCTACCATGCAACACACCAGGCTCGCCGTAGGTGAGTGGCGAAGCGTGGTCGCCCGGTTTCGGGCCGCGTCCGCCAGCTTCTACGCCAACAAGCTCAACATCGGTGTCTTCGATAAACGGATAGAACATCCCGGCTGCGTTGCTGCCGCCGCCAACACATGCAACGACCTTGTTGGGCAGCTTACCCAGGCGTTCCAAACTTTGGGTCCGCGCTTCCTCGCCGATCACCGCTTGAAAATCACGTACAATGCGGGGGAAAGGATGAGGCCCGACCACGCTGCCTAAGATGTAGTGGGTATCTTCGACCGAAGACATCCAATCGCGCATCGCCTCGTTGATGGCATCACGCAGCGTCCGCGAGCCAGTCGTCACCGGGCGAACCTCGGCGCCAAGCAGCTTCATGCTGAAGACGTTGGGGGCTTGGCGACGGATGTCTTCCTCGCCCATATAAACAACACAGGGAATCCCAAAGTGAGCACAAGCCGTGGCAGTCGCCACGCCATGCTGACCGGCACCAGTCTCGGCAATAACTCGCTTCTTACCCATTCGCAGTGTGAGCAAAGCCTGACCGAGCGTGTTGTTGATTTTGTGGGCGCCGGTATGATTGGTATCTTCCCGCTTCAGCCAGATCTGGGCGCCACCACATTGCTCGGTTAAACGGCGAGCGTGATAGAACGGAGAGGGGCGGCCCACAAAGTCCCGCAGCAGATCCTTCAGCTCAGCGAAGAAGCTGGGATCTTTCACCGCCTTTTCGTATTCCTCGGTTAATTGATCGAGGGCCTGGGTCAACGTTTCGGGAACGTAACGTCCCCCGAACGGACCAAAACGGCCAGCAGCATCGGGAACGTTATGACTGGCAGTACCTAGACTATCCATCGGCGGGTCCATATGTCACGATTTTTTCAAGGTGGCATCGTCCCAGGAAGACTTTCCTTTTGCGACGCATGTGCCTGCGTGATAAACCTTTAAGTATCCTGGCAACGATTCAGGGGGTCAAGTGGACGCATGAGCCAGGCGACTCTCATGCCTATCTACGGAGAACACCCCATTGCCGGAACTTCCTGAAGTCGAAACGATGCGTCGGGGCGTGTTAGGCCTGGTCGGCGGTCGGATCGAAACGTTCGAACAGCTCCCTTGCGAGCGGCGTCCTATTGGAATCACCCCCAGCGCCCGAAAACTTCGTACCACGCTTACCGGCCGCACGATCGAGCGAATCGATCGGCTGGGAAAACGAGTGCTGCTGGTGCTGGACGATCAGTCACGTTTGATGTTCGAGCCGCGTATGACCGGGCTCGTCTTGATTTCAGACCCTCCGACGATCGAGCACTTACGAGTCCGGCTCGCCATTGGTGGGGCCCCACACAAGGAGCTTCTCTACTGGGACCGTCGCGGGCTCGGTTCGGTTCGGTGGTTCTCAGAAAAGGAATTTCAGCAAGAGTTTCATCTGGGCCGTTTAGGGCCAGATGCGCTCGATATCGAAGCCGCCGAATTCCGCGAAAAGTTCGCCACCACGCGGCAACCGATCAAGGTCGCCTTGCTCGATCAAAAGCGAGTCGCCGGAATAGGCAATCTGTACGCTTCTGAAATCTTACACCAGGCGAAAATCGATCCGGCACAGGCCTGCCACGAACTAAAGCCCAAAGACTGGAAGCGGATTCATGCTTGCATGCGTGAAATTCTGCTTGAAGCGATCGCGTACGAAGGCTCGACACTCAACGACGGTACTTACCGCAACGCCCTCAATCAATCAGGCAGCTACCAGAACCATCATCGGGTTTATGCCAAGGAAGGCGAGGTCTGCCGCTCTTGTGGCAAAGCGACAATCATTCGCACGGTGCAGGCTCAACGAGCAACTTTCTTTTGTCCCCGCTGCCAGAAGAGTAAGTAGCTGGCCGAAAACATTTTCATTGTTTTCCGAGCGTGCGTTCGGTTTAATGAAGATCGATACACTTCTCACCTATTGCCCCTTTTCGGAGGCCCACCCAATGACGGATCGCAAACCACTCCTCTCTCCTAATCGCCGTGACTTCCTGCAAACCGCAGCAGCCACCACGGCGGGCCTTGCCCTTGGGGGGACTTCCTTGTTAGCAGCCGATCAGGCCGCAGCTAATCCCCAAGCAGAATCCCTGGTGAAGGTGCTGTACGAATCGTTATCGGCCAAGCAGAAACAAGAGCTTGCCTTCGCTTGGGACTACGAAGATCCACTGCTGGGCAAACTACGCAACCATGTCGAAAACAACTGGCACATCACCGACCAGACCATCGACAGCAACTATTTCACGAGCGACCAAAAGGAACTGGTCCGCCAGATTTTCGTCGGAATCGTCAATCCTGATTGGGTCGAGAAGTTCGATCGTCAACTAAAAGACGATGCCGGTGGCTTCGGCAAACAGCAAAACATCGCCATCTTCGGCAACCCCGGGGAAGGGAAGTTTGAGCTGGTTATCACCGGTCGTCACATGACGATGCGTTGCGATGGCAACTCGGCCGAGCACGTCGCTTTCGGCGGTCCCATCTTCTATGGCCACGCCGCGCAAAGCTTCAACGAAAAACCCAACCACCCCGGCAACGTTTTCTGGCATCAAGCCAAAGCGGCCAACAAGGTGTATGAAATCTTGGATGGCAAGCAACAGGAGATTGCTCTTGTTAAAAAGAGCCCCATTGAACAGAAAGTGGCCTTTCAAGGCCCCGAAGGAAAGTTCTCTGGCATTAAAGTGGCCGACCTCTCCAGCGATCAAAAATCGGCTGTACAAGATACGTTGAAAGTGCTAATTGAACCGTATCGTCAAAGCGATCAGGACGAAGTAGTTGCTTGCCTGAATAAAAATGGCGGACTAGACGCTTGCCACTTGGCCTTCTATGAAGATGGCGACCTAGGCAAAGACAAAGTCTACGACAATTGGCGTTTGGAAGGGCCTGCGTTTGTTTGGTACTTCCGCGGCAATCCTCATGTCCACTGCTGGGTCAATGTGGCCGATTCGCCTGACGTGCCGACGAACACCGCCTAATTTTGTTTTTCAGCAGGGCAGGTTTGCACGGTGAAGCGAGTCTTGTTTCTTTTTCTATTTGTCTGGGCGGCAATGCTGGGTATGGCATTGCCGCTATCGGCCCAAACCGTCGGTCCTTTGCAGGACTTAGCGATGGACCATCTTCACTTGCAAGATGGATCGCAGCTAAGTGGCATGCTGCTGGAGCAATCGCCACGTGGCACCGAGTTTTTAGAAATCAATCGCCCGCCAGGCAAGCCAATGTTTGCCGTCATCCACACGGTCTCGTCTGAACGTGTTTTGAATGTAGAAAAGATCAGCGGCCCTGATCGTCAGCAGTTGGCCGTGTTGGTCGATCATCTGCGCAATCGCACGCAAATCCGCGAGGCGGAAAAAAGTTTGCTACAGCTTGTCCAAGTGAAGTCCGATGTTCTCGAATCGGACAGCGTGTGGCAATACTCTAGCGACCACTTTGTGCTGACAAGCCCGCTGGAAGAAGATCTGACACGAACCCTCGCTTTGCGTCTTGATCAAATCTTCCAAGCGTTTGAACACTGGATGCCGCCAGCAACCCAGCCACACGCCAAGATCCAGATCATTGTTTTCGATTCGATCAGCAGTTATTCAGCATATCTCCGGCGAATTGGCCTGCAAATCGACAACCCGGCCGTTTACGTTCCGCACACCAATCAAGTCTTAATTGGTAGCGACCTGGGGGCGTTTCAAAAACGTTTGGCGTTAATCGAACAGCAACACGCGATTACTTTGCAGCAATGGCAAATGGCGGACAAAGAACTGTCCCCCAACCTGAATGCGCTGGCCAAACAACTCAAGGATATGGGGTGGTCCCCCAACGAGATTGCCTCGGAAGTCCAGTCCCGACGCGAGGCTTGGCAACGTGATTACCGCCAGAAGCAAGGCCAAATCCAAACCACGAACCGCCGCAATCAGGCCCAGCTTCGTTCGCTGCTCGAGCAAACGACACAGCACCTGTGCCATGAATCGTTTCACGCTTATGTCGAGAACTTCCTCTTCCCTCAAGACCAGTACGACGTACCGGTCTGGCTGAACGAAGGTTTGGCCCAATTGTTTGAACATGCCCAATTCGAGAACGCCAGCTTTCGTATCGACCAGCCTCCGCGAAAACTCCTGGCCGAATTAAAAGCCCGCATCGAACGCGACCACGGGCTGGGCCTGCAAAGGATGCTGCAAACCGAATCAGGCAGTTTTCTCTTGTTCGAGAACCTGCACAAAAGCCAACTCGACTACGACGTGGCCTGGGGACTGGCGTGGTACCTTGTGTTCCAGAAAGAACTGTTCACCTCGGAACGGTTGGAAAAGTACGTTCATCGTCGTGGTACACCTCAACCAACGATCGAGGATACGTTCGGCGAACCGGTCTCTCAGCTCCAAGCGAATTGGGTTGACTTCATGCGCAAGCTAGAACCGTAACGGGTTGGCTATCAGCCGCGATTACGACTTCTGCTCGAGCAGCGATTCGCCAAGTTCGCGTTTGATTCGCTCAAGTCGTTCGCCTTCGACAATCTTTGCCCCATGCTCGTCGGTAACGTAAAACACGTCGACAACCTGATCTAGATGAGTGGTAATTCGTGCCACGTGCACACTCAAGCCCATCTCATAAAGCAAACGCGAGATCTGATAGAGCAACCCTTGGCGATCCTGTGTGAAGACCTCGACAATCGTATAGTTCTCGGCCGTGTCGTTGTCGATTTTTATTTCCGTGGGGATCGGAATCGCTTCTTCTGCCATGCGCTGATTGCGTGACGCCCAAGTCGTTGTGAAAGTCGGCGCTTGGTCGTTCGGATCGGTGACGTACTTACGAATCCGCTGGCAAATGTCCTCGATTCGTTCATCGGGTGGCTGGCCGTCGTGGTCTTGGTCTTGGACGAAGTAACGATCCAGCACCAAACCATCGGCTAAGGTATTGATCTCTGCGGCCAAGATGGTCATGCGTTGGCTGGTCACGGCGCCGGTTAGACGGTGGAAGACGCCTTGCATGAGTTCTTCTTTGGTGCCGATCGTGATTTCCAAAACGCCCCGATCCGGTCGGAACTGGCACGCGACCATCGGCGAGTCTTCCTTCATTTCGGAAAGTTGTTCCAGATCGCTCAGAATGCGATCGACAGGCGTTTCCTGCAGGAAGGCATCTGGCAGGGAATCTATCACCTTACGGAACCAAGCCTCGTTCTCTCGACCATGCACGCTCGTTGCCAAGGCATCTAGTTTCTTACGTCGTAATGCCACGGTATCGATCGTGTCGTCACCGCCCAAATGCTGCATCGCCCGGCGATATAGATCGGTCAGCACACGCACCTTCCAATCGTTAAGCGTATTAGGTCCCACGCCAGCAAAATCGGCACAGGTCAGCACAAACAACATTTTCAAACGCTCGGCTGGTCCATTCTCCATGGCAAAACGCAGCACAAGCTGTTCGTCGGAAGTGTCTCGCCGGAATGCCAAATGCGACATCGTCAAGTGATACAGCACCAAGTGATGTAGTGTCTCTTTGTCTTGGGGAGTCAGCCAAAACTGATCGGCCACTTCATTAGCGATCCGCGCCCCGACGATGCTGTGATCTTCCGAGAAACCTTTTCCCAGATCGTGAATCAATAACGCCAGGTGCAGCAGCCACTTCTTTTTGATCGACCGATAAACGGCCCCTAGCGTGTCGTCGCGATGTAGAAACTCGGTGGCACACTCGACCGTTTTAATACAATGGGCATCGACCGTGTATTTGTGATATTGATTGAACTGCAAAAGACAACGGGCATGGGCCATCCCGGGGACGATCTTTTCCAGCAGCCGCAGTTCGTGCAAACGCCGGAGCAACTCGCCCAATCGGCCTGGCTCGGAAAGCAACGCCAAGAACGATCGACGCGTCGCCTCGGTAAGTTCGATTTCGCCAACCCCTTGAAACTTGTTCCGAATGACTTCCCAAGTCGGATGATCGATATGGCGTTCAAAGCGATTGGCAGCGATCATCAGTTCTAATACTTCATCCAACTGAACCGCCCGTTGCTGTTTCCATCGCTTTGACGTGCTGATCTGGTAGGGGCCAACATGAAAGTCTCGATCGACTCGCCGCGTCATCAAAGGCCCAAACAGCGAAACGACGAGCGATTTCGGACGGATCGAGGCTATAAAATGACGGGCCACATCGCGTACACCGCTGGTATGCTCAAAGTAGGTCTGCATGAACTGCTCGACCGGCAACAACCCTTCGGTTCCTTGGTAGCCATACTTTTCGGCAAGGCGAATTTGCTCGGTTCGATCCAGTAAATCACTCGACTTGCCGGCGTGAAATTGCAGTTCGTTTCGTAGCCGCAACAAATAGTCACGAGCATCGCGGAGGATCTTGCGGTCTTTGTCCGTGATTACTCCCATCCGATTCAACGCGTCGAGTTCCACTTCACCATACTTGGCGAAACCAAGCCAACGCACCATTTGAATACCACGCAGCGTCCCGCTCGAACGTTTAATATTGGGCTCGAGCATATGGACAACCTCGCCATACTGCATCCGCTCTTCATCGCGCGAACTCATGATGGCGTGGTATAAGCTACGGAAATTTTGTTTGGCTCGATGACGAAATGGATCGGCAAACTGACGAAACAAACTGACACTTCCGGCCAAGTAGCGATTCTCGGCCAAGGAAGTAAAGATCGTGGCATCGGCCATCGCGGCAGAAATCGCTTGCGACGGGGTTCGTAAGCTATGACCTAGAATCAAACCAACGTCAAAAACATCTTGCTGCAATCGCTTGGTAAACTGAATCGCAGGTTCGCGAAACGTTCCCTCGTGCAAGATCATCAGATCGACATCGGAATACGGGGCCGTGTCCCGGCGACCATACCCGCCATGCGGCACGATGGCCAGCTTCGACATTACCTTTTCAGGCGTGAAGCCAGGCACGTCATCGGCGGCCGCATTGACCAGATCGAGAATGATCCCATCAAAGCAGTCGGTATTCTGGGCGCAAAGCTGAACCCCAGGCACACCAGCCTCGTGCTGCCGTCGGAGCTTTTCTCGCCCGGCGGCTAGTTTCTGCTTGGCTTCTAAAACTGATTCGCGGAGTCGCAATGCTGCCATGGGTGCTTCTATCGTCGCATTGAAAAAAACGGCGTCAGCTACTCAGAGATACGCCGTTTAGGTTTTTGATTAGTGCATGACGAAAACTAGGTCAGTCAAATCGCGTCTTCGCCAGTCTCGCCGGTGCGAATCCGAATACTGTCTTCCAAGTTCGTCACAAAGATCTTGCCGTCACCAATCTGCCCGGTCTGTGCCGTTCGCAGGATCGTGTCGATCACTTTTTGCAGGTTCTCGTCGCTGCAAACGACCTCGATCTTCTTCTTGGGAACAAAGTCAACGGCGTATTCCGTGCCCCGGTAAGTTTCCGTGTGCCCTTTCTGACGACCGTAGCCAGCGACCTCAATCACGGTCATTCCGAACACTCCTTGTTCGCTCAGCGCGTTCTTGACGTCATCCAATTTAAAATGGCGAATGATCGCCTCGACCTTTTTCATGGAATATCTCCTAATGCGCGTTGGTTTTGTTTTGCTAGGCCGAGCCTGATTTACCAGGCCCAGCCGTATGAATGAGCTAACATCGATAAACCGATGCCAGTGTTAGCTGAAAATGTAACCTTCTTCCCCATGCTCGGAGATATCAAGACCACGAATTTCGCTTTCTTGGGTAACTCGCAGTCCGATAAACACATCGATCAGCTTGAGCAAGATCAAAGTGGCAACCACCGAAAAGCCAACCGTCACCAGCACGGCCACGACCTGGCCGATCAACAGCGTCGCGCCACCACCTTCATACAGGCCGATCGGTTCGCCCCCCATGACATTGCGAGTCGCGAAAACGCCCGTCAACACGGCACCCAGCGTACCACCGACACCATGCACGCCGAACGCGTCCAGCGAATCGTCGTAGCCCATCTTTTGCTTCATCACCGCACACGTGTAATAACACAACATGCCCGCTGCTGCCCCCATTGCCAGGGCAGGCATCGGCAACACGAAGCCAGCCGCTGGCGTAATACACACCAGCCCAGCCACCGCGCCGGAGGCACATCCCAGAACGCTAGGCTTGCCACGAAGTAGCCACTCCATAAGAGCCCAAGCCACCGCCCCGGCTGCCGCCGAGAAGTGCGTTACGGCAAAGGCATTCGCGGCGATTCCATCCGCTTTCAGGGCACTTCCGGCATTAAAACCAAACCACCCCACCCACAGCATCGCGGCCCCTAAGGTAGTATACGTCAGGTTGTGGGGACGCATGTCATCGTGGCCATACCCCAAACGACGACCGACGAAAATCGCGCAGATTAAAGCGGAAATCCCTGAACTGATATGCACGACCGTCCCGCCAGCAAAATCCAAAGCTCCGCCTGCCAGTGAAGTAGATTGGCCGTGAGCCAAGATGCCACCATCCCATACCCAGTGACACAGGGGGCAATAAACCAGCGTGCCCCACAAGACCGAGAAAACGGCCATCGCCGAGAACTTCATCCGTTCGGCAAACGCACCGCAAATCAAGGCCGGAGTAATAATGAAGAACATCCCTTGAAACAACATGTGGGTGTACATGGGGATCGTATCCGCCATAGGAAACTCCACCGCGTTGGTTTCGGGATTAAAGCTTGCCTGAACGTTGTTCATGAACAAGAATTCGTCGTTGCCGAAGTAAGGATTATCGCCGCCAAACGAAAGTGAGTATCCCCACAACGCCCAAACCACGGTCATTAAGCCCATCAGGAACAAGCACTGCATCATCACGCCCAGCACGTTCTTTTTGCGGACGAGCCCGCTGTAAAACATTGCCAAGCCTGGGGCGGTCATAAAGAGGACCAGAGCGCTCGAGGTCAGCATCCAGGCGTTATCCCCGGTATCAAGTTGGGGGGGCGATTCCGATTCGATTTGCGTTTCGCCAGCAGTCAGATTGGGCAATCCATCTTCAGCAGGTGCGGCAGGGGCTACCGGTGCCGGCTCCTCATTCGAAGATTGAGCCATGGTTGCTGTAGCCAAAAGGCCAACCATGAATCCGACCACCGCGCAGACCGATAGCCTGCGGAGAATAAACGTGCGCATGAATCTCCACCTCAAAACCAATAAAATAATGATTTGAATAGGGAACGCGCCGCCTGATGATTTGCCTGAATCATCGCGCTATAGGACTTAAGCTGGGTTCCGCCGCCGAGCCTGGAGAGAAGGTTCAACGTTTTGCCTGATGCGAAACGGACAGCAAGCCAGTACAAAAAATAGGGGGAGGCAGGCTCCACGTAAAGTGGATAAGTCTAGTTCTCGCAACTTTTTTCGCTTCCCCCTCTATCGTTATTCTCGGACGAATGGGGGCGTTCTGCCTATAATGAAACGAAAAGCCCCGTTGTCGACCTGCCGATTCCTTGTTTGGGAGCCCACCGCCATGCCACTTCAGAGTCGTTTTGTTTCTCCTCTGCTTTGCTTACTCCTCGTTGCTGCTTGCTCAGGGTTGACGTTAGGGCAGGAGGCTACGACCGAGAAATCGATCGAAGGGAAATACCTCTCAAACGTGCGTCAAGTCACTTCCGGGATGGTCAAAGCCGGTGAAGGCTATTTTTCGCCAGATGGCAAGCAAATCGTTTACCAAGCCGTTCCTCCCCAATACCCGTTCTACCAGATCTACACCCAGCCACTGGAAGGTGGTAAACCGGAACTGGTGAGCACCGGTCGTGGACGTACGACTTGTGCTTATTTCACGCCAGATGGCAAAGACATTTTGTTCTCCAGCAGCCATCTCGACCCCAACATGACACAAACCGAGCAGGAAGAAATCGCACGGCAAGAGGAAGAACGCAAAAGTGGCCAACGCCGTCGCTATTCGTGGGACTTCGATCCTTATACCGATATCTATCTGAAAAACATGGCCACCAGCAAGCTGACGCAGCTCACGTCCGAAAAGGGCTACGATGCCGAAGGGGCGTTCTCGTACGATGGCAAGAAGATCGCCTTCTGCAGCGACCGCGATGGCGATCCTGATATTTACCTGATGGATGCCGACGGCACAAATCTCAAGCAATTGACCAACGCCAAGGGATACGATGGTGGGCCCTTCATTTCGCCGAATGGCAAGTGGATTGTCTTCCGCAGCGACCGCAAAAAAGAAGGCTTCCTGCAAATCTATGTGGTCTCGATCGATGGCGAGAAGGAAATTGCCTTGACCGATAACGTCGGCGTCAATTGGGCTCCCTATTGGCATCCAACCAAGCCCTATATCATTTGGGCTGGGGCCGATCACTCGAAGCCAGGGCGCCCGAACTACGACTTGTGGCTGATGAAGTACGAAGAGACCGACGACACCATCAAGCCGGGCCCAGTGTGGCGTATTACGGATAGCCCCGCCGCCGACGTATTGCCGGTCTTTTCGCCAGATGGCAAACAACTAATGTGGACCAGCACCCGTACCGATGACCACAGCAGCCAACTCTTCATCGCTGACTTTACTTTCCCTGAAGACGAATCCACGGCAGGACAATAATTCGCATCATGGCCGACACCTCACTACCCCAGACTAAAGCTTGCGGTTTTCTGATTGTAAAAGGCAATCCGATCGAGTCATTCTTGTTGATGAAACACCCCAAACGCTGGGACTTACCTAAGGGGCATGTCGACGACGGCGAATCGGAAATGGAGTGTGCCCTGCGCGAACTGGAAGAAGAAACCGGTATTCAGGCCGACGACATCACAGTCGATCCTGGCTTTCGCTTTCAGCTGCAATACGTAGTGAACTACAAGCGAAAATTCGGCGGTAGCGATGCCCTAAAGACGGTGGTTTACTTTCTCGCTCGCCTGGAACGAGACGTCAAGTTGAACCTGACCGAGCATGGCGACTTTCAGTGGTTTCCCTGGAAACCCCCGCACAACATTCAGGAACAAACCATCAACCCGCTGTTAGCCGCCGTAGCTCAGTACTTGAGTGAAAGCTCGCAACAATAACAGGGCAGGGCAGAGCTTCACCTGCGAAGGACTACTTCGTTTCGACCACCTCGACCTCCAGATGCCCAATCACTTGGGTCACTGGTAGAAATGCCGCAAACGCGCTCGATCCTGTGAGACTGGTTTGTGTGACCTTAATGTAGTCGACACCAATTCCCCCTTCACCACGCGTGGCGTCTAGGGGAATCCAACGATCGTGGATCCAAGCCTCGGTCCACATGTGGTAGGCGAAACCTTGCTTGCCACCATAATCAACATACACCATTCCCATCGCGGCCCGAGCCGGTATTTTGTTCGCTCGCAGCAAGGCGATCAACAAAACGGAATGCTCAGTACAGTCGCCCACTTTCTGCTCGGCCACGGCAGCAGCAGAAAGAAAGCCTTGCGAAAAGTTTTTCTGCTGAATCGTTTGATGGACGAATTTCTCTAGGGCGACGGCTTTCTGCCAAACATCCTCTTCCGGCAGCGAGGCCAACTTGGCGAGCGATTGTACTGCCGGAGAATTAACCTCAATCAAGGGACTCGCGGCCAGGTCTTCCGCAGTTGGTATCGGAGCGTTTGCCAAGGCTGCGGGAAGTTTCGTATCTGGGCGAACCCGCCAGACTTCGAGATTAGCCGTGTGCTCATCGATCGGAGTTACGACCTGGTTGGTCTGCGAAGCAAAAACCTCAGCCGGATCGCTACCTTTCAGATTCAAGCGGTAAGTTAATTCAGGCATCAGGGGCACATTCACCCGTGGCATGCCTCGGACTGGCACCATCATGTCGGTGACCAAATCGAACGTTACCGGCTTACCCTTACTCAAGGCAAATTCTTTCGAACAGCGATAGGTTTCAATCTGCTGAATGGGGGAAGTCGACTTCACGATCTCGCCAGAGTCATCCATCCAGATGGTGGTGCTAAGCAGCGATTGGCCAGGAATTTGGGTGATGAGTCTTGCTTTCAGTAGCCGCACGTTCGATCCATCAAGCATTCGTACCAGTTCTTCATCCAGTACTTCCACACGCGTCATGCCTGGTTGATTAAGCGAGGGGAGCAAAATGGTCTTTTCCCTTTGCTCGCCTGACTTGAGAGGAGGATTGTGGGTTAGCAGGTAATTTGCCAGTAAGCCTCCGTATTCCGCGGACCAATTAACTCTGTCCGTCGAAACCTTCCCTCCCGCGGTCATTTCGCTCGTGATCATTAGCGACTTGCCGTCCGGGCTCACCTTACCAACAAACCGCCTCACTGCGGTTCCTTCCTCAATCTTTGTGCTGAACTCTCTTAGCTGACCATCAAGTGTTTCGAGTGTGATATTCTCGCTGCGGATATCCAACGCCTGACCATCACGCCGCAGCACCATTCTTTGGACCATCGTTCCGCGAACATACGAACCGTCTTCCCCCTTAAGACGCTCGAAATTCGTCATCATGAAGCCAATCTTCTCTCCTTGATAGAAAAGAGCCCCCCATTCGGCGTGGGGTGAATTGATTTGCTCGACGTCATCTTTGAATTTCAGGGCCGGACTAGGCACCACCGGGGCTGACGTAGCATTCTGTTTTGAATTCGTGGAATTTCCTCGCGGAGCACTATCGCAACCGGCAAGACCAGCCCCAGCGACCCCAAGTAGTAAAATCCATGCGAAATGGCGGCGAAGAGAGAGCATGGCCATCCGGGGGAGAAAACCAAGAAACAAGAATGGGAACTTTCTCTCAAAGTATACCAAACCGGACGAACGTTTCTTCCTTGATTCATCGCAGGGCAATTGGTGATTCGTTAACGCAACATGCGTGGTGAAATCTAACGGTTATATCGGTCAACCCGCCATTCTGTTGCGTTCCATAGCACTCGATTTGTGCCCGCAAGCGTCAAAGAACTTGGATCTCTTGTTTTGAAAAATTGTTCCGTAAGACAAGGTGCTAACACGTTTTAGAGAGCTATGTTTTTAATAGATTCGCGTGAGTTGGCTCTCTTGTTTCGGCCTTCCGGTCAAAAAGCTAGTTAGCTACCGAGGTTTCCGCCACAGATTGCGGCAAACACAACCGCACAGCGAATTATTCAACCTAGGATTCAAAAAGAAAAAAATGAACGACTTGAGCAGGGACACTGAGTGTTCCCGTTCAAGGCCAAGAAAACAGCAGCAGAGGTCACTTATGGGCTTCCTTAAACGATTTTTCAAAAGCGTCTTCCACGAGAACGAACTGGCCCGTATTGGGAACAGTTTCGAACATCTCTCGGAAGAACAACTGGAAGCACACCTGGACGTTGGCAGCTACAACGGATTTGAACTGACCGAAGCCGTCCGTCCTTCCTTCGACCTGAAGGTCGTCCCCACGCAAGGCTTCCGCCGTGAAGTCTATCGTGACGAACAAACTGGAAGTAGCGTTCCTGTCTTGATGGCAAGCGCGACTCGATCCAACCTGTTCGAAACGTTTATCGAATTGCTAGATCCCCTGGGCAACGAGGTGGATGTGGTGCTCGAGTCGAGTCACTATCAGCAGTCTCCTTCCCATTGCGACATGTATCGCGAACATATCGATCTGCCGGTCCTCAAAAGCATTCTTTACGATTATGAAGATATGTTGCTGAACGACGGCTGCACTGGTATCGCCGTGCTGAACCCCCATCTACCGATGGAAGTTCAGTTCGACGAACATAAATTGCTGATCGTTTACGGTACCGATTTGAAGCCGTTTGAAAACGTGATGATCGACCGCGACATTTACCCAACGCCTGAGATGCGTTTCATCACCGAGGCGGAGCATGTCCACTCGTCGCATCAACGCTATCAACAGCAACTGGATGAGCTTCGGATGCGTCTAGGAATGGACGAACATTACGGCTAGCCCTTAGGAATGCGAAAAAACCACCAGAAAACAGTTCAGGCCGAGTCCTCTGGGTTTGCGGCCTGATTGTTTGCTAGCAGCGGTCAGATTGCCCTTGCTTGGAATACCCAGATCCGTCAAACTCCGCCACCCAATTTTCTGGTAAGCGGGAGTTGAAGATCTTGGCGAGGTGGTTACCTCAATTCGGTTTGGTTCTAGTCGTTTGCTGCCTTGGTTGCAGCAGCGTTGTGCCGTTGTTGCATCATACTGGCAGTGCGCCTCGCCAGATGGTCGATAATCCACACTTCGTCCCGATCAAGAACTACGACTTGATGTGGGAACAGATTGTCGATGCGGTGGACGACCACTTTAAAATTCGGCGCGAACAACGCGTCCGAGTTGTCGCCGGACAACTAACCGATGGGCGCCTGGAAACGTACCCACGCATCGGCAGCACCATTCTGGAACCGTGGCACACCGATTCGACTCGTGGTTACGAGAAACTGGAAAGCACCCTCCAAACCATTCGCCGACGCTGCATCGTCCGCGTAACACCGGAACCAGAAGGGTTCTTTATCGGTGTTGAAGTTTACAAAGAAATGGAAGACGTCACGGGGCCATCCGATGTGGACATGGCCCTGGATGGTGCCCGCTTCGACGGCACTTTGCGTAGCGGCATGGAACAACCAGAACTCGGCCCAGAAATCGAGGGCTGGATTCCCCTTTGCCGCGACGTGCTGCTAGAACAGCGTATCTTGCAAGATATTCTCGCTCGGCTTAACGGCATCGAGGACGAACAACCCTCGAAACCGTTCGGTTTGCTGCAATAACGGCGTGCGATTAGCCGCCTTGCTTGGCCAGCTTGCGTAGCACTTCAATCCCGCGATCGATCGTCGCATCGGAAGCGGCGTACGAAATACGGAAATGGGTGTCTTGGCCACTGAAGATCTTGCCCGGGATTATTAGCAAGTTGTTCTCGATTGCCTTGGTAACGAACTCGCTCCCGGTTCCCCAAGGAGCCTTCGGGAAAACGTAAAAAGCCCCTTCCGGCTTGGCAATTTCGTACAGGTCGGAAAGCCCATCGATGAGCTTATCTCGCTTCACTCGATAAGCGTTGACATGCTCGGACATATCAACCTCCATCGCTGCCGCTCCGGCCCACTGCATTGGCTGAGGGGCACAAACGAAGGTGTACTGCTGCAGCTTAATCATCGTTTCGATCACCGCAGCCGGCCCATGCACATAGCCCAAACGCCAGCCTGTCATTCCGTAACTCTTTGAGAAGCCATCGATGACAATCGTGTTTTCGTTATACGAGGCAGGCGACGCGAAACTGTCGTCGTACGTGAACAGCCGATAAATCTCGTCCGAGATAATCGCAATGTTCTTCTCTTCCGCCAGCTTGGCCAACGCGGCCACTTCTTCCTTTTTAGCGACAATCCCCGTCGGGTTACCTGGACTGTTCAGCAGAATTAGCTTTGTTTTGTCCGTAATCGCGTCGGCAACCTGGTTGATATCGATCTTAAAATCGGGATAGGTACCCAGCACAACCGGCTTGCCACCTACCAGCTTGACCAGCGAGCTATACATGACAAAGTACGGATCGAAGATGATGACTTCATCCCCTGGGTTGACCATGGCCAACATCGTCAGCACTAGCCCACCACTCGTTCCGGAACAAACAAACACCTTACGATCCGGGTGACCATATTCGGCGTCGACCTGAGCTTGCAGCTTATCGCGCAAAATCGGCATACCCTGCGTCAGAGCATAGCCATTTCGCCCACCTTCAATCGCATCGATCGCGGCCTGCTTGGCTTCATCCGGCACATCAAAATCAGGCTGACCGATCGAAAGATTAATCGGATCGGTCATATTGGCCGCCAGGTCAAAAACCTTACGGATGCCACTACTGTCGAAAGAAGCCGTTCGTTCGGCTATCCAAGGATGGGTCATGGAAAGATACGTTCATACAAGGGGTGCGATCGAAAACCGATCTGCCAGTATTACCCAGAACCGTTCCAGCGACAAGAGACAGAGAAAAACGCCCGGTTTTACGCGGCTTGCAGCCGCCGAGCCTGCCCAGCCCAGGCAATCCAGTTGGTCACCTCTTCCAAGTCAGGGGGCGAACTTCCCCGCAAAATGCGTTGTCCAGCGGACGTTTCTGCGTACTCCTCCACCTCGATCAGCAGCATCTCGGCATTTGCACGGGCGACCGCCTCTGGACTTTCATAGCCGCAGCCGGTCAGCAACTGGGCATCGTGGCCACGCAGCATCGGAATGCGGCAAACCAACACCGCTTGGGCTTGCCACTCGGCCAAGATATCGGCATTGATTTGCTGAACCTTAATTTTGGGGGCCACCGCATCTGGATCGGCGGCAATCAATTGTGCGACCGTCCGAATCCCCACTCCATTGAGCCGCTTGGCCGTCTTGTTACCAATGGAAGGCGCGTCTACCACCAAATCGCTGGCCTCCAGGTAAAACTTCAACGGCTTGCCTTCGACCGGCTTCTTCTCTTCGATCGCCCGACCGTCGCGAGCCGGCACTTCGTTTCGCTGTGACTTCTTCTTCTTGGCTTGGGGCAATTCTTCCTGGCGCTCCGATTCCGCCACCTGCTCAGTGCGAGCAATTTTCAGTTTTCCTGACTTAGCAGGCTTTTCGCTCGCAGCTTCGGCCTGAAACTCATCGACCGCAGGTTCCATCTTCTTTTTGGGGGAAAGCTTCGGGCGAATCTTAACTCCCTTCGCTGGTTGAAACTCTGGTGATGAGGACTCGTGCAACGGGCCTACCTCCTCCGCCTGCGGGACTTCACGCGACGAAACCTGCTCGACAGGCACCTCTCGGGGAAGAGTAGGGCGTTGCATCTCCGATCCGACGTCAAGTTTTTCCACTCGGCCAGGCTTGACCTTCGCGGGCTCTGAACGACGCTCGACGACACGATCGGTCTGCGTCTTTTTCGCTGGTTTTCCCGCAGAGCTAAGGCCAAGGCGGCTACGCGTGAGGCTGGCCAGATTCACTTCCGGCAAGTTGTAACCTTCATACTGTTCGGATTGCTCGGTCTCTTCTGGCACCTGATTCTGTTCGGCCAACAGCTCGTCTCGAACCGCCCGAACATCTTCCGGCAAGTTCCGCTCGACCTTCCCAGTCTTCTGGTACTCGCGAAACATCTGGCGAATCCGTTCGGCTTGCTCTTGGTTTTCAATCCGGTTGGTCACCCACTGAATGGGCATCTCGATGGTGGCAAGCACCGTTTCGGCCACCAACAGGACGCGTGGCAGAGCAACAGCCGCCTCGTCGAACGCTCGTTCCAGAATGCGAGCAATACCTCCGATGGCATGCCCCAGCAAAGCCGAGACGATATCGCGGCAAACAACATCCAGCCCGCGAGGTGGATTACGCCGCCCCAGCTTGAAATTGTAATGATCGATTAGCACCTGATACTGCTGATGTGACTTCTCCGCCCCTTCACGGACCATCTGCTCCAGCCAATCGTTGCCGCTGGGAACATGAACCCCCAGTTGCCCGCGTAAAACGGCTGTGGCACGCAGACGATCATAGCTACAGCTAATGCTCCATTCGACCGCCCGGTGGATATTGTTTTCCGCCTCGGACTGGGCCGTATGAAAGGGCATGATCGGATCGGAGTAGTAATGACTCAATACGCCAGCGCTGTAGGCAGCATCGGACCATTTTTGATGGCGAAGCGCCTCGACCAAAGCATCGTACCACTTGCGTGCAGCCTTCTCGGCACCTCCCCAATAGTCCTGCGAAACGTGCAGCACATGATTGCGAAAGTCCTTGAACTTCTTATCAGGGTCTTTCGAGCCCCGCAGATAGGGCTCGTAATATTTCAGAAAGAGATTCCGCCGCCGTGATGCCTCGTCGCCATGCAAATAGTTCAACGCATCCAGCGCCAGCTTATGGTGCGTACCATTGGCATGTGCAGCGTACAGAATGTCAAACAACAAATGCATCCGGGCATCCTTCCCGACGGAAGCTTGATCGCCTCCCGCAACCTTTCCTGGTGGGTGCTATCTAACGAACGCTTCGCATTCTAGCGAAAAACGCCCAGTTTCCCCAAGGGAGATTTGATAGCACTGCCAGCCGAACTAGGCATCGTCTAACGCATAGCCATGACGCTCGAAATAGCCTCGCCAACGCCGCTGAATCTCTTCTCGCGTCGCATCGTCCATGGTGTGGCTATTGCGGCGAAAGTCTTTTGTGCGTTCGGCATACGCTTTCACTCCAGACTCAATCCGGTCGAAGCCATCCAATCCAATCGAATCGTAAACACGACGCAACTCGGCAATCGGATCTTTCACCAGGTCTTCGTAACGCGTATGTCCCACACGCTCGGCAGGCACTTCCGCCAAGCCTCGCTCGTAGGCAGCATACATTCGCTCGAAGCAATCGAAGACGTATTCGCGATAGTCGTCCTTAGAAACTTGAAACGATTGCACTTCGTCCATCGTATGCCACAGCCGCACGGTCGAAGCGAACACGTCATACGGGTCGCGGGCAATATGAATGAAGCGGGCCTCCGGAAACCGCTCGGCCAGTTCGCCGATCCGTCCGGTATGCGTGGGCGATTTCAAGATCAGCGGCTTCTTTTCCTGCACGGTAACCATTCGCATGAACAGATCGAGCGTATCGAGCCACGCCTGGCGTTCCTCCGCTGAAACGGCTGCCAAGTCGAGATAGTCAGGATCTGGCTTAGCATTATTCGGAAAAGCCATCCGCACATAAGGGGACATCTCTCCCAAGCTCAGCAGACCAAACTCATCCTCTTGCGGCTTCGACCACCCCATCGTCATGTTGTCCATCGGACGATTCCGAGGCATGAAAAAATTGAAGTACTTCTCGATCAGCCGTCCGTAAATCAAAAACATATTCGGCGCGAAGCACTGAATGGTATTCGGAGTGGCATAGCGATCGTCAGATGACATCAGCTCGTGCAAAAGCGTGGTACCACTTCGCCAATGCCCCAAGATAAAGATGGGGGCTTCGATTTTGGCGTTGTCGATCTGCGTGCCGAAAGCCAGCCGCTGTAGCTGGTGGCAGATGCTGTTATTGACTGAAAAAGCGGAGGCCGTCATGGCCAGCCCCAGCTTCATCGGATGCACCTTGAAACCGTTCTTTGCTAGCAGACTGCTCCAAGTTCCCATACGCATGCCGTGCCAGACCCGGGGCGTGTACCAAGGATAATTGTTGGCCTTAGGCTTCTTAGCTGGCTTGCTATCGACTGGCTTGGTGGAACTGTCAACAGCGGGGGATGGAGCGTTCAAAGAAACCGCTTTCCTGATTCAGAGACAAAGGGAGCAACCGAGAGACGGAGTTTATGCGAAAACGCCTCGCCTCACCAGCGACATCGGACAGGCCGTTACCGCTAGCACTTCACGCTAATTGGCTGCTCCCCCGGCGGTCAAGGGGCCCAAAATTAGGCAGGCGATAACCTGACTGGCCATAACGACTTCCAAAGAATCGATCGATCTGGACACCGATCCTTGGTTTTCTGTACTCTTCGCCACGCTCGTGTCGGTTCGAGCCTGGAAAAACTTGAGACAAAAACCCAAAAGAACGTAGAAAACCGTGAATTTCAGCGTTAGCAGACTTAAGGACCTGGTCCTTCCGATTGGTATCATCACCAGCGTTCTGGTGATTCTGATGCCGTTGCCGACTCCGCTGATGAACTTGCTGCTGACCGCCAACATCACGGCGGGCGTGATCATTTTGCTCACGACGATCTACGTGCAGACTCCCCTTGAGTTCAATATTTTCCCCTCGCTGCTGCTGGCCACCACTTTAGCTCGGCTAGTGCTGAACGTGGCGACTACACGTTTGATTCTCACCGGGGCGGCGACCGAAGGGATGGATGCCGCTGGGGGGGTGATTCAAAGCTTTGGCGAATTTGTCGCCGGCGATCGGGTAGAAGTCGGGATCATCATCTTTATTATCATCGTGCTCATCCAGTTCTTGGTGATCACCAAGGGTGCCACGCGTATCAGTGAAGTGGCGGCACGTTTTGCCTTAGACGGGATGCCAGGGCGCCAGATGGCAATCGATGCCGACCTGAACGCAGGCATCATCGATGAAGTCGAAGCCCAACAACGCCGAGCCGAAATCACCCAGCAAGCCGACTTTTTCGGGGCAATGGACGGTGCCAGTAAGTTCGTCCGGGGCGATGCGATTGCCGGTATTGTCATCACGTTGATCAATATCATTGGCGGCCTGGTCATCGGTGTCACGTCCGGCATGGATGTCATGGAAGCAGGCCAAGTCTATACCAAGCTGACCATCGGTGACGGTTTGGTTAGCCAAGTGCCGGCGTTTTTGATTTCGCTCGCCGCTGGTTTGCTGGTGACTCGTAGTACGGAAGCAACCAACCTTCCGGTTGAATTCATTCGTCAGCTCTTCTCGCGGCCTGAAGCCCTGGGTGTCGCCGGCTGTTTCCTTGGCCTGCTCATTTTTTCGGGCTTGCCCATGCTTCCATTACTACTCCTCGGCGCAGGCTGCGTTAGCATCGCCGTAATGACCAAGAAGGGGCAAACGGAAAAGCAAAACAAGACCGATGCGGCAGAGCATGAAAAGAAGGCCCAGGAAGAACAGGAAGCTGCCAAGAAGGACGACCGGATCGAGGACTACTTAACGGTCGATCCCATGGAAATGGAACTGGGGGTCGGGCTAGTCCGCTTAGCCGCGCCTGCTCGGGGTGGAGATTTGTTGCCGCGTATTACCGGCGTGCGACAAAACGTAGCCAGCGAAATTGGCGTCATCCTGCCCAAGGTCCGCATTCGCGACAACATGCGGCTCACCGAAAACCAATACCGGATCAAGATCAGCAACAACGTCGTCGCCGAAAATGTTGTCTACCCTGACGGCCTCTTAGCGATTGCCATGGCTGGCGCCAAAGGGGATTTACCTGGTCAGAAAACACGTGACCCGGCATTCAACCAGCCCGCTGTTTGGATTGAGCCTGGCTTACGGCCACAAGCCGAGATGATGGGGTACACCATTGTCGAACCGACCTCGGTCTTGGCAACGCACCTCCAACGCGTGGCCAAGAAGCACGCCGACGAACTCCTTACCCGCGACGCAACCAAGCATCTGCTGGACGAACTGAAAGAGACTTCTCCGGCTGTGGTCGACGAGTTGGTCCCTGGGGCCATGAAAGTTGGCGATGTTCAAGCGGTGCTGCAATTGCTACTGAAGGAAGAAGTTTCGATCCGCCAACTGGCGCGTATCTTGGAAACCCTCGGCGACAACATCGGCCGCACCAAAGATCCGGTTTGGCTAACCGAATTCGTACGCCACAAACTGGCTCGTTCGATCTGCACCAAGTATCGCGACGCCGAAAATCGTATCCACGTCGTTCCCATGGATCCGGCCATGCAAGATCGGATTGCTTCAGGCATCGACATGGAACGGGGCGCATTCGCTCGCATGAGCCCTCAAGCGATTGAAATGACCTGCAAGTCGATCGCTACCGGGGTCGAGAAACTGCGTGAAATTGGCAAACCGCCCATCGTGCTGGTCAACCCGCAAATTCGTCCCGCCGTCAAGCAACTGACCGGCAACTTTATTCCCGACCTGATCGTGCTTAGCCACAACGAAATCACCCGCGACACGATGATTGAATCGATGGGGCTCATCAGCGACGCGATGCCTGGCAATCCTCCTCCCGGCAAAGGGGCGCAGCCTCAGTAAGTGAAGCTTATGAACATTAAATCTTTTCGCGCCAAATCGATGCACGAAGCCTTGGAACTTGTTCGCCAGGAACTAGGGCCTGATGCCGCATTGCTCCACTCTCGAGAAGTTCCTCAGCGTGGCCTGAGAGGTTTCTTCGGTGGCAAAGAAATCGAACTGGCGGCAGCTCGCGATGCCAATCTCAAAAGTCGCTTCGAAATTGAAGAGCCTCTGGAAGAAGACGACGAAGAAGAGCCGGAAGCCTTTGAACCACCGACGCTAGAACAGAACATCGCCCCGCCAGAGGAAACGCCGACGGCCAGTGTTCCAACGCTCCCGTTTGATCAGGGGATCGATCTGGAAGCGATGTCGTTCAATCAAACATTCTTTGGCAACGGCCCTGCTTACCCGCCGGCTCTTTTGCGAATTCGCGAGCGTCTGGTGGAAGCCGAAGTGCCTGGCATTTTGGCCGATAGTTTGTGCGAGCGAGTTCTCAATGCTTATCCGGAAGAATCGCAGCAGCAAGAGGCTGCCTTAATCGATGCGGTTCGCCAAGAACTCATGCAATCCATTCCGATGGGCAGAGATATCGACGACACGCTGCTTTATCCCCGCGTTGTGGCTGCCATCGGCCCGACGGGTGTGGGCAAGACAACCACCATTGCCAAACTGGCGGCCCGGGCCAAGTTCGATTTCAAGCGTCGTGTTGGTTTAGTCACGGTCGATACCTATCGGATTGCGGCAGTCGATCAACTGCAGACTTACGCCGAAATCATGGACCTGCCGATGAAGATCGTCGCCACGCCGATGGAGGTTCGCAATGCTATCAATGAATTATCGGACTGCCAGCAAATCTTCATCGACACCGCAGGCCGTAGCCCGCGCGACGAAGTTCAGGTGCAACAGTTGCGATCTCTCATAAAAGCCGCTTCCCCTGATGAGACCTATTTGGTACTTTCCGCCCCCAGCAGTTCGCGAAGCCTGGCTGAGGCGGTGGAAAAGTTCACCAGTGTCGGGCCAACGAGTTGGGTACTTACCAAAATCGATGAGGTTGGATCGTTGGGTAACACGTTGAGTTTTCTACAAGATCCCCAGTTACCGCTGGCGTATGTGACCAATGGACAAGATGTCCCTCAGGCAATTGCCGCCGCCGATCCAGAAGATCTGGTAAGCCGTATCCTTTAACCCGCCCAACTCACCAAGCACCGCGTTTTCGTACAAACTATGTCGATTGAACCTTCTTTTCCCCGCGATCAAGCTACGCTCCTGCGAATGCTGGCCAAGCGTGCAATGATTGGCGGAACACCTGCCTTCGCGAAGGCCCAGACTTTTGTGCTGTTTGGTGGCAGCGCACAAGTCGGCACCACCACGCTTTGCCACAACCTGGCTTGTGCGATGGGCTTGGCTGGCCAGCGCGTAGCCGTGGTCGACTTGAATGCCACCAATCGCGGCTTGGCACATCTGACCGGAAGAACACCGCAAGTCACGATCGACGAACTCCTTTCCGGCAAACTCGATCTGCACGAATACCTCGTGCCGGGCTTAGCCGCTTCCCTTTTGTTGCCAACCGAGGCCAGCGAAAGAGCAGGGGAGTGGACCGCCGCCGCGGCAGATCGACTAATCGAACAACTCATGGGACTTGGCAGGCACGCTGATATCGTGCTGATCGATGCCGGCAGCCACATCACGCCAATTACCCTGGCTCTTTGGCGCATGGCTCAATTGTTTCTCGTGGCGTTACATCCGACCGCCGATGTCATCACGGCAGGTTACGAACGGATTCGCACGCTGCAAACCCAGACGCCTCGTTACCAAACACACGTTTTGATGAATCGTGCCTCGCATGCGGCGGGGCACACCGACTTGGTTGCCGGTATGAACGCGACCTCTCAGAAGTTTCTCCACCTGGAGATTAAGTCGTGCGGGCACGTAGAGGTCGCCTCCGAGGTCGGAGCCGCCTCGTATGCAGCCCAACCGTTTGTCCAGCGATACGCGGAACACGTGGCCAGCAAATCGATTCAACGAATCGCCGATCGTCTGGTTCGCGAAGCGTCAGCTCTTTCGCAGTTAATCCAACCGAAACGAGCTGCTTAAACCACCATGCTATCGCTGCAATCACTTCATAACTGGCAACAAGTTTTTCAAGCAAAACAAATGACATCCGCAAAATTACTTCAATTCTCGTTTTCAGAGCGTCGATTCAACGAGATAACGTCACGTGCGCACGTGACGGTCGAGGTTTGCGGATCGATAAAAATCAACCAGCCTGGGAACGATGGGACGCGACTACGCGGGAATTCTGGGAACAACAGCGATGACCACCGTGATTGCACGGGGACTGGTCATGTCTGGCGGTCTGGAATCAATCCTGCTTGTGGCAATTGGAGCCTTGTTCCTGTTTGCGGGACTGGGCTGGCTGATGGGAAATGCTGCCGCTCGAATTGTGGACGAATCGGTGCGGCAGCGCATCAACGCGGAGCTGGACAAGATGGAGCAAAGTGGCGACGCCACGGCCTCCTTCATGAACAGCTCCACGAAAACCGCGGCATAGGCCGACAAAGATATTCCTCCCCGGGAGTTTCCGAGTCCCTTACGCGTATTGGATAACCTGATCGATTCCCTTTCCGAAGATGGCACATTGCCAACAACGGGGAAGTGACCTGAAGGATTCAGGTCCGTCGATTTCATAAGAAAAGACGTGTTAGCCTAGCACAGGCGATTCACGGAGGAACGCATGGCAACGACGACCGCGACCAGGGATGACGTGTCTGAATTGTGGACGAGCTACAAGGAAGACCCGTCGCGGAAAGAATTAAGAAACCGACTCGTAGAACGCTATTTGCCGTTGGTTAAATACAACGGTGAACGGATTTGGGCTCGTCTTCCAGAAGGGGTCGAACTTGACGACCTCATCTCGGCAGGCGTCTTCGGCTTGATGGACGCAATCGATGCGTTCGACATGAGCCGAGGCGTGAAGTTCGAAACGTATTGCGTCCCACGTATTCGTGGGGCAATGCTGGACGAACTGCGAACCATGGACTGGGTACCACGTTTGGTCCGCTCGAAGGCCAGCAAATTGAACGAAGCAACCAAGCAATTGGAAGCCAAGTTCGGTCGCCAGCCCTCGCATGCCGAGCTAGCCCAGCACATGGAAATGCCCGTCAAAGAACTTGAGAAGATGGTCTCCGACGCAAATGCCGTCGGGCTGATCAGCTTGAACAAGAAATGGTACGAGACGGACAGCTATAAAGATGTCCGTGAGATCGACATTCTGGAAGACAAAAAGGGGGAAGACCCCACACGTCGCATTCAAAAGAACGATTTGATGCGACTGGTGACCAAGGGGCTCAATCGCAACGAGCGTCTGATCATCATCCTGTACTATTACGAAGAGCTGACGATGAAAGAAATCGGCGCTACGCTCGACCTGAGCGAAAGCCGAGTCAGCCAGATGCACAGCAGCATCGTCCAACGCCTGCAAACGCAGCTCGGACGCCGAAAACCTGAATTTGGAACCGTTTAACGCGGTTTCGAGTGACACCAACAAACCACACGGCGGCTTCTCTTCTGAGAAGCCGCCGTTTTTTTTGGTTCGTTTGAAGTGTTCAGTTTTCAGTAAGAGTACGCGACAGGCCAGTTAGTATTTTCGCGATCTCTTTCAGCTCCAGCACAAGTTCGCTGCGCTGCTCGTGGGAGAGTATTCCGATCCGGGAGGCGATGTAGCATTGGGTACGTAGTTCAGCGGCAGAGCCTCTTGCAATTCGCAGGAACCGTCCAAACTCTTTTCCACCACGTTCAGCTCCTTCGGCAATATTCGAGGCAATTGAGACCGCTGCTCGCTGCATTTGATCCTTCAATGCAAACTCTTTGCTCTCGCGAAGCAGTTCGTAAACACGAACGGCCAGCTTACAAGAGCGTTTTCAAACTTCGAGATCCTCAAACGACTGGTACACGCCCGTCTCTTCTCTTACTGAAAACTGAACACTGAAAACTTCAAACGAAGGCCCCGACGTGGAGGATTCCATCTCCTTGGTGCGCGATCGGATTATTCGAGTGCCCAATCACAATCCCATCAAACGGGGCCTTCAAAGTATATGGGTCATCGCCGAAGACATCCGCGATGAGGCCGATCTTCTGGCCGGCAGTGACCTTGTCCCCCAATTCAACCGAAAGCCGCACGATGCCGCTACGCCTCGCCCGGACCCAGGTCGATTCGCGAATGAGGGCTGGTTTTTTGTTGGGAATCTTAAATGGGGTTTTCAGCATGTTCAGATAAGTCAGCACACGCATCACGCCCGAGACACCCAACTTGATGGCATCCGGATTGAAACGCATCGGTTCGCCAGCTTCGTATAAGAGAACCTTAATTCCCTTGGCCTTGGCCGCAGCCCGTAGCGAGCCGTCGCGTACGTCGGAATGTACGACCACCGGACTATTGAATGCCAGAGCGCACTCGTACGTTTCGATGTCGTCCATGTCGCCACGAACCTGCGGCAAGTTGGTGCGGTAGTTGGCCCCGGTATGCAAATCGATTCCGTACTGACAACGCTGCACCACCTCGGTCATCATCAAGTGCGCCAGACGTGAAGCCAGCGAGCCAGACTTGGAACCTGGAAAACAGCGATTCAAATCGCGACGGTCTGGCAAGTAACGGCTTTGGTTGATCACACCAAAGCCGTTGACCATCGGAACGACAATCAACGTACCGAACAATCGGTTCGGCTTTAGCTTGTCGAGTACCAAACGTGCGATCTCGACACCATTGAGCTCATCCCCATGCACGGCTGCAGAAACCCAGACCGTAGGGCCTTCGAAAGGGCCGTGAATGACCTCAATCGGTAAGTTAATGTGTGTTCCTGTCGGCAGGCGAGCAACCGGGATCTCGAAACGTAATCGATTCCCAGGGGAAATCGATTGACCACCGATAACAAAAGTGCGACTAGGCCGGCTGGTTCGTGAGTTGGAATGGGGACCGGAATCCATCCTGCGTTATCCCTTCGGTTGGCTCGCAGCATTTTTCGATGTCTACGCAACAAATCTAATCATCAATCTGACCGCTTTTAAACGCGTTTCTAGGCATCCTCAGTTCGCCCCTGTTTGAGCTACCGACGCGGATATCAGCAAGCTCGCTGAGACATCCGAAACAAACGGTTCTTCAGTTCCGAGGCCGCAATTTCGATATCACTGACCGTTGCCGCAGAATTCACGTCTGAAGAGTCAGGCTTTTTTCTTTCTAATTGATCGCGGGGAACTTTCTTCAACGCGGTGACTTTTCCAGAGGCTAGATCCTCGATTGGAATAAGAGTGGTTCCATCGTTGATATAGCCGCAATTGCGTCCATTCGACTTGGCCGCGTACAACGCTTCGTCCGCTCCCTTTATCAAACCACTGCTTGACTCGGCATGCGTGACCGACATCAAGCCACAACTCGCGGTAACGTAGATCTCGCATTCGCCATAAATCACCGGTAATCGGCGAATGGCATCCAGCAACTTGCACGCGACCGCTGCGATGGCATCCCAATCTCCCTCGGGTAGCAAGACAGCCAATTCCTCGCCACCGATGCGAGCCAGATAATCGGTCTCGCGCATGACGGCCATTAAACGGCTGGCCACTTCCCTAAGAACGAGATCGCCAGCATCGTGACCGTACTTGTCGTTTACCTGCTTGAAATGGTCGATATCTAGTAACAACATGCAGTACGGCTGCTGTTTACGCTGCCAATGTGCCCAGCGACGCCCCTGTTCTTCATCGAATGCACGCCGATTGAATAAGCGCGTCAGGGCGTCGGTTCTCGCTTCCGAAAGCGAATCTTCCAGTTCTTGAGCTTGCGTTTTAAGTGTGGCCTCGGCCGATTCCAAGCGACGCTTTAAACGCTGATTAGCTGCTGCAATTTCTGCCACCAGTTGCACTGCTTTGGTCGATCGAGCTTCGTCGTCGACCGGTGCCGAATCCGAGGGAGAATCGAGCTTTTCACCTAATGTCTCTAACTGTTCAATCTGCTTCGTTAAATCGCCAGAGAAGAGGTGGGTAAACTGGATCATGCCAGCCAACTGCTCGCGATAGTTGGTGGCTGGCTCTTTATTCTCAGCCGCATTGATCTTAGCAAGCGTGAGGTAGGCCGCCCACATGCGTCCCAAAGTAATTCCTACCGCAATTCCAAGAAGCAGGGTAAGAATTCCAAACAAGTCCCCCAGGATAAAGGTTAGTAGCTCAGCCATGGTCTCTGTTCGTAATTCAAGTTGTATTGCAATGACCAAGCCCTTGCTGGCTAGCCGTTCCCCCTTTCGACTTACTCGTTTTGAGCAAGTTCGTTGACAAACATTAGGTTACAGGTTGAACAAAGCGAGGGGGCAACAGTAGTTCAGGGGGAATCCTTCCGTAAATTCTTCAGGTACAACCAGGGATGCGTATAGATTGTAAGCAAGGATTACTCAACTATTGGTCCGAATCCGTACGTTTTCCCCCGGTTGGGGCATCAAATGATATCGGGATTGCCGCAGCCGCCCCCTGATGTTCACGGCATTCGTTCCAATTGTTACAACCAATTCATGCCCAATCGATTGTTCCACTATTAGCTTACCGTATGAACTGCATTATTTTCGAGGATCGAACGGTCTCTAAGCTGTATCCGATCGTTTTAGGACGACCGGCATACGCTATTTTGTGTGGTAGTTATCGCCTGGCCGAGTTGGCACTTAGCCAGTTTGCTGCCTGTCGGGGGATTGTACGGCACCACCTTACTTCGCTCCAGCAACAATCGTTTCCTGAACTTCACGAAACCCAACTTGCCGCCGATCAGCCTACCTTGATCCTGAACGCAAGCCTGGTTCCCAGTGTTTCCAATCTGCGCCAAATCACCCAGTGGGCAGCCGAAACGCAGGCCGGGCTGATTCAGCACGAAGGTCGCTTGGTTGCCGCGTTGCTGCCCCCCGAAGCCCGTATACCGACGCACAAATCGAATTACGACGAGTTCCTTACCTTCGTCCAAAACTTGACGCAGTCCGGCGATTTACCGATTTGCACGCTGAAACTCAACCTGTTTGAATACTCGCACGATGTGGTTCACTTCAACGAGGCCATCATCAACGAGAACCTCGAAGCACGCCTGAAAACAGGGCGTTATCAGGAAGTTCGCGACGGGCTGTTTGTCGCTGGCGATGTTCGCTTGGGCGAGAACTTGGCCATTGATGCTACAAGTGGGCCAATCTTGCTTGAAGAAGGCACGTCGGTCGGACCTTTCTGCTTTCTACGTGGCCCTGCCTATCTGGGGAAAAACGTGAAAGTAATCGAGCATTCGGCCATTAAAGACGCCGTCTCGTTAGGGCATACCACAAAAATTGGCGGAGAAGTCGAAGCAACGGTCATCGAACCCTACTCGAACAAGCAGCACCACGGGTTCCTCGGACACAGCTACCTTGGCAGTTGGATTAACCTGGGCGCAGGGACATCCAACAGCGACTTGAAGAATACTTACGGCACCGTCAACATGGAGTATCCCACCGGTCGGGTCGCCACCAAGATGCAATTCGTCGGCTCGATTTTCGGGGACTACTCAAAGACCGCCATCAATACCGGTATATTTACGGGAAAGACAATCGGCGTCTGCAGTATGCTGTATGGGTTCGTCACCACCAACGTTCCCAGCTTCGTGAATTACGCCCGCCTGTTCGGTCAAGTGACCGAGTTGCCACCAGACGTGATGATCTCGACGCAGCAGCGCATGTTTGCTCGCCGAAATGTCCCCCAAACCGACTGCGATATCCAACTCATTCACAATATGTATCTTCTCACCCAGGAAGAACGTCATCTTACGGGTGAGCCCCTCGTTTTTTAGAACTGCCTCATGCTTTCCGATTTTTACCAACCAGGCCAATTGCCGGTTTCGTTTGAACTGTATCCTCCTAAAACCGAGAAGGGGATGCAGTCGTTAATGCTGCAAGTCGAGCAGCTCGTCAAGTTCAATCCGGCCTATATCACCTGCACTTACGGCGCCGGTGGTTCGACTCGCGGCCGTACGCTCGACATCGTCGAGTCGGTTAAAAAGAGCTTCTCGGTTCCGGTCGCTGCCCACCTGACCGTGGTCGGTTCGAGCGTCGACGATCTACGGTCGTTCCTCACCGAAGCCCAACAGCGCGGGGTCGACTACATTGTGGCCCTGCGTGGCGACCCGCCCCAAGGCGAGACCTCGTTCAAGCCCAACGCAGACGGGCTGCGATACGCCAACCAACTGGTCGAGCTGATCAACGCCGAGTTCAGCGACCTGGGCGTTTTGGTCGCTGGCTACCCTGAAACGCACCGCGAAGCCCTCAGCCCTGAGGCCGATCTCGACAACTTGAAACGAAAGGTCGATGCGGGAGCTCAGGTCATCGTTTCGCAACTCTTCTTCCGCAACGCCGACTTCTACGCGTGGCGCGAACGTTGTGACAAGGCGGGCATCACGGTGCCGATTGTGCCTGGCATTTTTCCGGTTCAAAGCCTGGCTCAGATCTCGAAGATCGCGAAGCTATGCGGCGCCAACATTCCTGCCGAGCTGTCCGAGAAGCTGAACGAAAAGCATGACGATACCGCTTGGCAGGCTCAAGTCGGCACCGAGTACGCTGCCCAGCAGGTCATCGATCTGGTCGATAATACGGTCCCTGGTTTTCACTTCTACGTCCTGAACCAGGCCGACGCGACCGGGCAGATCTTAACCCAGCTGAAAGACCACTTAGACGGCAAAACCAGCGGCGATCCGGTTAACGCCTAACCGTCGCTTTCGTAGCCGTCTTAAAAGCGAAGCTGAATCCGAGCTTCTACAAACTCGCCTGGCTGCACGTCCACGTTGTCGTGCAGCGAGGCCCCTTGGTTCGCTCCTTCGCCATACTTACGATCGAACGCGTAACCAGCACAAATATCAAACACGGCATTACGTCCTAAGTCGTACCGCAAACCTTTGACGATCCGCAGCTCGGTTGCATAAAACCGGTCTCTTTCAATTTCCCGATCGCTGAGAAAGTACGAATCGGAGATCGACTGGTACCCGCTGTACAGATGGATTCGCTCGGTAAAGTCGTGCGTAACCATCAAGCTTCCGTTGGTAAGGGGCAAGTACGAGAAACTGACCGTCCAATTCTCCCAGGCAAACGGATGCCAGGTAACCGACAACGGTAGCCCCACGCTCATCTGAAAACTATCGGACGGATTCCACTGATACGCGATCGCCGGGATCGGAAAATTCAGCGAGCCCGACGGAGAGTACATCACCCCCAACATCCACGCGTCCCGTTCGTTTCGCGCGGGCCGTCGCCAGAAGGTTCCGAGCGTGAAGTTCATTTCCTCCCAGCTATGAAACGGCTTATCGCTAGACGATCCCAAGCCCGTCAGCACGACCAAGGTCGAACCGTTGTCAAACTTGTGGATGTAATTCAAACCTAGATTCACCCGCCACAACTCGGCGGGAAAAGGACGCTGCGAGTCCGGCAGCACCGCGTCGGTGAAGAATAGCGAGTTCCCCACGTTCATGCTCATCAGCATGATTCCCTTATCTCCCCGCCACACCGGCAGGGCGGCCGAGGCATTTTGGCGGATCAGTTGAAAGTCGACATCTTGTCCTTTGACCAGCTTGGTCGGGTACCAGACCGATCCATAGCCCGGGCCGCCTTGCCCGCCGAATGGTCCGCCTCCTCCCATGCCGCCAAAGTCCTTGGGGGGTGGCTTGCGTTCGTTCAAGATCACTTCCGAGTCCATCAGCAGGACAGACTCGGTTTCCTCTGCTTGCGGCGCAAACGTCCACACAGGCGGCTCTTCTTCTAAAGCAGGCAGCCGCACCGGTTCGGTCTGGGAGGTCGTCTGCGCAGCAACCCAGCCAGGGCCAAACAGGCCCCCAGCCGACAAGATCGCCAGCAACCAAATTTGTGTTCTTATCATACCCCTGGCCAATCGCTCTCCCTCGTGTCTCTCCGCACCAATGGCCTCCCGTCCATTACTGCGTCCACAGAGGTCGCGTAACCCATGTTTTATCCCGCTCAAAAGCTGGGGAACAACTTAGGAGGCAAACGTATAGAGATTCCAGCGAATCGTGTCAACGTTTACCCCGTCAAGCCAGTCTCGCTAGCACCAACCTGCCCCCCAACCAGGCGAGAAGCATCGCCCGCCCACAAGCCGCTTCATAAGAGAAGGGAAAAAGGCCCCGGCGAATCTTCCCCAGGTCATTGCCCCCCAAGGCATTTCAGTTTAAAATCCGACCTTTCCACAGCAGCGGCAACCCTTAACATTGCCGCCGGATGCCCCGCAGGCCGCCCAAAACGGCCCTCAATAACGCGGACATCCCCAATGTGCCAGAGTGGCGGAATTGGCAGACGCGCTGGATTCAAAATCCAGTTCCCGCAAGGGAGTGGGGGTTCGATTCCCCCCTCTGGTACTTTTCTTCTAACACACCCGAACTTTCACTTCAAAACCGGGTGCCATGTTCACGTCTTCGTGAGCATGCCTCTTAAGGCCATCCTCTTCGCCTAAGGATATTGAATCGTGGCCGAGTGCAGGCATCCAAACTATCTGTAAATCCCAACCAGCTCGTCATGCTCACGCGGACGTGAGGCATGGCACCCGATGCCGGTAGCGATGTTGGGACCGCCGACCTGAAGTGACAATCCTCGGCAGACGTCTTGAGCCCCAACAGCCGGGATGGTTTGATAAGGTGCGTTGTTTGCCCTGTCGACCGGGGTGGTTTGTTTGTTCTGAAGGACGTTTGATGTCACGTTTACATTTGCGGCTGATCATGGTGGCAGTGATTATCGTCGTTTCGTTGATCAGCTCGATCTATCAAACCGAGCCGGACAATCGCCCGCAGGCGCCGACCAAGCCGATGGAAGTCACCATCGAGAATCCGGTGCATGAGATCCCTGGCGATGCCAAGCTCGACGGCGAAAAACCAGCCGCATCCTCTTCGAGCGAAACGGACGACCTGGCAGCGCTGAATCGTGGCGTGCTCGATAGTCCGGAAGAAGTGGCGGTTGTGCAGCACATTGTGCAACATGGCACACTTCCCGACTCGTTTATCACCAAGCGCGAGGCAGATAAGTTGGGCTGGAATGCCTCGCAAGGAAACTTGGGGAAAGTCGCCCCTGGCAAGAGTATCGGGGGAGATCGCTTCTACAACCGGGAAGGAGAGTTGCCCGAAGCCCCAGGCCGCAAATATTTCGAGGCCGACTTGGACTACCACGGAGGCCACCGCGGCGCAGAGCGGTTGGTTTATTCCAACGACGGGCTGATCTTTGTAACCCGCGACCATTACCGTTCGTTTCAACAGGTGAAAACCCACTAATGCCCAGCACTAACGAACGCCGCGTGGTGGTCCCGGCGAGCCTGACCTCGCTAGAAGCCATTTACACATTTCTGCAAGCGAACCTCGACTTCCCCAGCTACTTCGGGCACAACCTCGACGCCCTGTTCGACTGCGCGACCAGCGACATCACCGAGCCTGTTTGCCTGGCCTGGCCCCGGCACTGGGACTCTGGCAATCCTTATCTATGGTGGAAAGGATTGAAGGTGCTAGACACGCTAAAAGACGCCGCCGCAGAGAACGAGTGCTTGCGGATTGAACTGGTGGGCTGATTCCCTCAGCCGAAGCACCTTCGTGCAAGAAACGGAGAAAGGACGGAGGCCGTTTGTCGCCTGGCCATCCGTCCTTTCACACACCCAATCAGGAGAACACTTGCAATGCGAGAGGGCTCGCTTCGTTACGCGGTTTCGGCGGTATCGGAAGCGGCAATGATGTCTTCGGCACCTTCCAGGAAGCTGGCCAAACCACGCGAGCGGTAAGGTTGTTGCAGCTTGCGGACGGCCTTCGATTCGATTTGGCGAACGCGTTCACGAGTGACGCTGAAGATCTTACCGACCTCTTCCAGCGTGTAGGCGTAACCGTCGGTCAGGCCGTAGCGGAGGCGAATGATTTCTCGTTCGCGGTGGTTGAGGTGCTGCATCACTTCCCCCAGACGCTCTTTCAAAGCTTCCTGGTGGGTTTCGTACAACGGGTCATCGTTGCGGTGATCTTCTAAGAATTCGCCGAAGAAGCTGTCGTCGTGATCGCCGACCGGTTGATCGAGCGAAAGAGGATTGCGGTTCATCTTGACGATGACCTTGGCATCGTCGACCGAAATATCCATCCGCTGGGCGACTTCTTCCGGCGATGGCTCGCGGCCCAGTTCCTGCACCAATTCACGTGTGACGGCACGTACCTTACCCATGGTGTCGATCATATGTACCGGTACGCGAATCGTACGACTTTGATCCGCAATCGCTCGGGTAATCGCCTGACGAATCCACCAGGTGGCGTAGGTCGAAAACTTGTAGCCTCGTTCATGCTCGAACTTGTCGACCGCTCGCATGAGGCCTGTGTTTCCTTCTTGGATCAAGTCGAGGAAGCTGAGACCACGGTTGCGGTATTTTTTGGCGATCGAAACGACCAAACGCAGATTACCAGCCGAAAGGCGACGCTTGGCGGCATCGTATTCTTCCTGGTATTCGGCAATCTTCTGAACACGACGGCGAAGCGTAGCCGGGCTTTCTAAGGTAACCCGCATCAAACCGCGTAGTTCCTTTTGCATGTCTTCCAGCGATTGACCATTGAGATGCCCACCGTATTCGCGAGCCAGCTCGATGTTTTCGAGCAAGGTGTCCATGCGGTGCGAGATTTCTCGCAACTTGGACAGTTGCGGAGTGATCTTGTTGGTTCGCAGGTTCAGTTCTTCAACAAGTTGAACTCCCTTGCTGCGGCGGCGGCAGAGACGCTTCCACGCATTTTGGCGATCGGCCGGGCTGGCCTTAATCGAGATAGCAATTCGCCAGTCGGCGGCGTTGGCTTCCAGCATTGCCTTGAGCGTGATCAGGTTCGGAACAATCCGCTTCATGATCAGCTTCTTTTCCTTGGCATTGGTCACCGAGACTTCCACGGTGCGGTCCAAGCGAAGTTGGCCATCGCGAACCTTCGAGAGCTGCTCGAACGCGTGACGCAAGATTAGATCGTTGGCAATCACCGCATGGCGGAAACGACTACGCCACTTGTCGATTTGGGTAGCGGCAGAGATTTCTTCGGCCCGGGTCAGCATCGGAATCTCGCCCATCTGCATCAAGTACATCCGGACAGGGTCGTCGACCTGACTGACTTCTTCAACGACTTCTTCTTCATCAGCCGTATCGCTGACAACGGACAAGTTGTTGATCGAAACCGAATCGAAATCATCATCTTCGTGAAAAGCTTCGTGCGAGTGAGCCATGGGTGCGTTCTCCATCGTTGGTATTTTTGACGACCGTGTTGACCACGATCGGGCGACACCACGATGAAATGCACCCCCTGTGCCGAAAGGTATATTTTGCGTCAAAAGAATACCCTAACTTATTACTACATAAAACGTTGCAGCAATTCAGTCCGATCTAGTTTGCATCGTGGATGTTGCCCTAGAGCAACAAATCAGGCCGAAAACCGGTTGATAATTTCCACCAACGCACCCTAGATTTGCCGCCAACCCCAGTTGTTAGTCCAAGAAGTTGGAGGGAAGGCCGCCGAATTTCGTTCCCTAGAACTGGTCCAAGAGGAAATCCAGAGCAAAATCGGTACTTTTTAACTAGGCTAGGCACCGCGCAGGCAGGGTCCCGGACGGCGTGAGGTTGTTTGGCATCATCGCACCCAGGGCCAAACAACAGGCGGGCGTGGCATACAGGAGAAATAACCAGGCAACGCCATTTCTGCCTTAGATTAATTGCCCGTTTTTGAAAGAATACTCCCTAAATGGCGTCATTGATTTCCCCTCATAAAGGCGAATTGCCCCGGTAGTTCTTTTTTGCACGATCATGCTACGATGAACGTGTAGTCGAATTGTTTCCTCCTAACCCCAACTGCCTCATCGTGATCAAGATGTCAGAGCCCCAGATCAAGGTTAAAGTTCACCAGAACGTAGGAACCATTTCGCTGCATCGCGATGAGAAACGGAATGCGTTGACGCGTTCGATGATCTTCGACCTGATTCAAGCTTTTCGTGACTTGCATGGCGAAAAGAAGGTACGAGCGATCGTGCTGACCGGGGGCGGAGCGGCGTTCTGTGCTGGCTTGTGCTTGGAAGAGATGCACGCAATCGTCCAAGAAGACGACAACCAAGATCGCTGGCATCAAGACACCACCAGCTTAGCCGAGCTGTTGCAGCAAATGCTGCAATTCCCTAAGCCGATTATCGCGGCGGTGAATGGTCCGGCAATGGGCTTAGGTGCCGGACTTGCTTTGGCCGCCGACATTGTAATTGCCAGTCCAGAGGCGACCTTTGGCTTTCCTGAGCCGAAACGCGGTATTGTCTCGGGGCTTTGCACTCCGCTGCTGCATTTCCGAGTAGGAGGAAGCCACGCGGCCAGATTGCTGCTAACAGGAGAAGCGGTTTCCGCCGAACGGGCCCTTCAAATAGGTTTGGTCAGCGAGCTTGTCTCGTTGAATAACCTGTGGGCACGTGGCGCCGAACTTACTCAACAGATCGCCCAGTCGGCTCCTCAGGCAATTCAGCTTACCAAGAAGCAACTCAACGAAACGGTTGGCGAGCTGCTTGAGATGCACATCGCTTTAGGAGCAGCCGCAAGTGCTACCAGTCGCACGACCGAAGCCGCCAAAGAAGGTTTGACCGCATTCGTCGAAAAACGGGAACCACAGTGGCCATAATCGGAAGTGTCTGCCACAGGAAAGAATTCCCAAAAACGTGCCGCGATCTACTTAGCTAGAAGCGATCCCTTTCTCAAGTACGGTCTCCCGAAAGACAACCAGTTGACGGGGAACCGTATGACTCTATGATGTTATTTCAATGGTAGGTTTTCTTAACCTGCCGTGCCGGCCTATGGCAGCCCGGCTTAGGTTTACGAACGAGAACTCGCGAAGGGCGCGTTTCGAAACTTGAGTCGTACCGAGATACCTTGGTACTCATAAAGCTTCCCATCGCCATATCTATTGAAGCCGGCAACAACATGAGTGTTAGTGATCTTCTTAAAACCGAGACTAGCGAACTGCATACGGCAGTCGAGCAATCGATTGATTGGTCCGGTTGGCTGAAGACAATTCCCCAGTACGAACAGTTCTTAATCCGGATGGTCAGCTTCCTGCCGGAAGTCGATCAACGTCTTGATCAACTGTTAGCCGTGCCGGAAGACTGGTTTCGTAAGCGGAGGAAAGGGGAATGGGCCTTGTCCGATCTTTGCGCCCTACGCGATTCCGATCTACACGCAGGTAGTGAAGAGCCGGCGATTGCTCCTTCAGCCGATACCAGTCAATTTACCTGGATCGCTGATGCGCCGACGGCGGCAGGGGTTCTGTATGTCTTGGAGGGCTCCACGATGGGAGGTCAGCAACTTTGCCATCTTGTCCGAAACAGTTTTCCTGCTGAGGCAGAGGTTCCGCTGAAATATCTGAACGGATATGGAACGAATACGAGAAGCCGGTGGCAGCAGACCAAGGCCTGGCTCGATCAGTTTTTAGAGGCCACGGCTGACCAAGCCAAGGCAGTGGATGCCGCTAAGAAGATGTTTGTGGTTTATGGAGAGCAGTTGGGTAGCCAGAAATGACGAAATCGGAACCGAACAACACAGCCTCCTCGGTTGACCTGACCAATTGCGATCGAGAGCCCATCCATCTGGCTGGTGCCGTTCAACCGCATGGTGCGTTGCTAGCCTTTCAGCTGGGCGACCTCACGCTGCGTCATGCCTCGACCAATATTCCGCAGTGGCTAGGCACAATGCCTGAGCCCGGCACTCCTTTGGCTTCTTTACTGGACGACGACTCGGTCCTACTGCTGCACAAAGTTGCTACCGGCCTACGGGCTGTCGTGCGTCCTATGCAACTGCGTAGCAGGGCAGGGGAGTCACAAGCTTCGCTCTCGGCCGCAGCGCATGTGTACAAAGGCATGCTCATTGTCGAGCTGGAACAGCCCCGTGTTGCCAACGGCACATCCAAGAAGCCAGAAGAGTTGAGCTTACCGCTACAACTTACCAAAGCGAATCAGCGGCTGCAGCAATGCCTTAGCTTGCCGGAACTTTATCAGGCAATCACGGACGAAATTCGCGATATGAGTGGGTTCGATCGTGTGATGCTCTATCGCTTTGCTGAAGACAGCCATGGCGAGGTGATCGGCGAGTCGGTCGTTGCAGGGAAAGAACCGTTTCTGGGCCTGCATTACCCGGCCACCGATATCCCAGAGCAAGCTCGCCGCTTGTATGTTCTCAATACGGTGCGTTCCATCGGCGACGTGAACGCTAATCCAGTGCCGATCGTGCCGAGTTGCCACGCTGATGCCGAATTGCCACTTGATTTGAGCCTGAGCTGTTTCCGCGCGGTGTCACCGATTCATATCGAGTATCTACAAAACATGGGCGTCCAAGCGTCGATGTCGATCTCGATTGTCATCGATAATCAATTGTGGGGACTGATTGCCTGCCATCACTATTCAGCCAAACCGCTGCTCCTCGAAGAGCGAGCGGCGTGTGAAATCATGGGTTTGGTGGCTGGCAACTACCTTTCGGCACGAGTTCAATCCGAGGTCAACAAAGAACGCGTTCGCCGCCGCCAACATTACCATCATGTCCTCGATCAGATCACACGAATAACCAACATTTGGCAATCGGTCGAGAAAATTTGGCCTGACCTGCGAGAAATTGTGGAAGCAAGTGGCTTGGCCGTCGCCACGGATCGCAAATGTCATCTGATCGGCTCCACGCCTGATACTCAGACGGTTCAAGCGATTATCAAGCGGCTAGAGGCTCGGCCCGAGGACGCCACCAAGATCTGGTCAACCCATTCGCTGGCCGAGAGCTTCCCTGAGCTATCTACCCAAACCGTGGGAGCTGCGTGCGGCTGCTTGGCGGTTCGCTTATTCGCCCCCGACGTCAATTGGCTATTGTTTTTTCGTGATGAGTACGTCAGCGAGGTTACCTGGGCAGGCAATCCCGAAAAGTCGACCATTAAGTCCGGTGACGGTGTTCGGCTTTCCCCCCGTAAATCTTTCGAGGAATGGAAGACGACCGTCCATCGCCAATCGCGTCGTTGGTCGCTGGTCGACCGCGAGATGGCCGAAGAGCTTCATAGTGGGCTGATGGAGCTACTTAGCTTGAGGGCTGCTGAGCTGCATCGCCTAAACGAGGAACTCGCCAAGATCAACGCCGATCTTGACGCGTTCGCTTATGCCGCCTCTCACGATCTGCGGGAACCACTGCGAGGGATCAAGCAGACCATTTTCCTCTTGCAACATGAACTTGGGGAAAGCATCAACGATGCGACTGACTCGCGCCTAAAGTCGCTCTCAAAACTAGCATCTCGCATGGACGAGCTTGTTCAGGGGCTTCTCAGATTATCCCGCGTTGGCCAAGCCAACCTCGAGTTCGAAAAGGTCTCGTTACGAGAACTTGTGGAAGAAGCCGTGGAAATGGTCGTTGGTCGACCGACTCCCCAGGGAATCGAGATCGTTATTGCGGGAGAGACCCTCCTTTGGGCGGACTACCTCTGTCTACGGGAGTTATTTACAAACTTGATTTCCAATAGTTTAAAGTACAACACAAGTGAGATAAAACGTTTGGAAATAGGGGTTTTAGAAGATCACCACCTAGCCAATTCGAAGGAAACAGTGCTATTTGTTCGAGATAACGGTATAGGAATTGCATTAGAGGCTCAACAAGACGTATTTCAGATTTTTCGCCGCCTGCACCTTCCCGATCAGTTCGGTGGAGGCTCAGGTGCTGGCCTGACGATTTGTAAGAAGATCGTCGACCGGCATGGGGGTGAAATCTGGATTGAATCGGAACCAGGCCTTGGTTCCACCTTCTTGTTTACGCTGGAACAGGTAGATTAGCGATGCCTCCCATACTGGTTTGTTTTGTGGAAGATAGTGACTTGGATTTCGAGCTGGGGCGTATGGCCATCCAGCTTGAAAACCCGCTCACAAGGATTTTGCGAGCGAAGTCCTGCCAGGACGGACTGAAGCTCATGGAAGACAATGATCCTCAGTTAATGATCCTAGATTTAAACCTGCCAGGATGCGATGGGTTCCGAATCCTAAAGCACATTGCCCAGGCGATTCCTGATCGTTTGCGCCGAATCGTGGTCTTTACCACTTCGTCCAATCCTCAAGATCGCACCCGGGCCTTAGAACTCGGTGTCTCAGACTTTCAAACCAAGTCAGCCGACCCAGAAGAATACCTGCAGACGGTTCGCCGCATGATGTCATCGTCGCTCAGCTAAGTCAGGCTTATTTTGAAGTACCATTTCCTCATCATCGACGATTCTCCCGAGGATAGAAACGCCGTCATATCCGCGTTGCGCCGTAATTTGAACGTGCGTTATCGCTTCACAGAAGCGGCTACCGGTACGGATGGCCTTGAAAAGATCGCGACTTTGAAATCGGAAATTGACCTGGTCATTCTCGATTATCGCATGCCAGATATGAACGCGAAGACATTCGTGGAGCTTCTCCTGGCCGGAGCCAGCATTCCCCCGATCCCAATTGTGCTCATTACCGGCAGCGTCGGCACTGATCGGTTTGACGCGTCGTTTCTCGAACGAGGCGTGCAAGACTTCTTTGGGAAGTCACAAATCACAGAACAAATCCTGCCTCGTATTACTCAGAATGCCATCGAGCGCCATAAGCTCTTACAAAAGGTGGTCGAGAGTGAACGCAAAGCGGAACGTGCGATGACCCTGGCGGAACAGGCCAACCGTTCCAAGTCGCAGTTCCTCACTTCGTTAAGTCACGAACTGAGAACCCCGCTGACGGCAATTATTGGCTTTGCCGAGATCCTCCAGCAAGACCTTTCCGCAGATGACGCTGAGAAGATGTTAGGCATGATCGCCAATAGCGGAGAGCACTTGCTAGAACTGCTCAACGACTTGCTGGACATTGCGAAGGTCGAAGCAGGCAAACTGGAAGTTAGCGCTAGTCCGACAGACATTTGCCGCTTGATCGACTCGGCGTGCGAACTCCTTAAATATCGGGCCACCGAGAACGGTCTGAAGTTTCGCTGGCAAACGCCAAACAATTGCCCATCGCTTCTCATGGTCGACGCGGTGCGTCTGAGGCAAATATTAATCAACCTCTTAGGCAACGCCATTAAATTCACCGATCAAGGTGGCATCGAGTGCTTGGCTGAATACAACTACGCCACCGAGAAATTGCAGATTCGGGTCATCGATACCGGACCAGGTGTTTCCGCCGATGTTGTGGAAAGTATTTTCACACCTTTCGATCAAGGGCCAGCGAGCCGCGAAAAGAAACTGCTGGGAATTGGCCTCGGTCTGGCGATAAGTCGACAACTGGCCAACATGATGGGAGGCTTCCTGAAGCTAGAGGAAACGTCGGAGAACGGCTCGACGTTTCTTTTGGAAGTTGACGCCGCAGAATGCGCCCCTACAAAACAAACGTTATCGCCTGTGACTCCGCCTCGCGAGGATTCAATACCGAGGGATGGGTGGACCAAGTTATCGATTTTGATTGCTGAGGACGTCGACGCCAATCGATACCTGCTAAAGAAGGTGTTTGGCCGTTTCGGTATTGAACCTGAATTCGTCAAGGATGGAAAAGAGGCCTGTGACTCGGTGTTCACCCGAGAATCCCCATTCGACCTGATTGTGATGGACATGCAGATGCCGGTGATGGACGGCTACGAGGCAACCTCGCTCTTGAAAGCAAAGGGAATTGAGACGCCAGTGGTCGCGCTAACCGCAGCGGCGTTAAGTGAAGATGTCGAACGCTGTTTATCAGTTGGCTGCAATCAGGTGTTGGTGAAACCGGTTAGCGTGGGTCAATTGCAGTCGCTCTTAATCGACTATTTTGGCTAACCCACGGCTAGGTTGTCGCCAGACGCTGTCTTCCCTAGCGGCCATTTTCTTCCGCGATCAACTGCTTAGCATAGATTGCTAATTTCATTCTCTTTGCGGTTGCTTGTTTTTGCAGTTCGCGAAAGGCTCGGCTCTCGTCCAGCTCTAAGCGCCCCATGATCAAGCCTTTCGCCTTCTCGATGACTTTACGATCTTCCAGGGCCTGTTTCAGGTCGCGATTCTCTTCCTTGAGAGACTCGAATTGCTGAAACCGCTCGAGCACGAGATAGATCGTTGGCTTGATCTGCTCCGTATCGATCGGTTCGACCAAATAGGCCATGACGTGATCCTTCAGGGCCTTCTCGACATCCAGCAACGATTCTTTGGGTGTGATCACAATCGCAGGCGTAGGATCAAGATTGCTAATCGCAATCAATGCATGAATCGCTTCGCCATCTTCTAACTCGATGCCCGAGATAATGAGATCTGGAGGTTTCGGCACCCCGGAATCTAACAGTTGCTTCGCTGACGAACAAATCGCCCGCAACCGAAACCCCATCTCCTCCACAAGCTCGCTCATGCTCTGCCGAATCTCTGCGGAACAATGAGCAATAATTACTTCGATCTGTTCTGGATCAATCTTCATGAAGGTTCAAGGCGAGTTCATCGGCCAGGGAAAATGAAAGTAGCTAGAAAAAGGCTACTTACTGCCACCCTTTGGCACAAGCCCTCCTCAGTGGCCGGAGACAAGACAAGCTCAGCCGTTGGTAACCTGCAGAGCCGTATTCCGTTTGCCAAGCGAGGGGGCCACCCAACCAGTAGCCTACGAACGACCGGTAACGTTCTCGGTCACCGCTTAGACGCACACCGAGACGGCTCAAGAAACAACGGGAACCGGTGCTGCCAGGTAGCGTTGGGGACTACTGGGCAGGACTACCGGTTCCACGAGGTTTGAGACACGTCTTGGTCAATCAGACACGGCGTGTCTCGAGTTGGGTATGAGGAACGCTAGGCACGGTCAGTTGTGTCGGCATAGCATCATATTCATCTGCTCTTTCATCGTGCTGGCCAGTTCGCTCAGGTCGTGGCTGGCATCGTAGGCCTGTCCCATCCCGACCACAGCTGTATTAAGCAACTGATCGATCGACTTGAGCCGCTGATTGATGGCCTGGGTTTGATCGACGGTGGTATCCATGTTGCCACGAGCACTTTGCGAACTCTCGACCACGCGACCGACTTCTTCGCTTAAAGCGGTAGCCGCGCGGCCTTGCTCTTGCGTTACTTCTGTCAAAAGTTCGGTAGCGTTGAGGATCTTTTGAAACAGATCGCTGACTTGTGTTGTCGATTTGGTTGTCGCACTCGTCGCACTTTGAATCGCCGCAATCCGATTCTCGATTCCTTCGATGGCACTGCTTGTCTGCAACGCCAACTGTTTGACTTCCGTGGCAACCACAGCAAAACCACGACCAGCTTCCCCCGCTCGGCTGGCCTCGATGGTCGCGTTCAGGCTAAGCAGTTGCGTTTGGTCCGCAATGTCTCGAATCAATTGCACCACGTCGCCGATCTCCGCAGCCGCCGACTCGAGACGTTCAATTTGCGCGGAATTCTGCGAGACAATTTCAGCTGCGGACTGGGTTGTTTGAGAAGCCTGATTGGCTTGTTTGCTTGCTTTCTCCATATCATCAACCAAACGCTGAATCGACTGCGAAGCAGATTGCAGCGAATCCGAAACCGAAGAGATTGAACCGGAGGCGCCTCGAATACTTTCAAACATCGAAGCGACATCGCGCGTGATCTCTTCGCTCTGATTTTGCGATTGGGTGATGTCTCGCTTCACCGATTCGGCATTGCGTGAAAGTTCTTCCCCGGAGGAAGCCAGGCTACTGGAACTAGACGAACATAGTTCGCCCGCTTTGTCCAAGCGTTCTAGTACTTGATTAAAGCTGGCGGCGATCTCGCCCAATTCACCTTCCATGCAGGGCAAGCGTTCTTGCAAACTCGCTTCTCCGGTGGCAATCTTACGAATCGATGACGTTAATCGTTTGGTCCGCTTGGCGATCGTCCGCGCGGTTTGGAAACCAATTCCACCGACAAACAAAATCGCTAGTCCACAAATAACTACCGCTCCGATCAAGCGGCGTAGCTCCTGGCTGGCAGTCTGAGCCGCCTGAGCTTTGATTTCCTCTGCTAGGACTAATTGAATCTGGCGATAATCTCCCAGACGAGCTGTTTGTACTTTCCACCACTCGTTCGGCTCGATATCGAAATGATCTCCGTCCATGGCGTTGGTCACCAGCGCAGCGATTTCAGCCGCACGAAGCGTATGAGAAGCCTTTTGAGCATCGCTTAGCATGCTCAACACTTCCAGCGGCACCAGCGATTCAAAATGCAGCAGATGCTCTTCTTGGGCACGTTGCAAGTCAGCAATTTTGCGCCGAAGTGCCGCATCGGCCTGCTTGCCAGCCAACGCTTGAGATACGTTCGCCCGCTCTAAACCGGCGTACTCCTTGGCCATGGCCAACATTTCAGCAGCCAACAGCGTTTGGACCAAGCGGCCATCGTGGGTGGTGCGAGCACACGCAATCGCCAGGTCAAAATTCGCCTGAATGAAGCTGGTATACTCCTTCAAGATTGGCCCCGCTTCCTGCAGTGCATCGACGTTGGTTCTTGCCGTTACGATTCGCGATTGTCGCTGCCGAATCTCTTGCATGGCAGCGGCGTTGATCAACCCAGCGGCGACTGCCTCCTGCAGTCCAGAGTCGATACGCTGCAAGACGGCGTCGGTCTCTTGCCGTTGCTTTTTCAGCTCATCGACAAACGTCGTTCCACCCCCAGCAATGAAACCGGCACTCATCCCACGCTCTTTTTGAAGTTCGTGAGTAAGATCACCCAAGTACCGTGTGACCGCCACGATCTCAGGCCCTTGTTGGGCTTGTTGGTAGGCTTCCCAGCAACGGCTGATTTGGCAATATGCCAGCAAAAGCGTCGGCAGGATGGCCGCTACCACTAAAAACCACAACCGTCGACGGATAGTAAAATCCCAACGCATAAAACCTGCCCCCAGGATCGTCAAGTTGAAAAACGACTTCCAACGTTACATTGCTTTTTCAGAAAAGCCCCTCGCTTGGACAAATTGGCTCGTACCTTGCGGCGGACCGCAGTCCGCATAATCGGCTTACCCGCTCGGATTGCTAACGACTTGAGCACTACGTGAGCAGTCGCATTTAGTGCCTGACAAAGCCCATGTTTTGCATGCCAGTTATACACAAAACAGAATTCCTCGTTTGGGTTACCGTGAGAAGAATCCGAGCTTCTGCCTGGCTTTTCGTCAGCAATGTGAAGGGGACCGCTTAGACCTGCTCTGCGCCGATGGAAGATTCTTCTGCGCAACAAAGACTTGGGAAGCTATTCGCCAAAGTCTATGATCGAACTTTCCCAACTGCCATTTACTTCTACCTAAATACGGTGATCTCGTGGTGCTAACTTATCGGCGAACTCTTCTGCTCGGCATTCTGGGAACTCTTTGCCTATTGCCAGGCACGCAGCTAAATCCAATTCACGGCGCTGAGCCCAACAAGCCCACCCCGCAGGCAAACACGAGCTCGCCTGAGCTTTCGGCATTGCTCCTTCCGCTCATCGAGAAGCATCGTGGAGATGTCGGTGTCGTGATCCAGCACTTTCCCAGTGGCGAGTCGTTCGCCTATCAGGCAGACAAACCAATGTCGACCGCCAGTTTGATTAAACTGCCGCTACTGATGGCGACCTACGCTAAAGTTCACGACGGCGGCGTTTCGCTCGACACGATGATTACCTTGACAGAAGCCGACAAGGTCCCTGGCTCTGGCATTCTGACCAAACACTTTTCGCCTGGCCTGACGCTTAGCCTTCGAGACGCGATCCAGTTGATGGTCGCTTATTCCGACAATACCGCCACCAACTTAGTGATCGACACCGTCGGTCTAGACACCACGAACACACTTATGAAGAAGCTCGGCTGTGACGAGACACGCCTCAATTCCAAAGTTTTTCGGCGCGATACTTCCAACGACATGGAACGTAGCAAAGCGTTCGGCTTGGGAAGCACCTCGGCAAATGATATGCAGCGGATGCTAAGGGCGTTGCACGATCGTTCGTTCGTCGATCAGGCTACGTCTGAGCAAATCTTAAAGCACCTGTACGACTGCGAAGATCGCATGAAAGCAGCCCGCTACTTGCCTGCCAACGTGAAAGTCGCCCACAAAGGCGGTTCTGTCAACGCGGCCCGCACCGATGCCGGAATCATCGACCTACCAGATGGGAAGGGGGCGATCCTCTTCTGTGTTCTGACTATGAACAATCAAGATGAAAGCTGGACCGACGACAACGAAGGTGATGTTTTGTCAGCCAAGATCGGTAAGGCCGTTTACGATTACTTCGTGAAGAAAGAATAAAACCCAAGTGTTACGCTCGACCAGCATTTACCTTCGCGACGCAAGCATCCAAGTACGCACGCCCTCGGTTGATTTCGTCGGTTGTTTCTTTCAAGGTCGGCAAGATCGGAATTCCACGAGGCACTGGGTGCATGAACACTTCGGTCCACCCTTGATAGTCAATCTCGGCTAAAGCTTCGACAAGCGGTTGGAAGTCGAGGGTTCCCCGACCAGGCATCTGCAATAGCTGCTGCTCGGTTGGCATTGGTTTGTGGCAGCCGTTGCCATGCTCCCAGGCATAAAACATCACCAGCCCTTCCTTCAGATCGCGAATCAACTGGGCTAGTTGCCCAGGGTCTTGCGGCAAGTGATACGGAGCCAAAGCGATGCCGAGGTTCTTTGATGGCCGCAGTTCTAACAACCACTTGAGCGAGTCGGGCTCGAAGATCAGATTGTTCGCGTGATTCTCAATGGCGATAGTCACCCCGGTTTCTTCTGCGACTTCCAGATGCGGTTTCATCTTCTCTAAGAAGTCTGCCACTCCTTTTTTGAGTTCGCTCCTCTGCAAATTCTTCGGCCCCTCGCCACCGGTCACCATCAGTTGGCAACCAAAACGTTGAGCGAAACGCATTTCGTTCTGTAAACCGAATGGGCCCAGCTTGTACTGCGTGATGCAGCCCAAAGCAACATCGTTCTCTTTCAGCAGTGCAGCAAACTTGTCTGCCCCTAACACGTCGATCTGTTCCCGTTGATCGCCATGCACTTTAGGCCAAACGTCGATTGTCTTCGCGCCAATCTTCTTGGCTTCCGGCAAGACCTCGGCCAACGGAAGGTAGCCGTACATGCACGAGGGAAGCATGTAGTTCAGTTGAAACTTTTTGGTAGCGTTTGCCTCACCGACAGAGCAAAGCCCAGCCCCAACCGCCCCGGCAGCCAATGCGTGGAACGTACGACGATTGATTGAAGAAGCGTTGGTCATAATCAAGTTATTCCAGGTAGGGCACGCTGTGCGTGCCAGACAGCGGATATGGTTTTCCGACAAGTATCCTCGGATGCATCAGGACAGCCTGACCTACGAAGATGAAGGCTACGCGACTTCAAATCCGGCCCGTTGTTCGCGGGCCAAATGTTGGTTGGCTTCGTTGTCGTTCACGAACTGTTCTCCTTTCGGATCCCAGGTCAGCTTGCGGCCTAGTTTCATCGAGATATTCCCCAGATGGCACGTACTGACGCTGCGGTGCTGGCTTTCGATATCGGAGATCGGCACCTTGCGACTGGCAACACAATCGAAGAAGTTGCCCATGTGATTGATAATCGCGTCGAGCTTTCCGGCCCGCTCAGGGCGATCGAGATTGTCGAAGTTGTAAACCTGAAAGTCGCTACGGGGGAGCGGCTTGTTGGTTGGGGCTCCTTCCAGTGAACCGCGATTGACGAACAAGCGTCCCTTGTCGCCGGTAAACATCACTCCGTTACGTCCCTCGTCGGCGACGGTCATCTCGACGCCGTTGTCGAGTTGGTAGCGTACGTGGTAATCGATTGCCACGTTGTAGCCGTCCTTTACGTGAGGCATCTTAGCGGTTGCTTCAATCTCGACCGGCAAGGCGTCGGCTCCCCATTGGCCGATGTCGATGTGGTGAGCGCCCCAATCGGTCATCTGCCCGCCGCTGTATTCGTACCACCAGCGGAACGTGTAGTGTGAACGCTCTGGAATGTAAGCCACGTCCGGTGTCTGGCCTTGCCACAAATTCCAGTTGAAGGTCTTGGGAACCGGCTTCACCGTGAATGGCCCGCCGGTCTTGTTCTTGCCTAGCACGATGTCAACACGCTGTAAATTGCCGACCCAGCCTTGGCGCACCATCTCGACCGCCGTGCGAAAGCGATGATCGCTCCGTTGCCACGAACCTACTTGAACGACACGGCCTGTTTGTTTCACTACGTCGCGCAGTCTCTTCCCTTCGTCGATGGTCAACGTCAGTGGCTTTTCGCAATAGACATCCTTACCGGCACGACAGGCATCGATCACCATCTTGGCGTGCCAATGATCAGGCGTACCAATCATCACCACGTCGACATCATCTCGGGCGAGCAGGTCTTGATAATCTTCCATCAAAGCCGACTTGCCGCCGAAATCACGGTTGGCTTTCGCTAGGATCTCGCGATCGACATCGGCCAGGGCAGCGATATCTCCGTGCGCGGCCGCTTTCTCAGTGATTACCGAACCTTGATACCTCAAGCCAATCGCCCCCACGCCCAGCCGCGAGTTGACATCACGCGGCTTTTCATCTGCAGAGGAAGAAGCGACCGCCCCGAAGACCATTGCGGAAGAAGCGGCGGCGGAAACATGAGTCATCCATTGACGACGGTTCACATGACCATTGGGCATGGCAAGTTCCTATCGAAGTAGGGAAGGGGAGCTAGGTGGGAAGCTGGACGGATGAGAGTTGGATCTTTGTGATCGCCCCGAGGAAAGCCTCGCGGCGGCAAACCACGACATGCCCCATCGTCACTTCTTGAGAAACGAGATGCAAGAGAAGTTTCTCGATTCGTTGGAGGTCTGCAGAATGCGGATGTCGATCGAGCCACCAATACGTTGCAACGTATCGTGCTCAAATGACATAATGGAGATATGATCGCAACAACGAAGGGCAAGCCAAGGCGAGGCTCACCTAGATGCCGCAAACACACAATACCAGGGCCAAGTTTCACTATAGCACATTGCCCCAATGGGAGAGCCAAGGGAAGTTCTTACTACGAATGCTGTTCGCTCGATCGGACTACTGGGACTGGGATATGCGTGGCTTCTCATGGCAACCGGTTTTGGCCGGTACTGCGGTAGTGTGGCACGAGGCGCTGACTTTTCAAGATGGAATCGCCCAGTGTGGCCAAGCCGGCGGAGTCGATATTTGGTCCTTCGCGTTCGAAAAACTTGTCGGCGGAATACCGCACTTCACGCCGGCGAAGTTCGGAGAAGTGCGAACATTCGAATTGTGTGCAGAGGATCGATCGTATCCGATCAACGTACTGCGGACCGAGCGGCAGGCCTACTTTCAATGGGATGAACCGGTTCAAGTCGGCATGGATCCTCTCGGTTACAATCTCGACACTGGGCAACCAAGTAAAACGATCAGCACTACGGAAGACATGGTCTTTTATCTCGACTACGTTCCACCGGCGCCGTGGTGGAAATTTTGGTTAGCGAATTGAGGCGTTGTGATGTCGATCGATACCCAACCCAGCCCGCTAGACGTGAAAGAACCAGCAACCTTTGTTCTCGCTCCGCTACCAGGGGAGGAAACGATCGGGCAGTGGCTGTTTCGTTATTCAGTGATTCGTTCGTGGCGGCTTGGCTGCCCAGGCTTCCATTGGCAGGAAACATTGTGGCTCTCCGTTCTATTCTGGCAAGACCTACAGTTGAAAGATCGATCGCCCTGGTACAGTAAACTGGCCGACGGCGTTCAACTCGAGCCGTCGCTCGAAGATATTGTGACCACGTTTCGAGTACTCAATATCGCGACGTTATCGACGATGCAGATTTCCGTGTCGCTAGGAAATGAAACAATTCGCTACAACGTTTTTCGTCGATCGATAGAAGATCTCGACCAGAAAAGCTTCTTTCAAAATGATGAACTGTGCTTCGTAGCCGCAGACATACCCACCGGTTTGGCCCAGTGGCAATCACTGGAGATCCCAGGCGAAGAAGTTCTCGTTGGCCATATTCAACATGGGCAGCAGCGAACGGTCAAAACTAAGAACTGGCGACTCACGAAACAGGGTCTGGTGCAATATCGCCATAAGCCGTTCTGGCGATTCTGGTAACTACAGATCTTACCTGCAAATCCAATTCAAAAGGCCAAGTCCGACCACGATAATAACGGCCGCTCCGGCACAACCTTTGCCTTTGGGTAATTCTTCGCCGTCAGCGACCATTTTAGCCTGGATGGCATCGACTTGATCTTTGGCTTCTTTCAGCCCGCAGCCCGACTCTTGACGAAGAAGCTTAATGGCCTGGATCTTTTGGCCGTCGCGGAGCAGCTTCTTGATGTCTTCCAATGACGAGGGTTCTTCCGACATGACTTTCTTTCTGCAAGAACGTAAAAAGGTGCCCCCCAGACTGAGGAGCACCCTTATTTTAGGTCATATTTGGAAAATTGAGGACGCCAAAAAAGGAATGAAATGGATAGCGTCGCGTTGGCACGCGTTTTAGGTTACTGACAATTCATTAAGAACTTGGAGCGACCTTGGCCCAATCACTCAAACGCTGAGATTTATTGGTTTCAAAGTCGTGAAATTCCAGACGCAACTTGACCATTTGTTGGTCCATCCAGGTATCCAGCTCCAAATAAGGAGCCAAACCTACCATGATGTGAGTCCCGTCCTGGTCCCGAGCATCTTCCAGCTTGATTTGCATGGTATCGAAAAGCGATTCGTTCATTAGCGAACTCCCGGGGGGAAAGTTCACTACATTCCCTGTAGCTTAACGGCAACGTATCATGCGTTGCACATTGTAGTCTGCTCAATATTTAGACGCGAAAGCGAGTCACCGCGTTCACATCTTTGGTTAGATTAATTGAAAAAGGGCTTCGGGTGCAATACGACTAATGCAAATTAATTAGTCACAAAGAGCCCGCAGCGTGGAAGAAAATCACATGGCGCGGACTTTTAGGTTAATTTGACGCACCCCAGACTGGGTATTCAAGCTAACCTTGCCCAAGCATGATCGGTGTCTCCTTCAAGGTATTCGCTGAAGGAGAGGCCTTATGAGTGGCTTTTGGGGCCAAAATCTTCTTTCCGCCGAATCTCGCAAGTCGCCCTCTCTAGTTATAAACGTGCCCCGACCACATTTGGTTTCCTTTAAAGATGCCATATTTTCGAGAATTGTTCGGCTTGGCGTTCTTATTTTCTCAAGTTTCGTTACCGATGAGCCGCAATTGCGATTGAGCCCTATCGGCGATTCGCGTAACCTCAGGCTCGTTTGCCTGGCGGAATATCAGAATTTCCGCTGGAAGAGCACATGCCAACGTTTTTTGGCAAACCATTTGCGTGGAGCAATCGTATCGATTATGCAAAACGCAAGGCAGTATTTCGCCGCCCAAAGACCTTGAATGGCCAGCCAAAACCGGATTAAACCGTTTGTTTTGCCTGGTTAGACGAGTTTTCCTGGTCGGCGACGTTGCCAGGGACTGCATAATAAGACCGAGTCAGAACTGGCTGAACCTCCAGTGCTAGCAAGTCGATAAGTAGGGTACTTCCTAACAATCACTTCGCCGTGAGTCACTTGCTTCACACGGATGGGCTAGACCTGACACGGAATGCGGCTACATGGAAGACGCCAATGAACTATATTTGCGAGGTAGGGAAACTGCCTCCCAGCGCTTGCCTGACGAAGCCAGGCAAAACGATTAGGGAAAACCCAGACCTCCGATTCCGGTCATGATTTTTCGGGACGCCTGCTTTAAGCCGACCCAAACAACCCACAGCTTTGAGCAAAACGACGTCCAAAGGGAGTAGGATTTACCATGCATATTAATGGCCCAACCGCAGTCCACCCGGCCCAAACCATCCAAGGTCCACACCGCAGCCACCAAGCTACGGCGATCGAACAGCGTCCGCAGTTTGATACTGTGGATGAACTCGACATCTCGCACGAAGCCGACTTCGCCAGCCAGGTGAAGGACATTCCGGATATTCGCGCTGATCGTGTTGCTCAGATCAAAGCCCAAATCGCCGATGGGACTTACCTTACCGACGACAAGCTCGACTTGGCCTTGGAACGGCTACTCGACGAAATCGGTTAAGCAGCAACCACTTACGCTAAAAAAAGACCCACGCCTCGGCCAGTTTCCGATCAAGGAAACTGGCCGTTTTTTTCGTGACAGCAAGGATATCTCAATTAGGTAAATAGGGGTTGTACCTGGGCAACTATAACCTAGAATTCCATATTGAGACTGATAGCCAACGTTATTGCGTATCCCTTTACTCCGCAACTACATAGCAATAGCAATTCAGTCTCAATAAAGCGGTGCCCCTTATTGTCACTATTGAGACTCGCATGTCAGACCCGTTTGCATTGGAAGCCGTTGACGTCGCTCTTTCCCCAATAGAGCGGTTTGAGGAATACCTCAAAAGTAAGGGCAAGAGGATTACGCAGCCGCGGCGAATCCTGATCGAGCATGTCTTCAGCCATCACGAGCACTTCGATGCTGACGCCTTGATCGATGAGCTTTCCCACCAAAGCAAGGGGGCTGATCGTGTTAGTCGTCCTACGGTCTATCGCACCCTGAACGAACTGGTCGAATCTGGCCTACTACGAAAAATGGAAATCGGCGGTCGTGCCGTTTACGAACACGACTACGGCTACCCCGATCACGACCATCTTTACTGCACCCAATGCCAAAACCTGATCGAGTTCCAAAGTGCAGAACTGAAAGAACTACGCGACCAAGTGGCTCGCCTGCACCAATTCCGCGCTACCGGACACCGTTTCATCATTAACGGTGTCTGCGAAGAATGCCAAAAGAAATCGCGCCGGAAGAAGCGGCGAATCGATTTAATTTGATCGACCTGGCGATCGATCGTTTGATGTTTTCAGTGCTCAGAAAGCAGGCCTGCCTCTGCGTAGGGTCCGCTGTGCGGACCGAAACGCCTTAGTTTTCTTTGGCTATTGCGGCAATTTAAGCCGGATTGGTGGTCCGCACAGCGGACCCTACCTGGCTCAATGCGGTTAGGCTATTAGACCTTCAGCTCCTCGTTTTCGAGCGAAACGTTCGGATAGCGATCGCGAATTGGCTGGATGACATCGGCTAGGAAGTCGTCGACTTGCTCAGGGGCACGTCCCACATATTGCAGTGGTTCTAAAACCGCCGCGGCATCGAACTCAGGGAACGCAGGGTCTTCCTTCAAGCGATCAAGCAAATCGTTCGAGAGCCCTTCGTTTTTGATTCGTGCGCCGGCGTTGCGTGAATGGACGCGAATTTTCTCGTGCAGATCTTGGCGATCCCCCCCAGCTGCGACAGCGGCCATCATCAGGTTTTCGGTCGCCATGAACGGCAACTCTTCGGCCAAATGCCGGCGAATCAGCGCTGGGTAAACGACCATTCCTTTGCAGACATTGGCCAGAATAATCAGGATCGCGTCGATCCCCAGGAACGAAAGTGGCAAGCTCAAGCGTCGGTTGGCGCTATCGTCCAAGGTGCGTTCCATCCACTGCGTTGCCAAGGTGTTCGCCCCATTGGCCTGATTGCTAATCACGTAACGAGCCAGCCCGCAAATGCGTTCGCTCCGCATTGGATTCCGCTTGTAGGGCATGGCGGACGAGCCGATTTGGTTTTCTTCGATCGGTTCTTCCACCTCGCGGCGATGGGCCAGAATTCGTAGGTCGGTGGCAATTTTGTGGGTCGTTTGGGCGATACCGCTCAGGCAGTCCAGCACTTGGCTATCGATTTTTCGCGAATAGGTTTGCCCGGTGACGGCGTACACCTGATCGAAGCCCATCTTCTCGGCGACCCGCTTTTCCAACTGCTTGACCTTGGCGTGGTCTCCTTGGAACAGCTCCAGAAAGCTGGCCTGGGTGCCGGTGGTTCCTTTGGTGCTGCGGAACCGCAACTGGGCCAGGCGATGTTCGACTTCTTCCAGATCGAGCACCAAGTCGTAGCACCACAGGGTGGCACGCTTGCCGATAGTCGTTGGCTGAGCCGATTGCAGGTGCGTGAAGCCGAGGCAGGGGAGGTCGCGGTACTGTTTGGCGAAGTCCGACAGCAGCACGATCGTGCGAACCAAGCGATCACGAACCAGTTCCAGCGATTGTCGCAGCAGAATCAAATCGGTGTTATCGGTGACAAAGCAGCTCGTTGCCCCCAGGTGGATGATTGGCTTGGCAACCGGGGCAGCCTCGGCGAATGTCTCGACATGGGCCATCACGTCATGGCGACGGCTTTTCTCGTGCTTTGCGGCCAGGTCGAAATCGATATCGTCCAGGTGTGCCCGCATCGCTTCGAGCTGGTCGTTTCCAATCGTTAGCCCCAGCTCTTGCTCAGCCTCGGCCAGGGCCAGCCACAGCCGCCGCCAGGTCGAGTGCTTCTTTTGGGGACTCCACAGAAAGCTCATATCTCGCGAGGCATACCGAGAGATCAACGGGTTTTCGTATTGTTCGTGCGACACGTGGCAAATCCCTGTTTACAATCGAATGGGCGATGGAATCGATTGATTTTAACGCAAAATAGACCGTTTCGGCAGGGCCTGACGTGTGCTCGGTACGCAAGAAAACCGAGGCTGCAACGAATAAGTAAACGCAGCCGCTCCACTTGTCGCTTCGGAGAATACCATGTTAGGCAGAATTCCCACCTTTCTGCTGACCACATTCCTACTGATGGTCGTGATCTTTATTGTATTGGTCCCCTGGAGCGACCTTCCCAGGCTGCTGCTTAGAACCCGCTTCTCGCTCGGCAAACTGCTTGGCGGAATGGCCCTACTTGGTGTAACGCTAGGGATTGCCAGACATTCGCTCGCTCACGAAAACCCAGCATTCGCCATGCTAACAGCCGTCATGCTGGTTTCGATTGTGTTCATCATGCTTAGCCTGACTTGGTACTTCTTAAGGAACGTATTCCAGCCAAGCGCCAGTGGTTTGCGTGATCGTTGGCGCGACCCGACCTGGAGCCGCGCGAAACTACCACAGCGAACTACATATTCGTCAAATCATCTACCGCATGATTCCCCACCAAACGATCAAGGGCCGCAGCAAGTTGCGGGGCAAGCGACAAGTCCTGGGCGTAAATCCGGCAAACCAGGCGACTAACCGGGAGCGAGCGGAAGATCTTATCGGTCGTCAGTTCCTTGATCTTCTTCTGAGCTGAATCGTATAGGAAGTTTTGGTGATCACTCGGCCCACGGGTGTTGGGGCGGAAGACGGTTCGATTGAGGGCGATCTTCAGTGGAATTTCTTTTAACTCGGCTGGCAGCACATCGCGAATCGCGGCGGCAGCAAAGCTTTCGCTACGGAAGATAGTCGTTTCCTGGCTTTCTCCTTCGTCGAAACGAAGCGAACGTTCGCAGATGAAACGCCAGGGAATCTTGCGGCTGAGCAGATCGTTCCACTGACGACCGATTTCGGCTTGGTGTGGGTCGCTGGAGTGCTGCCAGCGTGGCGCGTCGACCAGCAAGCTGAATTCGGTAAAGCCTCGGTAAGCATCAAGGTGTTCGACTGGGTTGCCTGGCAACAGCCACGGCTTACTAGCAGCGAACAAATCTTCTAACGTTTTGTCGATCGCAATGACTTCGCGATGGAAGTAAACCGTTTGAAAGAGCTCGGCGCGGACATTCATGAACCGGATCAACGCGGCCATGCCTCGCTCGTGAATCGTCAGCCCTTTTTCCGTGAAGAAGCTATAGCGAATCAGCCGTTCCAAATCGTACGACTGCTGGCTGTAGCCGGTCATGTAGGCATCGCGGAGCACGAAGTCCATATTGTCGATCGTATAGATCCCGCACAGCAGACTCCGCAAAAAGACCAGCCACTTCGGTCGGTTCGCGGCATCGCCAGCTTGGGGCCTTTGGATCATCCAGGCAATTTGCTCCGGATCGAGCTGCTCTTCCTCTTCCAACTGAGAAAATGGGTTTCGCCGTAATTTGGTCAGCATTTCCCCCAGCTGAGTACGAATAATATGAGCCCCCAGTGATTCATGGGTTAATCCGTACCCTTGCAGATAATGGCTATCGAAGAAGTGTCCAAATGGCCCATGACCGACATCGTGCAGCAGGCCAGCCATGCGGAGTAGCGATTCGACATAGCCACGCGAGGGGGCATCGGGGCATGCCGTCTTCAAGCTGGGATACAACTGGTTCACCAAGCGGCTGGCCAGGTGCATCACGCCTAAAATATGCTGAAAACGAGTATGTTCCGCCGTCGGATAGACCCACCAAGCCGTTTGCAACTGATGAATTTGACGCATCCGCTGTAGCCAAGGATGGTCGATAACATCCCGTTCAGTGACTTCGTCGGGCGATTCTCCGAGCGAAACAAAGGGAACATAACCATGAATGGGGTCGTAGCAGAGACTTTCGGCAGCAAATTTATCCAGATTCACCCTTACTCCTTTGGGTTGAATGGGGCATTGAGGCTAGCAGAGCTTGCACCAGATTCGCTAGTTTCGCAGAATCAAGGAAGTTCGTTAACTGGTATAACTGTTACATTCAACGGAAATCCATAGCTGTCTTGCGGGTGAAAGTACGGAACCTGGGTAGTTCCGAGTTTGGAATTTTAACCGCAGTAGCCGATAGAAATAGCACCTCGGATTTTCCCGAATGAACATCAGGCAACCCTTTGGGGAAATCCGCATTACTCAAGGCGGAGGAGAAAACATAGTGATGGTACAAATACGCTGGGCCCGGTTCGTCCTACTCGCCGTAGGTGTTTTATCTTTTGCTCAGCAGCAGAGTGAAGCTGCACCACCAGCGGCTTCTATTCTTCCGCATACCACCAAGAGCTACGTCTCGATCCCTAATTACGATCAGGCTGCTGCCAATTTCGATGAAACCCAGATCGGCAAGTTGATGGCCGATCCGGTCATGCAGCCGTTTACCGATGACCTGAAAGATCAGATCAAGCAAAAGTTGATTGCTGGCGGGGTGAAGCTGGGAATCACGCTGGAAGATCTGAAAGATGTGTACGCTGGCGAAATCTGCTTTGCGACCAATCAGCCCAGTGGCGAGAAGACGGACGGCGTGGTCCTGACGGTGGATGTCACCGGCAAGAAGGCCAATGTCGATGCCTTATTGGCCAAGATCACTCAAAATCAAATCGCCAACGGTGCAAAAGAATCCAAGATTAACTTGATGGGCACTCAGGTCACCAAGTTCGTCCTGCCCAAAGAAGCTGGCGAAATCGGCCCACAAGAAGCCTACTATGTGGTCCACCAAGACTTGCTGATCGCGACCGACTCGCTGCCAACGCTGAATTACATTCTGCCAGCGATGGCCGCTGCCAAAGCCGACAACCTGGCTTCGCTGGAAGCTTTCCAAGCCGTTTTGAAACGAGCCGCTACTGGCCGCATGGCAGATGGCTACGATTTCGAGTGGTTCGTCGAACCGTTCGGCTACGCGGAAGTGGTTCGCTCGCAGCAAGGAGGCCGTAAAAAGCGTGGCACCGACATGCTGCACTTGTTGCGTAACCAAGGTTTCGACGCCGTTAAAGGCCTGGGTGGCTACGTCAACTTCGTGGTGAACAAAGCCAACCTCAAAGCCGAAATGGTTCACAGCACATTCATTTACGCCCCGCAAGATCCCGGCGCCGAAGGCGGAGATCGCTTCCGCTTGGGGGCCCGCGTGCTGGAATTCCCCAACGACAAATCGTTTCAGACGTACAATTGGGTTCCCGCTAAGCTGGCCACCTTCCTTGACTTCCGCTGGAACATTCAAGCGGCTTTCAAGTACAGCGAAACAATCGTGAACGAATACGCTGACGACGAGATCTTCGACGAATTGATCGACAGTCTGAAGACCGACCCAGCGGGCCCTCGCGTGGACGTTGTCACCCAGATTGTCAATCACTTGGACAACAAGGTGTGCATGCTGGTCGACGTGAAGCAGCCTATCACACCGCAATCGGAACAACGCCTGGTGGCTGTGCACCTGCTGAATGCTGCCCCTGTGAAAGCGGCCGTTACGCAGATCATGGAACAAGATCCCAACGCCGAAAAACACTCGGTTGGCGACAAGTACGAGATCTGGGAGATCCACGAAGAAGAAGAGGAAATCCCGACACTCGTGATCAGCGGGCCAGGCTTTCCAGATGCGATGGTCGTGAACCACCAGTTCAACGCCAACCAGGTCGGCCCGAAAGTGCCGAACGCTTCGGTCGCGGTGATGGATGATTGGCTCTTCTTTGCCAACAACAAGGAAGTCATTCGCAAAGCCATCGAAACCCGCTTGGCTGGCCCGAACGCGGAACTACTAGCCAATACTCCTGACTACTTGGCAATCGAAGCAGCTTTGGCTGAAATTGGCAGTGGCGCTGATAGCTTCCGTCACTTTGTCCGCACGGACGAAGCGGCTCGGGTCACTTACGAATTGATGCAGCAAGGCAAGATGCCCGAATCGGAATCGGCCCTTGGCAAGGTGATCAACCAACTCTGGAGCCTCGGTCAGGAAGACGAAACGGCCACGCGAAAGCAGGAAATCGATGCCAGCAAGCTGCCTCCTTTCGCCCAAGTCGAAGGTTATCTCGGCCCCTCCGGTTCGTACGCACGCACTGAAAACAACGGCTGGTACATTTCTGGCTTGATGCTGAAGAAGTAACACGTCCGTCGCCAAACGAAAATACAGTAAAGCCTCGGTTCGCCGAGGCTTTTTTCGTGCCTTCATCTCTCCGGCGAATAAGCAATTGCGGTCGAAATCTGTTTGAGCTGCGGCTTGGGGCCTTCCGGATAGCGTGCCAAAAGATAGTCTCGCAAGTCCTCCGGGACTTGCAGCGAGGTTGTCCAAGTCGCCATCTGGGTAGGCAATCCGTCAATATAGATCAGTTTTGGCTTGACGGTGATCACGATTCGGTCTTCCATAAACTGGCTCTTACGTACCGTAACCGTTTCCCACTGAATCAACTCAAAGGCTCCACGAACGATTCCTTTTTCAAAGAACTCGGTCGCCCCAAGACTACGCCCCCAAAAAAGTTGCGTTAGCGTCGATCCCGTGAAGAACGCTAGTTGGGCATAGAAAGGGGCAAGGGCGATTGGTGCCGCTTCATTTGGCATAGCCACGGTTAGCACAACAGCAAGTGTCAACTGGAACAAAGCAAACGCCAGCAGCGTGACGCCGCTGATAATCTTCGGCCAATGCTTGCCTGGAATCGTCCCGGGATAACCAATCCCGATCCGCTTGCCAATCGAGCGGATAACCTGAACGCGGCGAGCCGAGTAATACCCGACCGTCGCGCCGGTGATCGCCAGTTGAACCACGAACAGCCCCAAAAACGTGAGATGCTGGCCAGGCTCAATCGCCCGTATCAGCGGCGCAGCCAACGCACAAAAGAAGGCCACCGCCGTCATTAGCCACAACAAGTGAATCAACTGGAACTGGTGCCGTTGATCGAGCGGCAAGGGTTGGTCTGCGGCAATCAAGGGGTCTGATTCCATTGAATTCCCAAACATGAGTGGTTTTCCAAACAGGCACAAGCGATATGGAGTCGTCTACGTGAAGGAAACGCTTCATTCGCTCTCCCAAAGCTCCGGCTTTACATATGCTTCGCCTCGTAGGTTCTCGTCCATCAAAACGCCTTGCTGCTGGAGCAAACCTCGCAACTGAGAGGAGATGCCGACCTCGTAGACGGTAGCAATGGGAGATCCTTTCGGTAGGTAGGTGATCACCGTCAGTTGCTCCGCTACCGATGGCCACCACTTCAGACGGACTTGTTCCCAGGGAACGAACTGGGTTGAGTCGACGATGATTCCGTTCTCGAAGAATTCAATCGCTTTGTTCATGTGTCCAAACCGCAGCTTGGCAAAATTCTTCCCACTCTCCCACGGCAACCACAAGCTAAAAACAGAGAGCAGCCATCCTGGGGTCCAGAAAAATGCCAGGGAGATCGAGATGAAGAACTGAAAAATTATGATGATCGAAATCGCCACAAAGCCAACAACGATTCGAGGCCAAAACCACCACACACGCCCTCCGACCGAGATGCCAAGCCAGTTTTTTCCCAAGTTCATCGCATGATGCCGAGCGCGTGATTGAGAGGCTACCGAAATCAAGAAGACGGTCATTTGAATGGCGATCCCCGCCATCATCATGAACTGAAATTGCAGGGGAATCATCGGCCCAAAGGGGCGGATCAACGCAAACAAGATCGCAAACCAGGCCACCAGCCCAATCAAGTCGCTCAGGTGAAACACAACCGGATCGAACTCGGCTTTACGCGGCACATCGAACGGATCATCCGCTTCGATCGCCAAGGGATCACGAGGGGAAACACTCATGCTGCTTCCCCATGGTGGGTCAGCAGATAATCTCGCAACGAATCGCTGACTTGGATGGTCGAGGTTGTTCCCCCGATGCTGTTTGATTGCGATTTCATCACCATGACTAATCGATCTTCGGCCATTTTGCTAGGGCGAAGCACTACGTATGACCACGGCACCAAATGGAAACCGCCCAGGACAACCCCTTGTTCAAAGAACTCGGTCGTCCCAGGAGTTCTTCCCCAGCGAAATTGCGACAACATCATGCCGCTGTAGATGCCAAGTTGAATCTGCTGAGCCATCAAAAACCAAGGAAAACTGTCCATGGCCAGAAACAACGTCAAGCCAAACTGCATCACCGCCAGAAAAGCCATCGCGCCGAAGTTCACCACTTGAGGCCAAAACTTGCCAGGCAATCGCCCGTTGTATCCCAGGCCAATCCGTTTGCCAGCATCAACCAGCATTTTCTGGCGTCGGCTAGAGGCATAAAAGATTGCCCCCGCCGTGACCATCGCTTGAACGAGAAAGATGATAAATACCGGCAACCGGTTCTCGGCCACCATCATCCGAAACAGGGGAGCCATAAGCGCGCAGACAATCGCCACGATCGTCATACCGATCATCATGTCGAGCAAACGAAACTGTTGCGGGCGTTCGTCGACCGTTTCCAGTTCGATTTCAGTTTCCGGAGATGTCTCTGAAGACATGTAGCGATCCCACATATAGGGAAGGTATGAATGTCTGCTTACTTAATACGCAAACAACTCAAACGCGCTCACCACGAATTTCAGGATTATAGATTTCTGCGCCGGTAATCCAACATAGCAACGGACCGATTTGCCACGAATCCGGGGCTTCCGTTGGTCGCCCCTCTTGGATTGGTGACACAGACCTCAATAACGCAGATCGCCCTTGTTCGGTTGGCATCATAAGCTTCATTCAAGTCTCCTTAGCCTATCTGAGCCAAAGCCCGCTGTACACTTGATTGTCGGGGCAGCTGCAAATGCTATTCACGAGTGTCTTTTCCACGCGTACGGAGCTTTTTCGGCACGCACAAGGTTGACTTGGTTGGCCTGGCTTTTTAAGCGTCCGCAAAAGGCCTATCTTGGGATGATCGACCCCGGATGATCGCAAAAGCTTGGCGTTTAGGCTAACTGCGCTATAATTCCGGGAGTTCCAATAATCCGAGAATCTGCGGGAAAGACCTGATAGTGACAAGCTCGAACGAATTAACCGATGCCCCATCCCGACCTGAGAATCTCAAACAGTTGAAGGAAAGCGGCTGGCAGTCGCGTACCGTTAAGCAGGAAATCCAAGAGAACTTCATGCAGATGCTGGCCGACGGGGAAGAAACCTTTCCCGGCATGATCGGCTACGAAGACACCGTTCTGCCGGAAATCCACCTGGCGCTGCTTGCCGGGCACGATATGCTCTTTCTAGGGGAAAAAGGGCAGGGAAAAAGTCGCATGATGCGGACGATGGTTCGTTTTCTCGACGAGGCAATCCCTTATCTCAACATTCCTGCCTGCCCGGTGCATGAAGATCCGTATCATCCGATTACCTCGTCCGGTAAACAGTTTGTGGCAGAGCATTCCGACGAAGATATTCCAATCGCCTGGTGGAAGCGAGAAGACCGCTACGCCGAGCGTTTGGCTCCCGGCACCAAGTTTGCTGATGTGATCGGCGAGATCGACCCCGCCAAGTTGGCCGGGGGAGTTAGCATGAGCACGGAAGAGGCGTTGCACTTCGGTCTCATTCCCCGCATGCACCGGGGCATTTTTGCGATGAACGAACTGCCAGAGCTGGACGAACTGGTCCAGGTCGGGCTATTCAACATGCTGGAAGAACGGGACGTGCAGATCCGCGGCTACCCGGTGAACTTCGACATCGACTTGGTGTTGCTCTTTTCGGCCAACCCTTCCACCTTCAACCGTAGCGGCAAGGTGATTCCGCAGCTTAAAGACCGGATTGGCTCGGTGATTCATACCCACTATCCGCGACAACGCGATATTGGGATTCAGATCATGGAGCAGGAAGCTGACGTCAACATGGAGGGGCCATTTCCGGTAGTGATCCCTTACTTCATGAAAGAAGTCTTAGAGCAAATCACCGAAGCGGCCCGTCGCAGCAAGTTTGTCGATCAACAATCAGGCGTCAGCGCCCGTTTTAGCATTGCTAACTATGCCACGGTGATTGCCTCGGCCCGGCATCGCGGCATTCTGCTCGGCGAGAAGCCTTCGGTGGTGCGTCTGAGCGATTTGGGGCACATCTACGCGTCCAGCCTCGGCAAGCTGGAACTCGACATGATGGGAAGCCACCAGATGTCAGAACGTCAGGTGCTCGACGCGTTGATTGCCGAAGCGGTTGGTACCGTCTTTCAAGAGTACATCCAAGAGCACGGCCTAGAGCAGATTGGCGAGATCTTCCAGAAGGGGGTGAAGATCGAGGTCGGCGACTTGTTGCCTTCCTCGCATTACACCGATCGCCTGCAACGTGTTCCCCCAGTTTGGGATCGGGCCTTCGAGGTAAACGCCTCGGAAGTCCCGGCGATGAGAGCTTCCTGCGTCGAGTTTGTATTGGCCGGTTTGTACGCGTTAGATCGCATCAGCCGCGCGCAGCACCACGGTAAGATTACCTACGAGTTTGAGTAAAACGAGAACTTCATGGCCAAGAACAAACAGATGCCTGGCGGGATCATCCATACCTACCAGAAGTACGATCCCGCCAAGTTCCCCAGCCCCAAGCAACCACCGCCTGATATGGTTTCGCCGGCGATGGAGCACTGGTTGATGTTCGGCAACGAGTACGAACTGACGCCAGAACAGTTGGCCAACGCAGTCAAAATCGACCCGAGTCAAATTTCGGGATTAGGGCCGAGCATCGATTCGTTGATCAAGATGCTGGAGGAACGCAAACGGAAGATCTTAGAAACGTACGAAACCGACGCCGCCCAAAGTTCCGCCAAAAAAGCATACCGCGACCATGGCGAGCCGATGGAGGCCCCCAAGCCGCTCCGCGAGCGGTTTCAACTTGGCTTCGACCAAGAACAGTTGTACGACCTGGAACGGGTCTGGTTTAGCCTAGACGACGAGCGTTCTCTCTTCGGGCGGCAGCTTGTGCAATTGGTCGAGCATTTAAGCCGCAAGTACGAAGTCGATCAATTAGCGGCCAACTACCATTTCACCGGACGTACGCCGCTGACCATCGACAAGGCGATTGAGGTCAAGGAAGAGCTGGAGAAGATTGACGAGTTGCTGGAACAACTTAAACAAGCCAAAGAGAATGCTCAGATCGGCATCATCGACATGGAGCAGCTCTCGGAGTACGCCGACCCAGGCGAAATCGAGCAGTTGATGGAACTGCAGCGTCAAGTCGAACAGTACCTTCGCGAGCAAGCCGAACAACAAGGCCTGACCAATCAATCAGGGAACATCCACCTAACGCCGCAAGCGTACAAGATTTTTCAGGGGAAATTACTCGAGAAGATCTTCAGTAATCTCCAAGCCTCCCGCAGCGGTCGCCATCAAGGGCCTATTGTGGGGGAGGGGGCGGTTGAACTGCAATCGACCAAGCAGTACGAGTTCGGCGACTCGCTCACGAATATGGATATCCCCCAAACGCTGATCAATGCCATGCTGCGCCAAGGGAACGAGCGTCCACTGCGAATGCACAGCGACGACATCGTTATCCATAAAACGAAAAACAACCCTAAGTGTGCGACCTGCGTCATCATGGATATGAGCGGGAGCATGCGTTACGACTACCAGTACGCGAACGTCAAACGGATGGCCTTGGCCATGCAGGGACTGATCCGTAGCGAATTCCCTGGCGACTTCCTACAGATGATCGAAATGTACTCGTTCGCCAAGCCGGTTGCCCCTGGGGAAGTGATCGGTCTGCTGCCTAAGCCAGTCACCATTCACGACCCTGTAGTGCGTTTAAGGGCCGATATGAGCAAGCCAGAGGTGAGTGAGTATCGAATCCCGCCCCACTTCACCAACATTCAGCACGCATTGCAGCAAGCTCGCTTGTTCCTCAGCAGCCAGGACACACCTAATCGGCAAATCATTTTGATTACCGACGGCCTCCCGACCGCTCATTTCGAGGGTTCTGAGCTCTTTTTGCTCTACCCCCCAGATCCCAGAACCGAAGCGGCCACGATGCGAGAAGGAAAGTTGTGCCAGCAGCAAGGCATCACGATAAATATGTTTTTGGTCCCCAGTTGGTCGCAAAGTGAAGAAGACATTCGTTTTGCGTACCGCCTGGCGGAATCAACCAAGGGACGCGTCTTTTTCACCGCCGGCAAAGATTTAGACCGCTACGTGATATGGGACTACGTGAACCGCAAACGGGAAGTGCTGGGCTAGGGTTGCGGTTTCTACGATCTGACGTCGGTATTTGCCTGGAATACCGCTTTCAAACGCTTAATCTGCGCCTTTCAAACGGAAAAACAAGCACAACTTCGTCTCGCTCTGCTTTTCGGCAAGCTTGGTTAGACAAATTGCCGAAGAATTGGATACGGCATGCTCACCTTTTCTTGCGGTCAGCATTGCCAGCAAGAATATAGAAGTGACTTTCGGGAGCAGAACATGACAAGTGTGGAAGGCATTGCCGCAGCAGGATCGGCGATTCAGCAATCTCAAACGCAGAATCAGGTCGATATTGCCGTCGCCAAGAAGACATTAGACGCACAAAAACTACAAGGGGATGCCGCTGTGCAGCTGATTGAATCGGCCGCCCGCATCAGCAAGTCGCCTGGCACTGGTAATTTGATTAACACCAGCGGCTAAGCGAGTTAAATCAAGTTTGAAAAACGATTGCCGCCGCGAGTTGAAAAGTCGACTCGCGGCGTTTCTGTTTCTTGATAACCAGGAAACAATTCGCGAATGTTACTCGCCGCGCAACGTTAGTTAGTTGCCACCACGCATTGAGAAGCTATGGTTCGTTATGCATGGGGTGTGCGTGTTGGTTGACGATTCAACGAACCTCGCGTGCCACAAAATCACGCGACAAACAAGATGTAAGTTATTGCGTTTTTAAAACGTCGTCGTTAGTCTAAAGAAGAGTGACACACTTGTGTGTGTTTGCGAATCGCAAAAGCAGATCAACGCGTAGGAAAACGAACCCGCGAATTTGCTCCCTAGCGAACACGTTCTGAAGGCTCTGAATGATCGATCACTACCAAGCATTTCTCGAAGCACCAAGCCGCGCTGGCTTTCTCAAACTCCAAGAGGAAGTTCAAGTGGATGCCGACTACTGTGCGGTAGGCAGCTTTGTAGATCACTTGGCCGATCTATGCCAACGCGGTTGCTACGAGCAGATGTTCGAGCAGACCGAGTTAATGCCGTTTGGTTGGGTTGCCAGCCCGTCGGCACATCTTTATGCCTCGATCGCAGCCCAGCAAATGGGTTGTCCAGACGATGCCGAGCTAGAACGTTTCGTCACTGAGTCTTTGCTGCAAGGGCTTCTAGAAACAGGGGATGGCTCGCCGCACGATCCTTACCAGGTAACGTACCTCTCGGATCGCCATGATTTACTGGCTTATTTCAGTGCAAACGTCGAGAAACAACATCTCGTACATGCCCCGTTAGGCCTGCTAGATATGGTCACGACCACGACCGGCGATCAGCTTTGCTTCCTCCTTAGCGAGGTTGTCGCATCGGCTCAGTTAGAAAATCGCCTCAAGCTCAGCACTTCGCCGGCTCACCCACGCTTGGCCTCGAAACGACTCGCGGCCTGTTCTCCGCGTCGTGTTTGGTAAGCATTCGTGGCGATTCGTTTTGCTTCTCGCCTGGCTCTCTCTGCTGCCTAGGAACTTCGATGTCGAACCTGTGCGTGATCTTTGATTTAGACGGCACACTCGTCGATAGCGAAACGCTGGGTACCGAATCGCTTCTGGAATTGCTGCCCGAGTTGGACGCCCCGCTAGAAACACTCATCGCAGCTTATCGCGGTCAACGAATGGCCACCATCTTGGCCGATGTCGAGCGTCGGCTAAATCGCAAGTTGCCTGCCGACTTTGAACATCACTATCGCGACCATGCCTCCGCCAGGATGCGTACCCACTTAAAGCCAATGCCTGGCGTGGTAGAGATGCTCAAGCAGCTAACGTTTCCCTTGGCAGTCGCCTCGAGCGCACCGCCAGCCAAGATTCAGCTGGCCTTGAACGTCTGCGGCATTGATCATTACTTCGGCCAGAATGTTTTCAGCTGCTACGAGATCAACACCTGGAAACCTGACCCAGCGATTTTTCTGCACACAGCTCACGCGATGAACGTTACTCCTCAGCAGTGCGTGGTGGTTGAAGACAGCGATGTCGGCGTGGTCGCAGCCTTAGCAGCCGGGATACGCGTTCTACGTTACGGCTTTCCTCACACCTCGCCCGAAGTCACCGAGTTCCGCGAGATGAAACGACTGCCATCGCTTTTGCAGGAACTATCGCTAGATCTTCGCTGATCCAAAAAGCGCCGGTGCTGATGGCCATTTTCTAGCCACCACCCGCTGCTCCTCTTCATCTCCCGTTACCTAATTGGGCAACGCTGCCTAACACTGTGGCAGAAAGGGAAGCCGCTCGCCAAACTTCTTACGTCTCACATTGCGCTTTGCAGGATAATTGTCAGAGAGAACAACATAACCATTTTGAATAGCAACTTGGTTGGAAATCTCACTACCAATTGCCGCATGGCCTCACCGCGCACACCGCCAGATTGCACGAGATCGCAGTACGACGACAGGCTAAGGAGTATTCTCTCGCTCAAACCAGGAGGCAACGCTATTTCGTATCACATTTCTGCCTTCGCCTCATGGATCAAAATACGTCAATCATTTAATGCTCCCCTTTGTTTCGCAGTGAGATGAAACAAGCAGACTTAATGGAGGATCATGCAAAGCCACATGGGCGACATTATGAATTTTCCTGTTTTTTGAAATTGGCATCTTGATTGCTTTTAAACTGCGGTATCATAGATGCCAGGCAATGATGCCACGTGACATCTTTTGCCCCACTCTCTTCTCCTCTCTAAGCATAAGGTTGGATTCTCTATGCCTTACACGAAACATTGTTTCCACTGGTCCATCTTCTTTTTGGGCCTTGCTGCCGTCAGTTTGACCGGATGTTTTGGACCGTCCGATCCGTTGAATCGTCAAGCAGTCAGTGGAGAAGTCACTTTGAAGAATGTGGCGTTAGACACCGGCAACATTTCTTTCGATCCGGTTGATCAAACCACCGGCAGACCGGGAGGAGCCAGCATCGAACAGGGCAAGTTCACGCTTCCTCAAGAAAGAGGTTTGCCGCCGGGAACCTATAAGGTCCGTATCACCAGCGCGGATGAATCGGCAACTCCCGTCACTCCGGACGAGGCTCCTGGCGATTCTCGTAAATTGGCCCCCGACCGAATTCCCGCCAGTTGGAACACCAAAAGTGAGGAAACGGTCACCATTGAAGATGGTGGTGAAAACCATTTTGTCCTGGCGATTCCCTAGCTGACCAGCACTCACCCAAACCAAACAACTTCTACCTTTCGATATTAGAGTCCTCATTTATTTATTCTTTTCAGGAGCTTTCACTGTGAAGTCATTTAAGGGAAACCGTAACGCATTCACTCTCGTCGAGTTGCTAGTGGTCATTGCGATCATTGGCGTTTTAATCGCGCTTTTGTTGCCTGCCGTACAGCAAGCCAGAGAAGCGGCCCGCCGTATGCAATGCTCGAATAACATGAAGCAAATCGGCTTGGCAATGCACAATTACCATGACACGTACAACAGCTTCCCTGCGGGGGCTTACGGCTGCTGTTGGGGAACCTGGCAGGTATCGATCTTGCCGTACATTGAGCAAAAAAACCTGTACGAGAACTACAACATCACCGACAAGTACGCAACTTCCGAATCTCGATACAGCGGCAGCGATAACACAGATGTCACGCGGGTTCGTCTGGATGCATTGACTTGCCCTAGCGATATCCCCAACGCTCCCCTGAGTTCGATTACTTCGCACAACTATGCTGCGAACTACGGCAATACCGGCTATGCCCAACAAGCTGACCTGAACGGGGTTATCTTTGGAGGAGCTCCATTCGAGTATGTTAGTGGCGGCTCAAACGAATTTTATGGCTTTAAAGATGTCGTAGATGGTACATCGAACACGTTGCTAGTTGGCGAGGTCTTGCAAGGACAGAAGACTGATCTACGTGGCTTTTCGTGGTGGGGGGATGCCTCCAGCTTTACGGCTTACTTGGCCCCCAACTCTACCGAGCCAGACCGTATTTATTCGTCCAGCTATTGCAACAATCTGCCACAGCTAAATCTGCCATGTGCTGTTTCTTCAACGGCCGCACCAACCATGTTCGCTTCGCGCAGCCGCCATCCAGGTGGTGTCCAAGTAACATTGTGTGATGGCTCGACTCGTTTTGTGGCGGAAACCATTCAAATCAACATCTGGCGTTCCCTTGCCACTACCCACGGAAAAGAAGTTATTTCCGACTTCTAATACAATCATCTAAGCAACGTTAGCCGACGTAGCGAGACGGAATGTTCCGAACCGTCTTTCGCTGCGTCGGCTTTTTTATTGAGACGACCTCGATGCTGCCTGGTCGTAAGCTTACAGCCGATGATTTTTCCCTTAACGCGATTCTATTCGGCTTCATTGGGTCTATCTGTAACGATTTTGTTGCCCTTTGAGCGACTTCCTCGATAATGGTAGAGGATGCGTCCGCCACGCTATTGGGGCTTTCTAGCGTATGACTTAATCTAGATAAGCTAGGGCGTGATTCCTTTTTATCCCTATACGCACTCGTCCCACATCCTTTTCTCATTCCGGCATTAACCGATGAAGCGTTTGACCTACTCGATCTTGGCCCTTGGTATCGCTTGGTTCTCTTTGCCAGGCATCGCGTCTGCCACGATTGTTGAACTGAAAAACGGTATGCGGCTGGAAGGTTCCGTCGGTCTGATCGCCAGTATGAGCGACGACCCCCTGAAGACTCCCACCGCCGGAGCGGTTGACCTGCAATTGATTCTGCTGGTCGATAACGATCTAAAGCGGACTTTTGTCTCGAAGTACCAAGTCCAAGACTCGCAAGAAGCGGCCCCCATGTCCGTGGAACGGATCAAGATTAACCAGCGCGTCAGCGATTCTGGGCGCAACGTTCACGCCGTTGGCGAAAGCATTCGAATTTCCCCATTCGACGAATTCGGACGACGCATTTACTCGATGCAGACCGCCCAAGGCCCGATTGATGTCATCCAAGGGATTACCGAGATCACGCCCGATTGGACGCGTGTGCAGGGGCTTATGGCCGAACGTAAATACGTCTGGGACATGCGGATTAAAACCAGCACAATCCCCCGCGACAAGTTAAGTGCCATCTTAATGCGACGCATCGATCCGAAAAACGCGTCACAGCGGCTGCAGATTGTTCGGCTCTATCTTCAGGCAAATCGCTATCGTGATGCGGCCGTCGAATTGCAATCGTTGTTAAAAGACTTTCCTGAACTTAAGGAACACAAGAAGCATCTCGACGAACTTTGGCAGTTGAGTGCCAATAACTTGATTGACGAAGTGGAGCTACGCAAAGAAACCGGGCAGCACAACCTGGCCTATGGCATGCTCAATAAGTTCCCCAGCGATAACGTCGCCAGTAGCACGCTGCTCAAGGTCAGTTCAATGCTGACCGATTACCAAACCGCCTACGAGCGACGCGATAAGATGTTCGCCCTGCTCAAACAACATCGCGAAGAGTTCAACGATCCCGTCAAAAAGCCGCAAGTCGATGCGGCGATCGATGAGATCGAAAAAGAATTGAACATCAACAACATGGATCGTCTGGGGCCCTATTTGCGTCTCTCGGATGACCCCAAGTTAAATGGGGAAGAAAAGTTGTCGTTGGCAATCAGCGGCTGGATCTTGGGGCCCAACGATGCCACAGAAAACATGGCCGTTGCGCTAAGTGTGTTTGAATCGCGCGATTTAGTTAGCGAGTATATCTCGAACAAGCTGGATGTCGATCGACGCGGAATTCTGGAAAAACTGCAAGGGATGGAAGGTGGAGCGCCTGCCTATGTTGCCAAGATCATGCAGTTCATGAAACCACCGCTTTGGAATGCCGAACCAGAAACGGCGTCAGAGATTCGTGGTTATTACCTGATGCGTGCCAAAGGGGTGCCAGGCCATTCCGATTTTTTCTATTACGTTCAGCTACCAGAAGGGTATGACCCTTACCGCAAGTATCCCACCATCGTCACGCTGCACGGGGCTGGCACGACGGCGGAACAGCAAATCGATTGGTGGGCCGGTTCCCATAGTGAAAAGGCTAAGATTCGGCTGGGTCAGGCCGCTCGAAACGGCTACATCGTTATCGCACCAATGTGGGCTGAAGAGCATCAGTACGAATACAACTACTCCGCATTCGAGCACGCCTCGGTCTTGTTCAGCTTACGCGATGCCATGCGACACTTCTCGATCGACAGCGACCGCGTCTTCTTGAGCGGTCACTCGATGGGTGGAGACGCCGCTTGGGATATCGGTTTGGCTCATCCCGATTTATGGGCTGGTGTGATCCCTATTGTGGCCAAGGCCGATAAATACGTCGCCCGCTACTGGGAGAACGCCCGCACCGTTCCACTTTACTTTGTGTGTGGCGAGTTGGATGGCAACAAACGCGAGGTGAATGCCCGTGACTTCGATCGTTATCTGACCAAACCAAGATTCGATACCACTGTGGTCGAATATCGTGGCCGAGGTCACGAGCACTTCCAGGACGAGATTCAAGATCTCTTTACCTGGATGGGGCTGCACAAGCGGCAGTTCTTTCCCAAAGAGTTTGAAGTCGTATCGATGCGTCCCTGGGACAACTTCTTCTTCTGGCTCGAAGTTAGCGACTTTCCAGAACGCAGCCTAGTGCTTCCTTCGAATTACCCAGAACCGAAAAAAGCCCCGGTAACCATTCGCAGTAAAGTGCTAGATACCAATGGAATTTACATCGATAGTGGCACCGGCAAAGCGAACGTCTATCTGACGCCAGACCTGGTGAACTTTGACGAGCGAATCACGATCACCTACAAGGGGAGAAATTACGGCAACGGGGTCGAGCCCTCGACCGAAGTAATGCTCGAAGATGGCAGAACCCGTGCCGATCGCTTGCATCCGTTCTGGGCGAAGGTAGATACGAACGACCGGTGATCGCTTCGGATACCGGTCGTTCGCTAACCATGCTTAACAAGTGCCCGTTTATTCGTCGGTCACGCAGCCTTGCGAAGCACTCTTTACGTTCTTGATGTACTTGTAAAGCGTGCCTCGTTTCACCTTGAACGGCGGAGCGGTCCAGGCTTCTTTGCGGCGGGCCAGTTCTTCTTCCGAGACCTCAAGGTCAATCACCCGCTTATCAGCGTCGATCGTGATGATATCGCCATCCTGAGCCAAAGCGATCGGACCACCAACCTGGGCTTCGGGAGTCACGTGCCCAACAATAAAACCGTGCGAACCACCAGAGAAGCGGCCATCGGTCAGAAGGGCAACATACGGCCCGAGTCCGGCTCCCATGATTGCCGAAGTGGGAGTCAACATCTCCGGCATTCCAGGACCACCTTTGGGCCCTTCGTAGCGGATGACAACGACGTCCCCCTTGACGATCTTCTTGTCTTCCAATGCGTGCAGCATGTCTTCTTCTGAATCGAAGACTTTAGCCGGTCCGCTAAACTGGAGACCTTCCTTGCCGGTGATCTTCGCAACCGCCCCTTCCGGAGCAAGGGTACCGAACAACATCTGCAAGTGACCGGTCTTCTTAATTGGGTTCGACAACGAATGCACGATGTCTTGCCCTTCAGTCAAATCAGGGACATCGGCACAATTCTCAGCCAAGGTCTTACCGGTGACGGTGAGGCAATCGCCGTTCATCAAGCCTTCCTTCAGCAGGTACTTCATCACGGCTGGAGTGCCACCGATCTTGTGAAGATCTTCTTGCACGTACTTACCACTCGGCTTGAAGTCGGCCAGCATCGGCACACGATCGCTCACGGCTTGGAAGTCTTGCAGAGTCAGGTCGATATCAACACTGCGGGCCATGGCAATCAAGTGCAGCACAGCATTGGTCGACCCACCTAAGGCCATCACCACAACCATGGCGTTCTCGAACGCAGCGCGAGTCATAATGTCGCGTGGCTTGATGTCTTTTTCTAACAGATTGCGAATCGCAGCGCCTGCTCGATGGCATTCGTCGATCTTGCCGGAATCTTCCGCCGGAATGCTGGCAGAGAAGGGGAGGGCCATCCCCAACGCTTCGATAGCCGAAGCCATAGTATTTGCCGTGTACATACCACCACAAGCGCCGGCTCCGGGGCAAGACTTACGGACGATTTCCTTGCGTTCGTCTTCGGTAATCGTGCCGGCAAGGTACTGACCGTAACATTGAAAAGCGGAAACGACATCCAACTTTTCACCGTTGCGGAAACCAGGCTTGATCGTTCCGCCATAGACCATCAGGGCCGGACGATTCAAGCGTCCCATCGCAATCAAACAGCCCGGCATGTTCTTATCGCAACCAGGAATCGCGACCAGGGCATCGTACCATTGACCTCCCATGATGGTTTCGATCGAGTCCGCAATCAGGTCGCGGGACTGCAGCGAGTAGCTCATCCCTTCGGTCCCCATCGAGATACCGTCACTCACCCCGATGGTATTGAAACGCATACCAACCATGTCGGCCCCGACCACGCCCTGCTTAACCTCGTCCCCCAACTTGTTGAGGTGCATATTGCAGGTGTTGCCCTCGTACCAAACGCTACAGATGCCAACCTGAGCCTTGTTCATGTCTTCAGAGGTCATTCCAGTTCCATACAACATGGCCTGGGATGCACCTTGGCTTTTCGGTTGAGTGACACGCGAACTGTACTTGTTCAGGGGCTGGGACACGCGAAAGTTCCTGCTAGTCAGTAGGGGGGCGGGCGCAAAGATCAACGAATCCATTATTCTAGCCAGACAACGCAATTGCTGCCAGGATCGGTGCTGATTGCGGAAAAACGGCCCTATCAATGGAATTACCGGCAGTTCTGGTCTGATCTGTCGCCTATCCTTGAGGTAAAATAGGACAAACCACCAACCCTACGGAATGATCCGCGCGCCCTGCCGGGGAGCCCACCGCCGATATGAAAATCAGTTTACTGTTGACGATATGCCTGTTCACTTTAAGTATCCCGTCGCTTGCTGCGGCCGAGAACGATGACTTACTGTTCGATGGTAACTCGTTCGCCGGATGGGAAGGCAACCTGGACTGGTTCCGAGTCGAGAAAGAATCGGTCGTCGCAGGTCGCCTCGATCAAGAGATCCCGCGTAACGAATTCCTTTGTACCGAGCAGGAATTCGCCGATTTCGAATTAACGTTGGAAGCCAAGTTGGTTGGCGATGGGAAGAACGCCGGCATTCAGTTTCGCAGCAAACGCATTCCTGATCACCATGAAGTGATTGGTTATCAGTGCGACATGGGCTGGGCAGGCGATAAACCGATCTGGGGATCGCTGTACGACGAATCACGACGGCGCACCTTCCTGGCAGAAGGCAACGCCGATAAGGTAAGAGAAGTCCTGAAAAAGAGAGACTTCATCCCCTTAAAAATCCGCGCCCAAGGCAAGCACATTCAGATTTGGGTCGACGAAGTGAAAACGGTGGACTATCACGAAGAAAACGACAACATTCCTCAGTCGGGAATCATCGGCCTTCAGATTCATGCCGGTCCGAAGTGCGAAGCCTGGTACCGAAACATTCGTTTGAAGAAGCTATAAACTGCGAAACGGAAACACGCAGCGCCGATGAGCTCTCGAATCAAGTTCTTCTATTTCGATCTGGGCAAAGTCCTGCTCGACTTTGATCACGATATTGCCTGCCGGCAACTGGCCAATATCTTAGGCACCACGCCAGAGATCATCCGGCAAGATGTCTTCCACTCGGGCGAACAGTGGAAGTACGAACGGGGCGAAATTACGACGCTCGATCTGCACAACTGGCTATGCAGCCGCTACGAAGTGGAAGCGAAACTGGAAGATATCGTTCATGCCGCTTCAAGTATCTTTCATCCGATGCCAGATACCATTGAACTCGCCGAACAACTTCATGCAGCCGGACACCCTCTGGGCATTTTATCGAATACTTGTGATTGCCATTGGGAATATTGCCTGGGCAAGCCTTTTCCATTTCTGACGAAGCTGTTTCCCGTTCACGCTTTAAGTTTCCGTCTGGGCTTTATGAAGCCAGACCTGGCGATCTATCGGAAAGCCGCAGAGTTGTGTGAAGTCCCTCCCGAAAATATTTTCTTTGTGGACGACCGCCAGGAAAATATCGATGGTGCGGCCAATGCCGGTTATGACGCTGTTTTATTCCAATCTGCAGCCCAACTGCGGCAGGAATTGAATTCTCGCGGCGTCCGATTCTAACGAAACCCAACTTTCCGGGAGATTTTGTCTTTCCCCCCATCGAAAGGTTCTTGCTTTAGAGCTGCGCTAGTTTGCCCTGCTTTGAATTCGAGCTAGTCTTGCCCAGGTTCTTGGTATTAATGGAACTCAAAAATGGGGGCTGATCCATGACATCAAATTCATCAGATTCGCAACGGCTAGTTTTACACGTTGATGATGATGAAAACTTTCTGAAGCTGACAAAGCATCGCCTGGCGAACGAAGGCTACACGGTCGATTCGCTTAGTCGCCCAGAACATGCGCTTAAATACTTGCTCAACTCGAACTGTCGGGTGTGCATTCTCGATATTGACATGCCACGTCTCAATGGGCTTGAGTTGCTTCAAGAGATCAAATCGTATGACGGTGGCATCCAAGTCATCATGGTGACCGGACTTGTTTCGCAGATGACGGTCCTAGAGTCGCTTCGTGGTGGAGCGGAAGCTTGTTTCTTTAAGCCGATGCCTAATTTCGGCCCCTTATTGGAAGCGTTGGGCGCCACTTTCGTCAAAGTCGATCGGTGGTGGCATTGTCTCCATGACTTGAAGAATCGCAGACAAACGGAACTAGGTGATGCTCACTCAACTCTCACTCAGTTCTAGAAATCCTAGAAGTGAATGCTTCGAAAGCGGAATCTAAATGAATACCATTGATCACACCGACGAACTCCTGCTGGCCTTCATTGATGAATCCATTCACTCAATCCATGGACTTGCAGATCAGATCACGGCTTTCCTGCAAGAACCATCGAATGCAGATTCTATCAATGGCGTTTTTCGAACGGTTCACTCGATCAAAGGGAATGCTGGTTTTTTTGGGTTGTCGGTAATAAAACAATTCGCCCATGCCGTAGAAAACACGCTCGACGACATTCGCAACCAAAAGCTCGTCCTCACCGAGGAATTGAATCGCGTTTTAATCGAAGCCTTCGATAAACTGAACACGCTTCTCGAACAGGTAGAACGAGGCTCCCAGCAAAACGAACTCTCGGCTGATGAAATCAAACTTCTCGAGCGCATCTCGGAACTAGCCGCCCAGGCAAACAATGGGCTTTCAGACGAACATGCATTGCTTCAAGACCTCAGAGAACTAGCCGAAGAAATGAATGCGGCTGGTTTTCCCGAGTCGCTGCGTTGGTCTGAAAAGCTTGCCGCTTTAGTGTGCAGTTCCTCGGAAGAGCCCCAAGAGGGTTCCTCTGGCGCCGAAATAGTTCCTTCCCCTAACGATGTCCTCGCGAAAGAGTTCATGATAGATGGGGAGGATGTCTCGAAATTTATTCATGAAGTGGCCACTGCCTTCCTCTGGCCTTCGAATGGCAAATGGGAAGATAGCCACTCAAGCACCGTCATGGACCGAATGTCTGATCTCTCAATGATCTGCCGGATAAAGAGCAGTGATGAGGATCACCGAAAAGTCGAGGCGGCGATCAAAGATTTTAAAACGTTGTACGAAAGCCCAATCGGTGTCGACCAAGGTCTAATTTCTGTGATCTGGGACCAATTGGCGATCATCATCGCTCGCTTCCACCCAGAAATAACCCCGCCGGTGGCCGAACCCCTGGCTTCTGCGGTGAAAACAGCACCTGTCCCGGAAGCCACACCAGCAGAAACCTCTCACCCCAACCCTAAACGTTCGCGTTCAATTCGGGTAAACGAAAATCATCTCGATCGATTCCTCGACGACGTCTCAGGCCTGTTCATCACTTGCGAACGCTTGAAAGACGTACAAACCCGCATGGTCGAAGCAGAATCGATTGCGGAATTGGTAGAAGAACTCCGTCAGATCAATGTAACCTTCTCGACTCAAGCCAACGAATTACAAAAGAGCGTTATTTCCCTCCGCAAGGTTCCCATTGGCTCTTTGCTTTCAAAGTTCCCTCCGATGGCCCGCAAGTTGGCCACCGATCTGAAAAAGAAGATCGACGTGCATATCGAAGGGGATGAGGTGGAAGTCGACAAGTCTCTGATCGAAGACCTCGATTCGCCACTAACGCACATGATTCGAAACGTAGCCGACCATGCGATCGAGAAGCCAGAAGACCGTCTTGCTCGTGGTGTCAACGAGTCTGGCAACCTATGGATCAAAGCCGAAACAACACGCACTCACGTCGTGATTACCATTCGAGATGACGGACGAGGCATCGACGCGGCTCGTATTCGCCAAAAGGCCCTCGAAAAACAAATCATGCCCGTCGAGCAGATCCAGGCCATGTCCGACGCGGAAGTCATCGACCTGATCTTCCACCCAGGTTTCTCCACTGCGGAACAAATTACGGATGTCTCGGGTCGTGGTGTCGGCATGGATGTCGTGCGGACGACGATTCGGGATCATGACGGAGACGTACAAGTTACTTCCGTCGTCAACCAAGGCACGACTTTCACCATCGAAATCCCGATTCGCCAAGCAGTTCTCGTGATCGACGGCCTACTGGTTGGGGCCAAGCACGAACAATTTGTGCTCCCGTTCGAGAACATTCGCGAAGTGCTGGAAGTCGATATCAACGAAATCAAGACTTGCCATGGCTTGCCCATGACCGTTATTCGTGGCCAAACGGTCTCGGTGCTCTCGTTGGCAGAACAGATGGAACTATCCCGGGAAAACAACTTCGAGTCCAAAAATCGCCATCCAGCCGTGTTGGTTGCCAGCAAAAAAGGATTGGCTTGCTTGCTCGTCGACAAAGTGATCGGCAAACGCAAAGTCGTCGTCAACGACATGCAAAACGTGCTCGAGAATTGTCGCCGGATCGGTGGTGTGGCCCAAATGGGCGGCGGTCGTTTGGCATTGGTCGTTAGTGTGCCAGAAATCGTTAAGACCATGTGCGAGGTCTAGCAGTCTGTTGATTTTCTGCTTTGTGAGCAAGTTATTGAGTTTAGAGCGAGTGCAAGGCATGAAGCCGCAGGCATATCCACTCGATATGTCGAGGAATTCACAACGCCGCAATCGATCCAATCTCAATAACGTAGCCGATCTGAGAAATCCAACAGGCTACTAGCGCCCAGCTTCGTCGCTGTCGAGATAGTCTCCTAGCGGCAAGATCACCTTTACCAACGTGCCATGCCCAGGAGAACTCAAGATCCGGGCTTCGCCGCCGAGCAAATTTGCCCGTTCATAAATTCCAGAAAGACCACAGCGTCGGGGATCGACCTGGCTGGGATCAAAACCGCACCCTTCGTCACGTACCGAGATTTTAATCTCCTTGTCTATCTGCAAGATTGTAATACTCGCAGTATTGGCCTGACTATGTCTCCGCGCATTGTTTACCGCTTCCTGAACGGTTCGGTAAATGGCCATCTCCAAAGAAGGAGCCAAGCGGGAAAATTCCAAGTCGTGATGGAAGTCGATGGCAAAGTTATCTTCCATCATGCGGGTGACTAAATCGTCGATCGCCGCGACGACACCTCCTTCTTCCAGGCTTAAAGGACGCAAGCCGTTGAGCAGTCGTCGAATCTCGCCAATCGCATTGGCCAAAAGCTGCGTCCCTCGTTTAACCTCTACTTGGCCGTCCGTATCGGTTGGGATCAAGCTGACCCCCGTTTGTAGAAACATGAGCGAGCCAGTCATATCTTGGACGACACCATCGTGGATTTCGTAAGCGATCAAACGACGATCTCGTTCGTTGGTATCCAGCAAGCGGCGAAGGGCCATGCGATCTCTTAGAATTCCTTCTTCCCGCTGTTTATGAGCGCTGATATCCAAAAAGCAAGTTAGCATCGCCGATCGCTGAGCATATTTAATCTTGTCGATGTAAAGCGCTAAATGAAGAATGTCTCCATTGTGCGTCTTCATTCTGAGGGTGTTTCCCCGTATAGGCTCGCCACGGGAAATTCGACCTAGTAAAGATTGTCGCTGCGCTGGATCCGCATAGTAGTTACTGGCGACCTGATCTTGGATCTTGTCATAAGGGATCGCGAAGGTTTCCGCCAAGGCCTTGTTCCCGTAGAGAATTTGTCCTGTCTCCAGATCGGAGATTGAAACTGGCACGGGCGTATTATCCACCATGATCTCAAGTCGGCGGTCACTCTCGGCTAGTTCCTCAGCAATCTTGTCTTTGCTCTGAATGATCGCATCGAGCTTTTCATGCTCTTCGGTCACGTCCAGCGAAACACCAACGACCAACGGCTCTCCTTCGCAAGCCTTCATCGGCGCATACAAAGTCTGCAGCATCCGTCCGGTCGTCTCGCTGCGAATGCGCACCATCTGCTCGCGTTGCTCTTCAAAGGTTCGCGTAATCGCCGCTTCGAGCACCTTGGCGTCTTCCAGAGTGACGAAGTCCCGTATATACATTCCGGTCGGCTGTTCATGGCAGTCCGCACGGGAATGATTGAGATAGATGATTTGGTATTCGCGCGTGATGACAAAGACGAACACTGGCGTCGACTTAAGAATCCGATTGAATCGATCGTTCTCTTGCTTCAGTCGGGCGTTTTCCTGCTCAAGTTCCGCAACGCGCCAGGCCAGCGTCTCTGCCGTATCGCCACGATAGCAAGTGTCTTTTTGGTCAGGATTCAAGATACGCCGCCTTCCACGAAAAGAAGATGAGCCCAAAAAAAAGGATTGCTGGAAGTCGACCCTCCAGCAATCCATTCTAGCTATTGTTTCCCATCAAACGAGGGGAAAAATCGGCCTAAGCCCTATAGGTACATATTGAAAATGTGTTCCAACAGTTCCTGGCGGCCACTTTCGTTCGGGCTGGCTTCCCCTTTGGCGAGCATGTAGGCTTCGAGCGTTTTGAAATCGTGCTTGCCAGCTTCAATTTCAGATCCAACCCCTTCGTCCCAGCTCTTATAACGCTGCTTGACAAACTCGTCCAACTTGCCGTCCGCACGAATAGCAGCAGCAATTCGTAGCCCCTTGGCGAAAGCGTCCATGCCGCCGATGTGAGCATAGAACAAGTCGAGCGGCTCGAAGCTCTCGCGTCGGACCTTGGCATCGAAGTTCACGCCACCAGTTCCCAGACCGCCATACTTCAAAATCGAAAGCATGCACTCGGTGGTCAGGTAGTAGTTAGTCGGGAATTGATCGGTGTCCCAACCCAACAGCAGGTCGCCGGTATTGGCATCGATCGAACCCAGCATTCCGCTTTGCCCGGCGTACTCCAGCTCGTGCTGCATGGTATGTCCGGCCAGGGTGGCATGGTTCGTTTCTAGGTTCATCTTGAAGTACTTGTCCAAGTCGTACGACTTGAGGAACGCCAGACAGTTGGCGGTGTCGAAATCGTACTGATGCTTGGTCGGCTCTTTCGGCTTCGGTTCGATGAGGAACTGGCCATCGAAACCGATCTCCTTGGCATAGTCGACTGCCATGTGAAAGAACTTAGCCAAGTGATCTAGTTCACGCTTCATGTCGGTGTTGAGCAGGTTCTGGTAACCTTCACGGCCTCCCCAGAACACATAGTTCTCGCCACCCAACTGCTTGGTGATTTCCAACGCTTTCTTGACACTGCAGGCGGCATAAGCAAAAGCATCTGCGTTGCAGCTTGTAGCGGCACCATGCATAAAGCGTGGGTGGCTGAACATATTGGCCGTTCCCCACAACAGCTTGATGCCGGTCCGTTCCTGCTCTTCCTGCAGGGCAGCCGCAACGGCGTCGAAGTTCTTGTAGGTTTCCGCCAGGTTCGCGCCCTCCGGGGCAACGTCCCGATCGTGGAACGCATAGAACGGAGCGTCCAACTTTTCGATGAACTCGAAAGCGACCTTTACCCGCTTGATCGCGTTATCGAGAGAATCGGTTCCGTCATCCCAAGGACGAACGGCAGTGCCAGGACCAAACGGATCGGCACCGGTTCCACGGAACGTGTGCCAATAGACCACGCTGAAGCGGAAATGCTCCTTCATGGTCTTTCCCTCGATCACTTCGTCTGGGTTGTACCAGCGAAACGCCAGAGGGTTACGTGAATCGGGGCCTTCGTATTCAATTTTGCCAACATTGGGGAACGCGGTCATGGCTCTTTCCAAAAGGGGTGTTGAGAGTTTGCGTTAGGAGGAGATGAGACCTAGACGGCATCTAGAGCTCTAACTGAGACTCGGCGAACACCATTTCACTTTGGTGACGCTTTACTTCGGCCAGGATGGTTTCGATAACCTCGGGGTTTTCCTTGGCCACGTTACGAGATTCGCCCGGGTCATGTTCAATGTTAAATAGAACCGGCGGATCATGAATTTCAGGCTTTGGCTGGCCGTAACCAGCTTGGGTTTTAAAGTGCAGTTTCCACGGACCGTAACGGACTGCCGTCAGATCGTAGCCGCGATAGTAAAAGAACGCTTCCCGAGTACTCTTACCCGTTTGCTTCAGCACCGGTGTTAAATCATGGCTGTCGAAAGTTCGATCGTTCGGCATCTCTAAGTCGGCAAGCGAGTGAAAAGTCGCCATCAGATCCATTGTGCTGCCGATATCCGCCGCGACCGAAGCCGCCGGAATGGTCTTCGGCCACCAGAAGATCGTGGGCTCTCGCATGCCACCATCCCAAGTACTTCCCTTACCGCCACGCAACGGTCCCGCCGATCCGCCATGGTCGCCATAAGGCAGCCAGGGGCCGTTATCACTGCAGAACACAACGAGCGTGTTATCATCCAGCCCGGTATCGCGTAACTTTTGCAGCACCTGACCCACACTCCAATCGATCTCTTCAATCACGTCGCCAAAGTAACCACGACGGCTGACACCTTCAAATTCAGGAGAACGAAACAGGGGCACATGCGGCATCGAATGGGCCAGGTAAATGAAGAATGGCTCTTCTTGATGTTCGTCGATGAACTTAACCGCTTCTTCCGTATAGCGACGCGTAATGGTGGTTTGCTCGGCGGGTCGTTCGACAATTTCTTCATTCCGCATCAAAGGAACGTTGAAGTACTCGCTCTTAGGATTCCACATCGAAGCGCGTCCCTTAGGCGCCTCCGGCACGCGATCCATGTCGTTGGAATAAGGGATTCCGAAGTAGTAATCGAAACCGTTGTTGGTTGGCAAAAACTGCTTGTGATGCCCCAAGTGCCACTTGCCAATACAAGCGGTGGCATAGCCACCTTCTTGCAACGCTTCAGCCAAGGTGATTTCTTCCGCAGGCAGCCCCCCCTTCGAATCAGGGAAAAGCACACGGCGTTTGTTACCGCACATTCCACTTCGGCAAGGAAGCCGGCCCGTCATCAAGGCCGCACGACTAGGCGTACAGACAGAAGCACCCACATAAAACTGGGTGAGCTTCATTCCTTCAGCGGCCATCCGATCGAGCTGCTTGGTGCGAATTGTCGGGTTACCGAAGCAGCCCAGATCGCCGTACCCCAGATCATCGCAGAAAATAACCACGAAGTTAGGAGGACGCTTCTGAGCGTTAACTTGAGTGTTAGCCACCTCTTGAGCATCAGACGTTTGCCAACCCGCAAAAACCCCTAGGAGCATTGCAAGCAACGGCACTGACAGACGGGTGCGGAGTTTGGGCATGAGGTTAAATCTCCGGAAGAGCGACGAGCGCGAAAAGGTAGGCTTGATGGTCATCATAAGGCCTCCGCAGGCTTCATTCAACCAACGAGGGCTTACACAAATCGGAGAAATTTTTCATCTTCACAAGCCGTGCTTATGAAGATGTGAACCGCTTCAAAAGCCAGTCTCCCCAGGCTCCTGATAACTGAGCGATCGAAAACAGCACCCGAGCTTTGCCTGGGACGACGATTTCCGTTTGATGTTTTTCACAACCAACAAGCACCCGTTTGGCCAGGTCGGTTGGATCGATTGCTTTCACTTTTACGCCTGCCCCAGGGCTGCGTGCCGCCTCGGGCAGACCGGAAGCCTGAGCCTCGTAACGCTGGCCGGCATCTTCACGGGCAATCGGGCCAGGACAAACCAGCAAGACATGAACGCCGGCTTCAGCCAGTTCCAGCCGAAGTTGATGGTTCATACCGGCCAGGGCGAACTTGGACGTGGCATACGGCCCAATAAACTTCGAGGCACTTTTCGAGGCCAGCGATCCCATATTCACCACATGCCCCTGCGATGCTTTAAGCATCTCGCTGGCAGATTGAATACAACGCACGGCAGAAAGAACATTCAGGTCGAACGAGATAAGAAAGTCGTCGATGGAGGTTTCACATACAAGGCCTCGCGAACTGGCCCCAGCAATGTTGAACAACGCATCAAGCTTCCCATGACGGTCGCGAACATCGTTGAATAGTTCGACAACCGAATCATCGCACGTTACGTCCGTGGGCACGAGCGTTGTGTGTTGACCACCAGGATCGATCGCCTCTGCCGCAATTTGCAGCTTAGCGAGATCACGCGCAGCCAAAACCACATGGCACCCTTGTTTTACAAGTTGTCCCGCGAGGATACGCCCGAAACCTTGTGAGGCTCCGGTAACCACCGCTACTTTATCCCGCCAGTAAGTCACCGTTGTCGTTCTATCTCTTGAGAAGCGAAATCGTGTTGTCCAACAAAAACCCCTGATCCGCGCAGAGCGAACCAGGGGATGGGTGCATGATGGGAGTCAATATTATACGGTGACTTCATACCCTTTGCGAGCATCTCGCGATTGCATCGCATTGGCCTGCTGGTCGTCCAGGATTTGCTCGGTTTTGGGATCCCACTTGAGCGTGCGATTCAAGCGAATGGCAATGTTCGACAGGTGGCACGTCGTCAACGCTCGATGATGGGTGAAGACATCGGAAATCGGTTGTTTACGAGCTTTCACCGCTTCAAAGAAGTTAACCATATGGGCATTGCCTCGCGCTGGCATGTTTCCGCCGTAGATCTCGGCGATGGCATTCTCTGGCAGGGGGTTATCCTTCAGGGCATCGACCGGAGCCCCCACGATCTTGCCACGATTCACTAGGAAACGTCCTTCCGTTCCCATGAACATGATCCCATTGTCGAAACCGAGTTCGTCTTGGTGCGAATCCTTGATGTCCATCACCACGCCGTCACCAAACGTCGCTTTGACGTGGAAACGGGTCGCCGTGTTATAGCGATCATCCTGCACGGGCATGCCGTCCTGGAAATCGACAGGATGCTCGACGTAAAGAGGTTCGATCGAACTTGGCCCCATCCCGTCTTCACTTTGGCCAATCGCCCATTGTGCGATATCGACATGGTGGGCCCCCCAGTCGGTGAGCTTACCGCCAGAGTATTCGTACCACCAGCGGAACTCGTAATGACAACGCGTGTTGACCGTGTTGCCGTTCTTTCCCCAGCGATAGTCGACCAAGGGCGCTTGTCCCAACCATTTTTCCCAGTTCAAGCTGCTGGGGACATCGACCACGGGAATGGCATCGCAAGCCGGGGCTCCGCCGATCGCGACGGCAATGTTCTGCACCTCGCCGATCCGTCCATGACGGACCAACGCGACGGCCTGCAGGAAACGAAGCCCCATTTCACTTCGCTGCTGGGTACCAACCTGAAATACGCGACCCGTTTCCTTGGCGACCTGACAGATTTTCTTCCCCTCGTCAATCGTGAGGGTCAACGGCTTCTCGCAGTAGACATCTTTGCCGGCTTTCATGGCCTCGATGGCGATCTTCGAGTGCCAGTGGTCGGTGGTCACAATGGTAACAATATCGATATCTTTGCGATCGAGGATCTTCTGATAGTCCTCGTAAACGTCGACCTGACGGTCAACGCCTTTTTTTGCCTGAATATCGGTCACCCGCTTCTTAGCCCCAGCGGCATGATTGGCATCGACATCGCAAACGGCGGCTACGTCGCCCAACTGCATCGCATTGGGGCCCACGGCATGCCAGCGACTGCCGGTGCCAATACAACCGACAACCGGACGATCACTGGCTTCCTTCGCTTTCTGCTCGTCCGCAGCCATCGCGTTCTGGCCGGTGAAGAAATATGGCACAGACGCAGCGGCGGCGGTTGTCGCAGCGGAATGCTTCAAAAATTGGCGCCGATCCGATTTTCGTTGACTCAAAGCGAGATACTCCACATAAGAAAAACTGGCATGTCGTGGCACAACTGGCGGTACTTCACCAAGCAACCCAATCCACTCGATTAACGCCATCGCAATTACCAGCGACCGACAAGGGAATAGAGGCACGGCTTAGCAGAGGGTTAACGGGATTCAGTTTTTTATAATATTCTTTCCAGCCGTCAGATACCAGGAAACTCAAAAAAAGAGTGGGACTTACGCCACTTTTTGCAAATATCCCCCCTTTTGCCTTGAGCGGGATAAGTCGCCGTAATCAGGTGCCAAAGTTAAATAGATACCCATTGCCACCCAATACCACGTGGAATCACTCGCTCACGAGATTGTGGTAAGTGGAAATAAATCACGCTGCACGAGCAATAAGAATGGTTAAGGTTTTGAAAAACCCCATCGTCATGGCACGAGTGATGGGCTAGATTTATGCGTGTTGATTTCGTTTTTCCGAGTTGTTTTACCCCTGGCTGCGAAATATGTCTGCCGCTCGAATCTACCCGAACCGTGCCCGTACGAAGATCGTCGCCACCGTGGGACCTGCTTGCCGCAGTCCTGAGATGCTTGAGGAATTGATCCTCGCAGGGGTCGACGTCTTTCGTGTGAATTTGGCACACGGCGACCTGAAAGACCATTCCGAGGTCGTGAAGAACATTCGCGAGATCAGCGCACGTGTTGATCGTCCTATCGCCGCGCTGGCCGACCTCTCAGGCCCGAAAATTCGTCTCGGGATTCTGCAAGAAGAAATCGTTCAATGCCACGAGGATGAAATCTTCACCTTCGTCCGAGGGGAAGAAACGACCGAACCGAATCAACTGACCTGCAATTACAAACCTCTGATCGACGAACTGGAAGTCGGTAACGATGTGATGCTGGCCGACGGTACGGTCATGATGTCGGTACTCGAAAAGACGCCAGATTCGGCGATCTGCAAAGTGGTGCAAGCCGGGCCGATCCGCAGCCGGCAGGGGATCAACCTGCCAGGCACTAAACTCAGTGTGCCAGCCCTGACTCCGCAAGATATCGAACACGTCAAATGGGCCGCAGAAAACGATCTGGATTACGTGAGCCTCAGCTTTGTGCGTTCCCCTGACGATCTGCGTCAACTACGCGACTTGCTCATGCAGCACGAATCGCGGGCTTTCATTATTGCCAAGATCGAAAAACGAGAAGCCCTCGACAACCTGGACGAAATCGTTCGTGAGTCGAACGGTGTGATGGTTGCCCGGGGTGACTTAGGGGTCGAAATCGATGTGGCAGAAGTTGCTGCCGCTCAAAAATTGATTGTCTCGACCTGCTCGCGCATCGGTCGCCCTGTGATCGTTGCCACGCAAATGCTCGACAGCATGACCACCTCGAATCGGCCCACACGCGCCGAAGCCACCGACGTGGCGAACGCCATTTTAGATGGTGCAGACGCGTGCATGCTTTCAGGCGAAACGGCTGTGGGCGTGCATCCTGTGGCGGTTGTGAAGATGATGAACCGAATCATGATGGCCACCGAACGGATGTGGCTAGAGCAGCGTGGCAAAGCCAGTCGCATCGACAACCGTGTTGCCCAGGTTCACCCGGTTACCCAAGCGGTCGTCTCGGGAGCTTCGATTACCGCCGAACATCTCGACGCAAAGCTCGTGGTGACCGCGACCCGTACCGGTGGCACTGCGTTAACCAAAGCCAAACTTCGCGATGCCATTCCGACCATCAGCGTAAGTGACTCGGACGCTGCACTACGACGGATGTGTCTCTATTGGGGCGTGACCCCGATCTCCAATGCTCCGGTCCATAACGGCATTCAACTGCGTCGCTTCATCGATCAATGGGGCCTCAGTAACGGCTACTTGGAAGAAGGCGATCGAGTGGTTTTTGTTACCGGTGGCGGCATCATGCAATCGGCTGAGTACATTGTAGTGATTCACCGCGTCGAAAAGCCTCACGAGCAAGCTTAGTCGCAAACTCGGTAGCTAACTCACCGGTTACGAGATTTCCCCCTGATGGGCAGATATCAGGCTACGGATGGCGTGTTCGGTTAAATTACCGATCACGAAGCACCAAATTCCACCAAGTGCTGCACCGCTAATCATACAGACGGTCAGCACGGCCCAATTAAATTCTTGCGGCGGAAGGGAACGACCACTTACAATTCCCATCCCTCCGCCAATCACGGTTGCCTGAGCGGTACTGCAAACCTGCCAGACCGAGAGTCTAGTCCGCTCGGCCAGGTTTGGATTTTTCTTGCGGGGCATGACCACCGAACTCGCTTTGCCGGGCGGCAAGCCCTCAAACGGCTTACGGCTTTGCTCTTTCCGGTTGCGGTCCATCTGGCGTCCAACGTACGAGGCCAGTAAATGCACACCGACGACCAACAGCATTAAGACCGTCCAACATGCTGCCAAGGGCCCCAATAGCCTCAGGACACCAAACACGACTCCACAGACGGCAATCACTACGGCGATTGCCCACAACGAAAAGCGGGGCAGGGCGTCGGCTACATTCGGGCCTTGGTCAGTCATACAATTCCCTTCATGAATGAATCCCAGTATCAACGGTATCGTAGCGACCGTACGGCAACTCGCCAAACAAAAGCTTACCGATGGCCGTACGAATTAAAGAAGCATGCCACGCCTTGACGAAAAGGACGGGGAGCCGCAAAATTCGGCATAACGTCGCCATCAACTCCATAAGAGCGACGTAAAATAAAACAGCCCGCCATTAACGAGGTGTGGCAAACTTCTTGGAAAGACAGCGATGACGCTATTCTGGATCGGACTGGGGCTTTTTGCGGTCGTTTTGGTCGGCATGCTTATCTACGACCTAACTCAGAAACGCCATGCGATCCTGCGAAACTTCCCGGTTATCGGGCATTTCCGCTACTGGCTGGAAGCGATCGGCCCGGAACTGCGTCAATATATTGTTACCAGCGATAACGAGGAACGCCCGTTCAGCCGCGACCAACGACGCTGGGTCTATGCTTCGTCGAAGCGCGAGAACAACTACTTCGGTTTCGGCACCGACAACGATTTGGAAGCGACCGCGAATCACTTGATCGTGAAACATTCGGCTTTTCCAGTCGACTCGGCCCAGACAACCGATCCGCTGTACGATCCCGACTACCACCTGCCGTGCGCTAAAGTGATGGGCGGGTATCGCAATCGACGGCATGCATTTCGCCCAAACAGCCTGGTCAACATCTCCGGCATGAGCTTTGGCTCGCTCAGTGGCCCCGCCGTAGAGGCCCTTAATCGCGGTGCCGCGCTAGCTGGCTGTTTGCAAAACACGGGCGAAGGAGGTGTCAGCCCATATCACCTGGCCGGCGGAAATCTGATCATGCAAATTGGCACGGCATACTTCGGATGCCGCGATGCCAACGGACGCTTCGACCTAGAAAAGCTCAAAGATGTCTGCGCCGCTTCCCCAATCAAAGCCTTGGAAGTGAAGCTCAGCCAAGGTGCTAAGCCGGGCGTGGGAGGCTTGCTACCGGCCAGCAAGATCACACCAGAAATTGCCGCGATTCGTGGCATTCCCCTTGGTAAGGATTGTGCCAGCCCGGGCAAGCATCGCGAATTCAGCAGTGTCGACGGTATGCTCGATTTCGTCGAGCGGATCGCCGATGCCACCGGCTTGCCAGTCGGTATTAAATCGGCCGTAGGAGAAACCAAATTCTGGAAAGAGCTTGCCACACAAATGTCGCAAACCAACCGTGGTGTCGATTTCATCACGATCGACGGCGGAGAAGGGGGGACCGGCGCTGCTCCGTTGGTGTTTACCGATCACGTAGCATTACCCTTCAAGATTGGCTTCACGCGTGTCTATCACGAGTTCTATGAACTTGGTCTGCACGAGCATGTGGTCTTCAACGGTTCTGGTCGGCTCGGATTTCCTGAGAGCGCGCTCTTCGCCCTGGCATTGGGCTGCGACATGATTAGCATTGCCCGCGAGGCCATGCTTTCGATCGGTTGCATTCAAGCTCAGCGCTGCCATACCGGCCACTGCCCGGCTGGTGTCGCTACACAAAACGTCTGGCTGAAACGCGGGCTCGATCCAACCTCGAAAGGCGTGCGTGCGGCAAACTACATCGTGACACTTCGCAAAGACCTGACCTATTTGAGTCATGCGTGCGGGGTGTGGCATCCGGCATTGGTGAACCTCGATCACTTCGAACTGCTAAACGCCGGCAAACCCTCTCAACCCGCCACGGAAATTTTCGATCAGCGAGCTGACTGGGGGCTCCCCTCGCAACCGGATCAAGAAGCAATTCAAGCGATCATGCAAACGCCGCCCAAAGAACGAGCCGACTTGCTGCTGGCCAAAAGCTTTAAACAAAAAGAAGTCAACGACGACTACATCTCATTGAACTAATCGTTCACGATACTCGCGTTGGTGGCGTACCACACAAACGCCTAAGGCAGCGATTGCCTACAATAAGGTTGTTTCAAGATTTAGCAAAGCACGCCCAACACGCAGTAAGCCATGCCTCAAAACGATCCTAAGAAAATTTTCAATCAGGCCTGTGCTCTTGGCTACGATCGGCAATGGGCTGAAATGGCACCCTTTCGCGATGCAATTCACTTACTCATCCGAGGTATCTTTCTCGATTTACCGCAGGCTTCGCGAATCTTGTGTGTCGGTGCCGGAACGGGGGAAGAGACCCTTTACTTAGCCCAACAGTTTCCGGACTTTCAATTTGTTGCCGTTGAACCCTCTCCTCACATGCTGCAGATTTGCCGGACGAAAGCCGCAAAGCTCGGTGTGGTTGATCGGTGTGAGTTTCACGAAGACTACCTCAACACCTATTCAGCCACCCAACCGTTTGACGCCGCAACATCGTTGTTGGTATCGCAGTTCCTCTTGGATCGTGATGCCAGAATTGACTACTTCCGGCAGATCGCCCAACGCCTTCGTCCCGGTGGCCTCTTGGTGACCTCGGACTTGGCTTCCGACACCAACTCGGCAGAATACGAACGTCTGCTGCAAATCTGGATGCGCACGCTTCGATCTGGTGGAGTAGCCCGGGAAGCCACGGAGAAAATGCGCGACGCCTACCAAAAAGATGTGGGCGTACTTCCTCCGACGGAAGTCGCCCACATGATCTCTACGGCAGGATTTACATTGCCGACCTGCTTCTACCAGGCCGGCTTAATTCATGCTTGGCATGCCGTACGTAGCTAAAAGCGAAACAAGCTTTATGGCCGCTACTGTAGCTCTGTCCGCATTTGATCAAGCTTGGACCGTAGTTCTTTCAGCTTGTTAGCATGCTGCGGGTCTTCCGCAAGATTGGTCGTCTCATTCGGATCGTTTTTCAGATCGAACAATTGTTCCAGCTTGGGTTCGGTCTTCTCGTAAACAATGTACTTCCAATCCTGAGTACGAACGCCTTCACTTTGCGGAATGGTCGCATGGGGGAATAGGTGTTCGTACAGGAACTCCGTTCGCCAAGGCTCGGTTTGCTTTCCTTCCACCAAAGGTTTAAGACTGCGCCCCTGCATAACCGAGGGCACCTTGACGCCGCCGAAATCTAAAAGAGTTGGGGCAATATCGACGTTCAACACCATCTCGTTCAGGTGACGACCACGCAGCGACTGAGGAAGTCGCGGATCATAAATGATCAGCGGGATCCGAATCGATGGATCGTACATCAGCCACTTGCCGGCCAGGCCATGTTCCCCCAAAAAGAATCCATGGTCGGAGGTGTACAGAATCACGGTGTTTTCAGCCAGCTTCTTTTCCTGCAATTTGGCAACCATCGCTCCGACAAAATCGTCGACACCGGTCAAGAGCCGATAGTAATCTTTGACGTTCTTCTGCAGCATCTCGTCTCCATCGAAACGTCGCTGCCAACGAATTCGAGACTCACCTCCTTGCAGTTGCTGAGGTAGCTTGGCATAGGCCGCGTCGTTGGCTGTCTCGGCAGGGGTGATTCTATCTTCTGCGTAATAGTCAGCGTATTTGGGGGCGTGACGAAATTGCCAGCCAGGGCCATCTTGGCAATGTGCGGCCTTAAAGCTGACCTGCAAACAGAACGGCTGATCCGCCTTGCAAGTGTCGAGAAACTCGAGTGTTTGATTCTCCAGCCGCTGAGTCATGTGGGGGTGGCCCTCCTCGAAATACTCTCCTTGACCACCAAAACCTTTCCAGTAGTCGTACTGGTCGATCGGCAGCTTATTCCCCACGCCCCACTTTCCAATGAATGCCGTTCGATACCCGGCCGCACGAAGCAGGGCAGGGAACGATTGCTGATAGGCTTCCGGCGTGAGGACTGTGCGGAAGTCGACTACCCCATGCCGCCGAGCGTACTGCCCGGTCAAGAACGTCGCCCGGCTCGTCGCACAAATGGCCGTCGTGGCAAAAGCGTTGTCGAACGTTACCCCTTCCGCAGCCAGTTTGTCGATGTTAGGTGTTTTAATCACAGGGTTGCCCATGCACCCCAGTGCATCGAAACGCTGATCGTCGGTCAGCAGTAAAATCAAATTCGGACGCTCGGCAGCCGACAGTCGGTTCGTTGCCGAGAAAAGAAGTACCGCCAGAGAAAACACAAGTAACAGAGTTCGGTTTCGCATGATAGGCAATGAGCTTGAGGGGAAAGGGAAGCAGGGGAGGGTAATCGAGAGTTGAAAAGTTCTTCAATTCGGCTCGAATCAATTGAGCCTTGCAACTGCCGCTGCGATAATATGAATGCCTGCGTCCGCCAACCAGCACGAACCATCAGGCGTGCGTTTCCGCGGTTCGCCCCAATCATGCCGGTTGCGTCGACATCCATAACAGATTGCTTTCTCTCAGCTTTGTCGAGAACGGGTCTGAAATCAAGTTGGATTCCGTCACATCAAATCGACCTCCCCCCCACAAGCGGAAACTCGCTCGACCGCTTGTGCTGGTCGCTTGCGCGCTGACTGGCGGGGTGTTGGTTGATGCTTTGGTTGATTTACCACTAACAGGATGGCTTGTCGCGTTTGGGCTCCTGCTTGCCGGTTGGTTGCTGCTGTGGATTTCCCAGCGCGATGCGATGGGCAGCTTAACGTTGCTACTCGCGGTGGCCTCGCTGGGCGGTCTTTGGCATCACATCTACTGGAATCTCGACCGCTCGACCGACCTCAGCTTATCCCTCAACTCGCAGAAGCAGCCGATCGCGTTGCAAGGTAAGGTGACCGATTACCCACGTTTCTTACCGGCTCAAACCGACCGGTCTCCTTACGAATTCAAGCTGCCCAATCAGTGGAAAGTTCCCTTCCGCGTCACCAAGGTCCGCAGTGGCACAACCTGGGTGCCGGCCAGCGGCGAGACCGAGATTTATGTCTCGGGAGACGAACTATCGGTTGGGCCAGGAGAGTCCATTATCGTCTTTGCTCAAGCGATGCAGCCGGAAGCGGCCTTGAACCCTGGCGAGTTCGATTTCGCGAACTGGTCGCGCGGGCAAGGGCACCGCATTTTGCTGCGATGCAATTTTCCCGAATGTCTTCAGCCAACCGGCCAACCTCTTTCAAAATCGCTTGGGTCGCCGATTCTCGCCTGGCGGCAATTTATCGACAGTAAACTCACCGCAGCCGTTCCCCCCAAACTAGACGGCCTGGCTGAAACGATTTTCTTAGGACGACGCGAGCGCTTGGCAGACGCAACCGACGAGGCATTTCGCCAGACAGGTACCGTCCACTTGCTGGCTCTCTCTGGGCTTCATCTCGGCATCTTGGCATTTCTGGCCTACCAGCTGCTGCGTTGGATTCCTGCTCCTGTTTGGTTTCCAGGGCTGGCCCTGCTACTACTAACATGCGCCTATGTCCTGCTGGTCGACACCAGGCCGCCTATCGTGCGAGCTTCGATTTTGGTTAGCACCTTTTGCGTTGCCACCATCCTTTTCCGGCGGCATACCTTCTGGAACTCGCTGGCATTGGCCTGGATTGCGGTCATTGGTTGGAACCCGACAGAGATCTTTCAGGCGGGAACGCAATTGTCGTTTGTCGCGGTGGCCACCTTAGCCTGGTTAGCCAATCTACAGCATCGCTCTCGTCCGATTGATCCACTGAAAAAACTAATCGCGGAAACCAGGCCCTGGCCAGTCAAGCTACTCAAGGCAACCGGACGCACGATCGGGATGGCCCTATTGGCATCGCTGGCAGTTTGGTTGGTCACTTTACCCCTGGTGCTCATTCACTTCCATACAGCCTCCCCCTGGGCCATTATCCTTTCACCAATCTTGGGCGTGCTGATGTCGTTCGCCCTGTTCGGTCTGGTGTTTCTAGTGGGGACGAGCATCGCCGTTCCGGTGATCGCTCCCTTTTTCTCCCAGTTACTTACCTTGCCCCTGGTAGGACTCGAACAAATTGTCACGCTCACGCAACAACATGCCAAGCTCACGTTCTGGACTGCTGGGCCTTCTCAGGGGTGGGTTATTGGGTTCTATCTTCTGTTAACGGGATTGGGCTTCCTGATCGCCTGTCGGAGGTTTCCTCGCCGCTGGGGCGTCGCCCTGGTTGCCGTTTGGTTGGCCGTGGGCTTCGGGCAGGGAATTGTTCACTCGCAAAAATCCCAAGCCCGGCAAGAAGTGATCTGCACCTTTGTCAGTGTCGGCCACGGAACTTGTGCCTTGGTGGAATTGCCTGGTGGACAGAACCTTCTGTACGATTGCGGACGTCTCGGTTCGCCTCGTCGGGCTACGCAGTCTCTCTCGGCTGTACTGTGGAATAAAGGAATCTCACATCTTGAAGCAATCATTATTTCGCACGACGATGCCGACCACTTCAACGGACTCCCTGGCATCCTAGAGCGATTCTCGGTTGGCACGGTTTATTGCTCCGAGTTGATGCTAAAGACGCCTGGTCACTTGGCAGAAACGTTGTTGACCGAAATCCAGCAGCGTCAAATTCCCGTCCGTCCACTTTCCGCCGGCCAGCGTCTGAAAACCATGCCGGACGTTCAACTACTGGTCCTGCACCCAACCCGCAAAGGCGTGCTTGGTCGCGACAACGCTAACAGCCTGGTATTGCTAATCGAGTACCAGGGCCGACGCATTTTGCTTCCAGGAGATCTCGAATCGCCAGGCACCGAAGCGGTCGTTCTAGAGCAGCCAATCAACTGCGACGTGGTGATGGCTCCGCATCATGGCAGCCGAGGAAGCAACCCCGAGCAGTTCTACGCCTGGTGCCAACCTCAGTGGATCGTTGTCAGCAGTGGGTCACCAGCAATACAGAGCCTTCCCGCAGAGCAGGGGACTCGCCACTGGTTAAATACGGCAAGCTTGGGACAGATCGAGATTCGCCTGAGACCCTCTGGCCTCTCCCCAGTGGTACAATCTCTACATCCCAGCCCACCGAAACGGCAAGATTAGGAAACATGGGCGGTTTTATAGGCAAAGTAAGTGCCATTCTGTGCCGAACCAGGCTATTAGGCGTTGCAAAATCAGCTTTCACTGCTAAATTAACGGTCTTATCAAAAGATTGAGGATGAGTTTGATGCGTTGGTGGCCGCGGTCTTGGTAGTCGCGGGAGACCTCCTGATTTCACAAGTCCTTGTCGTTATTGTGGTTAAGAAGAAGTCACCCTACTTGCGGACGTAAGTAAAGTCGCCCATGTCGATTACCAAAGAGAAGAAAAACGAAGCCATCCAGGATTTCCAACGTGGTGGCGAGGACACGGGTTCCCCGGAAGTTCAGATTGCGATTTTGACCAGTCGCATCAACAGCCTGACGGAGCACATGAAAAAGCACAAAAAAGACTATGCGACTCGTCGCGGTCTTTTGGCGATGGTGAGCCGTCGCCGTCGCTTGTTGGACTATTTGAAGCGGCACGACCCGCAGCAGTACTTGGACATGCTGGCCCGACTCGGCATTCGTAAGTAGCTTTGTTGCTACAGCGGTCCAATTTACCGCGATTTGGCCATTGATAAGGGGCTCGCACGTGCAAACAGCAGCGAGCCTCGAATTTTAAGAGGCAAATGGAATGAGCCCAGAAGACGCGCGCCCAATGGTGGCACGACGCGTCTTTACCACGCTTTGCTGGTGGTGGAAAAACAATGGCCGGCAAGGCAACCTCACGGGGTACCGCTCTATCAATTTTTAATGCGGTGGACCTCAACTTATATTGAACCAAGCACTGGATGTTCCAAATGGCCGGGCCCCTCTCTCCTCCAGGCCCATACCTTCTTGGCGCAAGCCCACACGGAAAGTTTCTGGTGCGCTGTGTAGGACGGAAAAAGTGGAAGAAATTCGCGTAGAGAAGAAGATTGGCAATGAAACCTTATCCATCACCACTGGCTTTCTAGCCAAGCAAGCCCACGGGGCAGTGCTCGTACAATATGGCGAAACGGTCGTTCTGGTCGCCACCGTTTCTGGTCCCTCTCGACCGGGAACTGACTTCTTTCCCTTGACTTGCGATTATCGCGAGCGAACCGCTGCTGCCGGTAAGTTTCCAGGCGGTTTCATCAAGCGAGAAGGACGTCCAACTACCAAAGAAATCCTTTCGTCCCGTCTGATGGATCGCCCGATCCGTCCGATGTTCCCTAAGGGGTATCACGACGAAGTTCAGATTCAAGCCAACGTTGTGGCGAGCGATCGCCAGCACGACGGCGATGTTTTGGCAATGAACGGTGCTTCGGCCGCTTTGTGCATTTCGCACCTGCCATTCCAAGGTCCGCTGGCGGCCGTCCGCATGGGACGCATCGATGGCGAACTCGTTCCGTTCCCCACGTTCGACCAACTGGAACAGAGCGACCTCGACCTGATCATCTCAGGCAACAAAGAATCGGTCCTCATGATCGAAGGTTTCTCGCGGGAAATTCCCGAAGACGAGATGGCCGACGCGATCATGAAAGCCCACGAAGTTGTGAAAGCAGTCTGCGATCTTCAGCAGGAACTGATCGAAAAGATCGGCCCGCAGAAGATGGAATTCGAAGAACCGAACGACGGTGGCCTCTACCAACGGCTCACTGATTCCTACTACGCCGAACTCAAAGCTGCCAAGCAGACCACCGGCAAGCAAGATCGTGCCGACAAGGTTCGCGAACTGAAGGCCAAAGTCAAAGAAGAGCTGATTCCCGACCCGACTGCGGAAGACGCATTCGACGAAGGCGCCTTCGGCACTGCTTGGCACGACCTGGAAGAACGCGTCGTCCGCGACCTGATCCTCAGCGGTACCCGTACCGACGGTCGCGACACCAAGACCCTACGCCCGATTCTGTGCAAGGTAGACGTGCTGCCACGTGTTCACGGTTCCGCCGTGTTCCAACGTGGTGAAACCCAATCGCTCATCACGGTGACTTTGGGCACCCCGCGTGACGAACAACGGGTCGATGGCCTGATCGACGAATACTCGAAGAAGTTCATGTTGGACTACAACTTCCCCTCGTTCTCGGTGGGTGAATGCCGTCCAATTCGTGGCCCTGGTCGTCGTGAAATTGGTCACGGTGCGTTGGCCGAACGAAGTGTGAACCCTGTTCTGCCTAGCGCGGAAGATTTCCCGTACACCATTCGTGTGATCTCCGACATCTTGGAATCGAACGGTTCCAGCTCGATGGCTTCGGTCTGTGGTGCGACCCTCGGCTTGATGGCCGCTGGCGTGCCAATCACCAACCCAGTTGCCGGTATCTCGATCGGCTTGGTGAAGGAAGGGGACGACTTCGTCCTGCTGACCGACATCCTGGGTGAAGAAGATCACCATGGCGACATGGACTTCAAGGTCGCTGGTACCCAGAACGGGATCACCGGCATCCAGTTGGACCTGAAGATCAAGGGGATCAACGAAGAAATCATTCGTAAGACCCTCGTTCAGGCCCGCGAAGCCCGTATCGAAATCCTCCGCAAGATGCTGACCACGATCAGCCAGCCGAAAGACGACACTTCGGTCTGGGCTCCGCGTATGCTGCGTACCAAGATCAACCCTGAAAAGATCGGTCTGCTGATCGGTCCTGGCGGCAAGACGATTCGTGCCATCCAGGAAGAAACGGGTGCCACCATCGATGTCGACGATGACGGTTCGGTCATCGTTGCCAGCGGTAACCTCGAATGGGCCGAAGCTGCCATGGCTCGCGTCCAAGCGATCACCGGCGAAGTCGAAGTCGGCAAGATCTACGAAGGCCGTGTCACCAGTGTGAAGGACTTCGGTGCATTCGTCGAAATCCTGCCTGGTCGTGACGGCTTGTGCCACATCAGCGAACTCTCGACCGAATACGTTTCGGACGTCAACTCCGTCGTCAAAGTTGGCGACATCCTGGCCGTGAAGGTCTTGCTGGTCGACGAACATGACCGCGTCAAGCTGAGCCACAAAGCCACCCTCCCTGGCGGCGATGCCCCAGCCGGCGACGGTGACGACGAACTGGAAGCTGCCGGTTCGCGTGGTGGTGATCGAGGCGGTGACCGTGGTGGTCGCGGCGGCGATCGTCGTGGCGGCGGAGACCGCGGTGGCCGTGGTGGCGATCGAGGCGGACGCCCACGTCGCCCACGTCGCGAAGACTAACGCTTCGCGGACAATTCTGTGTTAAAACAAAATGGCCCCGGTCGACTTCGACTTGGGGCCATTTTCGCTTTTCGAACACCCCAACTCCAAGACAAGTCATCAAGTCCGAAGGAGAACTATGCTACTCCGACGCTTAATTGTGCTGTGGGTTGCCACCTTGCCTGGCTGCTTTAACTCTTCCGAAAAGATCTACAACGAGCAAGTGACCAAGATGGTCGAGGATGCCGGTGGATACACTTATCTGGCCGAAAAGGCCGAGGCAAGACCCGACGACATCCCTCCTTATGCCGTTATCTCCATCTTTCTACCACATGTGGATCTTTCTACTTTTGATCTCGGAGCCCTCTCTCCACTGGAGCACCTTCAAGACATCGGCCTTGAAGCGACCGAATTTCATGATCATCAGATTTCTTTTCTGCTGAACTGCCCAAGCCTGCGACTAATCGACTTGAAATGGACCGAGGTTACCGACAACGGAGTCAAACAGTTAACGGGGCTTCCCAATTTGGAAGCGCTTAACCTGATCGGATGCAATGTTACGGATCAATGCGTAGATGATTTGTTGGCGATGAAATCGCTCAAAGAGGTTAAATTATGGGATACGCATGTTACCGGCGAAGGTGCCAAACGACTACGTGACCACGGGCTTTCTCTCTTTTGGGAACGCCCTGTTTCCAACGAAGAAGTACGTCGAGTAATCGTAGCCCTGAACCGTCGCGATATGCTTGTATTATCGCTTTTCAAACCTCAGTCAGAGGATGGCCCCTCATTTCGGTTTCGCATTTCGGTCCTAGATGAGTCACGAATCGATCCCGGCGTAGCAAGCGATCTCCAAACGTTAGAGCAATTCGCCCCGCTTGCGATTGCAACCCCTCCCACTGAAATGCTTCTTCAATTAAAAGACTTAACTCGAATCGACGACTTATCCATTAGTTCCTACGCACACGAAAAACGGGATCCGGCCAAAGTCATCGAGTACCTTTCCCAGTGCCAGCCGCAATCCCTTCGTTTTCTGTCACTTAGCCTCGCCGAGCGACTTCCGCCGGAATTGCTGGCCCGCTGGATTCAAACCCCTGGGCTAGAGCGTCTTTATCTCGAACAGCAAGAGATTAACTCCCCGGTTTGGCAAGCCATTGTGGCAGCTCCCGCGCTGAAGAAGATTCAATTCCATGATTGCCAATTCCAACAGATCGAACAGTTTTCCCCGACCGAACGCCCTATCATGGTGGAAATTTTCGACGAGGAAACCGGATGGGACGAGGAATCTTCCTATTCCGCCACCGTTCGCCGTCTTCTCAACGCAGGTAAAGAGCCTCCTCAGGAAGAGACAAGCGACCAAGATCCCCCTAGCGAACTCTAGTTAGGGGCGCGATAGAATAAGTCTCCTCATTGAACTTCCGTGTGTTTTACCGCTTAACCACCGCGTATGTCCCAAGAAACTTCCAACTCCAGCCCAAGCGAAAAGTCGCGTGATCAGTACTTGATGGATCAGTACAACGAGATCGCCCGGCTTGCAGGTTCGCTTGCTCACGAGATCAAGACGCCACTCTCCGTCATTCGGATGAACATGGAACTGCTGGCCGAGGATATGCAAGATCCGCAGACGCCGCAGCAGCGTCGGGCTCAGCAAAAGGTGGCTACCGTTCAGGAGCAGTGCGAACGCCTGCAAGGGCTGCTGGACGACTTTTTGCGGTTTGCTCGGATTCGTGACTTAAACCTTCTGCCAGGCAACCTCAACGATCAGATCGAGCGGGTGCTCAACTTTGTCGAACCGCAAGCCAACCAGCAAGGGATCGACATCATTCGTTACCTCGATTCCGAACTCCCGAGCATCAATCTCGACGCCGAGCTCCTCTACTCGGCACTGTTGAATCTGGTGGTCAACGCCATCCAGGCCATGCCCGATGGGGGTTCGTTGATGGTGCAAACCCGCGAGTTCCGCAACGGCGTCCTGTTGCGTCTGGTCGATACCGGCTGCGGCATGAGCGATACGACTGCGTTGCGGATGTTCGACCCTTTCTATTCGACCAAAGAAGGGGGGTCTGGCCTCGGCTTACCGCTGGCTAAAAAGATCATCGAAGCGCACCACGCCACGATCGACGTGCAAAGCGAACTCGACCGAGGCACTCAATTCACCCTTGAATTCCCTTTACCCCCCCGCATCGGTCGCAAAAAACAGCAACCAACGATCGACGCTCCCTTGCTGCCGGACGGAGAATAGGAAGACTTTTTCCCTCGAGGGCAGAGAGAATACCAAGGGCAGGAAGACCTGTACAAACGTGTGTGTAACTGGCACCCAGGGTTAGTCTTTTTCTTGTTCTCACCCCCTCGAAGCAGGACGGTTCTAGAGCATTCGGGGCATCTTCGGTACGATGGTGGCATGACGCAAGAAGCCCAAACCCAGCCTCAATCCGAATCCCAAGACATCCAGCCGGATCAGTTCCGTGTGCTGGTGGTCGACAACGACAAAGCCCATGCCCTGACCATGGCGGAAAGCCTAGAGCGGATTGGTTTTGTCTGCACCGTTGCCACCAGCGGCCCGGAAGGGGCCGAGCAGATCCGCTCGCAGCCGTTTGAGATCGTCGTCACCGACCTGGTAATGAATGACATCGACGGGATGGAGATCTTGCGTCTGGCGAAAGAGCATCGCCCTAACTGCGAAGTGATTGTCGTCACTGGCCACGCCACCGTCTCGACCGCCGTGGCTGCCATGCAGCACGCGGCCCTCAACTTCCTTGAAAAGCCGCTCACCCCGGATAAACTCCGGGCTGCCGCGTTGAAGGCCGCCGAGACGATTCAGCTGAAACGGCAAAACTCGGAGTTGATGCGCCGTTTGGACGAAAAATTCGGCTTTGAAGGGCTGATCTATTCCAGCAGTAAGATGGGTCAGGTCGTCCAGCGTTTGCAGCGTATTGCCCCGACCGACGCCAGCGTGCTGATCCTGGGTGAGACCGGCACCGGGAAAGAAGTCGTCGCTCAAGCCATTCACCAAAACAGCCCTCGCAAAAAGAAACCATTCGTCCCGCTGAACTGCGCCGAGCTGAGCGAACATTTGCTCGAAAGCGAACTGTTCGGCCATGCCAAAGGGGCTTATACCGACGCCGCCAGCGAACGCATTGGCCGGCTGGAATATGCCAACGGCGGCACGCTCTTCCTTGATGAAATCGGCGACATGCCGATGTCGATTCAGGTAAAACTGCTACGGGTACTCGAATCGAGTGAAATTACCCGCGTAGGGGAAAACAAGCCGATCAAAATCAACGTGCGGCTGATTTCCGCCACCAATTGCAATCTGGAAGAGGCCATTTCGGCAGGCACCTTCCGTTCCGATCTTTACCATCGGCTGAGGATCGTGACCGTGCAGCTTCCGTCGCTAAGGGAACGCCCTGACGACATCCTGCCGCTGTTCGATCACTTCCTGAAGCAATTCGCCAAAAAGCACGACAAGAAGATTCGCGGCATCGATCGAACCGTCTACCAACGCTGCCTAGAGTACGATTGGCCAGGCAACGTGCGGCAATTGCGGAACTTTGCCGAGAGTATGGTCGTGCTCGACTTAGACGGAACGATCGGGCTCGACGATCTTCCGCCAGAGCTAATCCAAGACGGCGACGACCTCACCCCGCCAGACGAACCGAAGCCAACCGTTTCGGCCAACGGCGAACTGACCAGTATGGTCGGACAACCACTCAGCGAAGTCGAGAAGTGGTTGATTGTCGAGACACTCAAATCGACCGGACAAAATCGAGAAGAAGCGGCCAAGCTACTAGGGATCGGCGAACGAACCCTCTATCGCAAGATCAAAGAATACGGGCTTCGCGGCGACTAAAGGGTCGTTCCGAGGTTAACCGAAGGGAGTGGGCAGCGGATGCCGAAGATTCAACAGCTATCTCCGAGTGTCGTGAACAAGATCGCCGCTGGCGAGGTGATCGAACGCCCGGCCAGCGCCGTCAAAGAGCTGATGGAAAATTCGCTCGATGCCGGCGCGACGCGGGTTGACGTCACCATCGAACATGGCGGAACCGAACTGATCCGTATCGCGGATAACGGCTGCGGGATCGCTCCGGAAGATATGGCGCTGACCATCGCTTCGCACGCGACCAGCAAAATCAGTTCGGCGGAAGAACTGTTCCATGTTCATACGCTTGGCTTTCGCGGGGAAGCGTTGGCCTCGATCTCTGAGGTCAGCCAGTTCCTCCTCCGCAGTCGCCCCCACGATGCCGATTGCGGCAGCGAAATGTTGGTCCATGGCGGAAATGTTCAGGAATCGCAGCCATGTGGCTGCCCGCCTGGGACGATCATTGAGATCCGTAATCTGTTCTTCAACACACCAGTTCGCAAGAAGTTTCTGAAAACAACGCAAACCGAATTCGGCCACATCAGCGAAGCGTTCACCCGTATTGCGCTCGCTCATCCTGAAGTTCACTTCACGCTCAAACATGGCGCGCGGCTCGTCCACGATTTACCACCAAGTGCCGATCTGCGAGAACGGGTGCGGGTTTTCTTTGGTGCCGAGATCGCCGATCAATTAATCGACGTCGAGAGTAGCAACGACCAAGTCACGCTTCGTGGTTTTGTGGGAAATCCTCGCTTCAGCCGCAGCAACAACCGGATGCAGTACCTGTTTCTCAACGGTCGCTATATTAAAGATCGTGCCTTACAGCACGCTTTGGGAGAAGCCTATCGCGGCCTGCTGCTGCATGGACGTTATCCGATTGCCTTCTTGCGGATGCAAATGCCTCCGGAGATGGTCGACGTGAACGTTCATCCGACGAAGCTAGAAGTTCGCTTTCAAGACAGCGGACGAATCTATAGCCAACTACTAGGAACCTTGCGGCAAAAATTCCTTGCCTCCGATCTAACATCGACCTATCGTCCGGCGGAAGATGGCGACGCCCCTGCCAGCAGTGGTGATCCTCAATCGGCGGATGCTTTGCGTCAGGAACTAGTGGCTTGGGCGAAAGGAGCCGTGCCTGGCAGTTCGTCCGAAGCAGAGTCGCGGCAATCTCGCCAAACCGATTTTGACCTCGACTTTCGTTCCGATCAGCGGGCCCCATTGCAGTTGACTCCCATCAACCGTTCAGCCGTTGGAGCAGGCAGCTTGCCGTTGCCTCCGATCCCCAGCGGTTTGCCTCGGGGGACTTCGCAAGGTCAGCCGCTACCAGCGGACCAACAGCCTCCCTCCTGGGATGAAACCGACTCCGCCGAGGCGATCCCCTCAAATGGCTCAGCAACCGGTTCGCTCCACCGGGCCATTCAATTGCACAATCGTTACCTCATCACCGAAACCGACGAAGGGATGGCCGTCATCGACCAGCATGCCCTGCACGAGCGGATTCTTTACGAGGAACTGCGCGAAAAGGCTTTGGCGAGACGCCTGGAAGTGCAGCGGCTTTTGGTCCCAGAAACCTTAAATCTCTCGGCTCAAGAGTTTGCCGCCGTCGAGGCCGCGACCGAAACACTGGCACAAATCGGCATCGAAGTCGAGGCTTTCGGAGGAGATACGATCCTCATCCGCAGCTATCCAGCGATCTTGGGACGCCGCAAACCGGTGGAAATCGTCCGAGAAATCGTCGATCAGCTTTTGACCGAAGGAAAGAATTTAGAGAAAAGAGACCTGCTGGACGAACTACTGCACATGATGTCGTGCAAGGCCGCGATTAAGGCCGGAGACCGCCTTTCTCGCGAGGAAATCGATGCCTTGCTCGATTTGCGGCACCTTTGCCAAGATGCTCACCACTGTCCCCATGGCAGGCCCACCTCGCTTCTGTTTACCAAAGAGGAACTCGACCGGCGATTCCAACGGACGTAAGATAGTAGGTTTACTCTGGCTGAGGGGTATGCCCCACACACCGATCCACTCCATTATGTCCAACATCGCCAGATGACTTCGGGATAGATTCATGATCTGCGTCAGTATTGGCCGAGGCCGGCACAAACATGTCATTGCCGAGCATAAACATCTAGTCGAGCAAGGTGCGTTATTGTGCGAATTACGGCTCGACTATATCAACGGCTCCATTAAGCTCCGCCGCCTACTAGAAAATCGCCCAGGTCCGGTAGTGATCACCTACCGCCGCGAACGAGATGGTGGTCGCTATTCCGGCGACGAGCAAGCACGTCAGATGGTATTGCGTACCGCAATCGCCGAAGGGGCCGACTACGTCGATCTGGAAGAAGACATTGCCTCCTCAGTTCCACGCTACGGCAAGACAAAACGCATCATCAGCTACCACAACTTTCGCGAAACGCCTGCCGACCTGGAAAGTCTGCATCGGCGCATGCAGCAGCTTGATGCCGATATCGTCAAGATTGCCACGATGGCGAACTCACCGCAAGACAACGTGCGAATTCTCGAACTGGTCCGCAACAGCGAGGTTCCCACGATTGGTCTCTGCATGGGCGACATGGGGATGCCTTCTCGCATTTTAGGCGGGCGATTTGGTTGTCCTTTCACCTATGCAACGAGTTCGAATGAGCGAACCTTGGCCCCTGGGCAAATCGGTTTTCGCCAAATGGTCGATTTGTACCGCTACGAAGAAATCACCGACGAGACCGAATTGTACGGCGTCGTGGCCGATCCGGTGGGGCACAGCTTGAGTCCTCACCTACACAACGCGGCCTTTTCCGAACAAGGCATGAACCGGCGCTATCTGCCGTTTCGCGTACCTCGCGAGCACCTGGAAGTCTTCCTCAACGAAGTTTGTCCGCAACTAGGCGTACGCGGACTGAGCGTTACGATTCCGCACAAAGAAGTCGCAGCCAAATTTCTGAAGAACCCGGACGATGCGGTCAAGGGTGTGGGAGCAACCAACACAATAATCTTCGATGAAAACGGCCCATCCGGTTACAACACCGATTGTGCCTCGGCCATGGAAAGCCTCGACACCGCCTTGCCGCCGGAACTACATGGGGGCTCACTCAAAGGCAAAACGGTGCTGGTGTTAGGTACTGGCGGCGTTTCCCGTGGAATTGTCTGGTCTCTGAAGCAACGTGAGGCAAACGTCACCATCAGCGGCCGGACCCTGGAAAACGCCGAGCAGTTAGCCAACCACTTCCAATGCCGCTCGATCCGCTGGGACGATCGCGGTTCGGTAGTGCCAGATATTTTGATCAACGGAACACCCGTCGGCATGCACCCCAACGTCAACGAAACCCCCTTCGAGAAACGTTGGATCAAGCCGAGCATGGTCGTTTTCGATACCGTCTACAACCCCGAACAAACTTTGCTAATCAAAGAAGCCAAGGCCACCGGGGCTCGCGTAGTCACTGGGGTCGAGATGTTCGTTCGCCAGGCGGCTCTCCAATTCAAACATTTCACCGGTGTCGACACCTCGCGCGAGCTTATGCGTAGCACGCTCAAGCGAATCACCGGAGCGGTGCGAACCAGTTGAGCGGTCACCCCACGATGAAGCGGCACACAGCACGCAACTTAGCCCTGATCGGTTATCGCGGCACTGGCAAATCGCACGTGGCTCGTCTGCTAGCCGCTCGGCTCGAATGGCAAGCGATCGATGCCGACGACTGGGTTGAAACCCAAGCCGGCAAATCGATCGCTGAGATCTTCCAAGCTTCGGGCGAGGCTGGTTTTCGTGACTTGGAAACCGCAGCCGTGCGCGAGCTTACCACTGGCGAGCAACAAATCCTGGCCATGGGTGGGGGCGTTATCCTGCGGGAAGAAAATCGCCAGCTGTTAAATCAGCACTGCTTTACGGTCTGGCTGACCGCTTCCCCTGCGATTATCGCTAAGCGTCTGGGCCAAGACCCTTCCACCCAGGCCCGGCGGCCTAGCTTGACCGGCAAGTCGCCCCTGGAAGAGATCGAAGAGGTCTTGAACGCTCGCCTTCCACTCTATAAACAGTGTGCCAACGTAACGATCGATACCGAGGGGAAGTCGCCTGAGGCCGTCGCAGACGCCATTATGGCACAGCTTCCCTAGAACCCAGCGTAGAAAGAACCGTGACGTGGCTTGGTGGGATAACCTCGTAGCATTGTGGGTCGGGCTTCCGATGCCGTTTCGATTGATCTCACTGTTCATCGTGGGCGCAGTCGTCGGCGGACAGATCAATCGAGCCGTTTATCGCTGGACTTGGCACCCCAAGCAATACGATCCTTGGACGCCTCCCCACCCCGAAGCCCCCCAGCGTAATCTCTTCGACAAAGTACCGATCTTTGGCTGGCTAGGGTTATCGCGCGAAAGCAAGCTCCACGGCACGATTCACTGGATCCAACCATTACTGATCGAACTGGGCTGCGCGTTCTTCTTTGCCTGGTACTATCACTGGATCATCAGCGAGAAGCTGGTACCTCTCACAGTAAACGTCCCCCTAACAACAGGGCAGCTTCATTCGATTTACCTTCAGCATCTCGTGCTCATTGTCTTCATGACGATTGCCACGTTTGTCGATTTCGATTCGCGGACCATCCCTGACTACGTGACGGTGCCTGGTTTTCTGATCGGCTTGGTCCTGTGCTGGCTGCTTCCTTTTGTGGGGCTGCCCATTCCCAGTGGGCCGTTTTTCGGCTATGCCAATCCGGGCACTCAAATCCCTGCGATACCGCTGAATGCTGCCATTCTTTCGACCTGGCCAGAATCGTGGAACGAAGCAGGGGGCTTGGCTTTCGGCCTATTCCTGGCCGCTGGCTGGTGGTTTGCGTTGTGTCCGAAGCTCGTTTGGTGGCGCGGAGGCACTGTCAAGTTTTTGCGTTACCTGCTTGCCAGTTTCGTGAAATATTCCCTCAACTGGCAGTACTTAGGTTTGCTTGCCTTGCTGCTGACTTTCGTCAGCTTGGCTTGGGGATTAGGTGGACCAGAGATTTGGCAGGCCGTGTTTACCGGTCTGCTTGGCATGGCGTTCGCCGGCATGCTTATTTGGCTGGTCCGCATTTTTGCCAGCGTGGCGATGGGGCAAGAAGCGATGGGCTTTGGCGATGTGACGTTGATGTGCATGATTGGCGTATACATCGGCTGGCAACCGGTGATGGTGATCTTCTTTTTGGCACCGTTCATCGCTTGCGTTTTCGCCCTGGTTAATTATCTGTTGACCGGTGATGCCTACCTCGCCTATGGCCCGTACCTGTGCATTGCTACGTTGATCACGATGATCTTCTGGAGCCCACTGTGGGAAAACTATGGGCCTCTGATGGGGCTCGGCTGGATCTTGCCGGCGCTGTTCCTGGTCTTGCCGGTGCTGCTAGGGGCGATGCTGATGGCCTGGGTTTGGTTCAAGTTCCGTTTTATCTATCCAGACGAAGCGTAACCAGTAAAACCGCTACTACCCATTCGCAAATGGTGAGCTATCCTTCTCGCAGAGAGGAGCTCACCCCATGCTTTGGTTTGAAACGACCGACAATTTGACCGCTGCAACGAATCTAGTTCGCCAGCGGCGATATGGCATCATCCAGGTAACCGGCGGGAAATTCCACCGTTTGACATTTCGCCCCTGGCCGAAGCTTGTCTCGCGGTTCGAGATTGTCACTCTGGGCCGCTGGAAGCATGCCAAGCGGGGAGATGACTGCCGGTTGTTCTATAACTTCCCAGTCACTTCCCCAGGCTTTTTGACGCTGGCCTATATCGAATCGACGGCTCAAACAAGCTGGAAAACTTTGCGCCGCAGCGTGGAAGTGCTGGACTGGATTGCTCAAGTGCGGGGGGCAAATGCCAGTGTCTGTGAACTTTCCAACGAAAAAATCACCTCGCGATTGATGCAGCGTTTAGACTGGGAAACGCACTGCCAGCACCTGCCTGGGCGGCACTTCATCAAACGCTATTACGGCGAGTATCCCCAATATGCGTGGCTTCCGCAGGTCCCGGCCCGCTCGCACCATTTTCGCCACGGCCTGCCTCCGCTGAGCGAATCTCTGGAACAGCAACCAAGTTTCGAGCAACCGGTTGCCGGAATCGGCCTTGTCGATGAAAAGGTCGGTTGCTAATATCCGCCGTGAAATTTCCGTTTTGCCTCAAGTTTCCCCGGCCCTTTGTCGACACGGCCTGCCATGTTCCGTTTTTGCTCGCTGATGCTGATCTCGCTAGCAGTTGCTGGCTTGGGCTGCAATCAAAATGCCGCCTGGCGGCAGCAGCAAGCGCTGATGCAACAACAGACGCAGTCGCAAATCGCCGAATTCGAACGCCGAGCTTCTGGTCTGGATGCCTCGAACCAAGATCTGCATTCGCAGCTAGCCCAAGCCCAGCAGCAGCAAAAGATCTTGCAGGACGAACTGGTTTTGGTGCGTCGCCAACTGGGGGATACCACCAAGCAGCTGGCCCAATCGCAAGAGCTGGCCAAAGAGCGGGAACAAAAGGTGCAAACGTTGATGGCCTCGACCCAGTACCGGGGCGGAGCCGTCATTAAGCCCAACAACAGCCTTTCTGCCGACCTCAGCCAGATCCAAATCCCAGGGGTCAATGCGCGTCAAGATGGCGACGTCATTCGCCTGGAAATCTCGGCCGATGCCATCTTCCAGCCTGGTACCAACTCGCTGACTCCGAATTCAGAAGTGCTCCTTTCTCAGGTCAGCGGAATACTTAGCCGTGATTTTCCGACCAACAAAGTAGGGGTCGAGGGGCATACCGACAATCAACCAGCTCGGGCCCCGTTCACCTCGAACCACCAGCTTTCGGCCAGCATGGCCCAGACCGTCTTCGATCAGTTAAGTGGTCGCTACGGGATTGCTCCAGCACGGATGGTTGTCGTCGGGCATGGCTCGAACCACCCGGTCGTCTCCAACGCGACCCCAGCCGGCCAACAACGCAATCGCCGCGTCGATTTGGTCATCTACCCCGAATCGGCTGAATAAAAGCCTCTCTTCCGGTTCCCGCTTCTTCTCGATGAAGATAGCTCTCTCTTCACTGAAAATGGAACCCTGAAAACGTCAAACTATTCCACTAACCTGCCAGCAGCAGGACAAACCAATTACAATAGGTGCCCAGGCGAACTCGCGCCCCTTAGCCAGTGTCCCTAGTGGTGGGAATGAATCCACTGCTCGACGTTGTCCCTTTTGAAAGAATTCGTCCGCCGATGATCACGATCGTCGACTACCAGATGGGAAATCTGAGAAGTGTCCAGAAAGCGTTCGAGCGAACTGGACACGAAGCTCATATCACCAGCGCCCCCAAAGAAATCGCCGCCGCCACCAAACTGGTGCTGCCCGGCGTAGGGGCCTGTGGCGATGCCGTTGACGAACTTCGCCGTCGCGACCTGGTGAGCCCCATCAAGGATCAAATCGAATCTGGCACCCCTTTTCTCGGGATTTGCCTAGGTTTGCAAATGCTGTTCGATGTGAGCTACGAAGGAGGCGAGCACGAAGGGCTGGGCATATTGCCTGGCGAAGTCGTCAAGTTCGACCTGCCGCATGGCTATAAGGTTCCTCACATGGGCTGGAACCAAGCCAAGTTCCTCCATAAGCCCCCCATTTTCGATGGAATCGACGAAGGAACGTACTTCTACTTCGTTCACTCGTACTACGTGGTCCCCCAAGACAAAGATGTGGTGGCGATTGAAGCGGACTATGGCGGGCCTTTCTGTGCGGCGGTGTGGAAAGACAACCTGTACGCCACGCAGTTCCACCCCGAAAAGAGCCAAGATGCTGGGCTGGCCGTTCTGAAGAACTTCGCCGAGTTGGCGTAAGCATTGCATCCCCGTTTTACTTCCCGTAGCCTGATTTTCTTGCTGCGGCTAACTCATACAAGCTATTGCCAGTCGAGCCACAGTTTTCGGTCGCTGGCCCAGAAAGGACCCCAAGATGGAAATTTGGCCAGCAATCGATCTTCTCGGCGGAAAATGTGTTCGCCTGCAACAAGGGGACTATAACCGCGAAACGATTTACGGGGACGATCCCGCCGAGATGGCCAAACGCTGGGTCGAAGAAGGTGCCGACTGCCTCCACCTGGTCGACCTGGACGGAGCCAAAGATGGTAGCCTCAAAAATCGCGACGCGATCTCGGCGATCATTCATGCAGTGAACATTCCGTGTGAAGTAGGGGGCGGCATTCGCGACGAAGCGACCATCGAGCAACTTCTCTCCCTTGGCCTAAGCCGCTTAGTCATCGGTACGAAAGCCCTCCGCGAGCCAGAGTGGTTCGCCGCGATGTGCGAACGTTTCCCCAATAAGCTGGTCCTGGGAATCGACGCCAAAGAAGGGATGGTCGCCACCGACGGCTGGCTGGAAGTAAGCACCACCTCGGCGATCGACCTAGCGAAGACCTACGAACACCTTCCCATCGCCGCTTTAATCTACACCGACATCGCCACCGACGGTATGTTGGCCGGCCCCAATGTCCCGGCCATGCAAGCGATGAAAGAAGCGGTCAATCTGCCGGTGGTTGCCTCTGGCGGGGTCACTTCCGTCGAGGACGTGAAGCACCTCACCGCAGCTGGGCTCGACGGAGCAATTGTCGGTCGGGCTCTGTACGAAAACCGCTTAACCGTTCGCGAAGCGGTCGCCGCCGCTAAATAGCTTGGGAGAAACGAATGCCTGAACTCGCTGAAAAGTCCGAACCGACGATCAACGAGTCAGGCCAATCGTTTCGCCTACGGTTCAGCCTTGCTGCGATGCTGGGTATCATCACCATCCTCGCTGCAATCTTCGGCTACCTCGGTTACTATCGTCCAGCCCAGGCAATCGTCTCTTACCAGGTAGCGACCATCCCCACGCAGCAGCTCGATGCGATTGGGCTCACGTTCAATGCGATTGAGGGCTCGCCTTATCGCTGGGCGGAAGTCAACGACTTCGATCTTGCTACGTTCACGCCAGAGGACAACCGGACTCAGCAGCCGTTTTCAGTTCGGAAAACGGCCATCTCATCCTGGCCGATGGAAGCCGCGAGCTACGTCGATATTCGTTTTGTTGATACTCAGACAGAAGACGGGCGCCCCATGCGAGTAATCGAGACCTCGCAGTTTACTGGTTTCATGGGGACAAGAAAGGCAGGCTTGAACTTGCAATTGCGTCTCGAATTGAACGTCAGCCACCAATACCCCGACTTCCCAAATGCCCCGAAAGATTATCTTCCTCAGCTCAAAACGGCTGAAGGAAAAATATTTTACGAAGGGGCCATGCCGGGTGGGGATTTACTTTTTATCGCCCCAATTAGCAACGACGTTTATCACGCCGTTCTGGTGAGTGCTAAACCGGTCGATAAGCAATCTAGCACCACTACCCAACCCAACCGGTAAGCAGGGCATTCTGCCGCAGTAAACTACGATTAAAGAGTGACTTTCCTGTTTTGATTTTGCGCGGCATACTAGAGATACCGAAGTAACTAATAGGTAATTCATCCTTTTCAAATAGCGAGACCAACCTTACCCAACCAGCTACTTAGACTTCCCAATCGAAGCCTGAACAGCCAATAGCAGTCATTCCACGGAGAAGAGGTTCCCCGTGGCTTTCCCACGCGGGAATTTCTTTTCTCGTGTTTTCACACGGAAGGAGTTTTGCAATGGCTACCTGTGTTTCAGAGACCGTCCGCGATATTGTGCTATGCGGTCATGGCTCGACCGGAAAGACGAGCCTGATTGACCGCCTACTTGAGATAACCCACGCGGTGGACGGCACGCATAGCGTGGATGAAGGAACGAGTGTTTGTGATTTCGAGCCAGAGGAAAAGGCTCACCATCTTTCCATCGAGGCGACTCTCGCCCACTTCGAGCATCAAGGACTTCGCTTTAACGTCATCGACGCTCCTGGCTACCCTGACTTCATCGGGCAGACCATCTCTGGCATGCGAGGCGCCGACACCGCCATGATCGTCATCGACGCGCACGCCGGCATCGCCGTCAACACGCGGCGGGTCTTTCAAGAGGCCGAAAAAGCGGGCATCGGTCGCATGATTGTCATCAACAAAATCGATGCCGAGCATGTTGATTTCGCCGAACTAATGCAATCGATCCGCGAGACGTTTGGCCAGGCTTGTGTGCCGATCAATTTCCCCCGACTAGAAAATGGCTCGATCGTTGGTGTCGTTGAACTTTTGGATGAAAAGGCCAACACTGCGAACACCCCCATCGATCCAGCCATCTATAAAGAGTCGCTCGTCGAAGCGGCAATAGAAGCGGACGAAACTTGGATGGAACGGTATTTCGAGGGCGAAGTGCCTTCTAACGATGACCTGAAGGGGTTGATTCCCCAAGCGGTCGCCGCCGGCACGCTGATTCCCATCGTTTGCTGCAGCATTAAGAAAGGGGTTGGCATCTCCCAGTTGATGGACGCGATGGCATTATGCTCGTTGCCACCCACAATGGTCCATCGCACAGCGAAAACGCACGACGGAAACGAAATCGAGGTCACTGGCGATCCTAACGGGCCTCTGGTCGCTCAAGTGTTCCAAACCCGGATCGATCCCTTCGTGCAGAAGCTAAGCTATATCCGCGTTTACAACGGTACGCTGCGCAAAGACATGACGTTGCCAACTTCCAACGGCAAAAAAGGGCTCCGGATTGGGCAACTGCTGGACGTGCAAGCAAACCACTTAGTCCCCATCGACGAGGCCAAACCGGGCGATATCGTCGCTGTGGCTAAAATGGAACAGCTTCACACCGGGACCAACGAGGGGTCAGTCGAACTGCCTGAGATCGATTTTCCGCAACCGATGGTGGGCGTGGCAATTCGTCCCAAGAGCCACAACGACGAAGCCAAGCTGAGCGTGGCGTTGCACAAGCTGGTTGAAGAAGATCCCACCATCCGTGTCGAACATGACGAAGAGACGCACGAACTGGTGCTGCGAGGCATGAGTGAACTCCACTTGTCGCTCATTCAGGAACGCCTGGCACGGCGCGACCATCTTGAAATTGAAACGTACGAGCCACGCATTCCGTATCGCGAGTCGATCACCTATCGGGCAGATGGTTTCTATCGTCACAAGAAGCAATCGGGCGGGCGTGGTCAATTTGGCGAGGTCCACATCCGGGTGCAACCGCTCCCGCGCGGGACTGATATCGCTACGTTTGCCACAAAGGCGAACTTTCCGAATCTGAAGCATGTCCATTACTTCGATTCAATGAATTTCCTCTGGATCGATTCGATCGTCGGTGCCTCGATTCCTGGCGGCTTTATGCCGGCCGTTGAAAAAGGGCTGATCGAACGTGTCCAGAAGGGCGTGCTGGCAGGTTACCCGCTGCAAGATGTGTGTGTGGAAGTGCACTACGGGAAGCATCATCCGGTCGATAGCAGCGAAACGGCATTCCGCATTGCGGCATCGGCAGCCCTGCGCGATGTTTGCAAAAAAGCGGGACCGCAGCTTTTAGAGCCGATGGTCGAAATGCACGTGACGGTCCCGATCGACTGCGTCGGAGACATCTGCAGCGACATGGCAACGCGTCGCGGGCAGATCTCCGGCACGGAAGACGCCGGCGCGAATATGCAAACGATTGTCTGCGTCGCTCCGTTGGCCGAGATTTCGTCGTACGCTCGCTCGCTTTCCAGCCTCACAGGAGGGCAGGGGACCTATAGCTTGCACTTCGCCCATTACGCTCCACTTCCGATTCACTTACAAGAGAAGCATCAATATCACCTGCAAGAAGAGGAGGAACTCGTTTAGTTCGTGTTTTCATTCATCAAACCGATTGCAGTACCTTGCCCTCGCTTTCAAGTTTGCGAAAATACGAAAGCGAGGGCCTTTTTATGGATTGTTCCTTTCGGGTTCATATTCGTTGCCTATAACGACGAAAACATTGGTGACCATTTTGTCAGGCCGGGCATCTCAAACCCAATAACCCCGTGGAAAAGTCCATGCAACCGGCAAACTTGAACCGAGACATGCATCTTCTGGCGACTTGTTACTGTCGAACCTGCCTCTGTTGTTGTCGTTAACCGACATCCTGGGCCGCTTTTTCGCGTGGCCAAATTCACGATTCGTACAGTAACTCTCTCTCTCCTCGGTTGAATACTCAAGGACACCTGTCATGGCTTCCGATGCTCGCTTAAAAGAAGATCTTCCCACCCTGACCGATCGCATCGTCAGCACCTATCAGCAGATCGGCAAGATCAACCACCTGGGGCACTGCCCGCTGCCCAACTACGACGTGGTGATCTCGATCGTCGAAGACCTGAAAGAGATCATCTACCCTGGCTATCAACGCCGCGAAGGGTTGCACATGGGGAATATCACCTACCATGTGGGGGATCTCGTCGATAGCTTGCACGATAAGCTAACCACGCAAATCGCCCGGGCCCTGCGCCACGACGAAAGAGTGAACGCCAAGAAAGATCCCTGCAATCCACTGGAAGAGACCGACTACGACGCCAAGGGCCAGGCCATGGCCATCGAGTTCCTCAACCGCGTGCCTGACTTACGTGAAATCTTGGCGACCGATGTCCAAGCCGCTTACGACGGCGACCCAGCGTGTGCTAACTTGGACGAAGTCATCTTTTGCTATCCCGGTCTAGAAGCGATCACCGTTTATCGTGTTGCCAACACACTGTACCGCCTAGGCGTACCGTTCATTCCGCGCATGATGACCGAGTGGGCCCACAAGCAAACCGGCATCGATATCCACCCAGGGGCAACGATTGGAAGTTACTTCTTCATCGATCACGGTACCGGTGTGGTCATTGGCCAGACTTGCGAAATCGGCAAGCACGTGAAGTTGTATCAGGGCGTGACGCTCGGAGCGTTGTCGTTCGATACTGACAACGAAGGTAACATCGTCCGGGGTATAAAACGGCACCCGACGATCGAAGATCATGTGGTGATCTATGCCAACGCCACCGTCCTGGGCGGCAGGACCACGGTAGGAAATCACAGCGTGATCGGTTCCAGCGTCTGGCTGACCCGCAGTGTTGATCCTCACACCACCGTGCTGCTAGAAAAGCCTCGCCTCCGGCTTCGCTCGGAAGCGGTCGGCAACATCGAGGAAGAACTCAACTTTCAGATCTAACGTCGTCCACCCCGTGGCCATAAGCGAAATAGGGGAATGCTAATCAATGTGACTAGAAGTGCCAGCCAAGACACTGCTGAGATGATGGCCCCGATAACAAACTCGCGGGGCCAGTAAGTCAGAGTCACAAGACTGTCCCCCGCTTCCACCGGCACGGCCATCATCACGCGATTGGCTCGATAGACCGGAACCGCCGTTCGTGTCTGGCCATTTCTACCGACGATTTCGCACTGCCAGCCGGGATCATAGTATTCGCGAAACACCACCCAACCCGCCTGGCTGTCGACTAACTCGGTAGCAATCTGTCCGGCCCGGCTTCGCTCGTACCGAGAAAAAACAATGGCCCTAGCCGGCTGTGGTGGCACGGTTAGGCGATCCTCTTCTTCCGCCTCTAATACCGTGGGATACCAGTAGTCTTTATCCCATGCGGTGTACTCGCGGGACGGATAGTTCACGTCGACCGCTGGCCCGACTTGAGGCATATTCATCGCTTGCATTTGATCGAGGATTTCATGCGTTCCCTTCCGGCAGTCAACAGCGGAAGTGTCATCCACCGGAACATGCCACGCGACTTGGTTTTGCCACCAAACAGGAGGATAGGTCTGAATCCCATAGGGATAAATGGCGAACATATTTCTGACGAGATCTTTGTACTTCTCTTTCGTCGCCACATTCCAAAGCGTTTCATAATCGCGTGGACGAATACTCACCACAGCAGGTGCGTTCCGCGATGGTCTAATCAGATGGTAGCGTGGAAACTCGGTACTTCGATCGATCTTCAGCCCCTCGATCATCCGATTATCGGAACCCGTGCTCGCGAACGATTCGGGATAGTGGTTCTCCTTCCGGTCGTAGTAGCCACCATAAAACATCGCTCGTGGATTGAACGGCTCGGCGGTTCTTTCAAACCCGTTGTTATGCCACAAGCTTTGCGGCGCCGTCACGAGAATCCATCGATTGCCAAGCGCCAGTTCAGCGCATGCCAACACGATCACCAAACAAGCAGCCAAACGCCGAGGAAGAAAGAAGATCGCCACTACTCCCAGGCTAAGTGCGGCTATTGCCAGGAGAATTCCCGTCGCCATCTGCGATATCCCAGCAGCAGCATCCAGCGGGCCGAAGAGAGCATCGTTAGGTACCGCAGGCAATGCCGAGGCCAACACAGGGGCAACCATCCACAGAGTCCCGCCCAGCACGCCCCCTATCACAGCAAGCGACACTATGCCGAGAAAACCACGCCTGGAGAGACGAATGGTATCGAGACCGCGACCAGCAAGGATCGGCACTGCTAGGGCAACAAAGATCCACCACTTAGCCGGATAACGGAACTCAGCGAACTTTGGTACCACGATGTTGAGCAGCCAATAGAGCCCACCAAATGGTGCCCCCACCGGTAAACCTGCCCCATCCCAACCCAACGCATAGCCGATTTCCAAAATGATCCATCCGAGGCCATACCAGCCCAAGCTGGTTAGAAAACCGAATAGGCCGATCGCGGCCAACCACCGATCTACGCGCTGCGACGACCGGCGAAAGAGACTTACTCCCGCAAGAAAACAAACCATCGAACCGAGGAAAACGGATTGAAACCAGATTCGTCCTTCAGCCGGAATCGCTCGCGTCCAGCGCTCGTTGCGTGGGTACAACTTGCCGCGAAAGTTTGCGCTGAACATCTCCGGCCAGGCCCATGGGGCAACACTGAAATCGTAGCTGTGCCGAGCATGCTGTCCTGCGTGCGGATTGCCCAGCAAATTATCCCACGCCACTTCCTTCCCTTGGATCGCGGTTGACGTCACCTCGTAGAGATTACGTGGCTGATGGCTCGTTCCCCTTACGCTGCGTGTCGCCCACTGGCTCGTCGGCAAGATTTGAATCGCCGAGAGCCCAAACGCCAAACAAGCACAGCCGATTAACGCCGCCAGACGAAACGTCCGCCAGCGGAACCAAGTAGGCCAACTACCTGGAGCACGCCACGGCAACACAAAAAATACCGCCGCCAGAGAAAGCATCATCATCGTATTAAATGCCAACTGCGGATCGCCCCCCAGTACCATCATCGCCAAGCTGCACGCGAGACCGATGCCAGGCAGCAGGGCAGGGCGGCGAGCCAAGCTCCAGCCACACAGCAAAGCCCAGGGCAACCAAGAAGAACCGACAAGGAAGATGATATTCGAGTGATAACTCAACAGCGGACCACCGAACGCATAAGCAACCGCCGCTAAAACGGCGGCCGACTGCGAGCATTTCCAGGTTCGCGCCGCAAGATAAATCCCAGAGTATGCAAGGAAGTAATGCGTCAGCAGATACATCCGCATTCCAAAATCAAATCCCAGCGGCATCAGCAACAACAGCTTGCCAGGATAAAAGACACTGGGGGTGGCATCCGCAGCTAAAGGAGCTCCAATTCCATCCCAAGGGGACCAAAGCGGAATCTCGCCCGCTTTCCACTGACGTGTTACTTCATGGAAGAGAGGGTAATAGAAGTGCGCTGCATCGCGGAACACGAACTGTTCCAAGCGAACAAAGCTGCCGCCAAAGAAGAAAACCGACAAGAGAATAAACGGCAACCAGATCCCTAGCCACTTTCGTACACGATGAAGCGGAAAAGGGCGGTCGGCAAAAGGTACTTTCTGGCTGGGCATCTCCCCATGCTAATAGCCAAGCGGAAACTTGGCTACTAAGCGGGCAAATGCCTGCTGAAAACTTGGCTCAATTGGTCGCCAACAAGCGAGCATACAAATCTCGTAACTCGTCCTTCAGCAAATCGCAGCGAGCCGAAATCACGATGGCCGGCTCGCCGTCGCTCTCGATCGTAGTTCGCGTCTCTCGGAGCGACTTCAGAACGACATCGTCAAAGTGAATGAGCGACAACGGCTCGTTCCCGAGAATAGGGGCAGTCGAATGCATCTAACCAATCTCTCCCGAATGTTTGGGTTCTGCCGATTCAGGCGGATCGGCGGTGTTGGGATGTTTGCCAGCCTGAGTTACCGACTTTGGCTTGGATGTCATGAATCAAGCGTCGCACGGCAGCAACTCCCGTTTGGCCTTGGCCGTCGGTTGCCACCCAATTCGTTTTGGCCTGAGCTGCAGGCGACAACTTCTTCGCCTCAGCGGGCCGACTAGATGAAGCGGCCGCTTGATGAAAACGGAATTCATAGGGACCACACCGAATGCGATCGCCGTTGTTCAGCCGACACAGCAAGGTGTCTTCAGCGTTGACCGTTAACACAGGCTCTGCATCTAAACAACGGATTTGATATCCCTCGTTTGTACGCAGGATATAGGCGTACAGTTCAGGAAACTGGTCGTCGCCCAATACGAGGTCGCATTCCGAGCCAGACCCCAGCATGTAAACCGAAGACTCGATATGCCGAATTCGGAAACTTGCTTGTCCCCGTGTAATTAACAGTTCAGCGTCACCTGCCCGGTTATGTAACAACCGGTCGCGTGATGATGCCTGTTTAAGAGAATCTCGCCCCATGCCGACTTACCTTGACCAACGATGCAATCTGGGGGAATGTGCGGTTACAGTTCCCGATACTGCTGAATTGATCGACAGACGCGCGGCAAGATTTCGCGGCGATTTAGGAGGTTCCGTCCGGTTTTCCCCCAAGGATTACCGCCGGTGGCGTTTCGGTAAGATAGACAACCCTCAAGCTGACTAATACCTGAAAAGCAGAAACGCCTCTGATAGCAACGCTGTTATTGATGCGTTGCTATCAGGTGAGATTTTTCGAGCACCCAAAATCAAATTAGCGAGCTTGCTTAGCCGAGCGGATTTGAGCCCGGGCTTGCTCGATATTTCGTGTTTTGATGGCAGCCAGTTCGGCAGTCGGAGCAACCGCTTTCGAGGCTTCCTCCAACTGTTTCTCCGCCTGTTCCAGGTTGATCTCATCGCAGGGGATTGCCTTACCGGTCAAGATAGTAACCTCGTTGTTGGCAATTTGGACGAATCCACCGTCAATATAAAGCTTCTGGGTTTGGCCTGACGAGCGAAATCGCATTTCGCCGTAGCCAAGTCGACCGATCATAGGGGCATGGTTTTCACCAATCCCCATCTCGCCGTCCGCCAAGGGGAGGGAGATAAAGTCAGCCGTTGTTTCCAGAGCGGTCTTCTCAGGGGTGACCACGATGCATTGGATGGAAGGCACGATTAACGCTTCTCCGTAGCCATCTTACGGGCTTGTTCTTCTGCCTGTTCGATCGAACCAACGTACATAAATGCCGATTCCGGTAGGTGATCCCACTTACCATCGCAGATTTCTTCAAAGCTGCGGATCGTATCGGCCAACGGGGTGATTTCACCTGGCTTGCCGATAAACTTTTCAGCCACGAGGAACGGTTGCGAGAGGAAGCGTTCGATACGACGAGCACGGTGGACGATGATTTTGTCCGATTCGCTCAATTCGTCGATACCGAGAATCGCGATAATGTCTTGCAATTCGCGATAACGCTGAAGGGTAGTTTGCACGCGGCGAGCGATTGCGTAATGGCGTTCGCCCACGTACTGCGGATCGAGAATACGGCTGGACGATGCCAGCGGATCCACAGCCGGATAAATCCCCTTTTCCGAAATCGATCGTTCCAGGTAAATGAACGCGTCCAACTGACCGAACGCCGTAGCTGGGGCCGGGTCGGTCGGATCGTCCGCCGGCACGTAAACCGCTTGCACCGAGGTAATAGCCCCCTTCTTGGTCGAAGCAATTCGTTCCTGGAGGGCACCCATTTCCGTGGCCAACGTCGGCTGATAACCCACCGCAGAAGGCATACGTCCCAGAAGTGCAGACACTTCAGAACCTGCTTGCGAGAAGCGGAAGATGTTGTCAACAAATAACAGTGTATCGGTCCCGGTGGCATCGCGAAAATGCTCAGCCATGGTCAGAGCACTCATTGCCACGCGAAGACGGGCACCTGGCGGCTCGTTCATCTGACCGAACACCATACAGGTTTGTTCGATAACGTAACGGCCGGTGGTACCGATTTCGGTTTCCTGCATTTCCAGCCAGAGGTCGGTCCCTTCACGAGTCCGTTCCCCCACGCCAGCAAACACCGAGAAACCACCGTGAGCCGATGCGATACGAGCGATCAACTCGGTGAGAATAACGGTCTTACCCAGACCAGCACCACCGAACAGCCCAGCTTTACCACCACGAACGAACGGGGTAAGCAGGTCGATCACCTTAATACCGGTCTCGAACACTTCCGTGCTGGTCGACAACTCGTCAACAGCCGGGGCAGGGCGATGAATCGGCATGTAGGTTTCAGCGTCAACCGGACCGCGACCATCGATCGCATCACCGGTGACATTGAACACGCGACCAAGGGTAGCCTTGCCAACCGGAACCGAAATCGGCTTGCCGGTATCGACACAATCCAAACCACGGATCAAGCCGTCCGTGCTACCCAGGGCAACGCAACGAACGCGATTGCCACCCAGGTGCTGCTGCACCTCTCCGGTCAGGTTGATCGTGACACCCTTATAATCACCGTTCACTTTCACGGCGTTGTAGATCGCCGGGAGAGCGCCGTCGCTGAATTCAGCGTCGAAGGTCGAACCGATGACCTGGGTGATCTTTCCGATTTTCTGTTCGGTCGCAGTCGCCATTTTTCTAGTCTCGATAGGAATCGGTTTCTGATCGCGTTGCCAAGGCAAGGTAGCAACTACCCAATCGCCTCACAGCCGCGGTATGTCTTTAGCATGACGGAATCTTAGGAGCTCGCGAGAGCTTCAACGCCGCCGATGATTTCCATAATTTCGTTGGTGATCCGGCTCTGACGTGCGCGGTTATATTCGCGAGACAGGAACTTGATCAGATCGTTTGCATTCTCGGTTGCTGCCTTCATGGCGACACGTCGTGCGATTTGTTCGCACACAGCGGCATCAAGGAAGCACTTGAACAATTTCACCTTGAAGCTGGTCGGAACGACTTCTTCTAGGATGCTTTCGGCCGAAGGAATGAACTCGTACATCGACCCCGTGGCAGGCTCTTCTTGCGGGGCACCCGTTTCGGCCGCACCTTCCAAACCACTCAAAGGAAGCAATGTTTCCACAGCCGGCTGTTGCCGGGAAGTGGAGACGAACTTCATATAAGCGACGTCCAAGCGATCGATTTGCTTGCCTTGGAAGGCATCTAGCAAGTCGACCGCAATCGTCTCAACTTCTTCGTAGCGTGGCTTATCTTCAAAGTTAAAGAAGGCTTTGGTAGGACTAAGCTTCCGTTGTATACGGAAAATCGAAATCCCCTTCTTGCCAGAGATCCACAATTCGACTTCGCCGTATTCTTCCCGCAGTTCTTTCAAACGTGGGAACGAAGCTCGGCAAATGTTGCCGTTGTAGCCGCCACACAGACCGCGGTTCGAGGTGAGCACCAACAGCACGGCCTTCTTCTTCGATTCGCGCTTCTCCAAAAGGGGATGCTGGAATTCGAGATCGGTCGCGGTTAGGTCCTTTACCAACTGCGTGATCCGCTGCGTGAACGCCGTAGCGGCAGAGGCTCGGTCCATGGCCTGCTTAAAGCGGGCCGTGGCGATGAGCTCCATCGTTCGCGTAATCTTCTTGATATTGCGAACCGACTTGCGGCGTTTATCGAGGGTTCTTGGATTGGCCATGTTCTTTGGTGGCTAAAAGGATCGCGGCGAGGGCGACTAAACTTCGGCAGTTTCCGATGGGACGAAGGTCTTCTGGAATTCGGCAATCGACTTTTCCATCAGGTCGCGAACTTCGTCGGTCAAATCCTTCGTCTCTTCCAGCTTCTCTCGAATCTGGGCGTACTTGGCTTTGACGAATTCGAGGTACTCCGCTTCCCAGCGAAGAACGTCCACCACAGGAACTTCGTCCAAGTGGCCACGAGTACCTGCGTAAATGCTGAGCACTTGATCGTAGACGTCCAGCGGCTTGTACTGACCTTGCTTCAACAATTCGACCATCCGGTAACCGCGATCGAGACGTCGTTGCGTCGCGTCATCCAGTTCCGTACCGAGTTGGGCAAACGCTTCCAATTCACGGAAAGCGGCCAAGTCGAGGCGGAGACCACCGGCAACCTTCTTCATCGCCTTAATCTGAGCGTTACCGCCCACGCGAGAAACCGAAATACCAACGTTCATAGCCGGGCGGATACCAGCAAAGAACAAGTCGGGTTGCAGATAAATCTGGCCGTCAGTAATCGAAATCACGTTGGTTGGAATGTAGGCAGAAACTTCGCCTTCCAGCGTTTCGATGATTGGCAGCGAAGTCAACGAACCTGCACCGAGGGCATCGCTCAGCTTGGCAGAGCGTTCCAACAAGCGGCTATGACAATAGAACACGTCACCTGGGTAAGCTTCACGTCCTGGTGGACGACGCATCAGCAGCGACAATTCGCGGTAGGCAGCCGCTTGCTTCGACAAGTCGTCGTAAACGATCAAAGCATGCTGGCCATTGAACATGAAGTACTCAGCCATTGCGGTACCGGCATAAGGAGCCACGTACTGCAGCGGGGCAGGGACACTGGCCCCAGCCACGATGACCGTTGTGTATTCCATCGCACCATTCCGGCGAAGGATTTCCACAACACCGGCAACCGATGAGTCTTTCTGACCGACGGCAACGTAAAAACATTTTACGCCAGTATTCTTCTGATTCAGAATGGCGTCGATCGCAATCGCGGTCTTACCCGTCTTACGGTCGCCAATAACCAGTTCGCGCTGACCACGTCCGACAGGGGTCATCGCGTCAATCGCTTTGATCCCGGTTTGCATCGGTTCGGTCACCGGCATACGTTCGGAAACGCCAGGCGCTAAGAATTCCACCGGGCGGGTTTCGCTCGATTGAATCGGCCCCATGCCATCCAAAGGATTTCCCAGCGGATCGACCACGCGGCCCAGCACGGCCTCGCCGACTGGCACCGAGAGCAAGGTTCCGAGGGCTTTGACTTCATCACCTTCTTTAATGGTGAGGTAGTCGCCCAGAATAATCACACCGACGCTGTTCTCTTCCAGATTGAAGGCCAGGCCGATCGTGCCGTTGGGGAACTCGACCATTTCGCCGGCCATGATGCCGGAGAGGCCATAGACCCGAGCGATACCGTCACCTACTTCCAGGACACGACCAACTTCTCGCACGTCCACTTGCGTGTCGAACTGTTGGATCTCCTGCTGGATGACAGAAGCGATTTCGTCCGCGTTGAATTTCATGGAACTTACCGTCTACTGCGTTAACTCTGCGTTGAATTGGTGAATCGCTCGAGGGAGGCTTTCGCCTCTTGAGCCGTTTTTTCGAGTGCCTTGAGGCGAAGCTGTTTCAGCCGATTAGCGAGGCTGCCATCAAAGACGGTATCGCCGACGTGCAAGACTAGCCCGCCAATCAAATCGGGATCGACTTCGGTCTTTAACACGATTTCCCGCCCTAGCTTCTCTTTCAAACGATCGGTCAGACTAGCGGCCAATTCCTCGGGAAGCGGAGCAGCGGTTGTGGCGGTGACTTCGATTAATCCACGACGCTCGTTATCGATCTTCTTCGCCGCTTCATAAATCTCGCGAAGACAATCTTGTCGTCCATGCTGATTCACCACCTTCAGGAAGGTGAGCAGCACCGGATTCATCTTGTCACCAAATGCCTTATTCAAGACATCGATCCGCTGTTCTTCTGTAAGAATCGAGCCAGCGAGTGCATGCCGTAAATCTTCGCGTTGGGCGATCACATCGTCGAGCAACGATTGGAGCTCTTCCAATACGACCGCAGTTTGGCCAGCGTCATCCGCAGCCCCAAGCAAAGCCTTGGCGTATACGGTGCCGATGCGTTGCCGGCCGAGGTCAAAGGTCGAATTGTCGGAAGATGGTCCAGCCATGGTTCGGAAGGATTATCCTGACGAAGGTTAGGGCGTAAGGGAAAACGATCTTCAGTGTCTACCTAGTTTTTGCTAGGCAGCTTGGAAATCGAATCCTGAATCAAATTGGCGTGATCTTCGGCGGTCAGCTCTTTGCGTGTGATCTGTCCCGCCAGCTCGACCGCCAAATTGACGGAAGCCTGAGCCAGTTCGTTGATCGCGGCCCCCTTGGCGGCCTCGATTTCGCGGGTTGCTCGCTCCATCGTCGCATGGGCCGACTTCTGAGCAGCTTCTTCGATCTGCTTTGCCTTTTGATCGGCCAGCTGGATCATTTCGTCCCGCGTCTGTTTGATTTCCTGTTGAGCTTCGGAGAGCTTCCGAGTGTACTCGTCCAACTTAGCTTTGGCTTGTTCGTACATCTCTTCTGCCTTCTTCATCTTGCCTTCCATCGACTCTTCGCGAGCCTTCAGAGCGGCAACAATTGGTCCCCAGGCAAAGTAACCCAAAACGGTTACTAAGCCGAGAAACACGAACAAGGTGAACAGAGACAATTCAAGCTGAAATGCCAAAGGGTCTTCCAGCGAAGCCGAAGCGTCATTGTGCGAGAGGTCGTTTGGATTGCCGTGACCAGCGTGACCTTCCTCACCATGAGCGTCGGCAACCGCCTCCTGAATATCGCCATCAGCGACATCAGCGACAATTTCCTTGAACTTCTCGGCTCGCTCGCGACGATCCTCTTGCTTCTCCGGGGCAGCTTCTTCCGCCGCTGCCATCGGCTGAGCCTCGGCGGCAGGCTCTTCTTTTTCAGTATCCTGAGCCCAAGCAGGGGCAAACAGGAAACCAATCAGAAGAACCCCTGCAAACGTGCTCCATGGCTTTGGTTGAAGTAATGCGTTTCGCATCGTTAATGCAATCCCGGAAAATGCTTGAAAGGTGGACTCGGCTCGGCACCAACAGGCAAGCTGAATACGACTAGGCGATCCAGCACAACAGCAGGGCGAAGAAGGTAAAACCTTCGATAAGAGCGGCGGCGATAATCATCGCGGTTTGAATGTTGCCAGCAACTTCGGGCTGACGAGCCATGCTTTCCAACGCACTGGCAGCCAACTTACCGATGCCGTAACCAGCACCGATAACGACCAGGCCGATACCGAGATAGTTGGTGGCAATGGGCATGGTTGCCGTAGCTTGTTGGGCCATAGCCGGAACAGCCATCGCGAGCAGGGCAAAAACACTCATGATGCTCAATTTGACGAAATTGATCACGGAACAGGTCTCCTCAACCGTAACGAAATGCGTTTACGTGTGTTTCGGGAAAAAAAGGTCTACGTTTCTATATCCAAAGGCGACGTCAACGATCTTGCGGGGCACAACCTTAGTGGCTGTGTGTTTCTGCATTGATGAACAGTGCAGCCAACAAAGCGAAGACGTATGCCTGGAGGAAGGCAACAAAAAGTTCTAAACAACTCAACAGGATACTTCCCGCCAAGACGATTACCATCACAGGCAATGCGAGCAAATATCCTTGATCTTGGACGGCGATTGCCAAGCCCATCACCGCTAGAAGCACCACGTGCCCAGCGACCATGTTGGCAAGCAAACGAACGCCCAACACCGCATGCTTAATCAACATCCCCATGACTTCAATGACGAACATCATCGGCAGGATGAAAATTGCCAGAACAAACGGCAGGTCCATCGATGGGACCAGGTTCTTCCAAACCCCGATCACACCAAACTCTTTTGCCCCAGCAATCATCCCAATAAACAAGACCGCTACGGCTAAAGTTATGGTCACGCTGATCGACCCGGTTGGTGACCCCATCCACGGGATCAAACCAAAGAGGTTACACCCAAGGACAAAGAAAAACAGGGACCACAGCGTGGCGACAAACTTGTCGGCACCATGATGGATATTCGCTTTGGCAACCTGGTCGCGTATGAACGTGATAAATACGTCCAACATATTCCAGAGCGTTCCCTTGGGAAGCTTGCCATGAGCAATTCGGCGTGAGTAGGCGATAAAGACTATCGCGATAATGATCGCGACGAACACTTCAATCACCATAAACTTGGATATTGCAAAACCTGCTTCTTTTTCATACAGATTTCGCAGCTTTGTGCCTGGCAACTGAGGTATCAGGATCTTGCCACTCAATGCGTGGTTATACCCTTCGATCTTCTCAGGCGCCCATTTGGCTTCTTTGGACGATTTGTATTGTTCGGCGGTAATCGCGTTAGCGATCACTAGGCCATTCTTGGCCCAAGCCAACTCATCGCCACCTTCACTTTTCGGTGCCGCAAGTTCTGCTAAGTAACGCTGGACAGGCTTGCCGTGGTTGCCTTCTTCGTGTTTCCAATGCTCGTAGTTGTGCAGAAAGTCATGCTCGCCTGGCAGACCTTCAATTCCCTCACTACTGAGCGTGTGATAGACCTGCTCGGCTTGCCATTCCTGAAACTGGGGGTCTAAACGAACCCACACATCCGGAAAGTCTTGCACGGTCTCGTGGTTCTTCGGCCACAACCACTTCGGAACTTCGAAGTAGAAACTGTCTTTAATGTGGAGCAGGACCTCGTTGGCGGCCATTAGCTAAGCGGCTTTCTTAAATATGGACGTCTGCGATACGAGTTGGACTGCCAATACGGTTTCGACCGCGAGGGTCAAAAGATAGTAGACCAATATCATGCCAAACAATCCTGCCTCAGCAAGCGGACCACCAGCGGTATGCATTAACATTCCGAAAACTAGTGGAATTCCCGTGCGAAAAAACATTCCTAGCAGGACCGATGGAATTTTGAAGTCGGATTCGCGAAACAGAATTGTCAGTACAAGGGCCGCTTCCATGCCTAACAGCACGACCGTGGCGGCCGTTGCGGCAGAGAAGACACCAAGCAATTCATAGCGGGTGTAACCGTACGCCGCAAACAATGGGAAGACCCCCATCACACCTAGCAACATCCACAAACACGGCCAAAAGTCGTGCGCAGTTGCCTTAGGAGCATTGCTATTTGCAGAAGTGTTGGCGTTGGGAGTTGTCATCGCTTTGTAGCGGGGCGTTGGGGTTTGCAGAGAGAACTAGGGGTGATGCTCTTCATCACCATGGGCCTTGTCGTGCTCTACACGTCCGCGAGTTTCTGGCGAATTGGCCATGATCACCAAATGCGTCATGCCCAAGATGAGCCCGGCAACAAACCCAATCATCGCGAAAACAGGAACTGGAATCCCGAGAAATTGGTCTAGCCAATATCCTATTACTCCTGGCATAACCATCTCGCCGCAGATTGTAAAAATCCGCCCTACCCAAACGTAGGCTCTTGCAATCGGACTCAGATCCGGCTCAAGAGGTGGTGCCAAGGGGTAAGCCCTCTAAAGGTAAAGGGAAGGGCTCCAGGCCGTTGTTCACGTAAGATCGAGGGTGCTACCACGAACTCATGCGGGACAATCTATTTCATCACCTGGGCATGGTCAATTAGGCCAGACCGCCGCAGGGAGGGAATTCGTGGAATTTTTCACAAAGTCACATCACCACCGAGCTATGATCTACCTCGCCAGAAGACAACCCCCTCGCCTGGGTAGCATGATTTCACGTTTTGGCATCACAAACTTCTCTGTTTCAGTAATCTTCGCTAGATGCGACAAACTTTCCGAAAAAGTGCAAACCGGCCCTTGAAAACCAACGTACCACGGGTGGTTAGTACATTGCAATTTGACTGGTCTTTAGCTACAATCGAGAGAAGTTTGTTTGCTCAAGATGCCACCCTGCAGAGCGGTTACCACCACACTCATTAGCAGCGTGAAACTTCACTCCCCTAAACACCCTTCCGTGTGATTAGAGGATGTGATTTACACCTTAGCAAACGAGGCTTTTGGCTCCCCCCAAAAACCTCGGCCCCACCTAATCGATGAATAGCTAGTTACCTCCCCGGTAACTCGTAGGCCTTATCAGCACTTCACTTACATTTTCATCTGCGTTTCAGATGAAGCTTCTGCTCAGGGATCGAGCGGGGCGTATGTCACTACGACGCCGTTATGGACGACTCCTGAATAGTTTGCCTCGGGGTTCTTCTCACCAAAAACCCCAAGACGATGTAAACGTTCACATCCTTTGAGCCAGGAGGAACTAGTCTTGATCACCGCCGCTTCTCTGAAGGAATATACAGCAAAGGATTTAGCTCAAATGGCGAAGCGCCGTGGTGTGACCGGTTGGCACGCGATGCGCAAGGATGAACTTGTTAAGGCGCTTATCAAAGCAGCCAAAGCCACCAGTTCCGGCACCAAGGGCAAATCAGCCAGCAAGGCTAAAAAAAGCAAACCCGCTGCGCCAACTGCGAAAGCAACGCCAGCGCCTACCAAATCTCGCAAAACCTCTCCGGCAAAGTCTAAGCCAGCCACGACGACCACGACCAAAAAGCGGGGGGCGGCTCCTAAGTCCCCCATCAAGTCGGATCCCAAGATCGTGGAATCGATTCGAAGTATGCACGAGCAGCGACTTGCCGCCAAAGACATTGGCACCAGCGGCGATGAGCAGAACGGGGCCGACCGCCTGGTTTTAATGGTCCGCGATTCCTACTGGCTGCATGCCTGCTGGGAAGTCTCCCGCAAGTCGATTGATCGTGCCAAGGCAGCTCTTGCCCAAGACTGGCATACCTCGGTGCCCGTACTACGGGTCACTCAGGTCGACGGCGAAATCATGACGAGTGGCTCGGAACGCTTGGTCAAGCAAATTGAAATCCACGGCGGGGTCAAGAATTGGTACATCGACGTCGCCGACCCTCCGAAAAGCTACCGTTGCCATCTCGGTTATCTGGCTGCCAACGGCCGCTTCCATGCGATCGCACGGAGCAATATTGTGACAACTCCCCGTCCTGGCTCTTGCGAGGAAATCGACGGCAACTGGGATGATGTCGCTGAAAACGTGGAGAAAATCTACGCCCTTAGCGGTGGTTCCGATGAAGAGCACGCCGATGGCGAACTGCGAGAAATGCTCGAACAACGCTTTCGTCGCCCGGTAGGCATGCCAATGGCAGCCCGGCTTGGCTTGGTTGGCGATCAATTTACCAATGGAAAGTCGAACCAAGACTTCGATCTCAAAATTGAAGTCGAAATGATCGTCTACGGATCAACCAAGAACGGCTCCTTCGTAACCCTCTCTGGCGAACCCGTTAAGGTACGGGAAGATGGAACGTTTCTTGTCAAAATGGACTTCCCCGACAAGCGTCAGATCTTCCCGATCGTCGCTCGCTCGAAAGATGGCCTGGAACAACGCACGATTGCCCTGGCAGTCGAACGGAACACCAAGACCATGGATCCGATCTCGCACGACCCACGCGAGTCGAACAACAGCTAATCGTTGAATTCCTGAAAAAACACGCGATATCAAGTAGTAAATTGCGTAGACTTCCTTCATAATAACTCCGCGATAAAGCATTCAACGCGCATAAAAGGTTGGTACGATGGCTTTTCGTACCAACCTCTTTTTACTTCTTGCCTGAGGTCTAATCCATGAATCGCTCCCGCCGAGAGTTTCTTACGAACTGTTCCGCTGCTGCAGGAACGGCTGCTTGCTCCCTTGCTGTTGCTGGCCCAACTTCCCTTTTAGCAGCCGAGCAAGATCCCCAGTCCAAACAGACCAAGATTAAAAAGGCTGTGAAGATTGGCATGGTGGGCGTTAAAGGAACACTGGCCGAAAAGATGACGGTGCTCAAGGAACTGGGTTTTGATGGGGTTGAACTCAACTCGCCAGGCGGCCCAGATCCGAAGGAAGTGCAAAAAGCTATCGAAGTTTCTGGGCTGCCTGTTCACGGCGTGGTTGACTCCATCCACTGGAATGTGCAACTCTCGAGCCCTGACGAGGAAGTTCGCGAGAAAGGCCTAGAAGGGCTAATTACAGCAATCAAAGCCAGCAAATCGTATGGCGGAACCAGCGTTCTTTTGGTCCCTGGCGTCGTCAACAACGATGTTACTTACGAACAATGCTGGGAACGCTCGATCGAGCAAATCCAGAAAGCCATTCCAGTCGCCAAACAAGAGAACATCCAGATCCTTATGGAAAATGTCTGGAACAACTTCCTGACCGACCCAAAAGAAACGGCTCGGTTCATCGATGAACTCGATAGCGACATGGTCGGTGCTTACTTCGATGTTGGCAACACGGTGAAATACTCGCCCCCGCACGAATGGATTCCGATCCTCGGGACCCGCATCAAGAAGTTGGATATCAAAGATTACGGCAAAGGCAAGGGCTTCGGTGCCAAGCTGATGGAAGGGGACGTCGACTGGCCAAAAGTGATGGCCAACCTCCGCGAAATCAACTACCAAGGCTGGGCCACAGCAGAAATCTCTGGCGGCCCCCGCGAGCGGCTGGCTGAAATTGCCGATCGCATGGATCGCATCTTTGCCAGCTAAGCCAATCGCATTTCAATAAACGATTAAGCCGCCCACCTTCGTCTGGGCGGCTTTTTTGTGCCCGTCGCTTGGCTCTTACGCTGCAAGTCACCTATTGAGCACGAAAGGATAACTGACCGTGCCTAAAGTTGAACCTGAATAAGCTGATTCAAACTGCCAGACTTTAAGCCCCCCAGATCAAGTGTGACAAATTTAAAGCCAATCTGCCGCAACTCCGTTTCCACGCGCTGGCGAATGTTGTTTTCAGTGAGAACGGCAATTGCTTCCAGCGGTACTTCGATTCGGGCCAAATCACCTTCGTGATAACGTACCCGTAAATCGCGTAGCCCTAGGTCTCGTAGCCACGCTTCTGCCAGTTCAATCATCTTCAGCCGCTGAGGCGTTACTTCCACGCCGTAAGCAATCCGACTTGCCAAACAAGGGGAAGCAGGGCGATCCCACACCGGCAGCGACCATTGTTTTGCAATCGCGCGTAAAGTTGGCTTATCGATATCGCATTCAATCAGGGGAGAACGCACATTGGCATTGGCTGCCGCAATCATGCCTGGCCGATGATCTCCTTGGTCGTCGAGATTCGCGCCATTCACAATCACTTCCGTGGCATATCGAGCACGAATAGCCGTCAGGTGATCGTACAATTCCGACTTGCAATGAAAACAGCGATCCGGTGCATTCGCCACATAGCCAGGCCGAGCTAGTTCGGACGTCTCTACCACCTCATGCCGAATTCCAATCGCGGCGGCAACCTCCCGAGCAATCGCTAAATCACGCTGCGCTACGCTAGGACTCTTTGCCGTGACTGCGAACGCGCCATCCCGCAGTGCAAGTGCCGCTGCCTTGGCGACAACGCTACTGTCGACACCACCAGAAAACGCGACCAAACAAGTTTCTAAATTGGCAAACCAATCCAACAACCGCTGGCCAGCCGAAGCAGGGGAGGGAGCGTTCATGAATACCAAGCACAAGAAAATAGGCAAGCCCGGACCAGCAAACAACAATCCGTCAATTCTAAGTGCCACCCCCAACAGCCACAACAACGCCCGTCGCAAACCGACGCTTGCGTCAGACACTTAGACACAACCAACAATTACGTCAGCCTAGTGACAAATTTAATTTTAAGGCATTGGTAATCTGAGATCTTGTGAATGCAACCTACAAGTTACTGCAAGAATTTGACAGGTTTTCCTACTACCGCAATACTAAAAGGCACCCAAAAGAGCTACTCAATATTGAGTACAATTCTGAATTTTAGCCGAGGAAGTTGTGATGGATGCGAGTGATCTTCGTGCCGGGGATGTTTTGCTTTACAGCAGCCAGTCGGTGATTGGCAAGTTGATCCGATTCCTTGATGGAACGGACGTAACGCACGCGGGCATCTACTTGGGCAATGAAGAAGTTGGCGAAGCATTAATGGTTGGAAACGCGGGGATCAATAGGAACCCTGTTTCAACTTCGTTCGCCGGAACGGACTGGGTTGAAGTAAGACGATTGATTCAGTCTGATCTCGATTTGAAGTCGGTGCTTGAAGTCGCTGACGGCTACCTCGCAGATGGTAACCGATATGCCTACGTCGAGATCTTGTTATTGGCGGTGATCTTGATGACTAGGAAAGTTGACTTAGAGGACTCACGCCTCGGAAGCATCGCGTGGTACACCTTCCGTAAGGTCAACGATTGGATCAATGACGTCTTCGAGGAAGGGCGAGAGCCTATGATTTGCTCTGAGTTTGTGTTCCGTTGTTACGACGAAGCAGAGCCAGGTGACGATGATCCATATTCGATCGAAGTCTTGTCACAGGCTGGTCGCACAATGCGACGTCGATTCTCGCGTTTTCGACGACGCGAAAGAATACTTACAGATCAACCCGAATCAGACCTCCCGACGATTCACCCTGACAGTATTCTTAGTAAGGCTCTGAAAGAGCCAGCTAAGCTCACCGCTGCGGTAACGAAATCTAAAAAGGAAGCCTTGGATGTTTCAACCGATCAGATAGAGAGCATGATCTCGGGCTTTCTGGGCTTGGCAGAGATGAAGTTCGAGAAATCAGTCGGTGCAACCAAGGTTCCCTCGGTCAAGATTTCAAAAGAAGACCTGGAGGTAGAGGCCGCTCAATTAGCTGCGAACTTAACTTCGCCTGCACGCAGTTTCTTTAAGGTAGGGCCCTATGCCACGGCACCGTTGGAGGCTAAGGCAACTGCAGCATTCGCCGACTTTGTCACTCCAGGTGACTTATTCAAATCACCAAGTTTAGAAGCAGTGGGCCGGATCCATTCCTAGACGAACTAACTGGAAACGTTGTACCTGGGTACACCTGCTGAGCCAATGGCTACGATACCTGAAATAAGAAAAGCCGAAAACCCTTACAGAATCTCGGCTTATGTGAAGCACGCCCAGGAGGGCTCGAACCTCCGACCTGCGGTTTAGAAGAGAACGAGCTACGTTGCTCGCCCTTCGCATTGTCATAGCATGACATGACCGGTCTAGTCTTGCCATCCCTAGAAAACTGGGGACGCTTGGCGGCAACGCCCACACTCGGCGTCGAGTCTTCAACTTCGCCAACAGCGGCCATGTCAGGACTTGTCTCGCGAGCAGTTTGGACATGCCCTTGGTCATGCAAGCCATAAGCAGTGGGTTGCGGAGTGGCTGCGGCAAACAATGGAGGAGCCGGCAGCCCACACACAGCAGCGGCTTGCTCCTTCACGTCGATGTGAGTGTAGACAGAAGCTGTTAGCTTGGGGTCAGAGTGTCGGGCCAGTTTTTGAGCCGTCGCTAACGGAACGCCAGCACGCCCAAGGTTAGAAATAAAGGTATGACGATTCGCATGGAAGTCAGCAAACAAGCCATCCTCGTCGCAGTACGCTAGGAAATCGGACGCTACTCGTCGGTCATACTCTTCCTTATCTTTCTCCGCTTCCTTGAGCCACGCTTTGCGAGCTGCTTCAAGGTCTCGCTTCATCATCTTGGAAGTTCTTCGCAAGTGCTTCCCGCTTTCGGTTCGCAATGGAAACAATAGGGCATTGCGATCAGCTACGGTGCGACCTGAAAGCCAAGTTTGCAGACGTTCGACTACAACAGGGTGCAAAGGAATTTCGCCTCCCTTGCGGTTCTTACTGTCAATTGCTTGAAGCCGAACGCTTGGGTTCTCTCCCGTTAAATCAAACGAACGTAGCGTAAGGGAAGCAAGTTCAGCACGTCGGTAGCCTGTCCATGCTGCAAGGACGTAGATCATGGCTCTGTCTTTGCCACTGACAGCTTCCACGACGGAACCAGTCTCTGCCGCTTCAATGAGCCGTCGGAATTCATCATCGGACAAGGCTCGTCGATCATGCCGTCGGTCAGTCTTGGAGTTCTCTTTTCTCAGATGGGAAACAGGGCTTTCACTTACTCGCCGGTCACTGACAAGCCAGCGGCAAAACTGTTTGAATGCGGAAAGGTAGTGGTTTCGCGTCTCGATGCTGAGTCCGTTGTTTCGTAGTTTACCAAGGTAGCTTTGGACTTTGCTTGCCGAGATGTCAGAAGTAAACGTAAAGGTGCAAGAGTCCGCTACCGCTTTTACGCGATCAAAGATCAGGTTGACATGCTTTTCAGAATTGCCTTTGTCTTGGAGTTGGAGCTTGAACTCTTGAAGGTGTTCGGCCAAGGGGGTCTTACGATACTTTTCAAAGGGATCAACAACGCCACGCCTAGCAAGTTCAGCATCTCGCTCCAACTTCGCCGCCAGTTCATAGGTTGCGGACTTGTCCTTGAAGCCTGGTACACACTGCCAAACCCCGTTCTCGTCTTTGTACTTGATGTACCACTTGGAATTGTATCGTAGCTCGTTCTTTCCCGTCTCCGGGTTCTTGCGCGTGTATGATTTCTTGAACACGGAAGCCATTTGCTATTTCCTCTTGTTGCCTTGCTTTGGTTTGAGTTCAAGTTCAAGGATCTCGCAGATGCGAGCGAATGCTTCAAGGCTGACGCCACGATCGCCATCGAGAAACCTCTTTAAGTTTCCGTGGCTTATGCCGAGTTCTCTTTCGAGTTCGCGTAGGCTTCGTTCAGGTGGCCCTAATTGCCGACGCTCTAACGCAGCTTTTACTTGCTTGACAACTCTAAACTCATGAAGACTCTTCGGTGTCATATTGCCCTCTGGGTGTAGATAACAGCCACGCCATGATTGATCGAACGCATGGTGGTGTCAACGTGACAGCACGTCTGCTTGAGAAATTCGCCAATCGATATAATCGTTAATGAACCGTTATTTTACGGCTCGTCGTAACGTGTTGATGCGTAAGGACTAGGATACTACTACTATTTTTGTACTCTCAAACGTCTAGTACAATTTCAAGTAGAAGGAAATGGAATTGTACTACCGGTATAGGGAACGGTAGGAACTGTAAGCTGTCCCGCTGGCAGTAACTCAGTCTGTTGCAACGACCTTGCGAGGTTGGCGACTAAGTGAGCACGTACCGTCGCGTAGCCTGAACGGTCAGGTACACACTGACACGTCGAGTTTGAACGCCCTGGCTTCGCTTCTCGTGAACGCTGACGCTCAACCCGACTCATTTAGTCGAGTCGAGCAACCAGCCCACAGGAAGCTATTTCCGTCGCCTCCAAACTGCCAAGTCGAGAAGTGACAGCTCTTCGATGGCGTCTAGTTGACACCACGAACGCAATGTCAGCGGTGTCCCTTAGACATCATGACTTAGTTGTGCTTAACAGTGATGCGACGAGCTTCCCATTCGTTTCTCTCTGGGCACCCCGCAGCTATCCACTGCTCAACTTCATCCCGTCGCCAGCGTACGGACCGGCCGACGCGAACTGGTTGTGGAATCTTTCGCGATGCGTTCATGCGTGAAATCGTTCGACTACTCAACTCAAGCAAGCGAGCGAGTTCAGTCTGGGACAACAGGAGTCGTTCGCTCATCGATTGCGTTTCAGCCCCTCGCTAGGGAGTGCCCAGCGGCAGTTCCTCGGCTCGTAGTTTCCCTCTGGATTGATTCGGTCGATCCAGTGTGCATGGCTTGGCCTTGGTCCCATGTCGTAAATGAAGACATGAAACCAGTGTTCCCAAGTCCACCAAACGACAACTCCTTTTTCACCGTAATGTTTGAAGTCTTTGTTGTTGGGGTTGTTGCACCGCTGGCGCATTTGCCGCCAAACGTGGTATTCTGGTCTTTTTGAATCCAGCATTGAGATGGCCTCCAAAAGTGGACGCTATGCGGAAAGCAAAAGAGATGCGTCCAGTTAATAAGACATTCCTGCGAGACAACGGTCTCAGCCGGCTCATTGGACGCCACGAAGCAAATCGCAGAAGCCATCATTTAGCAGTCATCGACTACCGTTGAAAGCGTAAACCGAAGGCGGTAGGGGCGTCAAGATTTATTTGGCATCAGCTGGCACTGGATCGACCTTGATCGTAAGTCGATTACTACACTATGATTACGCACAGTTTTCTTTTGTGCTAGCGATAGCAACTTGGCGACATCTGTGTACTTATGTACACTGATTGGATTCGGTTAGTCCAGGCGTAGATTCTGATCCAGGCAACAGCAAACGATGGCTTCCCCTCAGGAATTCCTAGATTCCGTCTATGAGCAACTCGACCTAAATAATGGCGAGTTGTTAAATGCTGTTTCGACTCCATTTGATGAGGTCTCGTCTGAAAACTGGGTCGAGAAAGGAGAGTGGCTATCTCTCGCACATTCGGTAGGCGTTGAAAAGATCTTCTTCGTTCAGAATAACCCTGTATTGGTGTTTGCGACGGCCAATGCCGTTGCACAAGACGATATTCGGACGGTCGTCAACCGAATCTGGTGCATGTCTCGGCCACAATGCCTGTTCTTGGCATGCCCTGGTGAGCTACTCGTTTTCGATCTAACACGCCCACCGATTAGGACGACAGAACAACTTGAGGCCCAAGGACGGTTGCTTCGTCGCGTTGTTTCAATTGCCAAGGTTCAAGAGGAACTCGCCGCTTATCGTCGTGAGCTACTAGAGTCAGGGACTGCAATTGAGGGGCAAGGTTACTTCTCGCCAGGTGAGGCAAGGGCAGACAAGTCTCTCCTCCGTGATCTAAAACTTGTTCGCAATGCTTTACTTGATGCTGGGCTAGATGGCCCGAATGCCGTTCATGCCAACTCGTTAATTGGACGCTCGATCTTCATTCGATATCTGGAAGATCGCCGGATACTTCTCGAATCAGACTTCGAAGCAGTGGCAAGTCGCCGAAAACGCTGGCGGGAATTGTTGGCCTCGAACCAAGGGGTTCCGATCGAGCCATCAATGCAACACATTCGGTATACAAAGCTGCTGTCAGACAAAGACTTTACTTACGCCTTTTTCCGGCAGATCTCAGAAGACTTCAATGGAGACTTATTTCCGGTTACGGAAGAAGAAGAGGAAGCGGTAACCGAAGATCATTTGAAAGTTCTTCAGCGTTTTCTGAGGGCTGAAATCGCTGACCCAACAAGACCGCTCTTCTTTTTCGCCTACCAGTTTGAAGTTATCCCTATTGAGTTGATCAGCAGCATCTATGAAGAATTTTACAATACAGAGAGAGGCGTCGATCGCAATCATGGAACGCACTATACGCCAATCGAACTTGTAGAGTTCGTTCTGTCTAGTTGCTTAACAACGGACGTCTTGAAGAAAAACCCTACAATTCTCGATCCGGCGTGTGGCTCGGGAATTTTTCTGGTTGAAGCCTTTCGACGTGTTGTGCGATATCGTCAAGTAAAACAGAAGCGGAGGCTTGGTCTTCCTGAACTGAGAAAAATCATTCGAGATCAGCTAAGGGGAATCGACATTAATGGCGAGGCGATTCGCGTTGCGGCGTTCAGTCTATATCTGGCTTTGCTTCATCATCTCGATCCGCCAGACATTTGGCGAGAGAAGAGGTTGCCGCACCTTACCCACGACCCGGTAGTCAGTACGAAAAATACCAATCGTTTCGATATTCTTTTTGAAGGAAACGCATTCGCCGTAGGTGGCGAACAAGATAGTGCAGCAGCCAAGGAACGCATTCAGGCTGGCACAATCGACGTAATTGTAGGCAACCCGCCTTGGGGATACCCCAAAAAAAACGATCAGTTGGGACGCAAGGCTGCCCGAGTTGCCATCGACTGGTGTAATGAGAATGAATGTGCAGTTGGCGACCAAGAGTTGTCGCAAGCATTCATACATAGGGCGATGAATCTGCTTCGGCCGGGAGGTGCGGCCGCTCTACTTGTTTCTACAGGCGTTTTCTTCAAGCATCACCCCAATAGCAAGACGTTTCGCCAGCAATGGCTGAAAAACGGTCGAATTGATCGAGTCGTCAACTTCTCGGCAGTTAGACACCTTTACTTTAATAGTGGTATTGCCCCATTTGTAAGCGTCGTGTTCACAAAAGATGCTCCAGGTGTCGACCATGTAATTGAATACTGGTCTGCAAAAGCCACCCTGCAAGCCAAGCAAATGCGGGCGGTGGTGCTAAGCCTTGCAGATCGAAAGTTGCTTCCTCAGCTTCAGGCATTGGCCGATGATCGAGTTTGGAAGGTCTACTGGTGGGGGTCCCATCACGACTATGCCTTAATCTGCGGGCTGGAGTCATGTGACTCTTTAGAGAGCATCGTGGGGAGCGAGTCTTTCGGTCAGGGATTTAAGAAAGCGAATCAAGAACACGACAGTGACTGGTTAAAAGAGTTTGACGAATTCCCTCTTGCGTCGTTCGAGCGATATGGACCGCTTCCCAAAGATGAATTCTGCCCTGTGCCATCGCATGTAGAACGCCGAGGCGTCCGTGAAGTGTATAGTGGATGGCGGCTACTTGTGAAACGGGGAATTGTCCAGGCAAAAAGTTGTGATGGACGTATAGAGTCCAGGCTTGAGCGTGAATCATTTGCTTTCACAAATTCGATTCATGGGGTCTTGACTGGCAAGCTAGAAAAATGGCAGCAGTATTCAATCCTCGCTATTTTTTGGTCTTCTGTCGCAAGGTACTACTATTGGATGACATCGGGGTCATGGGGAATGTGGCACCACGAAATACACCTTGATGACGTAAAACGCATGCCAATTTCATTTCCAAAGAATGACGAAGTACGCAACAGGTTGATTGAAGTAGTTGAACGTTTACGCTCAACCTATGCCCACGGCGATGAACTCATTTCTTTGCGGCCAAAGGAAGAATCAATCCATTGGCGTGAGCGTGCATTTCTTGAGAAAGAGTTAGACAGCTTAGTATTCGAGTGCTACAGCCTTAGCGACATGCATCGCGATCTAATTAATGATATGTGTTCGCTGGGATTGAACTTGTTCTACCGCAACGCAAGCAGTGAAGCAGTCAAGCCCCTTATTATTCCTGAGTCGTTTTGTCTGGGGCGATGTGCTGATCTTTCTCCCGATAAGAACCGTAATGACATTCTTCCGTATGTCAAAACCCTGTGTGAGCACTGGAATCAAGAGCTAGGCGATTCCGGTGAGTTTGCATGGCATGTAATTCAAGCTCCTGCTCCGTCACCGATGATCGCAGTGCTCCTAGAGGCAATTGGTCCGCAGTCTGAAATTACCCAAAGTCAGTGGAGTATGGACTGGGCAGCCGTTCTCGAATGGCTAAGTGAGAACTCAACCCAGCCCATGGGTTCTCGCCGTGTATACGTTGATGGTATTGTTCGAGCAGTTGGAGAATCTGAAGTTCTCCTTATTAAACGAAATGAACGCCGGCTATGGACAGCTAGTGCTGCCAGAGAAGACGCTGAGGCCACAATTAGGCAAGCGATGTTGCTTCAGGAGATGAACTAAGTTATGCCGAGCCGGCCAAGCTTACTTGATATTCGATACTGGGAAAATCACGAGCGACGAGTGCTAGAGGCGATTACTCTGGCTCTTAATAAGCTTTCTCGTGAAGAAACGCTTCCGCAGAATGAAGATCGTCTCAATCGCAAACTCTATTTCTACATCCTTGAGGCGATCCGAGAAATGAGCCAGCGAGGCATGCGATTTACGACTTATCCTATGTACGAGGCGAACAACCAGCCACAGGTGGATGACGTAGAGCGAGCAGCACGAGAAGGTAAGCGGCCTGACTTTCAGTTTGGCTACATTGACCATTACGAAACTAATGTTCAGGCTAGTGCCAAGCAATACGTTGTGGAATGCAAGCGATTAGGCGAATCGGGACGGTCAGACTGGGTGCTGAACGTCAACTATCTGGCAAATGGAATAGTGCGTTATTCATCGCGAGAACACGGCTACGGGCAAGGAGGGGCGTCTGGGGCGATGGTTGGTTACGTGCAGAACACAGATCTTGATTCCGTTTTACTAGAAGTAAACCGCAGCGTAGAGGAAAACCGATTGCCTCTGCTTGTACCTTCTAGTGCCGGAGGCTTGCAGGCAAATTCCGTTAATCAGTTAGATCATCAATTTGATCGTCCAACCCCACCTAGCCCGTTTTCGCTTAGGCATTTATGGGTGGATCTAGTGGGGCGAAGTTGGAATTAGGAGCTAGGAAGGCAAGTGATTAAGTAAATTACGCATAGACAACTTGATCTGACGCGTGAGCGTCTAGTTACTGTTTCCCGAAGAACCGCCAAACTGGGCTGAAAGCCCTTTCAGAGAAGAAACAGCGAACTTGGACCCGCGCTCCCGGAAGGGAGCGTCGGGCCAGGTGCTGTTCTTCTCTGCGCCTTGGCGGGCGTTTCGGGAGTGGCCTTGGTTTCGACGCTCCTCTTTTTTTGGGGAAATGACATGGCAAGCGAGAGCACCAATAGAAATTCAGAGGATAACGCTAACAGCGAGAATGCAAATTCGGGATGCGGTTGCGTGACCGTCATGTTGGGTTTGGTGATCTGGTTCTTTATCTGGCTCTTTATGCCAAGTTCGTCAAACGAAATCGAACTCCCCGAGCAATTCGGCGAAGAGAAGGCAAGTGAGATAGATGAAAACACATTGCGGTTTACGAAGCTCGACGCCCAAGTGTTAGCGGATACTCGTCGCGAAGCGGTGGCCATTACTGAGGAATACAACCGGTTGATAGCCGAGGGGGCTACTGATTCGGAAGTTGGTAAATTAGAGCGTAGAGTTGCGAGAGTAGAACGCGAACTCAAGGAGTGGCTGAAACGGATCAACCGGCAACCGGGACAGCCGGGTTATTCTTTGGAAGCGAGGAGAGAAGCTGCCAAGAAGACGCTAATGCAAGAGGGCTTCTCGGAGATCGAAGCTGTATTGAACGTACAAGCAATGATCGAGCATGGAATGCTTCCCGATCCACCGAGAACCAACGCGGAACAGTCACCTGTTGGCAGAATGCCAGAAGAAATTACCGAGGAACCTCCGACCGTAACGAAAGATAATTACGAGAAGATAAAGCGGGGCATGTTCCATTTGGAAGTAGAGGTTCTTCTTGGTTACGATGACGAACTACGCCAAGACATCACGGTTGGGGATACGCGAATTCAGACGTACATTTGGCGAAGCAGACGGGGTGGCTATATTCTCATCACGTTTCACAATGACTACTTCTACAGCAAGACTTACCAAGAGCCGCTGGACTATTGAAAGTAAAGCTTGAGCCGACAGAATGTGTCTCGCAAGATTTGCTTATGCTCGCAGCGAGCTTTTGTCTGTGCATGGGGCTCGTTTGATAATTGAAAATTGGCCTTGACAAACACGAAGCCATTTGACCCACCCAGCATGGCAGAGAGCATGTTCCGGTGTTTTGTCAAGAGGGGGTGTAGATGTGTCGATGAGTCAAATCGCTAGAAACAACTTTACTCACCGAGCGAGTTGGCTGCGTCGAAGACGGCTAGAATTGCTTTTCGGGTGGCTGCCGTTAGCTTTGGCCATGCAGCGACCAGTTCGACTAGTTCAGAAGGCAAATTCAACTCCGCTGGACATGTCCTTGGACATGCAGCGGAATCGAATTGACGTAAGTCAGCACGCCCAGCAGGATTCGAACCTGCGACCTGCGGTTTAGAAGACCGCTGCTCTATCCAACTGAGCTATGGGCGCAAAAGCTTGTGGGGGGACCAGTTTCCTTGATTCTAGCCGAAGCTGGCTGGTCGCCAAGGGAATTGGGGAGTGGTGTTGGGGATTTTTGCACGACTCCACCGCTAGAGTAACCAAAGAACCCCTGCTAAGCGACACGTTCCCGGCTGGAAGGATCGCTTAGCTGGGGAAAATTATGGAATTTTTACCGTAACAGATGCTTGCGGGAGGAAGGCGATTTTAGAAATCGTTTTTCAACACGATGCGATAACGGGCTTTACCGCTTTTCAGGTGCTCTAAGGCGTCGTTGATCTTGGACATGGGGAACTCCTCAACCTTGGGGGCAATCTCGTGGCGACCGCTGAAATCGAGCATTTGGTTGGCCAGGGCAGGGCTGCCAATGGGAGAGCCGCCGATCGTTCGTTCGCCGCCGATAACGGGGAACCAAGTTGCCTCGAATTTGGAAATCGCACCGACAATATGAAGCCGACCGCCAGGCTTCAACAAGTTCACGTAAGCGTCCCAATCTAGCATTACATTCACGGTCACCAGCACCATGTCAAACTTGCCAGCCGCTGATGCTAGAGCCTCTTCGTCGCGTGAATTGAGGAAATGGTGAGCCCCCATCGATTTCGCTTCCGCTTCCTTGTCCGGCGAAGTCGAGAAGGCTGTCACTTCGCAGCCCCACGCTTTGGCAAACTTCAATGCCATATGCCCCAGTCCGCCGATTCCCACCACGGCGACATGCCCCATTGGACTTAAATGGCTGAGGATCAATGGATTGAACACGGTTAAACCGCCGCAGAACAGCGGGCCAGCTTTCGCAAAATCGACCGTCTCAGGAATCGGAATCGCCCAGGCACCCTGGCAGCGAACTTTATTGGCAAAGCCGCCATTCCGACCGACGATCGTATCGACACCCTGGGGGCAGCGATGATGATTGCCGGTCATGCATTGGTCGCACACCATGCACGAGCGGGCTCTCCAACCGAGGCCAACCTTCTGGCCAAGCTTAAGATGCTTGACCTGCTCTCCTAGGGCCGCGACTCGGCCCACCACTTCATGGCCAGGCACTAAGGGGTAGCGAGACATGCCCCAGTCGTTGTCGACCATGCTCAAGTCGCTGTGACATAAACCGCAGTAGTCGACATCGATCTCGACTTCATCCAGGCCAAGCTGACCAGGGTCGTACTCAAACGATTCAAGCGGTTTGCCAATATCGGTGGCAGCGTAAGCGAGAAAGCCCATCCTATCAACTCCTCTCAATGCGATCAAAAAACGCAGACCTCCTATCCGATAGAGGTACTGCGGTAATTATCGCACGGAATTTATCTGCAGGGCAATCAGACGCAGCTAGTCTTTCGGTTTCTCGGTAGACTCCTCAGACTCCTCAGACTCCTCAGACTCCTCAGACTCCTCAGACTCCTCAGACTCCTCAGACTCCTCAGACTTCGCTGCTTCGTCTTCGGAAGCAGGGTCCTTCGCTTGATCTTCATCGCTTGGAGTTTCCGCCGCTTCTTCTGACATCGGCGCGGCCGGCTTCTCTTCCTGCTCTTCAGTCATCGGCTTTTCGGCCTCTGGTTTTGCAGCAGGCTTCGATGAATCCGCCGGTTCAGCCGCCGGCACATTGGGCTGCGAGAACGCTCGTGGAGACATCACTTCGGGCTTCAACGGACCAACACCTGTTTGGGCACCGGGTTGCTTGGGTGCAGCCGACAGTTGATCCCGCTTAAGCTGGATCTTGGCGATGTCTTCTTCAGAGACAACATAATACCAATCGGCAAACTTATCATTCAGGTCAAGAATCTTGAGCTTTGCGTCCGCTAAACGTTGATGATAAATATCCAAGACGCGGCCATTGGCGTCTTTGATTTGCTTACGAACCTTGGCTTGGGCTTCCACATCTTGCCCTTCGCCTTCCTTGATCTCTGGCACTTCTTGAAGCTCAGGCATGGGCACCATTTCTTGGGCGAACTCGGCTTGAACAAACAGATACTGCTGACGCTGATCCTTGTTTTCGCCACCGAGACGCTTGTTGCCAAACAGCAAGCGGTAGCGAACGGCATCTTTCGTCTGAAAGATCACTTCGCCGTTCACACCACAGATGCTGGCCTGATCTTCCCCGGGCAAGGTGTACGGCAAGAAGCCAGTGGCGACCAGCGTTCCCCAATCTTCCTGTTGCAGATCCTGGATCTTGAAATCCTTCTTCAGGGTATCGGCCAAATGAACCGGCTTCGGCACGACGTCGACAATTGCCACATTCTTAAGTGCGTCTCGAATCTCATTCAATCGCTCGTTATTCAACACGGTGCCGGCGGGAAGTTCGGCAGGCTGTAGTTTAGCGGGATCATTTGCGGGTGGCGTCTCGAACTCTACCAGATCCCAGGAGTTCGCCGCTTCGTTGAAAGCGACTTGCGCATCCATTTGCGGAACAAAGCTGACACCACCTTGCTGCGTTAGCTGCAACGAGTAATTGCGGAAGTGCAGGGCGAAGACATCAAATGGATTGACCTCTAGTAAGTCTTTGTCGATCCAGTCCGAGAACTCCGTCGAGAAGACGGTTGGATTGAGCTTAACCAGGTAAACCCGATTACGCCCCGGCACACGCACGTAGCGTAGCGCAGGGTTCTCTTTATCAGCATAGCCAACAATCAAGTTAACCAGAATCTTATCTGCCGAGTCTTTAATCGCGATCATCTGCCCCACGCCTTCGTCGGCAGCGGTTAGCGATTTGGCATTTGGTTCGACCACCCCATAATCGGGCTGCTGACTCGGCGAAGCCTCGATCACGCGCAGGACTTTCAGGTCGACCAGGCTAACGGCGGCCTTAGTCATGTGCTCGGTCGCGTTGGCGGGATAGCCTCCCTTGGTGACGATTTGCCAACCATTTTTTGTATTGGCAACTTCGAATTTTCGGATCGTGGCCCGCTCGGGATCGAAGCGGGTGATCACCATCGATTGAGCCAGGAGCGGATCGTTGAATTCAGGAAAAAGAGGCTTGTTGACTTCTTCTTCCGGAGCCTCGTTGATCGCGACCGGGCGTGACGCGTAGGCCCAACCACCAACAATGGCGGCGATGATGACAAAGATGGCGGTTTTGGCTTTTTCACTCATAGCAATTCGCTCGGCGAATAAGTGCAATGGATTGTATCGAGAGGAATCGTACGTAATCGGGAAGCAGGCTTACTTGATAATGCGGTCTTTCGACAAGCCTTCCCGTTCCTTGAGTCGACGCAGCACGAACACGACAATTCCGATCACAATCGGCGGAATCGGCGGCAAGGCGACGGCCAATGTTTTCACTTCGTTCTGGTAGGCCAGAACTTTACGGTTTAGCTCGCGCGAGATTCGTTCCTGCTCACGTTGGAGATTGGCTTCGATTTTGGCGACGGCCGCTTTCTGCTTGTTCTCGACGTCGGCCTGACGCTGCGCAAGTTCCGATTGCAGGTTTTGAACTTCCTTGACTTCTTCCGCTCGAATTTCACCTCCTTGGGTAGCCCGAGCGTTCAAGTCACGGATGCGTTTGTTCAACTCGTCGAGCGGTTGTTGTAGCTCTTTTTGCAACTCGTCTTGCTGCTGCTGGGCACGCAGCGAGGCATCTCGCAGAGCTTCGTCTCCTTCTGCTCTGGCTTTTTCGGTCAATGCCTCCATCAATGCCAAACGGGCAATCGGTTCACTACGGCTGCGGATGGGGATGTACTCGTCTTCTCCCGCCAACTTATCAAGCAAGTTCAGCAAGAAGACGGTATTATCCAACTGCATTTCCGAAGGATCGCCACTTACAGCTCGCATCTGCACGAATGCGCTATGCAGCAAATCGATGTCCGCGACCATGGCAACATGAATTTGGGGTAGCTCTGACTTGGCATCCGCTCTCTTTTTTTCACTCTCGCTTGCTTGTTCGTCCGTGGCATCTTCGCCAGAATTTTCCACTGCGGCAGCGTTAGCAGCCAGGGAAGGGGGTGTGCCCTGGATCAACGCGGCCAAGACAAACGGATCAGGCAAGCCGCCGGTTGGCCCCACGGCGATCTGGCGTTTTGCGTCCAGGCGACGCTTATCTTGGGCATAGGTCATCAGATCTTGGAAAGAAACCGTACCGATCTTGGTTCCGGTCGAAACGAGCGGCGTAAAGGTCATCGTTTTGGGGAACCCTGGCTGCTTCTGAATTGCCCCTGGGAAGAGAAACAACATTTCACGTAAACCTGCGGTCACGTCGACTTGATTATTCAAGGCCGTGTAATCAGGGGCACCTGGCACAAAGGGATCGGCGAAAACGTATTCCTTGGTAATCACGCCCAGCTTGCTGAGGCGGACTTCTGGGTTGTAATCTTGCCAAACGATGTACGGTTGATAATAAAGATCGGTCGGCAACTGCTTGCCAGGCATCTGAATGTGTAGCAGATCCCACAGTTGGCGAATGTCTCCCTTCGGTTCCGCCGGTTGACGGCCAGGGAAAGGACTTCGCTTTTCCTGGCCAATCGGCGTGGCAACTCCCATTAACGTGGGCGCCGGATCGTCGAAGATTGCCGTAGGAATGCCTGCTTTAACGGCAGCTACCAAATTCTGCATCCCCGTCGGGTTCAGACTCGAAGGCTGCACTGCCAACAACACGTCAAACGACGCCGGATCGATCGGCACATTGGGATCGATCTCGCTCACGTCGAACTGTTTTTCCAATTCGGAGATAATCAGTTGCGGCGGAATGTTTTGGAAGCCTCCGAGTGGCGACTGCTGTATGCCACCGAAAAGCTGGGCATCGGTGGCCAGCACGCCAAGTCGCTTGCGTTTCTTTTCCGACACCGTACCAATCGAACGTACCAGTTCGTATTCTACCGGCACGCCGGCGTCGAAGAAGGGGATAACCACTTTCTCTAAACCGCTTTGCACGACGGCTCCGAGGATGACCTCTTCCTGCGCCAACGCTCCTCGTTCTTCTGAAGGTAAAACACGTGGTTCGATGCCGTAGGTCTCGCGAGCGATATCGGCCGTTTCGCTAAAGGGCTCCAACCCGTCATGAATGACGACGTTGATATTCGATCCATTCAAAGCCCGAAATTCATTCAGGTAGTTGATCACATCGAGCTTTGTCTGAGCGTGTGACTTAGGAACCTTACCACTGACAAACGCCTCGATCCGGATCGGCTGTTCGGTCGAAAGGTTACGGACTAGTTCTTTGGTTTGTGGTAGCAAGCTGCTCGTGCCGTTTTCGGTATAGTCCCAGCGGACGTCATGAATCACAAAGGCCAACGTTCCGGCAAAGGCAATCACGAGCAAACAGGCCGCTCGGATGAAAAAGTGCAGCAGCAGCGATTCGCCATCTTTGCCCCCCAACCAATGCCGGCGGCCAATGAGCACCATCGATAAATAAATGCCCACCACCGTCATCATCAGGAAGTAAACCAGCGAGCTGATCGAAACCACCCCACGGCCAAAGTCGGCAAACTGTTTACCCATGCTTGCTTCGCTGAGGAAGCCAACCCAATCGTTTTGCGTGACGAACGCATCGGAGTATTGCAGCAGCACAAACGGAGCGTTGACCAGGATTCCTAGCACAAAGCCCAGCGTTAGGTTGTTGGTCATGAACGAAGCGACCATCCCCAACGAGATCATCGTGAGCCCGATGAACCAGTAGCCGATGTAGGTCGTGAGAAACAGCCCCACATCCATCGAGCCAAGAGAAAGGCTATCGAGCACGATAAAGTTACAAACCTGCGAGAAAATCAACGAGACGCTAAAGACCGACACAGCGGCCAGATACTTGCCGATCACGATATCGAAGTCCGTCGCCGGTAGGGTCAGCAGCAGTTCGTCGGTCCCCAATCGTTTTTCATCCGCCCACAAGCCCATCGTGATGGTTGGGATGAAGATCAGCATGATGAGCGTGATCTGCCCGTTGAGTTCATTCAGGTTGGCCAAATTAGCATTGAAGAACTCGTGCGGCCAAAACGCGGCCATCGAGGTCAGCAACACGAAGATCGCCAGAAAGACGTACCCGGTCGGGTTGCTGAAGTACGCCTTAAAGTTTCGCTTCATCACCGCGTACGACGCCTTTTTGACCATCGATAGCGGAATCAGCAGCACGAAAAATGCCAAAGCGAACAGCAGATCAAACAAAACGAGTGTGAGAAGTTTGAAATAAAATTCGGGAGGCATCGAGGTATACATGAATGTTGACCGTATGGCTTCTTGAGGAGTCGGGGATTCGATCGTCCAAACAGGGCAGGGGAGGCTAATTCGCTGGGGCTGGCTCTTCACCATCCGGGGTCGTCAAAGCGTTCACCCCTTTGGTCATGCGGTAGAAGGCATCATCCAACGTTTCGCCAGACTGTTTCATGGCGTCGATACTGCCATCGTAAATCAAGCGACCTTCATTGATCACAATAGCGCGGGTTGCCAGGGCGTCGACCTCTTGGAAAATGTGTGTCGACAAAAGAATTGTCTTCTCCTGTCCCAGCCGGCGAATCATATCACGCACGCCGCGGATTTGGTTGGGATCGAGCCCGGAAGTCGGTTCGTCCAAGATCAGCACTTCTGGCTCGTGCAAAATGGCCTGAGCCATGCCGACACGCTGCTTGTACCCTTTAGAAAGCTTGGCGATCGGCTTGTGCAGCACCGTATGCAGGTTACACAAATCGACCACGGCCTCGATTCGCTCTTTGCGACGCTCAGGGGACATGCCACGGGCTTCACCGATGAACCACAACAAGCTATGCGGAGTAGCATCGGGATAAAGCGGGCCATTCTCAGGCAAGTATCCCAAGAGGGCCGAGCCTTGCAGGCGCTGAGTGGCCATGTTGTAGCCAGCAATCCGAGCAACCCCTTCGCTAGGCGCCAGGTAGCCGGTCAACAGTTTCATGGTCGTGCTCTTACCGGCACCATTAGGACCGAGAAAAGCCACTACTTCTCCACGATGCACCTTAAAGTTGACATCGCGCGAGGCAGCGAAGATTCCATAGAACTTGGAAAGGCGGTCCGCTTCGATCATCGGCAGATCGGCGTTTTGATCAACCATATCAGTTCTTCTTCTGGGCTATCCGAAAAGAATAGGGCAGGGGACTCCCAATGAGAGTCCGACCTTATTATGCAAAGTCAAAACAAGTAGTGTAACGCAAGCGCCGGAAGACATAAACTCCGGTCTGATTAAGACTTGCCTAAACCGACGGCAGTATCAGGCGACTTTGTTACACCATATTGGACAATCGCAGCGGGAGATGGCGATTCCACTGCTGGTTGTCCATCTGAGGAAAATCCATCCGCAAATGAACCCCGCGAGATTCCTGCCGTAGAAAGGCTGCCTGGGCCATGACTCGGGCCACGACCAGCATGTTTTGCAATTCCCAACCACGGGGGTGGTCGAACTGCTGCGGCAGGACATACCGGCACCAAGCTTCGATTGTTTCAATCGCGTCTTCCAACCCATGCGCTTCACGCCGAACACCAACGTTCCGCCACATGAGGCTTTTTAGCGAGTTGCGAATGTCCTCTAAATCGAGCGGTTCGCTCTCGACGGCGACAGGATGCTGCAGATTGATCGCTTCGAAGCGGTCCGGCATCGCGAGCGCACCTTCTGACGCGTTGCGACCGGTCCTTTTACCGTATACGAGCCCTTCCAGCAAACTGTTCGAGGCCAAACGGTTGGCCCCATGCAAACCGCTGCTGGTCACTTCTCCTGCGGCCCACAAGTTGGGGATCGAGGTCCGCCCATCTGTATCGACGGTTATTCCCCCAATCATGTAATGTGCCCCAGGGCGAACCGGGATTCGATCGGTGGTAATGTCGATCCCAAATTTTCGGCAACTGGCGTCGATGCCTGGAAATCGGCGTTTGACGAATTCAGCATCGAGATGTTCCATCGTCAGATAAACATTCGGATGCCGCGTTAATTCCATTTGCGAAACGATCGCCTGCGAGACGATATCGCGCGGGGCCAGTTCGCCACGTGGATCGTAGTCGGTCATAAAACGACGACCGTTACGATCGACCAAGTAGCCTCCTTCACCTCGCACCGCCTCGGTAATCAGGCTACGGCTGCTTCCAGCGATATAAAGAACCGTCGGATGGAATTGCATGAATTCCATATCGCGGGTTTCTGCTCCGGCTCGCAAGGCCATGGCAATTCCGTCGCCAGTGGCTACGCCGGGGTTGGTTGATTCGCGATATATTTGCCCCACGCCGCCCGAAGCCAAAATCGTTTGCTTGGCCCAAATCAGGGTGCGACCATGCTTCTCATCCGAAGCGAGCGCACCACGGCAGACCCCGTCGTGGGTGATTAGGTCTTGGGTGAATTCGTTTTGCCAGATTTGAATGTTGGGAAGCGAACGGACCATTTCGACGACTGAGCGAATCACTTCTTTGCCGGTCGCATCACCTAGTGCATGGACAATTCGATCTCGACCATGGCCACCTTCCCGCGTCAGGGCCAGACGACCATCAATCCGATCGAACTCGGTGCCCCATTGGATAAGCTCTCGAATACACTCTGGGCCTTCCTGCACCACCAGATCGACCACTTCTTTGTCGCACAAACTACCCCCGGCAGTAATCGTATCGGCGACGTGATCCTCGAAGCGATCTTCTTCATCCAACACACCGGCAATGCCACCTTGAGCGTAGTTGCTATTCGATTCTTGGATCTGCTCTTTGGAAAGAATCAACGCCGAGAGATCCGGATCGATTTCCAAGGCGGCCCGTAAACCGGCGATGCCCCCGCCAATGATCAGCACATCGGTGAAGTAATGGGAAACACTTTTCGGATGAAAAGGGACGAGGTATCGAGGGACGTGAGGTGCCATGCGCCTTACATGGTTGCATCGTGCATGGCAGAGAAAGCACCACCCACGTTGCCAGTGGGGTGGGGTTCGGTTCCCTGCACAGTATGCCCGGTTAGTTGAAACTCTGGGGAATTCGTTATTTTCATTAACCGAGGCTCTATTGAGAAGCCCCCTTGAGGTAGGCCCGATATTGCTCGAGAAACGCAGGTGGAGGCATCGTGCGCTGCGTATCTCCGGAACCACCAGCGGTGGCCTCGCGAGACTGAACGCGGCGGGTTGTGTCTGCCCCACGAGAAAGTCCCAAGCTCTGCAATGCTTCGTTTAGTTTGCGTTTGGCACCGGTATCGGAAGAGTTGGCGGCCTGTTTCATCTTTTGCCAACGCTGCATGAATCGCTGGAAATCGTCTTTGGTCCAGCCCAATTTGTCGAGCATCTCTTGATCGGGGCTCCCTTCTTGATGCTTCAGCTTATCGAGCACCATGTCGGTTGCCTTCTTGGCGTATTCCAAGTTTGCGGCATCTTCGCCTGGTTCGACGATTGGGCCGTCGTAGTTTGGTGTTGAATTGCCCGCTTCCAAGCCGCCACCTTGCGGGATGGCCGAATTGCCAGGACCGCTTCCATTTTGCTTCGGATCCGATTTTTGTTGTTGGGAATCTTGCGGGCCTTCTTTCGAGGAAGCGCCATTTTCGCCAGGCTTCTCTCCTCCAGGTGCTTGCGAAGTCTGCGATCCTTGCCCTTGCTCTTTTCCGCTGGAGCCGGTTTGCTGCTCGGCTTGGGGGCCGTCGCCACCTTCCTGGCCGGTTTCTCCCATGCCTTGCTGATTGGCGACACCCGCTCCTTCGTCCCCAGCACTCGTGCTGCCGGCACTGTCGTTTCCGGCTTGCTTGGCAGGCTGTCCACCACCAGGGCCGCCGCCACCACTTTCATCTCCTTGTTGATCCCCCTTGCTTTGCGATTGCTTGTTGCTGTTGGAAGGAGATTTTGCAGTCTCGCCTTGCTCACCCTTTTTGCCGTCTTCGGAATGGGTATCGTTCTTACGCTGCTTGTTGCTTCGGTCGGCGCTCGATTCGGGACTTCCCTTGTCTCCTTCGTTTCCTTCGTTACCAGCCCCAGAGTCGCCGTTGTCTCCAACCCCTTTGTCGCCGGGGCGTTCCGATTCGTTCGACAGCTTAGTGTCGGTATCTTTGTTGACCGCACCACCCTTGTTCTTGCCGGACCCCTCTTCGTTATTCTGCGTGTTTCGCTCGGCCGCTTCTCCTTCGTTATTATCTTTGGTGCCGGGCTGACCGTCTTGCTTTTCCTGATCAGTTGCGTTCTGGCCATCCGCCGATTTCTCTGGCTTGGTTCCATTGTCGACGCCCGTTCCATCCGGCTTCATCCCATCTTGCTGTCCATTCGAGCCATCTTCGCTTTCGCTCTTGCCCGAGCCCTGGTTCTTTTGATCGGGCTGGCCCATGTTTTGGTTCTCGGAGCCTTTGCCGGCGTTGTCTTGCTTGGCCTGATCGGATGGTCTCTGTTCGCCGTTAGGTTCGCCACCGTTAGTTTGGGAAGCGTTCTGCGGGGAATCGCCGTCCTGGTTGGTTTGCTCAGGGTTCGCTTGTGGCTCAGCCCCAGGCTTTTGGCCACCAGCGTTTTGTTGCTGCTGTTTCTCTTTCAGATACTCCTGCAATTGCTCGAAGGCATCACCATCTTGCGAACCATCGGAAGCGATGGGATCTGGCTTCCGCTCGACGGTGGAGTTTTCGTTAGGCTGAGTCGAAGCATCTCCTTTTTGGAGTTCTCCCGACTTGTTCGGATCGCCTGGCTTACCGTTCCCCTTGCCACTGGGGCTTCCTGCTTGATCCGATTGATTTTGTGCGCGGTTCTGATCGTCTGAAGAAGTCGATCCCTTGCCTCCTTGGCCGCCAGAGCCTTTGGACTGCGATTCTTGGCCATCCTCTTGTTGCTCGGAACCGGAAGACCCACCTTCACCCATTTGCGACTGACCATCTTGCGGTTCACCCTCTTGGTTGCCTTCCTGAGAATCGGCACCTTCGCCAGGTTGTTGCTGTTGGTCTTGCTGCTGCTCACCGTCTTGAGGCTTGGCAGAACCGGTACTTCCTTTGCCCGATTCCTCTTGGCTTTGCGAATCGTTTTCGCCTTCCTGCGGCTGGTCGTTCTTGCCTTTCACGCCATCCTGACCGGAATTGCTCTGCGAACCATCCTCTCCCTTAGCATCTTCGCCTCCTTCCGATTTTGGATCTTCCTCCGACATTTCTCCCTTGTCGCCAGCTTGATCTTGCTTGCCTTGACTGCCGGAGTTGTCAGCTTGCTGGTCGGAGTTCTTTTCTCCTTCGGCGTTGTTTCCTCCTTCAGCGTTGTTTTCATTCGCTTGACCGGGCTGCGAATTGTCTTGCCCGGCTCCCTTAACCGGAGCGACAATCCGCACGGTAAGCGGGCGAGTTTCAGCCGTGTTGGGCTTCAATTTACCGTCAAAGTCAGTCCGCGTATCTTCAGTGACACCAACCAGCTTAACGACATCCCCTTCCGCCAAACCATGCTTAGTCGGCACGAAGTCCCAAGCTTCCATCGCCTGTCCCGTTTTCGGTTCGCTGAGAATGGCTTCATTGAACAGCGATTTACCGTTTTGCTTGGCGACCACGCGAATTTGGCGAATACCGAAATCCGGGTCGATCGCTCTCAGCTTGGTACGTAGCGATTGGTTTGCAGGGACTTCCACTTCGAAAGCCCTGGGCTCAATCCACTCGACCTCCGGTGGCAAATCTCGCTGCACATCAATGTGATAGAGCACCGGGTGCGGGTTCATCACACCATCTTCCGTGCGAAAGCGGACCTGGTACGAACGAAACTTGCCTGTGGTTCCCGCTTGGTTAAGCTCCAAAGGAAAGCGAACCCAGGCCTTATTCGGTGCCTCGGTATCGACTTTCATGGGAATGGTATTGAGCGTGACGACAGGGCCACCTTCGATTGGATCGAACTCGATATATGCCTTTTGAATCGGACGGTTGGCAACCGCCCGTAGCGTAACCATCGTCCCTTCGATCGCCCGAATATGGCCATCCCCTTCTTGCTCACGTCCGGGCTCACGGGTGTAAGCGGGGAAGTCGTAGCGTAGCGAGGCAATGTCGATGGAGGGAGCTTCAAGCGTGATCACGTCGTAATCACGTGTGACCGCGTCGCCTGCTTCGATGCGATAGGTCAGGTCTTGCTGGATGCCCGACTCCGAGGTTTTCAAGAGCGTCCGAAATGAAAAACCATCGTCGCCCACTTCCAGGGGCATCGTCTGATCAACCAATTGGCCATCTTTGGTCGAATAGACGACGTTCAATTTGTCGGACGAAGCGAAATCGTAAATCTTGGCGGTGATCTCCAGGCTTTCGCCTTGGTAAATGGAAGTCGAGCCAGGCTTAACATCTTCAATCTTCACGCGCGATGGGCGAGCGATCTCTTGCCACGGGAGCAACACCCGAGCAACCGTTTGCAGAGGGTCTTTCGGTGAGAGAACTTTATACAGCCCAAACAAAATCGCCAGCGCCGCCAAGACATAGCCGATTCGAATGGCTTTGGTGTAGTCGACCAGATGTTCTAACTTGAGCGACGAAACATCGGAGGCCGCCTGAGTTTCTACCGCATCGAGAACCGCTTTACGCGTCCCTTGCTGATTTTGGCTGAGAAACAAAAAGTTAAGCAGGCTGTTTTTAAGGGTAGGCTGTCCTTGCTCGATGATCCTGGCAGCATAGAGCGGATTGATCGAATGAAAGAGCAGGGGGACGACATAGATCCACAAGAAAGCGACTGCCGCCCCGACATAAACCAGAAAAGCGGCCAGCCGAGCCCAAAATCCCAGGCCAATCACCCAATGGTCGATCAGAGCCAGCGTCAGCAAAAAGAGCAGCGATCCAGCAGCAAAGAGTAACAAGCCAGCGGCTAGTTCGGCCAGCTTCACACTACGCCGGGTACTGTTGATCTTCCGGCGAATGAAGTCTTGCCCGCCCGATGGTGTAGGACGCGATTCAGCCGGTTTCAGGGTGCTTGGAGCGTCAGTGGACATGAATGCTTCTCGGCGATTGCCACGGGAGCGCCGCATTGAGTAACAATGCGCGCACAATGAGGAAAAGTAGGAACCTACCTATTATAAGAGACGATTCCCAGAAGGCAGCCTTTTTGCAGTAATTTGGGCATTCTAGCCCGTTTACTGGGAGTTTTTACCGAGATAATCGGTACGATTCGAGGTCTGCGACACCTGGCCGGCAATCCCCCTCAAATAGGCAAAAAACACTACCGTTGCAGCGGCAAGGTTTTGGCGGTGGCAAAGAACTCGCGCAGCTGCTGCTGTTCGGCAATCGAGAGTTGGCTACCGTCAACGTAAACTTCGTCGATCCGGGCCAGCTTTCGCAGGTAAGGCAAATCGCTTGAGCTGATGGGGGTGTTGAAGAGGGCCACGCCCCGCAGGTTGGGGAGCGTCGCTAACTTGGTAAGCTTTTCGCCGGAAACCTGCGTATTGCTTAGGTCGATCCACTCTAATGTCTTGATCTTGGCCAAATGATCGAGCACATCTCCGTCGAGCTTGGTATCGTTGAGGTGAATCTCGCGTAGACCAGGCAAACAACCGAGTTCCGCAATACCGCTATTGGTGACATCGGTATTATTCAACCGCAGTACGTGCAGTTGATTAAGCGACTTCAACTGCGAGAGGCCACGATCGGTTGGCTTAGCAAACGAAAGATCAAGCGTTTCCAACTGAGGGAAGTTGCTGACTGAAGTAAGAAATTGATCGCCAGCCATTGTATTGCTGAGATCTAAGTTTTGCAACTTGGAAGCCGGGCTAGGCATCGAGCAAGGAGCATCCGCAAATGTTGATTTGGCCACGGATAGCTCTTCCACATTGGGCATGGCGGCTAGTTGAGCCAACCCGGTCATCGACAATTTCGTTCCTTCAAAGCGGATGGCAATCAGGCTTGTTATTTGCGAAACCTGGCTGGCGACTTCGTCATTTATCTTTTCCCCTTGCAGCGAGAGCTTATCGAGATTCGGAAAGTCACCCTGCTGCAAATACCACGGCCCGCTTAAATCGGCATCCGAGACCTTGAGTGTCGACAATCGCGGGAGACGCTTGAGGTAATGAAAGCTTTGTTGGGTAACCGGCAGCGTCTCTAGCTCGATATGCTCGAGGTTTTGCAGTTCTTCCAAGTACCAAATGCCATGGTCAGATACCTTGGTTTCGGCAATACGTATCGCTTGAAGGCTGGGAATTTCAGCCACCGTAGACATGCCGCTGTCGTCTAAGCTTTTATCAAGTTGCAATTCAGACAACTGCGAAAGCTGACGCAAGCAATTTCGTACTTTGCCGGCAGAGGGGGTGTTGTGTAGGGCCAGCAATTTCACCGACGGAAGCTGCAGCAACAACTCCCAGTGCGAGTCTTGCATTTTCGCTCCATCCACTCGAATGCAGCCGTACTCTGGCCAATTGACAATCTCGTCGGAAAGCGAAGCGCCATAACCGAACAGGCAACCTCCTTGTTCCAACGTGTTGACAATCCGATCCAATTCTGGATCGACGGCACCGCCGATGCCAGCAGGAATCGGCGGCATTCCAGGAGGCTGAGCGACAGCCATGCCAACCACGCTCAGAGAAGCCAGAACCGTCACGAAAGCAAGATAACTGTGCCGCATTGAAAACCCTCCTGACCGATCGGGAACGACCGATGTAACATTTCCCGATTTGTCCGTCCTTGTACATTCCCCAGATGTAGTAACTCATTGAACGTCAGAAGCAGGGAAAGTTCAATATCGGAAGGTGCTTTACCGTCAGATTTCGGCGAACCTCTTCGTTACTGCTCAAAAAAGTTGGCACACCGAACCCCCAAACGCATCGCGAAGGATCATTCACTCAATTACCGAGCGGGGCAATGATTCGCAGGTTGGGCAACTTCTCGCTTAACCAATCGATGCCTGCCTGGGTGACGTCGGTATTACGCAGATGCAAAGTTTCCAACCGTTGGGCGTCGCGTAGGTTCTCTAGTCCTTTATCCGTGATCGGCGTGAGGTGAAGATAAAGGTAATTCAGCGACTTTAGTTTGCTCAGCGGAAGCATCGCGGCGTCGATTAGGTTCGATTTGGAAATGGCCACATGCTGTACTTTTTCCAGCCCTTCGAAAGCATCGAAGTTATCCGCCGGAAATTCGCAGTTATGCAGATTTAAATGCTCTACCCCGCTAAGCTTACGAAACAGCTGCATGTCTGCGGACTGGAACGTGGCGTTGGATAGGGTAAGCGTTTTTAGCTTGGATAAGCTGGCTAGTGATTGCAGCGTACGACCAGGAATATTACCCAGGCTGATCGATAAGGTATGCAGCTCGCGCAGGTTTTCGATTCCGTTTAACGAGACATCTTGGGCGTTGTCGTCGTAAATCGACAATTGCGACAACTTCGGCAACCGCGCCAAGTAACTGAAATAGTCGCCAGAGTCGGCATCGACCTTAATCGAGAGTTGTTCGAGATGGGTGAGTTCTTCCAGGTACCACAACCCCACCGGCGTAAACTGTTTGCCATCGAGTTGCAACGAAATCAAATTGGAGAAGCGAGCAATTTGCATCAGGTCTTCGTCGGTTGCTTTTCCGAAAACATGCAAATGCTCGAGTTCGCTTAATTGAGTCAAAACGTTCCAAGTTCGCGGGCTCAACTCAAAGCCTGCCCCTAGCCATAACCGCTCGACACGTGGCAAAGACAGCAACGCCTGAAGATTTTCGTCGTTCGCGCGAGTACCGTAGAGATTGACGTAATAGGTCGTCTGCTCTTCGTAATTCTCGTAGAAATCGACGTGGGCCCCATTTTTTTGCAGCAACTCAACTGCCCGCCGGATCTCGGGGGATTCGTAATTGCGATCATCAGCTAGTAAACCGGTAAGGTTTCCGCCGCACAAACCAAGAACCACCCCTGCGATTAGCAATCGAATCTTGAATTGCAGTAAGAACATCAAGGGTTCCTTCAAAGGAGGCGGGGGGCCAAGGGCCGATTTCCGCACGGCAGCGAATCCGATACCATGCGGGTGTCAGCGTTAATCGCTGAAATCACAACAATTTCTGCATATCCCGATCGGCGATCGGCTGTCGTCACATCCAGATCGTCGTTTTCAATTATAAGGTAAATGGTATGGCAGACGAGCAAATTTCTGCCCAACTCGTCGTGCTGGACGCCTCGGACAACGTCGCGGTCGCCCGCACTAATATCGCCGCAGGCACGCCCTTGACCTGCGGGGGTGCCGATTTCGCGGCCCTAGATCCTGTTCCAGCTGGCCATAAAATCTCAGTTCGCCCCATTAAACGTGGCGAGGCGGTTAAAAAATATGGGCAGATCATCGGCCAGGCAACCAGCGATACCCGGCCGGGCGAGCACGTCCATAGCCACAACTTGGCAATCGTCGATGTCCACGCCGATTATGCCGCTTGTTCTCAGATTCCCGATCCTCCGGCCCCCATTACCGATCGGACCTTTGAAGGCTACGTACGAGCCAACGGCAAGGTCGGCACGCGGAACTATCTGGCCGTAATCAGCACGGTGAACTGCTCGGCCAGTGTCGCGAAGTTCATTGCCCAGCGATTTCCGCCGGAAGAATTGGCGAAATACCCCAACATCGATGGAGTGATCGCTTTCAAGCACGAGGCGGGCTGCGCCATGCAGTACCAAGGGGACGCCCATCATACGCTTAATCGCTTGATGGCCGGTATCGCCAGGCATCCCAATGTGGGTGGCTTTCTTCTGGTTGGCCTGGGCTGCGAAACGGGGGCGATGGGTTACTTGCTGCAGGAACAAAATCTGGTGCAGATCGAAGGGGTAGGGGGGCCAGACCGACCAGGCCCGCTCGTCCTTTCGATGCAAGACATGGGTGGCACGTTGAAGACCGTCGAAGCTGGCATCGCGCAGGTTTCTCAGATGCTTCCCCAGGTCAACGATGTTCGCCGACAAACGGTTTCGGCCAGTCATTTATGCGTAGGGCTCGAATGTGGCGGAAGCGATGGTAACTCAGGAGTTACCGCCAACCCGGCACTTGGAATTGCCAGCGACCGAATTGTCGCTTGCGGCGGAACCGCAATTCTGAGCGAAACTTCCGAAGTCTACGGAGCCGAGCACTTACTCACCCGACGTGCCGTCAGCCCTCAGGTCGCCGATAAACTGGTGGAAAGGATCGAGTGGTGGAAGCATTACGTCTCGCTGTTCGGTGCGCAGCTAGATAACAATCCATCGCCAGGGAACAAAGCGGGCGGCTTGACCACTATCGCAGAGAAGTCCTTAGGGGCGGTCGCGAAAGCGGGCAGCACGGCTTTGGTTGATGTTTATCAATATGCCGAACCGGTAGAAGCCAAGGGCCTGGTCTTTATGGATACGCCAGGCTACGACCCAGCCAGTGTCACCGGCATGGTGGCTGGTGGAGCGAACGTGGTTTGCTTTACGACCGGGCGAGGAAGCTGTTTCGGTTGCAAGCCAACCCCTTCGATCAAGATCGCCACGAACACCCCGATGTACGATCGCATGCTGCCTGACATGGACATAAATGCCGGCAGCGTTCTCGAAGGGGAATCGATCACTTCCGCCGGCGAACGCATTTTCGAGGAAATCCTCGCGGTTGCCAGCGGCAAGCCAACCAAGAGCGAACAGCAGAATATCGGCGACGAAGAGTTCGTGCCTTGGCTGGTTGGCCCCACGCTGTAAGCTCGGCTGGTTGCTTTGCAATTTCCTCAGCGGCGATCTACGATGCCGGGGGCGGCATCCTCGCCAGCGTCGGTCTCGCTTTTTCAATTTTCCTTTCCAGAAAGTTGCCCCTTGCGTATTCTGCTTGTGCTGATTGCCAGTTTTCTGTCCATGCTTGTTTCGTTTTCAGAAATCAGTGCCGCAGAGTTTCTGAGCGGGCGTGAAGTCACCGTCGCTGCCGACGAAATCTGGGAAGGCGATCTCTACATCTCAGCCCAATCGGTTAACGTTGCAGGAACGGTGAAAGGGGACCTTGTCGTTTTCAGTCAGGCACTTCATGTCACCGGTCAGATTGAAGGAGGAGTCTTCGCGGCTGCACAGCAAGTTCTGCTGGAAGGGGAATGCGCACGCACATGCCGCATCGCTTGCCAGGCCGCTGAGGTCGGGGCCGGGGCCCAACTTGGGGGCGACTTAGTTGTGGCAGCCTATAGCTTAGAGATCAAGCAAGACGCGGTTATCTCAGGCGACCTGATTTATGCCGGCTTTCAAGCGATGTTAAAGGGTGAGATCGAGCAAGACGTTTGGGCTGCCGTGAATCGTGCGGAACTGCTAGGCCAAGTTAAGCAGGAACTCAGCATTACGACCGCAAGTAGTCACACGCCAGACTGGCAGCCGCTCGGTCAATTTTGGCCGGGGACGCCGTTAGTTTCGATACCGCAAGTCAAACCAGGGTTAACCATTGACGCAGGGGCCACGATCGGCAGCAAGTTGATCTACCATTCGCCAGAGGAAGCCAACATCGCTCCCCAGGCGAATATCACCGGCCCCATCGAATGGATCGAGCCGGAGCCTCCGCTGAAGCCAGAAAACGAAAACTTGAACTACTTCTGGCAGCAAGTGAAACGCTTTCTGACGATCTTGGCCATGGGGGTGCTGATGATCGTGGTTTGCCCTCACACAACCGGGGGTATTGTCGAACAAATTCTTCAACGCCCGATTGCGAGCTTTCTAGCTGGCCTAATCGCCGTACCACTTGCGGTAGTTTTGTCAGCGATCGTGCTTGCTTTGATTGTGGCCGTTCCGATGGCCTTCGGCTGGTTGCACTTCGATGGCCTTGCCGTCGCTGGTTCGCTTATCGCCTCATTAGCCGCCGTGCTCTACCTGGGAAGCGTGGCGTTCTATTTTGTGTTCGGCGCGGCGGTGGTTACCTGCATTACGCTGGGGTGTGTTGTTTTTTCCGATCAAAGGATGACCTCGCGTTGGGCGTTGATCGTAATGCTCGGCTTTGGCCTGATCTTTTATATTGTGCTGACATGCGTGCCTTACCTAAACGTTGGCATCATCGCCGCCGCAATCCTGTTTGCTTTTGGCGGCATCTTTCTTTGGTGTATGGGTAAGGTCCTGAAAGGCGGCCAGCACGAAAATTCTCGCGAGGCTGCCGGTTCCTAATCAGGGAATCACTTCCCCAGAAACGTCCAATGATTGAACGTGGCGGCTTGGCCTACGTACTTGCCGGCTTGGTCATGTAGGTTCCAGACAATCGCTTGTTCGATTTGAAATCGCCGCCCAGAAGCAGAAATACGAATGCCTCGATAGTCATCGACATACCCATCGCGCGTGGTTCGCTCAAGCAGTTGGGCACGTTCGTCGCGGTGCATTGGTTCGGCAGTCAGGCGGGAAGGCGTCTGCAAGAAAGACTCGGCATCCATCTCCCACAGTTGCAAAGCCGTCTGGTTGCCGAACGTCAAGATTGGGTCGGCAGCATTGTTGTGCGAAACGACAACAAAGGGGGCCTCATAAACTCGCCTGGCATCTAACGCAGGGTCACCACTGCGGGGCACCAGTTGCTGGCCAAGTCGATGCTGAAAAGAGTCGAGAAGAATCGGCAAGAGTTCCGGCCAACCATGATTCATCCAAGGAGCCGCATCGGGGTACTGCTGGTTCACGAAAAAATCTTATTGCTTATTAAGAGGGGCGATCACTTGCAGGGTAGGCAGCGCTTTGGCAAGCGCGTCGACACCGGCCTGTGTGATATCGGTTGAACTTAGCTGGATCATGCGTAGCGACTTGGCCTTATGCAAATGAGCTAGTCCTTCGTCCGTGATTTTTGATCCACGAACATACATATAGCGAATCTTGGGGAGCTTGCTAAGTGGTAAGAAGACGGCATCGGTCATGTCGTTGCTTGAAAGCTGAATTCGTTCTAGCGACGTCATCCCCTCGAAGGCATCCACCGGGTTGTCTTTGAAGTGGCAGCGATAGAGGTTGAGGTAGGTCACCTTGTTCAACCCGCGAAAGATTTCCATTTCTTCCGGCCGGAGAAAAGTTCGCAACAGATTCAACGACGTCAATTGGGATAGCTGTCCGACCTCTTGCAGGTCGGTCCCGGGAACGTCTTGGGCATCGATGCTGAGCGAAACGAGATGCTCGAGTTTTTGTATGCCCGCTAAAGAAACGGGCTTGTCTCTAGAAAGGGAAAGAGAGACATCCTCTAGATGCGGCACCCTGGCCAAGTAATCGAAGTACGGTGCGCCGTCTTCGTCGAGCGAGAGGGACACGCGTTTCAAGGAAGTCAGTTCTTCCAGGTACCACAGGTCTTCGGGATTCAAATTATTGGCTTGCTGCAGCGTCAGCGTTTTTAAGTTCGAGAAGCGAGCAATGTTAGGTAGATCGTATTCCTGTAAATCCCCCGAGATAGAAAGCGTGGTAATCTCGCTTAACTGAGCCAGAGTGTTCCATGCCAACTGATCTCGTTTGAAATTCGGACCTACCGACAAGCGATCAACCTTAGGCACCACCAACAACGCGGCGAGATTCTCAGGGTTGGGAACCATCGAATGAATATTGATGTAATAAGTGACCTCTTGTTTGATCCGGAAAGGATCTCCGATTCGTCCTAGAGTTGTCGAGTAGAAGTTGACCGTGGCTCCTTGCTTCCGCAGATACTCAATCGCCTGCTTGATTTCTGGAGATTCATATTGCTGACCATCGGCCCGCGCCAGCGGAGGGAGAAAACCGATCACGCTCAGGCAGCCAGCCAAGAACACCCAGCGAAACAACGAACGAAAGCAATTCACGGTCGAGTCCTTGCAAGAGCGTGGCCAAGTTACTTATGGCAGTAGTCAGAAGAGAACACTTCAATCCATGGGCAAACTCTGCTCACGCAGATCCATGCCCGCGATCAGGAAGCGACTTTTATCGTAGGCGATTCGCGTTGAGAGTGCGAGAATTCTGAGAAAATAAACCGCAAAGCGCGTTAATTATTTTGAACCGGCGCCGAGACCTTCATCTTAGGACGCTGCTCGTTGATCCACTTCACCCCTTCGGGCGTTACTTTCGTATGGTACAAGTAAACTCGATTTAACTTGGGCATCTTCGCCAGATGCTTTAAACCATCGTCGGTAATGTCTGAGCCGCGAACGTACATGTAGTTCAACTCAGGCAAATCGACCAACGTTGCCAGCGAATCGTCGTCGATTGGCGTGTTGTAGACCTGCAACCTCTGCAGCTTGGAGAGGTTTTTAAGGGCTGACAGATCGTTTGTTCCCAACTTGCAGTTCGTGAAATTGAGATACTCTAAGCCCTTGAGCTGTTGAAACATCATCTCCAAATCGCTCGCGGCAAACTCGGCATTTGCAAGCGTCAACAGTTGCAGATGAGATAGCTTCGCGATCCCTTTAAGTTCACTTCCCTGGATCGCGCGAGCATTGACGTTGAGCGATCGTAATTCTTTCAGATTTTCAATGCCGTCCAAAGAGACCGGTTTCGTCCCATGCAGATGCAAGATCAACTGACTCAGCTTCGGCATGTTCGGCAACGAAGTAAACGAGGCTTCGTCGTCTCCATCGACATGAATCGACAAGCGTTGTAAGTTTCTCAGCTCCTCCAGATACCAGAGGTACGACGAATCGACATCTCCAAGGCGAATTTCCAACGACTGCAAATTCGAGAACTCGGCAATGTGCTCGATATCTTCGTTCTTCAAGCTATCCATGATCGACAAGTGTTGCAGTTCACCGAACTGGGAAAGCGTCTTCCATGTCCTATCGCTCCGGTCGAATTCATTCGAGAGGTAAAGCCGCTCCACCTGAGGCAATACCAACAGAGCCGAGAGATTCTCGGCGGTGGCCTTCATCTCGTACAAATTCACGGTATAGGGAACCGAATACTCTTTCTCTCGCTGGGCGTTGGCAGGACGAAATGCCCCAGTCCGCGGCATATTGAAATGAACCCGCGCCCCGTTCCCTTGCAAGTGCAGAATCGCTTGGCGTATCTCGGGCGACTCGTACTTTCGCTCTTCCGCTTGCAAAAGCGGTACCGCAAACAGCACGCTAAAAAAGCAACAGTACCCTGGAAGGGTGAATGTGTTCATCATGGTAGAAGCCCTGCGAGCGCCCAGAATCCGATTGGTGCCAAGCAGTCTCTATGGTACGCCATGAGCGAAAAAGATGCGAATAAATCTCGCCACCAATCGATGACCACGCAGTGCCTCGCCATCGCTCAGCTCAGCGAATTACAGGCCATCAGCCAGTATAAAGTTCATGTCGGGGCATTCTTCCTGAAGCCATTTTGCCCCTTGGACAGTCACTTCCGTTCCGCTGAATCGAATCATTTTTAGGCTGTCAGAACGTGCAATCTCTGCCAAACAAGCATCGGTCAATTTCGCATTTCGCACATACAAATGTGTAAGATGCGGCAACTTGGCAAGCTGGATCAACATTGCGTCGGTGAGGGGAACGTCATTCAAATCGATCCGCTGGAGATTATGCAGCTGGGCGAGGTTATCCTCACCGGTCGAGGGCAACACGCATTGAAACATTGTCAAATGCTGTAGCTGATCTAGCTTTGCAAACATGCACAGGCCGTCCGCGGTGAAATCGACCCCCGAAAGATTTAAGCGTTCTAGGCGAGAGAGTTGCCCGATCGCACATAGCCGCCCCACCGGCTGGCTCTTGGCGTTCACCTCGAGCGAAGTCAGGGACGATGCCAAGTTTTCGATGCCTGTCAGAGGTACGTGCTGGTCAGATAAGATCGCAAGTTCCAAGTGCCGCAGATTAGGAATCTGGGGCAGGCTTGGCATGTAGCTTTCTTTCAGCGGTCGCTCGATCGTTAGCGACAATGATTCCAACTCGTGCATCGACTCTAAGTACCACAAACTCTCTGGCGAAAACTTTCCTAAGCGAATCGCCAAAAGATTAAGCCCTTGAAACTGGGCTAAGCGAGGGAAATCCGCATCGGTCAGGTCGTCGATGATATAGAGATTCTTCAACTCGCCGAACTTGTTGAGGGTATCCCAAGCCGCCTCGGTTCGCTTGAATTCTGCCCCAAGATACAAGCTGTCGACTTCCGGCAGCACAATCATCGCTTCTAGATTCTCAGGCGATGACTTCATTCCCATTACGTTCAGGGTGTAAGTTTCCGGCAATCGCTCTTTGGTCACATGATCGGCTTGGCCCAGCCCCGGCACGACGATATCGATCTGCACGAGACCGTTACGATGCACTTTGCCCCCATTCGCTTCCAAGACCTTGATCGCGGAACTCAGTTCGTAGGGATCTTTGTCTCCGTATTCCGCGCCAGCCCATCCCGCACAAAGCAGCAGGGCCCCTAGCGAAATCACAGCACGCAAAAACATTAACAGAATCCTTGCTTTCACCCTGCGTCAGCAACTACGCAGGGCGAATAACAGAACGACGAAAAGGACGAACCCAGTAACATAGAACCAGAACGGTGGTGGCTCGCCCGAGTTGTAATCAGCATCTGGCATGTCACCAGTCTGCTTGAAGCCTTGGCGTGTCTCAAGGCTCTAATTGGGGGGAACGACCGTTTGCGTTGCCCCCCGAATCGTTATAACTAGTCCCTCTGATTGGCCCGCATCAACAGATAAAGCAGGGTCAAAATGGCCTGAAGGGTAGCCGCCACATAGGTCAAAGCTGCAGCGTTAAGCACATTACGGACAGCTGGCATCTCCTCACGAGGAACGATATTTAGATCGACCAAAATTGCTTTCGCTCGATTACTGGCATCGAATTCAACCGGCAGGTTGATCACCTGAAAGAAAACCACGCAGCTGAACAAAATAATTCCGAGGTAGGCTAACGGCTGATAGCTGAACACGATCCCCAAAATGGCCAGCAACATCCCCATATTCGAACCAATACCAGCTGCCGGCACAGCAAGGTTACGAATGATAAGCGGGGCATAATTTCTCGCATCTTGAATCGCATGCCCTGCTTCGTGCGCGGCAATCCCCACGGCAGCTGCGGTCCGCTCCGCGTAAACGTGCGGGCTTAGCCGTAGCACCTTGTCCCTAGGATCATAATGGTCGGAAAGCTCACCACCAGGGCTCCGCTCGATGGCAACATTGTGTAGACCTGCCGAATCGAGAATATGTCGCGCTGCGGCAGCACCAGACAAAGGAGCCGCCTGTTTAGTTGCCTTCGCGTAGGCACTTCGCAGCCACAACTGCGCAATCATGCTCAGCACAAATGCCGGCCCGATGTAAATGAAGTACCAAGGATCGAAAAACATAATATCTCAACTCCAAACTAGGAATTCTTTGACTTGTAGCTCTTTGGCGGAACAAACCGTCTGCAATTTTGGCAGATAACAAGATAGATCCACTATCTAACTGCAAAATGTGGACCGCAAGGAATTATAGGCCGGCGCAACAAAAGGGCCATTGCGGCAAGTTCTGCTCCCTTAGAGCCAAACAGAACTATCTCCCCTAAAACATCTAAATACCCATCGCCAGAGGCAGGTTCTGGGTTAAATTAGAGGATCCATGCGGCCCATTCCTATTATTCGCTATAGCCTTCCGAAGCTGACTCGCATTTCTCCATGTTCGATTTCTCGAAACGCCTGGTAGGACTTTTGGTTGTTTTTTCCCTGGTCAGTTGCCGGCCTGTTCCGCCTGAGCTTTCACAAACGGCGCTACCGATCTCGGCTGCGGATAATATTGAGCCAGAGACGCTCAAGCAGCGGATCGACAGCGTGCTCGACTTTACGCTAAAGCATCGGCATCTCAACACGCAAGATCACGCTGCCTGGCAGATTTTGCATGGGAGCTTAGCTTACGGTCGTCAGTTCCCGGTGACCCACGAAGGGGAGTCGATCTCGGTAGTCGACTACCTCAGCCAGGGAGGCAAAATGAACGGCTGGACGATCGAGCGAGGCAACAAGCTGCAATCGGAAGACCCTGAAAAACCAAAGTTCGGCATGCGCGCCGTCACCGAGCCAGGCACCCGAGCAGGGCAGGGGCACTTCGATCAGTGGTTGGCGATCCTTTCTCAATGTGATGTTCCGCCGGATGCAACATTCATTGTGGGCCCCGATACCTTCACCATGACCAACTTTGTCCAACAGGTTCAATTAGACATTTCCCGCAATCACCTGCGTGAATTCAGTTGGACACTCATTGGGCTGACAAAATATTTTCCCACGGATCACACCTGGACCGACTCGACCGGCAAGCAATGGAGCATCGGGGACTTGGCCCAGATCGAAGTCGAGCAAGGCCTGGCCAACGGAGCTTGCGGAGGAACGCACCGGCTGATTGGATTATCGATGGCACTCAATCGCCGTAAGCAAGCCGGCCTGCCCATCGACGGCCCCTGGGCAGACGCCGAGCAATTGATTCAGCAAAGCATTGAAAACGCCCGGAAGTTCCAAAACCCTAACGGATCCCTCAGCGCAAACTACTTTGCCCGCCCCGGCAGTTCACCCGACTTAGCCGAAAACCTGGGCACTACAGGGCACACGCTTGAGTTCCTGGCAATCTCGCTAAGTGACGAACAATTGCAGGAAGAATGGGTCAGCCGGGCTGCTTCTTATTTGTGTGAAGTGTTTGAACGCACAGAAGAAGTTTCGCTTGAATGTGGAGCCCTCTATCACGCTGCCCATGGTTTGGCGCTGTACCGCGAACGTGCGTTCGGTGATCGTACAGATCCAGCCCCATAGCGTTCGCCTTACGCCGAATCCATCCGTGTCATACTAATGGGCAACAAATGCGGAGAGCCCGCTTCTTGCGTCAGCGTCATGTTCTCTTGATCGCTGAAACGAAATTGCAGGGTATACGGCTTGCCTTTTACATCAAGCATAAGCCTATATTCGCCTGGCAAAGCCTCTACGACTTCATAACTCGCTGTCTGCTCGTCAGGCCCAAACGGACTTTTGCTGGGCATTGGCTCTGTCTTCAAGCGAAGTTGATTCGCGCCGAGAAATTCAAGCGTCAACACCGCCACCTCAGTTCGGGGTGGCCCGTCCGCTTCGTCGGCCTTCTCGGTGGACAGGGCCATTAAATCATCCAGCGAGAGCTTTCCAGAGACTTCGACGGTTCCTTGCCATTTTCCCTGCAGGGGATCCGCCGAGGAAGAGCAGCCGGCTAAGACCACGAGACAGGCAGTCGCACAAGCTATCGAAAGTTTTACATTCATCACTATTGCCTATGGCAAGAATTTGTTAATAATGGTTAGGATGTCACCGGAAGTCTGATGCAGAAAGTTACTCTGCCGCTGGCTTCTTCTCCCACACGGTGATGTTGCGCGACCGACAACCAACCGCCCCTTGCGAGCGCTGGGGGAACGTGGCACGATAAATGTTGGTCCCAACTCAAACCAGCCCTCAGCTACCATAATTTCAGCCGTACCCCAACACCAGGGAGATTTTGATGAGTGTTTTAGTTACGCAGCCAGCTCCGGATTTTTCCGCCGAAGCTGTGATGGAAGACGGTTCGTTCAAGAAGATCAGCCTATCCGACTACCAGGGAAAGTACGTTCTTCTGTTCTTCTATCCGCTGGACTTCACATTCGTGTGCCCCACCGAGATTATCGCTTTCTCGGAAGCCATTGAAAGCTTCAAGCAGTTGAATGTCCAGGTTCTGGGCTGCTCGATCGATAGCCACTTCTCGCACTTGGCATGGCGTCAAACGCCCCGCAGCCAAGGTGGTATTGGCGAAATCAAGTATCCATTGGTCGCTGACTTGGACAAGAGCATTGCCAAGAACTACGACGTTTTGCTTCCAGGTGGCATCGCCCTGCGTGGCTTGTTCCTCATCGACAAAGATGGTGTGGTCCGTCATCAAGTGGTCAACGACCTGCCGCTGGGCCGTAGTGTTGAGGAAGCCCTCCGCATGGTTCAAGCGCTGCAGTTCTTTGAAGCCAACGGCGAAGTTTGCCCAGCCAACTGGAAAGAAGGCGCTCGCAGCATCAAGGCTTCACCCGACGCCTCGAAGGAATTCTTTGAAGCGGAATACTCCAGCTAAATCGCAGCTGGCCGCCCCTTAAACGATAAGCCCTTAGCCTAGGTTAGGGGCTTTTCCTTTGCGCGTCCCCGAAAATCGTTGGAATTTCGCTAATCTGATTTCGTCCTGCTCCGATCTTCTGCCATAATAAGAATGTGATTTGAACCGGTCATTCCCACACGCCGGCCTCAAAACAATAACCCACCCATATCCCCTGGCAACGCAGCTAGGGGTCTTCAGGTTCGCCAAGCTTAACCTAGTCAAAGTCACCACCTATACCTTGGCGATCTTCCTGTTGAATCTACGGAGAAACTCACCCATGAAATCGATGTGCCTGGCACTGGCGATCGCCGCCGCTTCGCTTACCCTGGCCAGCAGTATTTCTGCGGCACCACCGTCCAACACCGTCACCCTTGGTGATTCTTCATTAACTGCGGGTATTCCTGGCGAAGGGCCGTTAACCGTCGAGCAAATCAACAAGTGGCTTGCCGATCCAGCCAATCATGAAGAACTTAAAATCACCCTTCCATTCGGGCTCGATGCCGCCGCAGGGCAAATCACCGGGCTCGACAAAAACCCGATGACGCGGGCCAAGATCGAACTGGGGCGTCAGCTCTATTTTGATACGCGTCTTTCTTCCGACAGCACGGTAAGCTGCGCCAGTTGTCACCACCCTGAAAAAGGCTGGGCCTTCGACACACAATTTGGCGTGGGAGTGGATGGACAGGAAGGGAATCGTAACTCGCCGGTTTCGTTCAATCGGATTCTCAGCGGCAAGCAATTCTGGGATGGTCGCGCGGCAACGCTCGAAGAACAAGCGGTCGGTCCCATCGCCAACCCGATTGAAATGGCCAACACGCATGAAGTCGCGGTCGATACCATCAAGAAGATCCCCGGCTACAAAGTGCAGTTCGAGAAGATCTTTGACGATGGTGTGAACATCGACAACGTCGGCAAAGCGATCGCCACCTTTGAACGAGCAATCGTTACCGGTCCTGCTCCGTACGATTACTACGAAGTGGTCCGCAGCTTCCAACAGCAGTTCCCCGAAGAAGAACTGAAATACCTGGCCGAAGACGATCCGGAACTTTACAAGAAGTATGCCGATGCCCTGAAGGGGGCCGCCGGCATGTCGGAGAGTGCTCGTCGCGGTCGCGAAATCTTCTTCAGCGAGAAAGGGAAGTGTACCGCTTGCCACGCCGGAGCGAACTTCACCGACGAACTTTATCACAACCTAGGCGTCGGCATGAACGCCAAGGAACCCGATTTGGGACGTTACGAAGTTACTAAGGACGAGAAGGACAAAGGTGCCTTCAAGACCCCCACCATCCGCAACATCGCTCAATCACCTCCGTACATGCACGACGGTAGTCAAAAGACACTGGAAGAAGTCGTTGAATGGTATGTGCAGGGAGGTCATCCCAATCCGTATCTAAGCGATAAGGTCCAGAAACTAAACCTGACCGAGCAAGACAAGACCGACCTGGTCAACTTCATGAAGGCTTGCACCGGCGAGTTCCCCCAAATTGAGCCGGGGCGATTGCCGAAGTAAATTGCGGATCCGTTCAACGACCGATTCCAGCCCCGCTTGAAACGATTTCTGGCGGGGCTTTTTTTGCGCGTATAAAGCCCGCTAGATAGCAGCAGGCACTGCTGGCATGAAGCAATCGAGGAAAGAAGGTTCAAATTACAAAAAAATGGGTGTCGGAAAACAGAACGTGATCGTTAAAGTTCCACCACTTTGCCGATAAGGAAAATACGTAATTGTCTCACCAGGGCAAGGCGCCCCGTGAAAAGCGATCGTATTTCCCCCGACTTCGCTGCGGCCATGGACGGAATGACGTATGAGTACCGGTAGTGAATTAACGCAAGACAAGTCAGAACCCAACAAACCATCGCGTATTGGAAACGGCCAACTTCCTTGGTGGAAAGAACTCGGCGAGTTCTTCAATATCTCTGGCACTTGTCGTTTCTCGATTTTTGGCTTGGTTTTGATGGTGGCCATCGTGCCCGTCTCGCGGTACGTACTGCCATCGCTGCTAGAAAATGGCCTGCTAATCGATAACTTCTCGCAAGCTATCTTGGCGTCGTTCTCGTGGTATGTCACGGCTGCCTTGCTGATCCTTCAAATCCGAGCTGCCTGGGTGCATGGTGGCGAGCGGTTTGCTTGCTGGACCGAACTCAACGGGAAGGTCCAGGTGCGGCAACCACGCGACCTGGCCGGCTTAATGGAAGACTCGCAACGTCGCGGCGTGGGCTGGCCGACTTGGCTTTACCTGACATGGGTGCTGCTGCCGATGCCCTCGTTATCGCTGGTTGCCGACTTGAACCTGCGCGTCAACCACGGCCTCATCACCGTAGAAAGCCTGTACGGCGGGTTCATTCTCGGAGGCATCCTGGCGACTTTGCTGCTCGTGCTGCTCAGCTTTTTACGAAAATACATCTTGCCTGGCGTGATTCCACTGCGAGGAATCTTTCCCTTTGAATCACTGCATCATCATCACGACCACCTGTTAGACAACCCCAACGAGGTCGCGAAACTACCGCGTGGGTTTGCCGTGATGCTGGCCAAAATCGGCTTGGTTCGCGGACCAGGTTACTCGATGAAAGATCCCTCCGGCACCGAGCGTCCATTGGCTGGCCATTTAGAACTAGCTCTATTGCTTTGCTTGTTGCTGTTGATCACGTTTATCCTGGGTATCTTCGAGCATATTCTCTTTCCCGGTAGCAACCTGACCAAGGTGATTCCCACCATTGGGCACTTCGCGTTGATGGTAGCCATCCTTACGACAATTGCCTCTGGCGTGGCTTTTTGGCTCGACCGTTTCAAGATCTCGACGCTTTTGGCAGCTTCGTTCTTTGGATTGGCATTATTCGTCGTGCGCGACTACGAATTCCGTGTCGAGAAGGTCCTGGAACCGGCTCCTAGCCTTGTCGATACCGTTGAAGCGAAAAAGATTCCTGCCGTCAACTCGCGCAATCCTCGTCAGCGCAGCCAACGCACGCTGATTGTGATTACCGCTCCCGGCGGTGGTATCCATGCGGCGGCCTGGTCGGCGGAAGTACTTACCCGGCTCGATCAGCGCTGGCCCGATACGTTTCGCAAATCCTTGGGGCTGATCAGTGCCGTTTCGGGAGGAAGCGTCGGCACAATGTATTACCTCGATGGGATTAGCGATCCCGACACCGCCGTTCCACTAGAAGAAGTGCGCCGCCGAGCTCAACAATCGACGCTCGAACCGATCTTTTTCGCGACCACGTTTCATGATGTGCTTCCGCTTACGCCCTTGGATCGAGGTACTGCTGCCGAGCATTTTTGGGACTTCACGCTTCAGTCAACCGGGCGTCCCTCGCCTAAGCTCAGCTCGTGGGGTAGCCTCGCAGCCAAAGGGAAACTGCCGGCTGTCGTTTTCAACGCCACCGACGTGAAATCGGGCCGGCGTGTCTTACTCGGCTCAACCGCTCACTGGGAACACAACGCCCATTCCCAAACCGACGAGCACGAGCATGCAGAAACTTGTGCGGCTTTTGACCTGCGAGAAAATCAACTCGATATGAAAGTAGCCACAGCAGTTCGCTTGTCTGCTTCCTTCCCCTATGTCACCCCCATCAGCCGACCATCGCTGGACGAATTTGGCAAACCACTGATGCCTTCCGTTCGCATAGGAGATGGAGCGTATGCCGACAACGACGGCATCATGACAGCCTTGGAAAGCATTAGTCAGCTGATCGATAAGTTTAGCCGCCGCAGACCAGAAGAGCGTTCCTTCGATCGCATTCTGCTGATCAACATCGACAACTACGGCGCTGCTTCGTCTCATGCCGCGTTCGATAAGCCAGGTGGTCAGTTTGAAGCTTTAAGCTATGCCATCATTGGGCCACTACTCGGCCTGAGCAACGTTCGGGGAGCCTCGCAAGCAGAACGTGGGCAACTCGAAGTCAGCTTTTTAGAAGATCGCACGATGACCGAGCAGGAAGTGATGTGGGTGCTCCATCACCTCAGCGAACGTGCGAACCGAGGTTTGCAAAACAACGGTTCGGATTCGCAAGACAATGCGACGGAAGATTTCCAGTTCAACTCGCAAGCCCGCCGCAAAGCCATGAATCGTATTCAGCAAATGGGCATCGCTGCGGATGCCAGTGCCGAAACGTCTCCGGTAAGTCACAAGCTTTCCGGGACATCCGTTGCGGAACAACCGGTTAATCTTCCGCCACGTCGCGGCAGTGGCCCCGGGCTTTATCCGATTCAATTCAAGGTCGTTACGGTTCCTTACCACGGCAACAGCGATCCACCACTTTCCTGGAAGCTAAGCAGCGAGCAGATGAAGACCTACGAACGGGCCTGGAACTACCTCGCCGAAGAAGCAAATGCCTGGAAGACAACGTCCAGCGAAGAGTCTGACGAAATGGACGACCTTCCTCCGCTGCGAGAGATCGAAAACTGGCTCGGTCCACCTGCCGGGGCATCCTCGGTAGAAACCATTGCCGACCGAAATCTCCGTGGCGAATCACGCCTTCGAAGATAGTTCGCTTTGAAGTCGCGTATGACATAAAGCCTCCGACAATGCGAAATTGCCGGAGGCTTTTCTTTTGCGCATGCGAATTGGCAAATCACGCAAAACCTCCTCTATCAGCGGCCTCTATTGCCTTCGGCGGCTATCATAAAACCAAATGGCTTTTGATTCGTCCGAGTGCTTTCAGGTAACCTCCCATGACCCTTCCTCGACTTCTGTCCTTCTTGGTCACGACCGGCACCTTTCTCTTCGCTGGCGTTTGCTCTTCTTTCGGCGAGGCACCAGCGTCTTCAAGCCAACCGACCCGAGTAGGCGTGCTCAGCTCTGCCGCCGAGCCAGGCAAAAATACCAGCCAAGGTCTATACATCCGCATTCTGCGTGAAGCAGGCATGGAAGCCAAAGCGGTCTCAGGCGAAGCGGTCCGAGCTGGGGCTTTGGACGACCTCGATATCTTCATCATTGGCGGCGGAAGTGGTACCGCATTCAACAAGTCGCTTGGTGAAGAAGGAGGCAAGTTGGTCGAACAATTTGTCGAGCAGGGCGGGGGAGTGTTAGCCAGTTGCGCCGGAGGCTACTCCTTCGTACGTGGTCACTCGGAAGCTCTCGGCTATATCGAAATTGCTAACGCAATCATCGTCGATAGCAAAAATGGTCGCTGGGCACGCGGCAAAGGCGATGTAAAAATCGACACCGGTTTTGAGCAAGCCCCTGAGGTCACCATGTTTTATGCCAACGGACCTCTCTGGAAGATCACCGATGAACCTGGTTTTGGAGTAACCAAGGCCCTTGGCAGCTTTCAAACCGACATCAAGAAGCAAGGCGACCAAGGAGGCGTCATGCCTGGAACGCCCGCCGTGCTGGGTGGCACGTTTGGCAAAGGCCGCTTCGTGTTGTTCAGCGCCCATCCAGAATTTCACTGGAAGTTAGGCAACACGCCGCTGATCGTCGATGCGGCTCGTTGGGTTGTCAAAGGTGAACTAAAACCAGAAGAAGAAGTGAACTGGCAATCGGTCTTCCCCAACACCGGCAAACCGAAGGAAAAGAAGTAAATCGGCCTCACCACTGGTTGGCAGCCTGCCGTCCGCCTTGGTTTTACTCAAGCGTATAGACATCGTTTTGATTTCACAAAAAGAGCCCCGTCGGATGTTGCCGACGGGGCTCTTTTTGGATTAGCTTCCCTTTGAAAGGGCAGGGGGGCGGAGTTAGTCGACCGTGATCCGAGGTAGATCGATCGTAAAACCATCCATGCCATTGAGCATGCCCAGGACAAACAAGACCAGCAGCCCGATCAAAATCAAACTGGCTAGGCCGCCCAGCGGTGCCGTGTAAACCGGGTAGGGGCCATTCATCGGACGCGAGGCGTAACCGTAACCGGCTCCACTAAATGCAATCAGCATGACAACGATCAGCAAAATAATCCAAAGAGTCATCGGAAGTATCTCCTCTACAAGTTTGATCTGCCCTGCCAAAATTCGGTTCGATTCCAACCTGAATTCCCGCAGTCGGCGTTTTTTTCATTGCCATATCGAGAAAGCAATTGGCGTGCCATTGTTCCGCCTAACGATTTCGCTGAATCTCGCTAATTCGCTGTAAGTTCTGAAGCAAAAGAGAATTCGAATTGGTATACCCCTACAGAAATGGTTACCATCGATATCTTTCTTCCTGTCTAAGTGGTCGTCTTTCGACCTGCGTTATTTCCCTTATGCCTGAACCAATCATCGCTGTCCGCGACCTTCATAAGACTTACCGAGAAGGTTTGCTGGGCCGAAAGCAAGTTAACGCTCTGCGTGGCGTTTCGCTGTCTGTTCCTCGCGGTTCAATCTTTGGTTTACTAGGGCCGAATGGTGCCGGTAAGACCACGCTGATTAAAGTGCTGCTAGGGTTAGTCCGGCGTACCACAGGCGAAGGGACCATGTTAAGCCGTCCCCTGGGGGATCGAAGTGGCCGGAAAAAGGTGGGCTACCTTCCCGAGCATCATCGCTTTCCTCGCCACCTAACCGGCAACTCGGCGATGATCTACTACGGAGGCCTTAGCGGCATGAGCCGGCGAGAAGTGCTCGCCAAGCGTCCCGATCTCCTCGAACGTGTCGGGCTGCTCAAATGGGGAGACACACCGGTTCACAAATATTCCAAAGGTATGCAGCAGCGGTTAGGTATCGCGCAAGCGTTACTTCACAATCCAGACTTATTGATCCTCGACGAACCAACCGATGGGGTCGATCCGGTAGGCAGGGCTGATGTACGTCGGCTGCTTAAAGACTTGCAAGCCGAAGGAAAAACCATCTTCTTGAACAGTCATCAGCTACAAGAGATTGAGCTGATCTGCGATCAAGCAGCGATTTTGGCCAAAGGACGCGTGCAACGCCACGGCACGATTGAAGAGATCACGCAGCATCCTCACGCGCGAATCGAGTTCACTTTGAAAGGGTCTTTGGATGAAATGCAATATGCATTGACCGACGAAGAGACCGAGCCATGGCAAGTCGAGTTTGCTGACGTAGCACGTGTGGTTGTTTCGGCGGAAGACCAAGCGACCATCAACCGTTGTCTCGATCGGCTGCGAGCCAAGCAAATCGATATTATCGAAATGAAACGGATGCGTACGTCGCTGGAAGATGCTTTCCTGCATATCGTTTCCGAAGACGCAGCTCAGTAGTGATCGCTTTCTCTTTTTCTTTTTTCTCAGCACGATTCCAGGCAATTCTCTCCATGCGACCCTACCTGACCGTTATCTACGATTCTTTCCACGAAGCGTTCGCTTCGCGCGTGCTGTACATTTTGTTGTTGGTCCTATCGGTCGTTCTGCTGGCGATTGCTCCTTTTGGTTACGAAGAAAAGAGAGCTGCCGAATTTCACCGCATGAGTGTCCGCGATATCCCCGCTTTCTTAGCAGATCTGCGTGAGCAAGAGGCGGGCGATAAACCATCGCCGGGGAAGCACCTCGTGGCCATCGCGAACCCAGCGTTTCAAACGCTTGTGCGCGGCGACCAGGAAAAGGGAGACGCCCCGAATCGACTCTCTGGCTCACAAGTCGACCAGTTCGTGGCGGGCCTTAACGACCTACTCAGCCAACCTAAGCTTTATGATCAAGCAGCCTGGCAGAAGCTTCCTCTAAGCTTACGGGCTCAAGACCTCCTTGCCCAAGGGACCGATAAGCTTTCCGCCGACGAGCTTCTCGAACTCAATCGCCTGCTTCTTCATCGGGCTTTTCCGACTCACCTCGGAGCTGCCCCTAGTGAAGAGCTGTACCTCAAATATGCGGTCTTCCAATTTCCCGACCCACTGCCTATCTCGAAAGACTTGTTCGCGATGGCCGTGAACCTGACGCTGGCCGGGTTCATCGATATCATCGTGGGGATGCTGGCTATTTTCATCGCCATTCTCGTTACCGCACCGATTATCCCCCGCACGTTCGAGCCGGGAGCGATCGACCTTTTACTCAGTAAGCCCGTCTCACGTTCGCTGCTGGTTCTTGCCAAGTACTTGGGTGGCTGCGTCTTCATTTTATTAACGGTGATTTACTTCATCGTCGGCCTATGGCTGATCGTCGGCTTTCGCTTCGATGTCTGGAGCCAGCCTCTGCTGCTTTGCATTCCGATCTTTATGTTTCAGTTTGCCATCTACTACGCCGTCTCAACGTTTGCCGGCGTGGTGTGGCGCAATTCGATCGTTTCGATTGTGGTAACGGTTCTTTTCTTCCTCGCTTGCTTTACGGTCGGTACGACGAAGGTCTTTATGGAAGAAACGGCCATCAATCCGACACGTCTGGTCCGCTTGGTGCCAACAGACGAAGCGTTGGTTGGTGTCACGCAGAACGGTCACTTCGTTCAGTGGAATGAAGGATTGCGAGTTTGGGATGATGTTCTGTTGACGGAAAAACGACGCGGCCCCGCTTCGTTGGTGATGCAGTCGGTTTTGGTTGGTCCCATCTATCACGCTCCGTCGCAATCGCTCATGTACCTGGAACAACCCGCTGGCCGAGGTCGCATGCGGCGTCTAGGAGTCAGCGGAGGCCAGTTCAAAACGGCGCAATGGACCGGCAATTGGGTACCGAACGACGTCCCCAATCCTCCAACTGGTGCCTCGTGGATCCTGCAAGATAGCGACAACAATATTCTGGTGGTAGGTTCGACCGGAGTTCACTTGTATCAAGATCAGGGGAAAGCCCAAAAACCCAAGTTCCTCGGCTTCGATATTCCTTTCGGTGGCAAGAATGCGTTTTCACGGCTGGGCCCTGAGGAAGGGGTTCCTTATCTAATGCCGTTTGCCGCCGCGATTGATCGCACCTCCAACCGAATCCTCGTCGCCGATCAAAGCCAGCTTTATTTGCTTCACCCCAACGAGGACCACCACTATACCGTGCAGAAGCAAACCACGCGGGAAGAGCAGGGGGCGGTTATTGCCGGGCTAACACCGAAGTATGCCGTGATTGCCAAGGAAGATGGCTATGTGGAACTTCGCGACGGCCAAACGTTGGAACTACAGGAAACATTGCGTCCCGTTGGCAACGTGGCTCCGGCTGCGGTGGAAACAAGTCCCGATGGACAGCAGATTGCCATCCTGTTTCATAGCGGCGATTTGTGGCTATACGATGTTGCCGCAGGGGAGGGCAAGGGGATCGATTCCGATGCCTCAGCGGTTGCCTTCGACCAAGATCAGATCTTAATCGCCGACGCCTCGACGCATGTTCGTATCGAAAACCTAGCCACCCAAGAAGTCACGCAGTCTTACACCCCGGTCTCTGACGCTTGGCGATTAACCTATGACTGGATCGTCGAGCCGATTTACTTTGTCTTTCCTAAGCCTGGCGAGCTGAACAAGCTGGTGAAGTACTTGCTGACCGACCAGTCGAGCAAGGCCTCGCTGGCAGGCCTGGATAGCCTAGGAGATCTCCGAGAAATCCAATCGAGTAACGATGTGCTCCAGCCGGTTATTCACAACGCTATCTTTATCGCTGTGATGCTGGCAATCACCTGTTTCTATGTCAGTCGATTGGATCTGTAAGCAAGCCAATTAGCGAACGCGACACTGGAAGCGAATGACACCACCTTCAGCTTTGTCCAGTGGGTTAGCAATTTCCCACCGCAACAACTGGCTGCCGGCTTCGTTTGGCTGTGTCATGAACTGAGCATCGATACTGCACTGGGCCGAGCCTTCAATATATTCCAGACGTGGCGTCAGGTTATCGATGATCGTGACATTACCCATTTGCTGAGTACCGACATTGTCAAATCGCAAGGTGAACTCGACGATCTCGCCACTTTGAGCATCTCCCTTGTCGGCGACCTTAATCACACGCAGACGTGGCTCGCCTGGGATCTCAGACCACACAAACTCTTGTGGCGTGACTCCTTCCGCAACTTCGGAAGCTCGGCTCCCTTCTAACACGACTTGAACGCGTTGGTTCTTGGTCCAGGCGACTGCGTTCTGCAGGCTGGAGGAAAGGCGAGCCTTTTCTCCTTGCTCGAAGACACCATAACGAATGACGCTTAGGTTTTCGTAAGCTTTGAATTCTTCGATAAAGCGAGCCAGACGCTGGTTGTTGTAGAGATAGACGCCGGCAATATCTTCTTCCAAAGCGTTTGCCGCCTTACCACCCACCTGGCCACGCAAGGCCAACGGTTGAACAACACCGGCAGGTGTGCCGTTGTGTTGCTGATTGTTAAGCTTCAGATCAGCATCGAGCCCGGAGAGCTGACGTCCTAAGATGTCTTCGTTAAGCCCGGTCACCTTACGCACCGCAGCAAAACGAGGCGAGTAAACGCAAACGCGATTACTGGGCGTGACAATACGTTTGCCATCCAAGGTATCGTAGTGACCAATGGTGTCTTCCAAGTCGACGCCATGCACGCCGAAATCGCCGTCAACCTCGGCTCGCAAGTTTCGGTCGCCGCCGTCGTACAAATATTCATCTTCGGGCCAACAAGGCCCAGCGCGATAGGGGACCCCAGCGGCTTGGCAAGCCTGGCATCCACCAACGGTATCGCCATGCATGCAAATGGAACTGGGATGCTGACAACCAGGACCACATTGTGGCATGACTTGCCCACGTGGAAACGCATAGCTGATCGGCTGGGTGGGAACCGGCATTTGAGCCGCAGCAGGCTGAGCGGAAACGGGCATCTCGGCAGAAGTACGCTGAATGCCGGTCGCGGGATATGCAGGCCTTGCTCCAGCAGTATTCACGGCCGATTGAGGAGCCCGAAACGTTTCGCCTTGGAAACGAGGCTGAAAACTCGGCTGTCCATTGTATCCGCTATCGGGAATTGATTGCCCCGAAGCAGGGGAGGGGGCCGAACTGTACTCGTAGGCCGGGTAGGGCTGATTAAAAACCATCCCTGGTTCCGGTTGCCCCGGATTCTGTTCCTTTTGCTTCGCCTGGCGATTAAGCGAACAGGCCGAAAATGCCGCACTGCAAGTGAGCAGCAAGGTGCAGGAAACGATCTTTTGCAGAGCAAAGTTTGTTTTCATCGAGCGTGGCTTCCGTCATCTATCGCTGCGAAGGGTACATGGCTTGCGGAGGCATGTTCGTGTGCGGCACGGCATAAGGATACGGCTGCCCCGCAGTAGGTGGCACCGCATATTGCGGCATCATCGCTCGCCGAGCCTGCATGGCAGCGGCATCGGTCGGGGCAGGGCCCATCGGTACCTGCACGCCACCTTCCGGTGGTTCTGGCACGTTGCCGAATAGTTGAATCGGTGGCGATTGGTAGGTGAATTCGCCCGGCAAATCGTCCGCTGTCGGGCGGCGCGAACCTAACCGCAAAATGGCGACCGGGCGTCCTAAGACATCGGCAGTGACAATCGGATCTTGCCCGGCCTCTACTTCAAACCACGGCTGAAAGCTGGGCTGGTATCGATTGGGAATCGCCGTACGAGGGTTTTCGAGATAAACCACACGCGTCACAAATTTTCCGTCCAGGGCAAACTGAAGTTCTTCCTGGGTGATATGAATTGGAATGGGATATTGCAGTTCCAAGCCAGCCGGTGGATAGGTTCGATCGATGACTTCGACCGTCGGAAAAAGTTCCGCGCCAGGCTGTAAAGGAATTTGAGAGATGCGGAAGCGATACACGGCGCCAATCAAACAACCGAACGTTTGTGGCGCAGGCATATCTTCGGTAAAGTTCCCATCAACCACCGGAGCAATGGTCGTTCCCTCCGGCAAGACCAGCTTCACTGGCTGAACATAGCCAGGAATACCGCGGCCCTTGATGTTCTGCAGTTGGCCAATCGCTCCAGGAGCGAGACGCTCGGTGAAGAGAGGCACCGCTCCGGTTTGAGCTCGGCCGACGTTCGACGCGGCGAGCACCATGAGGGTGGCCAGCAGCAAGATGCTTTGTTGTCGTATATGTTTCACGGCGATCTTCTTCCCTGAAGGTCTGCGTGAGATCGGGGGATGGAAAACGGTTGGCTTGGAATGTTTAGGCTTATTCGCCTTCCAGGCCCGGTTCTCGCTCCATGGAAGTAGGGTCGCGGATGTTTCTCCGCGACCCTGCTCCATTGCCATGGAGAATGGTCAGGTCAGCTTGTGCGGTGCAGGGCACCACTGACCATTTTTCTTAGTAACCGCCCTGGGCGGGAACGAATTGGTGCATATCCGAGATCGGCTGCTTCATGTTTGGCGAAGGATGGATATTCTCTTCGGTAATCCAAGCACGGTTTGGCGGAGTCGGGTAGCTCAGACCTGGACGCTGCTTCACGTGGATAGCCACTTTCGGCGTCGGTCCTGGAATGTGCATGTGCGTGTGATTCTTGATCACATGCTTCTGCAGACCAGCAGGTCCACCCAGCGGAATGTGCGGTGGGCCAGGCAATCCGATCGGTGTACCGGTGATCGGCATCCCGTAGGAAGGCGTGGTCACGCCGGCAACATAAGGAACCGCGTATGGGTTCGGTGTGGCAGCCGACATTCCCGGAGGCGGAGGCGAACCAGCACCCATCGGACCACAGTAAGCAGCCCCTGCCGCTGGAACACCCATCGGCACTCCACCAGCCATTAGGCCTTCCAGTTCTTCACCAGGTACTTCCAAGTCTTTGTTACCCAAGCGAATGATGGCCATGATCGAACCACGACGGTCTGCTTCGACAATCGGGTCGACGCCTGGATCCAAGCGAGTCGAGACCAAAGTTTCGACGTTGGCCAGGGCCAGCTCTTGGTAGTTCGGATCCGGCAGGTAAATTACCTTGGTCACATAAGTACCACTTCGCACTTGAGCGAAGTCATCTTCCGTGAACTGAACCGGAATGGCGTTGTGTGCCAGGAAGGCTTCGGTTCGCGGCGTGGCGAAACCTACTTCCAGAGTCGGGTACAACTCGACGCCTGGTTGGCCTTCGATGTTCGAGATCTTCAGGCGATAGATACCGCCTTGTGGGAAGTTCTTGGAGAACGGCACGACTTTCGGTTCCGAATCGTACATGCCAATTCCGCCAATATCCCAACTAACCTGCATCCCGTCGGGCGAGACGAACCGCACTTGGCTGGTCCAACTCGGTGCCGGCATCTGAGGCACCATTCCCGGAGCGATTGGCATGTTGGCCGAGACCTGTTGAATCGGCGGCGGTGCGACGACTCCTGGTCCTGGTCCACCCACACCTGGGCCCGGTTGCATAAGTTGCTGTGCCGGAGGCAGGTTATGTCCCCCGACGGCCTGACAGCCAACACCGGCTACAGCCGTCAGGAGCGTCAAGGTCCACATCCACAATGTTTGTTTCATGATTTCCCCCTCACTAGACCCTTGCTGCCGCGCCTTTGCGGCGTTCTCCATGGCAAGAGCGGAGATCCTCTCAGGTATTCATACGTGACGAATGGTTGCGAGCGGTTTCGGACTACGTCTCCGTTTAGTTCCAAGGAACCTTACGAATGACGTGGACCCAGCCTCAGGGAAACCCTTACAATCCCCTGCGTCGAGTTTCGCAACCGTGCTAAACCCTACGCAGCGCAAGAATATCCCTGTTGCCAATATTGTTCGGCGCAGCAGGACAGGTTTCTTTGGGAAAACCGTCAAATCCCCGCAATGAAAGATAATCGCTTCAAATTAACAGCCATCGCCGCAATAGCATTGCTAGCGGTTGGCGTCGGTTTAGGGGCTGCTTCACAACGTTTTCGTGGTGAAGCAAACCCAACATCCAGGGCAGGGGGGGGCAGCGAAAGCCAGAACCCTTTGCATCTCAACATCCCACAGCTACTTGCGAACGTCATTCAACGCTGGCAGCAACAAGATGGACTGACTGCCGACGTGGTATGGCAAGTTGACTTGTTCGGTCAAACGATTCACGGTACCGGTGAATATACGCAGACCGGGCGCGGACGTTCACAACGTCACGGTCTTTCTCTGCGCGGTGCTGATTCGGCGAGTTCCATTCAACTGCAGCAAGCAGTGCTATCAACTGCGCCGGTGCTGTGGACTCAGTGGAAAACGAATATCGAAGAGTCGGCATCGATGATTCGCTTAAACGAAATCACTTCGGTCGACCCTAACATGCCCCGTGCTGGCATCGCGCACTTAATCTGGCGTTTGCAAAACACCTACGACTTCAATACGGTCCAGCACATTCGCCAGGGAGAGAAACTGTTCCTGCTGCTTCAAGGAATCAAGAAAGCCGGAAAAGAACAAGAGATGAACCTCTTGCCATTTCTGAAATCAGAAGCCGATGGCATCTCGATCTTGCTAGACGCATCGACCGGCTTTCCGCATCGCTTGCAGTGGGAAACGCTCCATGATTCACGGCGCGTGCCTATCGTGAAAGTCGATCTGATACACATCCGGGGCCAGGTTTCCGCCAATACAGAGCTTCTTCAACCCAAGACCATTGTTCCAGACGCCAAAGACCAAACCGAAACCTATCGGCTGGCTGTCTCGTCCGGGGCAGGGGGGCGATACTGATGCGTGGCGTAGTTCAACGAGTCTCGGAAGCCCATGTCAAAGTCGATGGACAAGTCGTCGGCCAGATCGCCCAGGGCCTGGTGGTCTTACTAGGCGTGGCCGAAGGAGACACGGCAGCCGACTTGAAGTACCTCGTCGAAAAGACGATTCACCTGCGGATCTTCGAAGACGAAGATGGCAAAATGAACCGCAGCGTGCTAGATATCGGTGGCAGCATTCTGGCGATCAGTCAGTTCACGCTGCTGGGTGATTGCCGGAAAGGACGCCGTCCTAGTTTCATTACCGCCGCCAAACCGGAAGAGGCCAACGCGCTGTATGAAGAGTACGTGCGTCTAGTTCGCGAGCAAGGCCTTGCGGTCGAGACGGGTATCTTTCGTGCCGACATGAAAGTTCACTTGGTGAACGATGGCCCCGTGACGATGATTCTTGATAGCACCAAGACGCTCTAAGTGCTAGCGATTGAATGTTGGCACCTGCTCGGTAGCGATTTGAGGCGTTTGCTGCTGAGGCAGAGGTTCCTCAACAAGCTGTTGCTGCATTTCTTGTGGCGATCGATGAAAGCGGTAATGCTGCATCATAACAGGATCACCGACAGCAATAAAAATAAGCAGTATTAGCTTGCTATAGGTTGATACATTCGACCATATACTCTTGGGATACCAGAACTTAATTGCCGTCCCAAACGACTTCTTGAAGTGAAAGTGGGTTCCTTTCCACTCGACGCTCCAAATTTCATCTAAGATCAAATGCACCATGAAACCAATGAACACGGCGGCACTTTTGAAAATGCGAACTTCCAGGTTCTCGCCAGAGACAACTAAGAACGCTAGCAGCGTGCAGGAAATCGCCGCCGGGATGCTGTGCCACATACCGCGATGAACCGTGTAGCGTTTGAAAATCTCGACGACGCCAAAACGGATGGTGATGTAAACCAACAGACCAGCTAATGCGATGGCTTCCGCATTAAGCCCCATATGCTGAAAGCGATCGACCATCAGCATCGGTACCACAGCCGCCAAGAGCGAACTCGTCTCGCGAAGTGGTCGGCCTGAGCCGGAATCGAGATCTGGCAAGATGCCGGCGATACTGCAAAGCGAGGTCGCCAACATGCAAGTAATCACGCGTGCTGGTTCAGGCGTATCGAGCAACGCGTAGCCAGCGAAACCAACGCCAACGCCCACCACGGTGCTTGTTGCAATGTGTGTGTTGAAGTCGGCCATCGATTCTCTGCCTCAAAAAAAGTTTTGCTAGCCCCCCTGCCAGAGCACACATTTTTGGGGTCCGGTTTCCATACGGATGCTGCTTCAGCAAGAGTTCGCCTCTTGTACCGAAATTCGGTCGTTCGATTCCAGACCAGCTTCGCACCAACTGCTAGCAGCTGCGGAAAGTGACCTTCGGGTTTCCGTTGCTTGTGCGTATACTTTCCCGACTTCGATGGGCGAAGTTTTCAGAGGCTACGGAACAGCGAATTATGGTTACCTACGATTTCATCATGCTGGCAATTCTCACAGGCGCCGTCTTGTGGGGTTTGTACAAAGGGATGGCCTGGCAGATTGCCTCGATTGCTTCGCTGGTCGTGAGCTATTTCGTTTCGATGCATTTCCGCGAACAAGTTGCCACGGCACTTGGCCTGCAACCACCTTGGGGAAACCTGGCAGCGATGCTGGGGATCTACATCGGTACTTCGATGGTCATCTGGGTGAGCTTCTCGTTGGTCAAGAAGACACTCGACAACTGGGCCCTGAAAGATTGGGACCGTCAGGTTGGTGCTGGCATTGGTTTCGCAAAAGGTGTGCTTCTGTGCATCATTGTGACCATGTTCGCAGTCGCCATGACCAAAGATCAAAGCCGCCAGCAAATCGTTCAATCGAAGTCAGGCTATTACATCACCAAAACCATCCACACACTGCACGGCGTGATGCCAGCCGAGGTAAACGAAGTTGTGGGACCGTTTATCAAACGATACGACGAACGAATCAACGGACAGAACCCAGACTGGTTCGCTGACACCGAAAACGGTTCCAGCGGGGGAGGCACAACCACAATCGACCCCGCGAAGTTCAATCTCCAGCAAGAGTTCCAGAACTTCAAATCGAACGTCCAAAATCAGATTCAAAACAAGCTTCAAAACGAGGCTCAGAACCAAGCCAATCAGGTTCAGAATTTCGTGAATCAGTCGATCGAGAATCCACAAAATATCCAGTCGAATTGGCAGCAGTACTCAGGCCAATATCAGCAACCGCCACAAGGCTATTATCCGCCAGCGATGAACGTCCCGGCGAACCAGCAACCGGGCTACCCGCAGTATGGTCAGCCCCAGCAACCAGGACCTTACGCACCACAGCGATGAGCCACGCCAACCAAGCCTCCGCCAGCCCCATTCCCTACATCAGGGAAGCAGGGGACCGAAATCGGGAAATGTGTATCTCCCGGTAAAAATAAGGGCCGAACCGAACATAACAAACATTATCGGACGTTGCAGTGGGGGTTCTATAGAGGCCAGGTAATCTGCTGCTGAGCCCTACTCTCCCATGAACTTCATTGCCAACGAGCAAGAAGTCGCCTCCGAGAATCTCTTCTAGCGCGTTGGAGATCATTTCGTGTCTCAATCATCGTCCGCGTTCTCGCTGCGTCGATTTCAGCCCAGGTTTCGAAGACCGAATTCGAAACGAAAAAGCCGCCACGAAAAGGATTCGCGGCGGCTAAATTTGGAAATGAATTTCGTTGCCGAAACTAGTTGCTGCTAGCTGGCCGGCTCACCTTCGGTGGCTTCCATTTCGCGTTCCAGATAAACGCCCATTTGGCGGAACTTGTTGTAGCGTCCTTCGACCAACTCATCGGTCGGCTTGGCGAGCAATTCGTTGACCGTCTTGGTCAGATACATCTTCAGCCGTGCGGCCATCTGGTGATGATCTCGATGGGCACCTCCCAGCGGCTCTTCGATCACGTCGTCAACGATTCCAAACTTTGGCAGATACTTCGAGGTGAACTTCAGCGCCTCGGCAGCCTTGGCTTTGAACTCGTGACTCTTCCACAGAATGCCAGCACAACCTTCCGGGCTGATCACTGAATAGTAAGCATGCTGCAGCATGGCCGTCCGGTCTGCCACGCCAATCCCCAGCGCGCCGCCGGAACCGCCTTCACCAATGACGACCGAAATGATGGGCGTCTTCAAGCGAGACATCACGAACATAGAATCGGCAATCGCCATGGCCTGGCCACGCTCTTCAGCACCGACGCCTGGGTACGCGCCTGGCGTGTCGATGAATGTGATCACCGGCAAGTTGTACTTCTCGGCGAGCTGCATCTTTTCGATCGCCTTGCGGTAACCTTCTGGATGAGCACAACCGAAAAAGCATTCGCTACGTTCTTTGAGGTCACGCCCTTTGAAGTGACCAATGAACATCACCTTGTGCTTGTCGAGCTTAGCGAAGCCCGTTCGCAGCGCACGATCGTCACCGAACTTGCGATCACCATGCAGCTCGACAAACTCGTCGAATACCAAGTTCAAGTAATCGGCCGACTGCGGACGTTTCTGATGCCGCGCAACTTCCACCGTTTGCCACGGCGATAGGTCGCCGTAGACTTCACGAATGGTGTCGGTTAGCTGTTTACGCACATTACGGATCTCGTCATGGCGATCGGGCGAGTCGTTCTTAGACGACTCTAACTCTTTCAGTTGATTCTCGAGAGTTTCGATCGACTGTTCAAAGTCGAGATAGATCGAGGTGCTCATGAAGGCTTTCAGTGCTCCAGGCAATGGAAAAAATGCCAAGTCAGTTGGCGACTATGCGTCGCCTGACTCCGTGGATGAATCGTCGCCACTTGCCGCCGCTTCTTGCTTTTCTCGCTGAGCGAGTGAAGCCGGTTTGCGGGGTGGAATGCGGTACATTTTGGTGTTCTTCAGCAACTTAACGAACTCCTCCATTGTATCCGGACGCTGCGCCGGATCTTTGGCCATGGTTCGCTCAATCAATGCCGAAAACTCGGCCGTGACATTGTTGTTGGCTGCTTGCAGCGATGGGACCGCTGCCCGCAAGTGCTTGTCTAATAGGTGATCAGGGCTGGTTGCCGTATAGGGAACTTTGCCGCTAATAAGTTCAAAGACCGTACAGCCATAGCAATACATATCGGCTCGGCCATCTAAGGTCTTACCACGAATCTGCTCAGGAGACATATAACTACGCGTCCCCTGCACATTGCCTTTCACCCTAGAACCACCGCCAAACAACTTAGCGAGGCCGGTCTTCTTTTTCTGCGCGATCGAGAAGTCGATCAGCTTGACGTTGCCTTCCGTATCTAACAGAAAATTATCAGGCTTCACGTCGCAATGAATCCATCCTTGCTCGTGCATATAGCCGAGCCCCCTGGCCCCATCTTCGACAATCTTGGGGGTCCAATAGGCGAGCTCTTCCACCCCTTCGCGAATGGCCATCTTCATATTTCGCGAGATACAAAACTCAAGGCACAAGTAAGAGAGCCCTCGAAAGCTATCGAACTCATAGACATGAATCACGTATGGATGGTCGAAGGTCGAAGCCACCGTATGTTCGTGCTTCAGCGCCGCGATTTCTGCTTTGTCTTTAAGGTAGTTATCACGCAAGGCCTTGATCGCGACTCGGCGATTGTCCATGTCGTGGATTGCTTCCCAGACTTGGCAAGTTTGGCTTGCGCGTAGCATTCGCACCAAGCGGTACGGACCGATGAAGTTTCTTCCTGCAGTAGCCACCGATGAGAATATCCGTGCGGAGGAGTTGCCCCTGTTGTTCCGAATGCCATGCCGAATCGACAGACTTCTTAATCTTAACCTAATCGTTCGGGTTTCAAAAGAGTGAACCATCACCCAAAACGACGTAACCGCTTTATATTTACATGTTTACGCAATATCACGCCCATTCGATTGAAGCACTTCTTGATAAATTTTGCGCAATATGCGGGTCATAACTTGGTGTGGAAACACCTTGCGGCAACGTTCCCGCCCTTCTTCACCCAGCTTCTGGCGTAGTTCTTGGTCCTGACAAAGCTCGACCAAGGCCGACGTCAACTGCGGTACATCCCCTGGCGGAATCAAAAAACCTGTCTCCCGGTTTATCACGACTTCGCGGGCCCCGTCGATATCGAAGCTCACCGCTGGCTTGCCTGACAGCAGTGCTTGCGGCAATGCCCGAGCGAGTCCTTCTCGCAAGCTAGTGTGTACAAGCACATCCATCGCCGAGATGTACTTAGGAATCTCTTTTGGTGGAACCAGCCCCACGAGAATGAAATGATCCTGCAGGCCAGCGGCACGAATATCGCTCTCGTACTGCTCACGCAGAATGCCATCCCCCACAAACAGAAATTTCGCCTGAGGGCATTGGGCAACCACCTGTTTGGCTGCCTCGATCACGTACTCGTGACCTTTCAGATGAAACAAGCGGGCAATCTTTCCGATGACCACGTCCCCTGCCCCGATGCCAAGCTCGGCTCTGGTTGCTGCGCGCAGTTGGTCGCTTGCTAAGAACGGCTCGACTTCCATCCCACTGTAAACGGTGACAAACTTTTCTCGCGGCGCGACCTTGGCTTCGACCAACAAATCGGTCATGGCGTCGGCCACACTGACCAACTTGTGGCACTGCCGCGCGGCGTAGCGTTCGCAGGCGATAAAGAACTTTCGCGCGAGCGCGGATTGGTACGGATGAAATGGCGCACCATGCACCGTATGAATGACGGCCGGGACGTTTAACGCCATCGCCCCCCTTCTCCCCAACATGCCCCCCTTCGCGCTATGCGTGTGGACCACATCAGGCTGAAACTCTTTAATGGCCGCTTTGACTTCCCGATAACCTTTCCAATCGGTGACTGGATGGATGTTGCGAACCAAGTGCGGTAACTCTTTCACCGGGAGACCTTGGGCGTGCGCCTGGTCGAGCAAGTTCCCTTCCGGGCCGAGACTCGGGCCGGTGATCAACAGCACATCGTCTCCGTAATCGCGAATAAGATCCAAGCAGTTGTAGAGCGTGTTCTCTTGCGCGCCGCCGATAATCATCCGAGTAATCACATGGGCAACACGCATTGGCGACTCCACTTTCGTTTCGATCTATTCGTGAGGTGGATAGTGTACTTGCAGCAAATAGAGACCATGGGCCGGCGCGGTCATGCCAGCTTGTAGGCGATCGCACGAAGCAATGATCGCAGCCATGGAATCAGCGGGGCGCTTCCCCTGCCCTATTTCAACCAGCGTCCCGGCAATGATGCGGACCATGTTGTACAGAAACCCGGTCGCTTCGACCTCGATAAAAATCTTGCGTCGTTCTTCTGCGTCGTGCAACTGAACCGTCGCATCCAACATCGTACGAACTGTTGATCGTCGCGGTGAACCGGTTGCTTGAAACGCGGCGAAATCATGTTCCCCGATCAACGCCTGGGCTGCGTTTTGCATCGATTCGACATCGAGAATACGTTTCACGAACCAAGCATGCTTCAAGGCAAAAGGGTCGTTGATTCGCCCTGGCTGAAGAACGTAACGATAACGCTTCGAGAGCGCATCGTTGATCGGTCGAAACGAGGTCGGCACGTCACACGCATGCCGCACAACAATGTCATGCGGCAACGTGGCGTTCAATGCCTTGCGAAAGACGTCGGCTGGCATGCTGCTGCCGGTATGAAAACTGGCAACTTGGCCCCACGCATGAACACCGGCATCGGTTCGCCCACTGCCACTGATATGAACTGCTTCGCCACTGATTTTCTGAATGGCAGCTTCCAGCGCAGATTGAATCGTCGGGCCCGTGCGTTGCGTTTGCCAACCTTGGTATCTGGTGCCATCGTAGGCAACCGTTAGCTTAATGCAGCGGCCAGAAGACTTGGCCGCCGCATGCCCCGATTCTTCCATCAAGCAGCCAATCTTTAGACGGCAGCCTGGCTGCGAACTAACAGTTCAGCGATCTGCACAGCGTTGGTTGCGGCTCCCTTGCGGAGGTTGTCGCTAACGCACCAGAACGTCAGTCCGTTGGGGCTGGAAAGGTCTTTGCGGATACGACCGATGAAGACGTCGTTCTTGTTCGTGCAGTTGATTGGCATCGGGTACTCCCCTGCCCCGAGATTATCGACCACGGTAATCCCGTCAGTCTTCTCGAACAGCTCACGAGCTTCCGCGACGGAAATGGGACGCTCCGTTTCGACCAAGATCGTTTCGCTATGGCAATTGGTCACCGGCACACGGACACAGGTTGGGCAAACCTGAATCGAATCGTCGCCAAAGATCTTTTGCGTCTCGTACACCATCTTCATTTCTTCCGAGGTGTAGCCTTCGTACTTTTCGCTACCAATCTGCGGAATCAAGTTGAAAGCAATTTGGTGCTTGAAGGCCTGGTACTCGTACGGGGTTTGGTTCAGAACCGATTTAGCCCCTTCCACCAGATCCTGTTCGCCGGCCACCCCTGCCCCGCTGGTCGCTTGGTAGGTGGAAACAACCACTCGCTTGATCTTGGCAGCGTCGTGCAGCGGCTTCATGGCCACAACCATTTGCGTGGTCGAGCAGTTGGGACTGCTGATGATGCCCTTATGGTTTTGAATTGCTTCCGGATTGACTTCCGGCACAACCAGTGGCACGTCTTCCTTCATCCGCCAGTAACCACTTTCGTCGACGACAATACAACCACGTTCGACCGCCCAAGGCGCGAACTCGGCAGCGGCATCGTCCGGAGTGCTACCGATCGCGATATCGACCCCTTCAAAAGACTCTGGCGTCAGTTCTTCGACCGTATGCGTTTGACCGTTGAACGTGATTTCTGTGCCTGCCGAACGTTTGGAAGCGAGGAATTTGATCGTTTTGTAGGGGAACTTTCGTTCTTCCAATAGCTGACGAATCAGACGTCCTACGGCTCCGGTGGCTCCAACAATGGCCAGATTTTCGTACACGGGAAACTACCTATCAGGTTAAACAAACTACCTAAACGGATGCATGCGTGCATCCGAAACCCACATTATAGATTCCCCAACCACGACACTTCAACGCGTAATGGGGTTCATTCGGGCCCTAGCCCCTGCCCTGCATTGCCTTGCTTGGGGATTTCAAATTTCGTAAATGGTGCCCTTTCATCGCATTACCGCGATGTCAGTCCCATTCCAATTCTTTTGGGAATTTCTATCGTTTTCCCTCAGATACAACCACTTGCCCGAGCAACTAGGCCGTCACCGTTGCCGCAGATTCGGTTTTGCCCAACCGTTTGCGGAGTCCGGCTTCGACTTCGCGAATTACCCACGGGCTCACAAACGCGAAATTACCGACCAACATGATCAAGCCAAACGTGATCATCCCCATGCAGATTGCAATACCCAAGTGCAACGGCACCGCCAGGGCAAGCACGATCGGGCGAGTGAGCCGAGGCCAAACCAGGGCGCAGTAACTGATTTCCCAAGCCAACGAAACCTGAGTCATCAACGCGATCAACAGCGGGTAGCTGGCCAGCCAGGTCATGTCGAGCGATTGATATTCGCTGTTAGCGACTGCTCCCCACAATGCCGTTCCCTCCCACCAAGTATCGCCCAGCAGCTTACCGGTTCCGGCGAAAAGATAGATGACGCACATGTGCAGTTGAATTAAGCGAATCGACACATTCGCGGCTGTGCTGGTGGTTGGCAGGTCACGTTTCGGATAGCGTCGTTTTTCGAGCCAGCGATCTAAGCTGAACGCCTCCCCTGCCCCGCCTAGCATCAAATACATCGCCAGCATCACGTTGATTTGATCGAGCCCAAACAATGCCCCAGGCGCGCGATGTACGTAACTAACGGCGATAATAAACGCCAGCACACTGGTCACCTTCGACCATAACCCCAACGCAAACATCAGCAGCACGACCAAGCCAATGATATGCACCAGCCACAGCATCGATGGGTTTCCATCGAATACCGGTAAATAGCTGAACGCGAAGTCGCTTCCTCGGTGCATTCGATCTACTAAGTCGGGGGTGAACCTCCCCTGCTCTCCCATGAAGCCATTCAGGTCGATCGACCAAACCAAATGGGTATAGAACAGCATGCTGCCGGCGAAGATCCGAATCAAACCGAGCGTGGCCGGGTCGGTTGGTGTAAACCAAAACCAGTTCCAGCCGTCGACGACACCCCGATAAAGTTCGCGAAAGTAAACAGTAATCATTCGCGATCCTCCGGCTGAACCGTGTACACGCCAAGTACCACTTCCTCGTACAAACTAGGGTCGCTCAAAGGACGCCCTTTGGCGACATCCTCGGGCAGCGGTATGGCATGTTGCATCATTACAATACGTATCTTCGCGGCTTCAGGATGCAGCCTGGCCAAATGGCGAGAGATCGAATCCAAGTAGGCATTCCGCAAATTAACCGCCGATTGGTAATCGGCATGAACTGCCGGTGGTGCCTCTTTCGGTGGTGGCTGATCCGAGATGTTCGCCATGTTGAACAGCGACTCGCTGATCATGAAGTGGCGATGGTACAGCAGCCGTGGCCAATGCTCTTGCAGATTCGGGAAAGTTCCTTCGCCGATTTCCTGATCGTCTTCGTCTAGCAGTTCGTACCGAATCAAATGGCTAGGGCCTGGGTTGGGAGCGAAAAAGCGGTAGCCGTGATCTTTGAGAAAGGTGGCGTTTAAATACGGTTCGAGAACCGCTTCGGCTTGTCGGGCCCAGATGCTTGAGGGAGGCGGCGAAGCGCACGGCCCCACAAACAGTGCTGTCAAATGAATCAGCAGCAGCACACTTACCAAACGGCGAAAGCCAACACTCCAAGTTGGCTTGGGCGGGGGCGATGCGGGAGGCGGCGGACTGTTTTGGGGACGATCGTTCATGGTACTTTCCCTATCGACCAAAACGCGGCTGCGTCTGTCTGAAAAAGGTGTACGCCTGAACTTGCTATATACCCATAGAAAAACCCTCGCGAAAGGTTTTCCCATCGCGAGGGTTTTGTCGTTTAGTCAAACTTTTTCGATCAGGCTCTTCTTAGAGCGAAGCCACCGAGTCGGTGCTGAAATCGAAGGTGATTTCCTGGTTGTCACCACCGGTCAGGTCAATGACCTTACGCTTGGTGATCGGCGTCCCATTGCGAAGAACGGTCACGACGATGTCGTAGTTCTTCCAAGTTTCGCCAGGAGCCAACGTGGAAGTGCTGAAGATCCGCTGTTCGCCCAGCGTTTGCATTTCGTTGCCAGCGAGGACAACCGATGCGTTCTTCGGAACGTTCAGCGTAACCTTGGTTTCAACCGGCTTGCCCACAACTTGGGTGTCTGGCGTAGCCGTTGGGTCAAAGTTGAACTCGACATTCTTCGTATCGCCACTGTTCAGCTTGATGGTCTTCACTTCGCTAACCATCCGACCATCGACACGCATTTCGGCACGAATTTCGTACTCGAACGAGTAGCCTGGTTCCAGATCGCGGGAAACAAAGCGACGCATGTTACCGGTGCTGGTGGTGGCTTGGTTGTTGACGAAAATCTTGGCGTCGGCAGGCACATTGACGTTAATGACCGCATCGTTGGCTTGATAGCTCGCAGGCGCTGCCGGGGTCATTGGTGTCATGGGCATTTCGGTTCCCGGCGTTATCGGAGCTTCCATCGCAGGAGCTGCTTCGATCGGGGTGTAATACTGGTAGATACCGCTTGAACCGCCGCTGCTGCCGCCGCTCGATGCACCACTGCTACCGCCACTCGAAGCACCGCTGGAACCCCAGCCGCCGCTGCTACCGCCACTGGAACCCCACGAGCGTTTCGCTGCATGATGGCTGAACAAACCGCCACCGCTGCTGCCGCCGCTGGAACCCCAGCTTCCGCTGCTGCTACCCGAGCTGCCGTATACCTTGGCGGCGCGGTGATTATCCCACCAACGCTGGAAGACCCCGCCGCGCCAGCTTCCGCTGGAACCGTACGAGCCACTGCTCGCACCGCTGCTGCCGCTGCTGCCACTCCAGTAGGAACCACTTGAACCCCCGCTGGAACCGCCGCTCGATCCACCACTGGACCCGCCGCTAGATCCCCACGAACCCCAATTTGCCTTTGCCTGGCCTGCGGTGGTAAACATTACCGCACATGCCAACGCTCCGGCCAACGCGAACTTTCGGCCAATGCTTTTCATACCCGGATTAACTCCAAACTATCGTTTCCAAACACGTGATCTTGCACTCATTGCGTGGCTAGCACCAAGCTACCCTTCATGAACTTAGCAAGTGTAGCCTTCAATTCAAGGAGATTGGGTAATTTTTGCCGAATACAGAGAATTTAGAGGAAGGAACTCGCATTCTCGAAAAAACGTTGCCAGATAAGCACTTAGAGCGAGAACATTTCTCGCAAGTGCAATTGGCGCAGCGGTTGTGGACATCTAGTGAACGGCTTCAATGCTGACATTATCCACGTACATGGTACCAACCGCCCCAAAAGTGCTAATTCGAAAAAGAGCCTCCCTTGCTGTGGGGGGGACTGAAAAGGTTTTCTCCACCTCGTGCCAATCCTTTGTCCCTATAAAAGGGCCTAAGGCAGATCGGCCAACTTCCCGCCGCTGTTCGTCGTAGTAGCTGATCACCAGCAATGGTGCTAGCGTCCGATCGTTCCCCAGCCCAATGCTATCGGTTTTAACCCAACTTTTGATGGTCAACCGATGCACTTGCCGGCCATCCAGTGCCAACCCTTGCAGAGCCAAAGCAACCCGTCCCGGGTCGCGGTTTGAAAGCTTCAAGCAATGCGAGCCGCTCGGCGAACTGGTATCTTCCACAAGTTCCAACTGGCGTTGGTAGTACCAACCTGGCACGGTGCCGTTTTCTGCTAGGGGTTGTTCGAAATCACCATTTTCCAGATGGGGATTCGCCGGATCAGGCTTCACTTCGCGTCGATCTTCCGCTTCCCCGGTCATCGGCACAAACAATGTTGGTCGCAGTGGATCGGCTTCGAGCTTGCCATCTTTCTTGGTGAACAGGACCAACGTCTGCTGATAACGTTCTCCCACAGGAATGACCATCCGTCCCCCTTCCCGCAATTGATCGACCAGCGGTTGGGGGACATTCTCAGGCGAGCAGGTCACAATAATCTTGTCGAACGGGGCATGCTCTGGCCATCCGAGGTAGCCGTCCCCCACTTTCGTGTGAACGTTGTCGTAGCCGAGCCGCTGCAACGTGCGTGCTGCTTTGCGGCCCAAAACTTCCTTGATTTCAATACTGTAAACATCTTTCACCAACGGACTAAGGACAGCGGCCTGATAACCACTACCGGTACCAATCTCTAGCACCTTATCGGTAGGCTTCGTTTCAAGCGACTCGGTCATATAGGCGACAATGAACGGAGAAGAAATCGTCTGGTCTTCTCCGATCGGCAACGCCATGTCGTAATAGGCCTGGGCACGCTGCGGAGCAGATACAAACTCGTGCCGCTGGGTATCGCGAATCGATTGAATCACCCGCGGATCCTTCACCCCGTTCGCCACAATGGCGGTATCAACTAATTGATTTCGCGCGGCCTCGAAAGGGTCGCGTGCCTCCACGGGACGAGCGTATCCCAAGACAAACAACGTGGAAGAAATCAACCAAACTAGCGTAGAAATAGATCGGGTCATCACACTTCTTTTGAGGAGGGTGAGAAGATATTCTGGGGGTACGGGCACTTCCTATTATAGGTTCCGAGCTCTAAAAATCGGAACTTTTCGCCACTTTTTTGCCTAGCAAGATGCTCGGCAGCCCAGTCACTTGCTTCTGTTGGGAAGAAACCGAGAATGAACCGTTTGCCTCGCCCTCCCCTGCCCCATATCCCCAGTGAAAGAACTGACACATGCGTCAAAATCCTGTCAAAGCGAAATTGCGTGCCGGTGAACCGACCTTTGGAACGTGGTTGACGCTGGGCGACCTCTACGCGACACGGGTGTTGGCCCGCATGAGTTGGGATTGGCTAACACTGGATCTTGAGCACTCGGCCATCGATTGGGCCCAAGCCACGATGATTTTCGGCGCGGTGGCCGATGCCGGGTGTGTCCCGTTGGCACGTATTCCGGATGGCGACCACACAACCATTAAACGAACGCTTGATGCCGGCGCATGGGGGATAGTTGTGCCGATGGTCGATACGGTCGAACAAGCCCAAGCTGCCATTGCTGCGGCCAAGTACCCACCGCTGGGCAACCGCAGTGTTGGTGGTGGGATGCACGCGATGAACTTCGGCGCGACTGCCGGCGACTATTACGCCAAAGCGAACGACGAAATTTTGGTCGTGCTGCAAACCGAGAGCCCAACCGGAGTGGCGAACGCGGAAGAAATCTACGCTTTGCCTGGCTGCGATGCTATTTTCGTCGGCCCGAACGACCTACGAGCCCAAATGCGTTCTGCCGCTGGAACCGACCCTACGCCGGAAGAACATGAAGCGATGATTCAACGCGTGATAGAGGCCGGCAAGAAGGTCAACTGTCCGACCGGCATGCACACGATGGAGCCAGAAGAAGCGTTGCAACGTGCTGCCGAAGGGATGCAATTTTTGGCTGTAGGAAGCGATCTGCGGATGATGACGGTTTACGCTCAGCAGTCGCTTAAGAAGATTCGTCCTGATGGCGACGAGCGTGATCTGGCCCGTTATTAATCCTTACTTGCCCGCGAACGGGAGAATCAACCAGCGGTCGGTTCCGAGGAAATCTGCTGGCCCATTCCCTTGGTCAATGCCATAAAGGCTGACTCAAGGTTGATCTCTTCTTCGCGGAACATCGTGATTTTATGCCCTGCTTGAATGAGAAGCGTCGGCAGATCACTATAGTCTTCCACGTCTTTCTTGAGTGTCACCAACAGATGATCAACGCGGGATTCGATCGACTCGACGAGATCTGATTGCTCTAACGTTTTGCCGGCGGCGTCGTTGTCTCCGGCGACTGCGATCAACAGCGTTGTCTTTTGCTTGACCTGCTTGATGACTTCGGTAACCGAGGCGTTTACTTCCAGTACACCCCGATCGATAATTCCGATCTTGTTACAAACGTCCGCCAACTCCGGCAGAATATGGCTGGACACGATGATCGTCTTCCCCATATCTCGCAAACGTTTCAGCAGGTTCCGCATCTGAATTCGGGCTCGCGGGTCGAGACCACTTGCCGGTTCGTCCAATAGCAGCACTTGCGGATTGTGGAGCAACACGCGGGCCAGCCCCAAACGCTGCGTTTGCCCACGAGAAAGCGTATTGGCGAAAGCGTTCCGTTTGAATTCGAGATCGACCAGTTCGAGCATCTCGTTACAAACTTTGGTACGAGCAGTTCCATTAATGCGATACGCAGCGGCGAAGAACTCGAGATATTCGATCACCTTCATGTCGTCGTACACACCGAAAAAGTCAGGCATGTAACCGACCAAGCGGCGAATTTCTTTAGGCTTGGTATAGATCGAGTTGCCACAGACGTACGCTTCGCCCCAAGTCGGATTCAGCAGCGTGGCGATGATCCGCATGGTGGTCGTTTTGCCGGCACCATTAGGCCCGATGAACCCGAATACGTCCCCTTGGGCGAGGTCGAGTTCGATCCCCTTGATCGCGTAGAAATCGCCGTACTTCTTCGTTAAGTCGATGGTCTTGATCATCGTTGTGCTGTCTCACTATCGCTACGTCGTTGAACCGGATAGACGATTCGCACATACGACCACGTTTGCGAATCCCCTTCTGCGGCTGGGGCACCATCGATTTGAACTTGCGAGGCTGGCTGTTCGACCTTGCCAACCAACACGGCTCGGTCGCCATGAATGTGCGAGGAAAGATCAACGTAGCTTTGAAATCGATTCGATAGATTCGTAAAGCCAGGACCACCAGCGGCACTGTAGAACATGGCCACTTCCATGATCCGTGCCACATCGGTACTTTGCCGATCCCACAAAGAATCCCCTTCCGACAACTCTTGCACACGTCGACGCTTGAGCACCTTACCGGTGTTTTGCACCGATTGCCCAGGCACAAGACGGGCCGTCCCGTTCGCTGGTAAGGTGGCTACAAAGTACGCCCATCGTCCGTGAAAAACGTAGCAGTCGGTCAGCGTCATGTTGGTCGGGTTGTGCAGCACGCCGTCGATCAATTCACTTTCACGTTCATTGAGTGGCTCAGCTTCAAACTCGTCCATCTCGCCCCAACCACGTCCCATTAACGTTTTGGACGACCAGATTTGAATGGGCACTTGCTTGAGCGAAGCGTCCGTAAGGTCACCAGGTGCAAAATCAATCGCATAGGGCGTGGGTACCGTCGAAATTGACTGTCGAGCACTCATGCCTCCTAACCCCGAACCTGCGAGCCCTTGCCAGCTTTCTAGCTGGTTCCAGGCCGTTGCCGGAATGTGGGTTGGCTGAATACGAATGTCATATCGCTTCGTCTCTGGGCTAAAGAGATGAAACCAGGAAGTTGAACGGACCGTGCTAGAAGCCATATCGACATCCAACACTTCCACATGGTTTAACTTCAACGCGGTTCCTTTCGACCAGGTTGCCAACCGCCAGATCCCTATGCTGGCCAGCAAAATAATCACCGGAAAGGTCACCCAAGTCCATTCCATTCGCAATTTAAAGCGACGTAGAAAGAAGTAATCCCCCGGACCAATTAACACCAGATAGACGACGAGGATCGCCCCGATCATAAAGAACGATACATTCCGTACGCCAGGAAATTGATCGAGCGCCATGCGCAACTGGCCGGCGATATCAGTGTACCCAAAGTGCGCCACGCTCCTTCCAGTAGGAGCCGCGTTCTTGGTTTCTTCTTGCCGGTCGCTGATATCTTCCAACAAGATCTTGAGCAGTGGTTCGCGTCCTTCCCACGAGGCGATTGGATCGGCCGTGAAATCGAAACTAAAGAAATCGACCGTGCCGAAACCGACAGCGCTGCGGATCCACAAAGGGTAACTCGCTTGTCGCGAACCTTCCACGACACGGCTAACCCCGATCGTTTCTTTAAGAACGGCCACGGTTAGTGCTCCGCCCACTGCGCGATCGATGCGAGCTTCTCGCCCCACCAACGCTTCCAGTTCGGTGGTATCGCGTACCTCGGCCATCCGATCGAACTTGCCAGGAGCGAAACGAGCCAATGGCTTCGAATCGGCAATCAACTCAGGTGCCCGCGCCCCCACCGACATTACCATGCGGCCACCCAGCTTGAGCCACTCTTGAAGGGCCTCAAGCTGCTTCGGCTGAAACTTTTCGACCTGGGCAGAATCGTTGGCAGTCCAAACCACAAGATCGACCCCTTCCATCAGGTACCAAGCCTCAGGCAATTGGCTCGGTTCTGACAAAGGCAGCAGCACGGTTGTATCCCCCAGCCGCGAACTGTAACGCTGGAGCGCATCGGCCATGCCCAGGTCGGCACCAATTTGCAAGAACCAACGCTGCGTGGCTTGGATCGGTTCGGCCAGATCGACGATGGGAATCTCGCGAATGGTTGTCTGGCTGTTCCCAGGCTCGCCGGTGACGAAATGGATCTGCAAGTTCGAGCTTCGGCGACCGATTTTCACCGGCACACGGTAGTTCATCCGGCCGTTAACTGTTTCTGGAACAGGGGCTTTGACTTCTACCGGAACCCCGTCACTATCGAGAGCGATAACCGTGACGTTGGCCTGGGATTCAAACGCATCGCTTGGCAGAGAAAGCCGAACTTCGGTCCAGCTTCCTAACTTGAAGCGACCAGCGATGCCTAGTTCGACCGAAATGTCTTGAATATTGTGCTCGTTAGCAACCCAGAAACCGCTTTCGCCCGGGGTTTGCTCTGCCACGGCTTCTTCCGCAGCGAACCCAGAAGGAGTATGCGCCAGACAAACGAGCGCAAGCAGACACGAAGCGAACCAGCGGAAAATTAGGTTGTAGGATAAGCTCCGCATCTTGATTCCCAAACAAGCCTGGGGCCGTTCTCTTCGCGGTACGTTTATTACGGGCAAACAACCGGCTTGTTCGGCCACCTCATCCGTTTGGCGGCTAAAGCTTCCCGCGGCCTTGCCCATAAGAATCACTCTTTGAGACAAGGTAAACCCTCTAGGATAGTCGCCGCGTGGGTGATGGGCGAGCGGCGGAAACGACCAGCGAACCGAATTTCCTCAGAAGTTTACGCCTAATGTTACGGTTTTTCCGCATCGTCACAGGTACAAACGAACTTTCCGCAGCCAGGACAACCGCTGCCATATTTTTCGTTTAACGCATCCGCCAAGTCGATTCCGGCCACATTGGCGATCGTTGCCAACCAAGCAATGACGTCGGCAAACTCTTCTTTCCGTTCTTGATGGGTACCCCCTCGCAGGGCGGAAGAAAGTTCCCCCACCTCTTCCATCAGCCACATGAAGGTCCCCTCAATCCCGCGGGCCTCGTCCTTCTCGAAGTACATCTCGCGGATGAGTTGCTGAAGCTGACGAAACCCAACGTCCCCAGCCAAGGGCGCGGAATCGTTTTCGCTGGAATTCTTGTCGGTCATGGGGAATCCGATGCGTTCTTTAAAATGGCTTCCGCCGCAGCGTTGTTGGCCTCGATTTCCAACACACGCTTGGCGATCGCTTGAGCTTTTTCCTGGTTGTCGACCTTCGCATATAACTGGGCCGCCTCGATCGACCACGATACCGTTTTTGGTCGTAGCTGACCAGCAACCTCAAACTCGCGAGCAGCCAATTCCCATTCTTCTTGGCCACGATAGGCCTGGGCAAGCAGTGCGTGTGCATCGGCATCCGAAACGCGGATTCCAATGGCCTCGTAGGCCCAACGGACCGCTTCGTCCCACTTCTCCTGTTGTATCAGAATCTCGGCCATCTTCTTGCGTAACAGCGGGTCGTGATGCTTAAGGGCCGATAACTTTGGAATCAGTTTCGCCAACGCCTCGTTATCTTTCTTAAGCAGATAAACGCGGAGAATCGATTCCTGCCAATCGGTCGTTGCTGGTTCTTGCTCGGCCCCTCGTTGGTAATACTTCAGGGCCTCGTCGATCTTTCCCTGCTTGATCCGCAGCCCGGCTAACAGAGCGACCGAGTTTCGCTCGAAGCGGTCGCTATTGGCCGCTTCTTCGATCTGGGCCAGCCCCTTCTCGGTATCTCCGACCGTTAGATAAAGTCGCCCTAACACGTACTTGGCGAGGGGGTGCTTGTTATCGACTTCAACCGCCTGGAGCGCAAACTTACGGGCGTCGGGGTATGCTTTTCGTTGAAAGTAAACGTAAGCCAGTTCGGCTTGGGCGTCGGCATCCTCCGGGTTTTCTTCCGCTGCTTGAACCAGTTCGGCAAACGCACGCTTATCGGACGAAGCCAACTTCACACCTTCGACCTGCTTGTGCAGAAACGCGAGGTAGCGACGCTCGAAGTCTGCTTTGTCGACCTGAAAAACATCTTGCAAGATCTCATCGGTCGTACGGTACTCGAGATATGCGGTCAGCATCCGCTGTAGCGCGTCGTCGCCGAACTCTTGCACGATGAACTGCGAGTAGTAATACGCCTGACAGTAGGCCATCGTCCAGTCGTCTTGGTCTTTTGGCCGAATGAATCCGTAATTGATACTTTCGAGATTAAAAACGTTGTCCTCGGCCAAGCGGCGCGCGAGTATCTGGTTCCAATCGGGCGGGCGTTGTTCGCTTTCGTAGCTAACCGCGAGTGCCTCGGTGAACCAGTGCGGGATATTAAATTTTGTTTGCTGCAAGTTCACCACATGCACAAACTCGTGCCGAATGACGTGAGCCCAGTTGTACGGTTCGTTGACCGATTCGGGCGAAGCCATGGCGATCATCTTCCCGGCACACGCCCCCACAGTGCCGATGTAAGGCAAACCGACCATGCGGGCACTGAACCAGCCGTGCCCTTTGGTGTTCTTGGCATCGTTAAAAATCTCGATCAAGGTCTTGTCCTGCGGAGTATAGTCGAGCCCCTGACACACCTTGGGAAAGACTTCGTCTTCCAAGAAGCGAGACATGTAAACCGCCAGCAAACGATCTTTGGTGGGATCGAAGCGAACTAAAAAGTGATCGGTTTCGATGGTTTCGTATTGGGCCAGGACATCCAATACTTGCAGCGTGTTCTTAACGCGAACGTTGAATGGATCGACCTCAAAAGCCTCGTCTAATACCTGCTTGGCAGTTGCTTCATCTCCCAACCGCATTAAAACCATGCCCAGGTCACCATGCACGCTGATCAACTGCGGCATCTTTTCGCTGGCCAACTGCAGATACTTAACCGCATCGGGATATTTGCGGACGATGTCACAACCTTCGCCTAGTGCTGCATAAAACTCGCCGGGGTTCTTGTGCTGGGCTTCGATTTCGCCCAGCAGTTTGCCAAAGCGAGTTGGTTCGTCGGAATCGGCATCGACCGTTGCCTCACCATCTGCTGCCAACATGGCCGCAGCCAGATAGCCGAGCGTCGTTTGGTCCTGGGGATTCAGGGTGACCGCTTCTTGCAGAAGCTCAATCGCTTGCTCTGGACGAAAGTCGGTTAGCTTGGCTTGTCCCTGCAGACGTTTCGCCACGACATGCTGAGGATTGATCGTTAGTGCTTGTTCGACCGTTCGCAGTGCTGCGTCGACTTGATAGCCGTCTAGTTCAATCGCTCCCTTATGCGCGAGCACGTCGGCACTGTTCGCATTGATCGCCACCGCCAAATTTAAATGCTTGGCGGCTTCGGCCATGTTGTACTTTTCGGCGAAGAGCTGCGACATGGCCAACTCAGCCGGCCAGAACTCTTTATCTCGTTGCAATACTTCTGGGAAAAGCTCGTTCACCAAAAATTGAAACTGGCTGCTATTGCGTGTCCAACGTGCATATTGGGCTGCGGCCAAGCCTACGTAGTAAAGGTCTTCAGGCTGGTCGAACTGGTCGTTGTCGTTGTAATAGTCGATAAACCATTCGTAGCCAGCTAGGGCTTCGTCCAAATCTCCACGGGTACGAGCAAGCTCGGCACCGAGCCAACGGGCGAGCGTTTGCTCTTGATCTAACGCCAATGCACGCTTAACCGCTTCCGTCGCTTCGTCGTGCTGGCCCCGCTCGAAATGCAATCGGGCGGTCTCGGCCCAGATATCTGCATTGCCGGCCCCCTCTTTGAGATAGGCTTCCGCCTGGGCCAACGCTTCGTCTCGTTTACCCTGAGCGTCAAAGGCTTGGATGGCCAGCCTGGCTTCTTCCGCCGAGGCCGGCTGCTCGCCAAGCTTCTCGATTACTTCGGCATAGCGTCCACGCAAGTAATCGGTACGCAACGCCTTGACGTCGGCGGCCGACAAAGTGTCTGTCACCAACAACAAAGCGAGACAAGCCATTACGGCAACAACCAAGCGTATCATCAAATCAACTGGCTCCTTCCCCTGCTCTGCCCTGTCATGCCGAGAGGGAAAAATCTAGAATGCAAAACAGATGTTATTCTAGTCTCACCAAGCCCCCAGAGCGAAGACTTTCGCCCAGAGAAGCGACAAGCCGATGTCTGATTTTCATACCGTAGCCAAAGTCGGAGACATCCCTGAAGGACAAGGCCAAGCGTTTAACGTGGCAGGTCGCACGGTCGCCGTCTTCAACACCCCAGAAGGCTACCAGGCAATCGACGACTTTTGCCCTCACATGGGAGCGTCGCTTGCTACTGGCCCACTGGAAGATGGCGTGGTTGTCTGTCCCTGGCATGCCTGGGGCTTCCAACTATGCGATGGAGCCTGGCTCGATAATCCCAAGATTAAGGTCGACTGCTTCGAAGTGCGTGTCGTTGGCGACGAAATCCAAGTCCGAGTAGAATCCAAAAGCGAAAAAGCCTGAAATTGCTCAGCCTTCGATTTCCTCCAGCACTTCGTCCGAGATATTGAAATTGGCCGAGACACCTTGGACGTCGTCGTGATCGTCCAGAGCGGCCATCAGCTTCATTAGCTTGCGGGCGTCGTTTCCTTCTACCTCGACAGAATCTTTCGGCAAGCGAGTCACGCTGGAGCTATCGACTTCGATTCCCGCTGCTTCCAACGCCTCTTGCACGTCGGAATAGACCTCAGGCTGACAAGTGACCGTGAAGCCATCTTCCTCGCGCTGAATATCATCGGCACCAGCCTCTAAGGCGATTTCCATCAAGCGGTCTTCGCTGATTTGCTCTAACGGAATGTTGATCACTCCTTTGCGGTCGAAGTTCCAAGCCACGCAGCCAGTTGCGCCGAGATTGCCGCCGCTGGTATCAAAGATTTTTCGAAGCTCCGAAGCTGTACGGTTGCGATTGTCGGTCAACACGTCGACCATCACCGCCACTCCCGCCGGACCATATCCTTCGTAGAGGATCTCTTCGATCGAGCTACCTTTCAAATCGCCAGTGCCGCGTTTGATAGCCCGATCGATCGTATCGTTCGGCATACGGGCACTCTTTGCGTCAGCGATGGCCAAGCGAAGTCGCGGGTTGGCATCGGGGTCTCCCCCTCCCATTGAAGCGGCTACGGAAATCGCTTTGGACAGCTTGGTCCAAATTTTTCCCCGCTTGTTATCGACTGCCTCTTTTTTTCTTTTGATATTCGCCCAGTGGGAATGTCCGGCCATCGCCTCAATCTTTCATCTGTCAGCTATGTGCCGTCTATCGGCAACGCGGTTTTTAGCAACGGAACAAGCTTTTCAAAATACAATCAGGGCCCAAGCAACTAACGTTGACTTTGCTGCTGAAGTTTTTCCTGCACCTGTTTTAAGATGTCCGCTTCTTTCTCTTTGTCTAGCGATTCGAGAGCCTTTTTCCAGGTTTCGATCGCCTTCTGTGGTTGCCCTGCCCCGATGTAGGCGTCTCCGAGATGATCGAACACGGTGCCGTCATCGTCGCCGGCAATCTCGGCCGCTTTTTCCAACTGATAGATTGCGTCGGAGTAACGTCCCAGGCGGTAATACGCCCAACCCAGGCTATCGAGATAAGCATAATTGCCGGGCTCGTCAGCAACCGCCTGACGGATCATATCGAAGCCGCGTCCCAAGTTCTGTCCGTTATCGACCCACAGATACCCTAAATCGTTCATCGCGCCGGTATCGTAGGGATATTCATCCAGCACCTGTTCTAACCATTCGGTAGCGATATCTAGGTCTCCATTTTGACTGGCTAAGCTAGAAAGCAAACGCTTGGCCTCGCGGACAACCTGACGCGTTTGCTGGTTGTCGTAATCGCTGGCAAACTTGTTGAGCAAGGTCTGGTATTCTTCAATTGCCTGATCGGTTCGGCCAGCGTGATATAAGATCCAGGGGATTCGACTACGCAGCAAAGCCGACTCTTCATCTAACAACGCTGCCCGCTTGGCCGTTCGCAAGGCCTCGTCGGTTTTGCCTTGCATTTCCAGAATGGTTGCTAGGTAGAAATAGAAAAGTGAGGTCTGCGATTTTGGCATGCCCAGCTTGATTGCCGCGCGAAGTGCCTTTTCGGCCACCACTTCTTGATCGCTGCGAAACGCCTTTAAGCCGAACTGCATCAATAGACGAGATTGTTCCTGCTTGTCGAGATCAGGCAACGCCGTCTGCAACCAATCCCAGGCCAGCTCACTTTCATCCGATTCTTGCAGGAGTCGAGCTACACCGATTCGCTCGTTCAATGCCAACGATTCCGGTTTCAGCGACTTGAGATACGCCTGATAAGCAGCCCACTTTTCTGGATCGGCAATCAGCTTCGCCAGGGGTGTGGTTAGCCTTGTCAACTCGTACTGAGCATCGAGCCCCGTCGCCAGCAATGTGGTTAACGCTGCCCAATCGGCTTGGGCAGTATAGGCCTGGCACAAGTTTGCCAGGGCCGCTGAATTTGTATCGGCTTCGATCAACGGCCCTGCGGTCAGCACGACCTCGTCCCAATTATCTTGTTCGGCATACAAATCAGAGAGAAAGTAAGCCAGCGGAGCAAATTCCGGTGCTTGATCATGAAGCGGACGTAGCCGCTCGATAACGTTCTGCAGGGCAGCTTCAGGGCTACCGACGGTCTCACGCGTGACTTTCAGCAGAAGCTCGTAAGGTCTCTTGCCGGCATCTTGATAGTTGGCCGCTAGATACTCATTCAGCTTTTCCTCGGCCGCCTTCCAATCCTTACGCACGGCTGCGACCTCTGCCGCATGAACCAACGCCATGGCAGGCCGCGACTCGGTTTCTTCTGACTTCGCAAACATCTTCTCTGCTTTGTCTGCTTCGCCAGCCGCTAAATAAGTTTCACCAAGCTGGTCGTAGGTCGCCCGGATGCCACCTTCGCTAAACTGCTCGATCACTTCTTCTAAACCAAACTTCTTTGGGTCGGCGATCATCTTGCTGACCTCGTCGGCATGCAGCGCCGCTTTCTTCGGTTCGCCATGCGAAAGGTAGAGCCCTAGCAAACGAAATTGCGTTCCCAATTCCTGAGCGTGGGCATCCTCTTGTGCGAGCATTTTCACCGCGCGCTGGTACAACTCCGCAGCACGCGTCGCTTGGGCATCTTCCAGACAATAATTAGCGATCCGCAAAAGCGCGTCCGCAGACATTGTGGGCTGATTCTCTGCCAACAGAATGGCATATCGTGAGGCAATTTCATTACGCTTGAGCATGAATCCAAGCCGCACGATCTCTTGCAAAATGCTCGGGGAACCAGGGCTAAGTCGAGAGGCCCTTTGGTAGGTTTGCAAAGCACCTTCTAGATCGCCACGATGATCTTGGAGTCGAGCTTTGGTAAGCAGCGTGGTCAACTTTAAGCGGTTATCGGCCGCTTCATTTCGCCCGGTCTGCGCCGTGAACGGCTCGGGCAGGAGATCAAAAGGAACGTCATCCTTGGTAGACGTCTTTGGAGGAGACTTGCCAGAAGCGGCATTGTCTGCCGAACTGGTACTCGGCTGAGACAGCATTCCTAAGAGCGGAAAGAGCAATAAGAACAAGACAGATCGATACGACCGGAATATCATGAAACCCCCAATCGGGCGGCGAGAGACGAAAACGAGCGAGGGCTTGGATCGAGCGTTAACGAAACGGCAGAGAACAGTCTTTCTCTGCACGCCACGCAAATGAGCGCCGTTGCCATTGCAGAAGCCAAGTCGGCTTCCCCCCGAAAGGTACGTCCTGAATTTTATCCTGCGAGTGAATTCTCGTCCAAGACGAATTCAATTTCCTGTCTCAGCGGCCCCCATCGGAGTTTAGCAGGGAGCCTATTTAGGCTTTTTCTTGGTGATCCGGGTCGACGACTTCTTGGTAGTCGTGGTTTTCTTAGCAGCTGCCTTGGTGGTGGACTTTTTCGTCGTCTTCTTGGGAGCGTCGGCTTCGGCAGGCTCTTCCTTCTTGGCGGCCCCCTTTTTGGTGGTCGCCTTCTTCGTCGCGGCTTCCTTCTTCGCTACGTCTTCTTTGGACTCGGATGCTGGTTCTTCTGCAACACGTTTGGGGAAGCGTGTCTTCGCATCTGGCGAAATCTCGAGCAGAAGATCGCGAATTTTCTTCGAGAACGGAGCTCCTTGAAAGTCGACTGCCAGCTCATGGATCATGTCGGCATATTCAACCCCTTTGGTCTTAGGGATCGCCCGCTCAATTCCAGGGACTGCCAACTTGTCCATTTCCTTGTCGCTGAGCGCCCCCAGAACGAACATCAGATTGACCAGCGCGCTATCGACCGGGATCGCATGCCCACCCAAACCGTGCTGCGTGACGTAACCCACAACAAACGGTGTAGCGCCATACTTTTCGATCTGAGCAACTGCTTTCCCTTGGTTTCCCTTCTTCATTCCTTCTAAGTCATATCCGTAGACCGACTCGAAGATATTTTGCAGCAGGGTTTTCACACGCGAAGAAGCTGCTTCGGGGGCGGGATGCTTGGTGAACATCTCCGATAACTCAGCAATGCTGGTCACGCGGATTTCGTTCCAGTCGATATATTCTTTCTGCATCACCTCGAAACACTCGTCAGCAACTTTGCGAGGAGCGTTTTCTAGGATCGCCGCGAAGACCAACTGTTCTACGATGTTCCGCTTGTCCGCACCCGCAGAAGAGTAGTGCTTTTTGATTACCTTCTGGGAAGCGGTAAAAACATTTGCTCGGTTTGCGGCGGCCATGTTCTTTGTGGATTCTCTGATGTGGTTCTTGGCTGATTGAATGGCAAACGGAAAGAAAAACGTTACGAGCGATCACCTTCGTCGACCGGCTCGTCATCCTCTTCAGAATCGAGATCCTCCGCCACATTCTCTGGCGAAGGATCTTCGGCGTCTTCTTCCTGAGGCAGAACCTCTTTCAGGATGCGGCTAACCTCCAACGACTGCTTCACTCCCTTATCGATCTCAAATTCGAGCTTAGGGATATAGCGTGTGTCGATGCGGTCTTTGATACAGGCTTGAAGAAAACCTGCCGATCGTCGCAGGCCGTTAAGGCACTGCAACTGTTTTTTTTCGTCCCCCATGATCGAAACGTGGACCTTGGCACTGCGCATGTCGCCGGCCACTTCCACTTTCGTCACGGTAACGTCTTTAACGCGGGGATCGCGCAAGCGAGTCAGGATTGCCATGCTGACAACTTCCCGAATCGCGGATGCGGCTTTTAATGTTCGACGTGACGTCATAAGTCCTTTCCCCAATCAAGGGGCTAACTCTAGGAGGGAATAAATTTAGCTTTCCAAAGTTCGAGCGAATTCCTCGACCTTGAACGCTTCCAAAATGTCCCCATCCTTGATGTCGTTGAAGCCGCCGAGTTTGATACCGCACTCGTAACCTTCGCGAACTTCCTTGACGTCGTCCTTTTCGCGTTTCAGCGAGTCGAGCGGATATTCACCGATACCACGGCCATCGCGATTCACACGAATACGGCAGTTTCGTTCGATGATGCCACCCAACACACGGCAACCGGCAATCGTACCGATACGGCTGACGGTAAACGTTCGCTGAACCAAAGCACGTCCCAATTCGGTAACGCGTGATTCGGGACGCAAACGTCCTTCCAACAGCATTTTGATGTCTTCGGTCACCTTGTAGATGATGCTGTAACGACGAATTTCGACGCCACGATCATCGGCCAAGCTACGCGCGGCTTCATCCGGAATGACATTGAACGCCACAATCACGGCATCGGAAGCCGAAGCGAGCGTTACGTCCGCCACAGTAACTCCACCCACGGTGGCCTGCATGACGCGGACCTTGACTTCGGGGTGATCGAGCTTGTCCAGTTCTTTCTGGATGGCTTCGATCGAACCACGGGTATCGGCCCGTAAGATGATGTTGAGGTAAACAATCCCTGCTTCGTCACCAGCCAAATTGCCGGATTGCAGACGAGCCTGGAAGTCCTCGAACGAAATCTTGACGGTGTGACCACCCAAATGCTGTTCGCGATTACGGCTCGCTCGCATTTCTGCGATCTCACGGGCATCGGCGATATCGTCCAGAACGTAGAAACGTTCGCCCGCAGCAGGGGCTTCATCGAAACCGGTCACATTCACCGGAGTCGACGGAGGCGCTTCTTCCAAGCGAATACGTGGGTTCAGCGTGTCGTACATCGCCTTGACGCGACCAAATGTCGAACCGCACACAACCACATCGCCCACTTTGAGCGTACCGTTGTTCACAATCAACTTGGCCAGAACACCGCGATCGGATTCTTGTTCCGCTTCCAGGCACACGCCCACCGCTTCGCGGCTGGGGTTGGCCTTGTATTCGTGGATTTCCGAAGTCAACAAGATCGTTTCCAGCAAGGTGTCGACACCTTCGCCGGTGATGGCGCTGGTTTTCACCACTTCGACATCGCCACCCCATTCAGCCGGAAGCAGACCGTGCTGCGAAAGCTGCTGGAGAGCTTTGTCGGGGTTCGCCCCGGGAACGTCCATCTTATTCAGAGCCACGATGATCGGTACACCGGCCGCTTTGGCGTGACTGATCGCTTCTTCGGTTTGCGGCATCACACCGTCGTCGGCAGCCACAATCAACACAGCAATGTCAGTAACATTGGCACCACGAGCACGCATTTCAGTAAATGCTTCGTGCCCAGGCGTATCGACGAAGGCGATTTTCTTCTCGCCCTTGTCCACAATGTAAGCTCGGATGTGTTGCGTAATACCGCCTGCTTCACCTGAAACGACATCGAGACCGATGATCTTATCAAGCAGCGACGTCTTACCGTGGTCGACGTGCCCCAGGAAGGTGACAACCGGCGGACGTTCCAAGAGATCTTCGTCGGCATCCACCTTATCGTCGATCTGGTTGAGAAGCGTATCTTCGATCGACTCTGGTTCCCTGATTTGCAAATCGATACCATGTTCAGCACATAGCAATTCAGCCGTCTCGGCATCAAGGCTGGCGTTAATCGTGACCATCTGGCCCAGCCCCATCAGCGTGCGTTGAACGGCTTGGACTGGCAGCCCGGTCGCTTCCGAGAACTCTCGCAAGGAACACGGCAACTCCAGGGCGACATCGGTCTTTCGAGGTGCGGCAGTCGAAACCTTGTTGCTCGACTTTTCGCGACGTGGCCGCGAGCGACGACCACGAGTTTCACCATCGTCGCCACCATAAATCGAGCCAACGTTTCGGTTACGCTTACGCCCTTGGGTGCGGGCATCGCGGCTTCCGGCCATCCCGGCCATGCCGGTTGTTTTGCCCTTCCCTTTCTTGCCACGTGGTGTGGCTTCGTCACCCTCGCGAACCTCTACGACTTCTTCGATGTCGGCGACCGACTTACGATCCTTCGTTTTGCGTTTCTTTTCATGCAGCTTGGTGAACTCTTCGAGAGGAGCTTTCTGCCCTTTTTTGGCCCCTTTGATGGCCTCCTTGGGCAACTGCATGATTGGCTTTTGCGCGGCAGGCTCTTTCTTTTCAGGAGTCTGCTTTGGCGCCGGAGCGGTTGGCATCTTGGCAATCTTAACGACCGGTCCAGCCTTTTTCGGCTTCGGCTTTTCGCGTCCCTTCCGGTCGTCGTCCGGTTTCTTGGGACCACCAGCACCTATGGTGCGGACCTTTCGCTGAGAACCAATCGCGATGTAGTCACCACGGCGAATTCCTCGGACCGGTGCGTCTGGGTCGGGCTTCTCTGCCGCAGGCTGCTCTTTTTCTTGTGGCTTTTCCTCGGTCGGCTGAGCCACTTCCTGCGTCTCAGCAACCGGGGCTTCTTCTTCCTGGCTATCGGCAGGCGTCTCGTCTGAGGTATCTTCTACCTCCTCCGCCTCTTCCGCTGGGGCAGGAGCCGCCACTTCCGCTTCGACTTCCGGAGGAGCAGACGATTCGGGCGATTCCGCGCTGGGCGAAACCTCTTCTTCGGTAGCAACCGAGGAGGCAGCCAAGTCCGATTCCTCGATCTCGTTCCCCTGTTCGTCCTTGGTGCGTACCCGCCCCCCCAAAGGTCCGCCTAACGTGCGAATTTGCTTGGGCTTCGCCGGCTGAACAGGCCGTTCTGGGCGAATGGGTTCTTCGACGGTAGACCGCCCCTGACTTCCACGGCGCGAGTCATCTCCGCCGGAGTCTTTGTTAAGAAATGCTTTGACTTTGACTAATTCGTCATCGTCCAGGCTGGCAAGTGCAGACCCTTTACCGGTAACACCTGCGCGATTGCAAATGTCGACGAGTTGCTTGCTATCTACCTGAAGTTCTTTAGCTAACGCGTAAATTCGTATGGGCACTTGTGCCTTCCTGCTGAGTTCTCTGGTGATGACGGAGGTAGGATCACCTCACGAATCATCGGTTTACCGGGACTAATCATCCTATGTCCCGCCAAATATCTTGCCAACCACGAACCAAACGCCCGATTGTCATAACCAGAGGTTCGGTGAATCCGGCAGCCCGCACACGAGTGCGACCTCCGCCCGATTCGTTTCGCTATTGGGAACTCATCGGGAAAGGCCTCGCCGCCGAGGTGATACGAAAATTAGGCTCCGCTTAATCATTGTGCGGAGCCATCCTTGAGTTTTTCCTCGCGAATTCGTCGACGTTCAGCTTCCATGGCCCTTTCGGCCTTTTCCGCTTGCTGTTCGGCCAGATCGCGTATCTGTTCGACTTGCTCTTCCGTGTACTCGCCCATTTCCATCATGGCATCCGTTTCAATCACCGAAAGGTCGTCGTAAGACAAAAAGCCTTCGCCAACCAACTGTTCGGCCACTTCTTCGGTAATACCTTCAATGGTACTGAAGCCTGACACGGCTCGCTCAATTTGCTCCTCGAGTTCTTCGCGAAGCATGATTTCGATGTCCCATCCGCACAATTTGCTGGCGAGACGGACATTCTGCCCGCGCCGACCAATTGCCAGAGAAAGCTGATCTTCACGTACCAGAACGATGGCGCGACCCATCATTTGGCACAGAATGACTTCCTCGACTTCAGCCGGTTGCAAGGCGTTTGTAATCAATTCTTGTGGATTCTCGCTCCAACGCACGATATCGATGCGTTCTCCGGCAAGTTCATCCACGATGTTTTTAATGCGGTTACCACGCACCCCCACACACGCACCAACGCAATCGACTCGCTGATCAGAACTATCGACGGCAACCTTGCTGCGGTAGCCAGGTTCGCGGCTGATGTTGCGGATTTCGATCACACTTTCCGTGATTTCAGGGATTTCCTGTTCGAACAGGCGTTCCACGAACTTCTTATTGGTACGGCTCAGCACCACTTTCACGCGGCTGCCTTGCTTACGCACCTCGAAAATTACCGCGCGAACGCGATCATTTGCATGGAACGATTCCCCTGGAATTTGTTCGCTACGAGGCAAGATCGCCTCGACATTATCCAGCGTGACAATCGTCGCTCCACCTTCGCTGCGATGAACGATTCCATTGACCATTTGGCCAATTAGATCGTCGTATTCTTCGTGCAGCGCATCGCGTTCCGCTTCGCGGATTTTTTGAATGATGACTTGCTTGGCCGTTTGAGCCCCGATGCGACCGACGGTTTCTTCCGGGTCCATGGGGACGCCATCGATATGGCCGCTAATAGTCCCGTCTTTTCGATCGATATTGATCACGACCTCGGCGTCCTCGGAATGGTACTTCCGCGAAGCGGATACCAATGCCGATTCGATCGCCAGGAAGACGATTTCTTTGTCGATCTTTTTGTCCCGGTGAATCGCATCTACGATTCGCAAGACTTCAGACGGATTCATGAGTCCTTCACTTTCAACGATAATTGCTGCTCTGGGTTGGCGAGTCGGTGGACTCCCTTCCATTGACCTAGAGCAGGCTTACTTTCGGCAATGGTCTGCCGTATTTTACCAAATTGTAAGTCGGTCTTCCGGCCACCTAAACAAGGCGGCCGAGTCAGTTTCGTCCGGGGGACGAAAGACGCAGACCTGTTTTTCCATCAAACCAATGCAACGCCGCAGCCCGAAACGCAATCGGCACGGTTTGCTCTTTTAGGCCGGAGCCCAAGAACATACCGTCCGCCGAGTCGATGCCAGCTTTGGCAGTCAGCCGAGGCAAAACGGCATCGTTTACCCCGTCACCTGGGAGCCGAATGTGAACAAAGCCCACATCTCCCAGCGATTCGATCAGTTCTACCTGACCGTGGCCAGCCGCCAGCCAATCGGCGGAAGATGCCTCAGCAAAGAGGATATCTTCCGGTCGGACGCCGAGAACAACTTGCCTCGCGCCGCTTGGTTCTTGCTGAGGGCGTTGGTTGGCCGCGATATCCAGTTGCAATCCGCTACTGCGGAACTGGAATCGGCCATTTTCCTCGACCAATTCTCCCTCAAGCAAATTCATACCAGGCGTTCCCAGAAAGCTGGCCACAAACCGATTGGCGGGTTTATGATAAACCTCGCCCGGAGGACCAACTTGCTGCAAAACCCCTTTATCCATCACCGCAATCCGGTCTCCGAGCGTCATCGCTTCGACCTGATCGTGTGTGACATATATCATCGTCGCCCCTAGGCGGCGATGGAGTTCTTTTAATTCTCGTCGCATCTCGACACGTAATTTTGCATCGAGATTCGACAAAGGCTCGTCAAACAAAAAAGCAGCCGGTTCACGCACAATCGCGCGTCCCAATGCCACCCGCTGACGTTCGCCACCCGAAAGCTCACGCGGATAACGATCTAACAGTTTGCGAATTCCTAGTGTGTCGGCCACTTGGTCGACCTTTTCAGGAATTTGTCGATACTGCTCTTCACGCTTCGCGGCGTTTTCGGCATCTCGCCAGCGCCGCCACAACCGGGAAACGAAATTCCCACCGTAGCGAAGTCGCAAGCCGAACGCCATGTTCCGCCTGACTGTCATATGGGGATACAACGCATAGTTTTGAAAAACCATAGCGATGTCGCGATCTTTTGGCGAAACGTGTGTTACGTCTCGCCCCCCAATGGCAATCTGCCCGCTCGAAACTTCTTCTAGCCCGGCAATCATCCGTAATGTGGTCGTTTTTCCACAACCACTGGGACCTACCAAGACTAAAAACTCTCGATCGGCAACCTCTAAATTCAACTCGGAAACCGCAGCGATTGAATCGGAAAATCGTTTATCAACTTGGTTTAGAACGACTTTCGCCATGATTAATTGCTGCTGCCTGCCGACTGGTTTACTTACCAAACGGAAAACGGCTCTCAAAATGAAAGCCGTGTTACGTACTGAACTTAGTGGCAGTCACAATCCCGCTAAGATACCGGTCAGAGGCCGCAGTGTCAACCAACTGCACTGCTAGCACACCCCCTTAAACCCCGCGAATGGCGATTGCCGAAGCCTGACCTTGCGGGCTGAAGTTCAAGCTGACGAACACGCCATCCGACGAGATCTCTTGCGGTTCGCAGCCGATATTCAAATCGCATTTTGGGTCTCTCGTGGTAAAACCAAGCGTACCAGGAAGCATTTTTTGCTGTTGAGCGAGAAGACTACCAATCACTTCTACGATGCCACCACCGGCCCCCAGGTTACCAAAGTAACTCTTCATGGCGACCACTGGCGTTTTATTTGCCAGTTCTCCCAAAAACTTCGTCAAACCGGCCGCTTCGTCCCAATCTGACTGTTTAGCCCCCAGACCGTGGGAGTTAATATGCTGAATCTCGCCCGCCCCGATCCCTGCATCACGGCAGACGATTGCCATGGCATTGGCAATTGCCGTCGGCCGATCCGGCGAACGATCGGCATTCCACCCTGTTGAAATGGACTGGCCAAGGACTTCCCCTAAAATCTTAGCCCCTCGCGCCTCAGCGTGCTCTAGAGACTCCAGGACCAATGCACCAGCTCCTTCGCCGATCACCATGCCCCGACGATTCAAATCGAACGGCAGACACTGCCCTGCCCCTTCGTCGGTCCCCTCGGCAATAGGATCTTGCAAAAACGAATGAACGGTGCGCGTTTCATGCACCCGCGTCCCTGTTGATCCAGCAATGATTAGATCGGCGTGCCCACGCGCGATTGTCATCATCGCTTCACCCAACGCGGCCCCAGCCGAGGCCTCTCGCAAGGTAATTGAGTTATTTGGGCCACGCATATCATTAAAAATAGCCACGTGGCTGGCCGGCATGTTGGGCAGGTATTTGAGTAACCAAAGCGGGGTAATCTCTGGTAAACCCTTTTCTGCCCATTTTTCGAACGAGAACTCACCCTCGTCATTCAAACAAGCCGCAGTGGCTTTGTCGAACTCCTCGGGGAGGGTCATCATATAGTCCGAACCAAAGATGACGCCTGACCTGACAGGATCGTAATCTCCCATCGCCAAGCCGCTGTGCTGCAGAGCTCGCTGCGCCGCCGCAACGCCCATCTGAATATCGCGGCACATCACTTTCAAATTCTTACGAATCGAACGTGTCTGTTCTTTGCCAACTTCGCCAAAGTCGGCGATATTGCCGGTAAATTCACGTGCTTCGCCAGCGTACGGACTTGGCAGCGCTTCGGCTGGCAAGCTCTCAATCTTGCGAATTCCTGAAGTACCTGATTGCAGGGCACTAGAGAAGGAGTCCAGATCGATCCCAAGCGGGCTGATCTGTCCCATACCGGTTATGACTACTCGTCTCGGTTGCATTCGTACGCCTATCGACACCAGGGCAAAAGAGTCCATGCCGTGGGTGCTGGGGATTCTTAATAGTGACCCAAAATTTTAGGGCACCATCGCGACAATGTCGATGGGAGCCAAGCCCCTGCCGCGTTGTACGTAGGAAGCAAAATTCTACCGCCCAAAACCTTAGATTTTGCTCGCAAGTCGATCCCACACCCTCAGCCAACTAGCCAAACACAAGATCAAGCCACCCATAAGAGCTGCTTCGGTTTATTAATATCGCCCGCGGCTATCGACCGCTGCTGGCTGAGCCGTGGTTACTGGCTGCCCCGCTCCGGTCTTGGCATCCCCCTTGAACTCAACAAACATCAACCCATCCGCTCTGGGGGGTCGTTCCGGCAACAATGCCGCCAAACCTGGAATTTGCGGAGCCGTTCCAGCCATGCCTGACTGCGGACGAGCAACGACGCCACAGCTAATCAGCAGTACCTGGTCTGATGGCCAGCGAAATCGCTCGTGCAATCGCCAACTAACCATTTGTGGAATTTGAATATCCACGGCCTGCCGCCTTCCCGCCGTGGGAACATCGACGTCGACGGTCACAAACTTCTCGATCTGATCGACACTGCACTTTAGCACCGCATCGATCATCTTATCGTCCGGTGTGAGCAAGGGACTGACCTCCATTGCAAAGCCTTCTTCGATCTGATCACTTTGCAACTCATACCCAGGAAACGTCTGCGTGGCTCGCACTCCACGAACAAACGTTCGCGGCTGCAACATCGAAATCGTGCTCGACTGGCCGTTATGCACCAAGAGATCGGCCGCGTGATGCTCGCGAAAATCGCTCCGCTGTCGCAATTCGTTCAACAAGACAGCCGCATTTTCTTTGCTCATCAGCCAGGCCTCGATCCCCGGCGTTTTCACCGAAACGGGCTGCATCATGCGGTAAGCCAAACGTCGCCAGTTAGGACTGGTAACGGTCACCATCCGCACCCCCATTTTTTTCACTTCGGCTTGGCTGTCCACAAACTTGGTGACAATCTCGGTAACCACCTCTTGCATCTCAGGTGTGTGGTAAACACGCAAAGTCGTTTTACTGGCGTGCAACATCCCTAAAGGTTCGCCGAACCAGACATCCGTACCTGTTTCACGCAAAATCCAATCGATGATGGCCTGCTCTGGCTTCGCAGTTGTCGTCACGCGAGAGGTATAGGGCGTGATGTCATAATCGCGCCAAACTTGCCCGGCATCATTGGGCAATTCCTTTAAGCCGGAAGTTACCTTGAGCAACGTACCAGAGGACGAAACATTCTCTTTTGGCGGAACGCTCGGTTCGGTCGAGAATGCGGCAGGCTGAACACTCGCAACTGGCCGACCCGGTACCGAAGCCCCTGGGTTTCGCCACTGCAAGGAGGAATTCTCGCCGCTTGATCCGCCGCCACTGATCGGCATAGGGCGGGGCGCCGACTGGGCAAACGCCACCTGAGCGACACAAGCGACCAATAGCATGCTAAACAGGCATCGAAGTGCCATGATTCAATCCTCCGTGATTTTACGTCGATACAGCCTCGCCGATTCCATGATTTGGCTGAGAATTATCGCCGAAAGTCGCCGGAGTATAGAAACGCGTTAAAGTCGTAGCAAGACGAATCGAGCGATAGCACCCGGGGATTCACCTAAAGAAGATCGTTTAGCCAATCATCATCTTTCGGTGCCGGCTTTTTGGTAGGAGCCGCAGGACGATGCGTCGAGGGTGCGGCAGGCGACGTAGAAGAAGCCCTTGTCGCCGTTTCCTTCTGAGGACTCGGACTCGACACCGGTCGAGCTGGCGTCGGCTTGGCTCGCTTCGGGGGCGCATCGCTAAATAAATCGATATCATCGACCTCGTATTCCGGGATCGCTAGCATCTGTGGCTCTGGCGAAGCTGACGCCTTTTCTTTCACACCGACCGGCACAGGCTTCGATCGCTGCTCACTTACCACCCTCCCCTTACCTGGGTCACGAACCACTTTTTCCAGGCCGTTATTCCGCTCGCGGACGAGCCGCTCCTCGCGTTTTGGATCGTTCATCACCCCCAAACGCTGCATCAACACATACCAAATCAGGGCAATCCCAGCAGAGGCAATGAGCCCCAAAATGGTTCCGATCAGTGGGCCAGCAAAGATCCTCCCCACTACCACAGCTACCAAGCAAAAAAAGAGTGCACACAAAGCCGAAATGATCATAAAGTCGCGCGGCGTCGACAATTCGTGCAATTGCGTTTCCAGCCAGCGTTCCATTTTGGTTTTCGGCTCGGTCCCGGCAGCCAAAGCCTCGGAGGTAAGCACCTCGAAGAATGCCTCTAACTTGACGTGATACCCACAACGCTTGCAAAGGTACTCGCCAATTCGCAGGTGATTACCACACTTGGGACAGTCGATTGCCTTTGGCTGATCGTCCTCTTGCGTTTGCGGCTCGTAATTCGGCTCGACAATCTTAGCCAAGTCAGCCTTGCCGGGGCTTTGAACCTTGACCGGGCTCAAGCACTTCGGACAACGAACATCCTGTCCCATCAAGCGATCTTCGGCCTTAATGCCGACACCACAGCAAGGACAAGTAATTCGAATCATGGAAAAGGGCTCATGCGTGAAAGGCTTCAACTCGCTTAGCGACTCGCCGAGGCGAATCACTTCAATAACAAATTTTTCCCCAAAACCGGCGAAAACGCAAGGTTTATCCCAAGGAAACCGTCCCCAGAACGAATAGGTCAGTGCTGATAACGACTAGTCAAAAAAACTGCGAACCTAACTTTTATTAACCTCGTGAAGTGGGCTGCTTAACGTGGCATTCGCTCCTACTGATGAATAAAATCGACCCGAGAACGTCCCCCCTAACCGGATAATTATTTCCTATGCCAAAGCTCTTTGTTGTCTGCCCGAACTGTAAAGGAAAATATTCCGTTGCAAACGAAGATATCGCGGGCAAGTCAGTAAAATGTCAAAAATGCTCTCAAAAATTCACTGCCAAGGTCTATGCCGCCTCGTCGCCGAAACCAACCGCAGCTCGATCAGCCCCAAGCCCCGTCGGGTTCAGCGATAGCGACCTTTTCGGCGATAGCCCAGAAAAGGAGGACATCTTTGCCGACCTGGCATCCCCCAGTTCGCCAGCGCCAACGCTAGGCTCGCTTCCGCCGATGACCCGCAAAAAAGCCGCGTCGCGATCAATCCCCATTGCCCCGATTGTCATAGGTGTTGGGGGCATTGCACTTGTGGCCGTGATTGTCATGGTCGGGATTTCGATTGCTAACAGTGCAGGCGACTGGGGCGGTTCGAGCATCCCGCCACTACCGAGCAACGGCTCGCCTGCGGGAAACTCGTTCGCGAGCAGCGCTCCGGGTGACGACCAAGCCAACTTCGAGCAGCATCACGAAGTTCTCGACACCCAAATGAAGCTCATGAACCGCTTCATCGATGCCATGGAAGGGGTGAATGGCGAACAAGACCTACCTCAGTTTGTTAGCACCGTGAACGGCCTTTCTTCCGAACTGCGAAGCCTAGCCACTCAGGTTGCCAATCTTCCTAAGATCTCATCCGAGAACAACAAGAAGCTCAGCCAAGAGGCGGAACGCCGCACCAAAGAGTTCCTGCCTCGAATGAAAGCAGCTGGCCAGAGAATGGCTCAGTACAACCGTAACGCTGAGGTGACCAACGCCATGCTCGACTTCCAAGCCGCTGGCAAAGAGGTTAGTAACGCGATTTCGTCTGCCCGTACACGACTGGCAAACTCCCCTGCCCCGAAACGCCAAAGCCCGACTCCTACGCGTCGTCGATCCAACAAACCGCTAACCAACTTCCAGTCGAGATACGGCTTCGAGAATACGGTGACCTTCCGAGGTCAAGAATTGGAGGTCAAACACGGACAGATGATTACGGAACACCTGAAACCAATGCTGGCCGATACAGCATCGGCGGCGAGTTCGAGTAGCAATACCGGTGGGGTGGTCGAATTGCACTACGAAGGTGAAATCAGCGACCTAGTGCCCCATGTCACGTTTGGTGAGATCAAAAGCGTCGATGAGAATGAACGAACCATCTACCTGAATTCGGTGAACTTCCCGTAACATTGCCCATCACAGACAACACAGAAAAAAGCCTCGGCGAGCAAACTCACCGGGGCTTTTTTTCTGTTTGAACTTTGCTGCTCGGCAATCACGGATTGCAAAAGAACTACTCGGTGTACTCTTTGGCAATCACACAAGCATTATGCCCACCGAAACCAAAGCTGTTGCTCATCGCATAGCAAACCTTGCGATTCTTAGCTTCGTTCGGGGTGTAATCCAAGTCACAAGCCGGATCTGGCTTGGTGAGATTAATCGTCGGGGGAATGATGCCTTCGTTGATCGCTTTGATGCAAGCAATCAACTCGATACCACCACTGGCCCCCAAAGAGTGCCCCAGCGAGCTCTTGGTGCTGGAAACAGCCAGCTTGTAAGCGTGGTCGCCGTAAACGGTTTTGATCGCCGTTGTTTCGGCCTTGTCCCCCGGAGGAGTACTCGTGCCGTGGGCGTTGATATAGTCGATTTTTTCTGGTGCCAGCGAGGCATCGTTCAGGGCATTTTGCATTGCCCGGGCTGCACCACGTCCCTCGGGATCAGGCGAGGTAATGTGCCCCCCATCGCCACTGCAGCCAAATCCTACTAGCTCAGCCAAAATGGTAGCACCGCGAGCCTTGGCATGCTCAAGTTCTTCCAGCACGACCACGCCAGCACCTTCCGCCATGACAAACCCATCTCGGTCCAAGTCGAACGGCCGGCTTGCTTTAGCAGGATCGTCGTTACGGAACGAAAGGGCCTTCATGTTCGAGAAGGCACTAATCCCCATAGGCGTGATGCCAGCTTCCGTCCCGCCAGAAATCATGACGTCGGCTTCGTCGTACTGAATTGCTTTCAGTGCGTCGCCCAAGGCATTGGTCGCACTGGCACATGCCGTGGCAACCGTGTAATTAGGGCCACGCAAGCCATAACGAATCGAGATATTTCCCCCGGCTGCGTTTAGCATGAGGCGCGGAATCGTCATCGGAGAGACACGATCAGCACCCTTGGTTAGCAGCTTCTCGGTTTGCTCTTCGATGGTGGCAATGCCCCCCACGCCAGAACCGAGAATAACACCACAGCGATAGGAATCTTCTTGCGAAAAATCCAAGCCTGAATTTTTGACCGCATCGATTCCAGCGACCATTCCAAATTGCGAGAAACGATCAAGTCGCTTCTGCTCTTTCGAGTCGATGTAATCGTCAGGCGCCCAATCATGAACGTCGGCCGCAAACTTCACCTTGAAACGGGAGGTATCCAGGATCTTGATATCATGGATGCCGCTCTCGCCAGCGATCAACTTGGACCAAAAGGTATCCAAGTGACAGCTTAGCGAGGAGACAATCCCCATTCCGGTAACGACAACGCGACGTTTCATGATTCAGTGAACGCTTGGGGTTCTAGCGAGAAGAAAAAGCATCGGCAGCTTACGAATTCTTGGCTTCTTCCAAGTAATCGATTGCCTGACCAACCGTTTCAATCTTATCCGCGGAATCTTCCGGGATGTCGATATCAAATTCTTCTTCCAATTCCATAACTAGCTCGACCATGTCGAGGGAATCGGCACCGAGGTCGTTCACAAACGAACTATCGCGAGAAACCTTTTCCTTATCAACACCTAGCTGACTAGCAACAATTTCGATTACACGCTCTTCTACCGACACGACGTGTCCTCCGTTTTGGGGCGAGAGACTGGTTGAGGGTCTCTTTAGATGGCCTAAGTTGATTTATTATTAAGGTTCAAGCTCAACAAGATAGATGACCCAAGTAAAAAGGGTCAAGGTGGACACCACCCGATCCATCCTATATTTTCAGGAAACATGCTCTTAGAGAATTTCATTCCTCTAAGTCAATGCCACTAGGATGTTTCCATGATTTATTAGCCGGTCATGCCACCATCGACGGTCAACACCTGACCGGTGACGTATGCGGCGTTGTCGCTGGCCAAAAACAGCACGGCATCAGCAATCTCTTGCGGCTTGCCCATGCGTTTGGCTGGAATACGTTTTTTGACCTCGTCTTCGACGGCAGGCCCCAGGGCCTTGGTCATGTCCGACTCGATAAAGCCAGGACATATCGCATTGATGGTTACCTTACGGCCTGCCAGCTCGCGGCTGAGGCTTCGCGTGAAGCCAATCATGCCTGCCTTCGAGGCAGAGTAGTTCGTCTGGCCAGGGTTCCCCATAATGCCCGACACGCTGCTGATATTGATAATCCGGCCAAAGCGTGCCCGCATCATGTATTTTGAGGCAGCACGCGAGAACAGGAACATACCACGCAGGTTGGTGTTAATCACCGTGTCCCATTCTTCATCAGTCATACGAGGAAGCAAGTTATCGCGGGTGACACCAGCGTTGTTCACCAAAATATCGACCTTACCCCAATCGTCGGCGATCTTGTCGATTAACTGCTCGACACTCTCTCGCGAGGTCACGTCGCACGGAAACGCTTCCGCGTCGCCGCCTGCCTCTTTGATGGCCGCTACGGTTTCGGCCAGCTTGTCGGCACTGCGAGCGACACATGCGACCTTAGCGCCACGAGCCCCCAAACCAATCGCGATCTGCTGACCAATCCCCTGCGAGGCCCCCGTAACCACGGCCACCTTTCCAGTCAAATCAACGGGAAGTGCATTCCAGACAGCATCGCTCATGAGAAATCTTGCCTAATTTAAATATGCCAACAAAGAGTGAGAAAGGTGAGCCCAAGGAAACGTTAACCTAGGCTTCCACACCATTAAAAGAAACCTTGCGGTTAATGCGTTTCATCAAGCCACGCAACACCTTACCGGCACCAATCTCGTAAAACTCATCAAACCCCTGATCCAACAAATATCGCATTGATTGCTCCCAGCGAACCTGCGAACAAACCTGCTGCTGCAAAAGCGACCGAATCTCTTCGACGTCGTCGTGCGGCTGAGCATCAACGTTGGAAATAACGGGAATCTTCGGCGCCGAAAGCGTGACGCCGGCAAGTGCTTCCGCCAGTTTTTCAACTGCCGGTCGCATGATCTCGGTATGAAAAGCCCCCGCCACGGCCAGCGGAATGACTTTCATTGCCCCGCTCTTCTCAGCAATCTCGGCAGCCCGCTCACAAGCGTCATTGGTGCCAGAAACCACGATATTGCCAGGACAAAGCAGGTTGGCAATTTGCAGAATCCCATCTTCGCGGGCTTCGTCGCAAATTTTCTCGACCGCATCCGGTTCGAGCCCCAGAATGCTAACCATTCCACTCGGAACAGCATCCGAAGCGGCTTGCATGGCTTCGCCACGCACCTGAACAACCTTCAGGGCATCTTCAAATTCCATCACCCCAGCGAATACCATCGCCGTGTATTCACCCAAGCTCAACCCAGCGGTAGCCTCCGCCGAGAGCAGCACATCTGGCGATTGATCGCGTAGTTTCGCCAACGCGGCGATACTGGTCACAAATAACGCTGGCTGGCTATGAACGGTCGAATCAAGCTTTTCCGCAGGACCTTCAAAGCAAACCGAAGCCAGGTCGTAACCCAAAACTTCATTTGCTCGGTCGAAGTACTCTTTGGCGGCCGGCAGAGAGTCGTAGAGGACCTTCCCCATGCCAACGCTCTGAGCACCCTGTCCTGGGAAGAGGAATGCGATCTTGCTCATCGCAGGGATATCCTTCTATCGATCGTTCTTCGAAGACGACAGACCGCTGACTTATCATTGGCCTGATCGAATAAAATTATCCGACGGCGCATTTTGCCAGCGGTCTTGCTCGCTTGGAAGGCCAGGAGGGCTTATTCAGCGACTTCGTCCGAAGGGATCACGTTGCGTCCCATGTAGTGACCACATTCTGGGCACACCACATGCGTCGGAACAGCAACGCGAACGCGACGTTCTTGCAAACAATTCGGGCACAAGGTCAACTGACGAGCCTTGAGGCCGTCGTGAGCGCGACGCATGCCGGTACGGGAATTCGATTGTTTTCTCTTAGGTACTGCCATGACCGTGGTTCCAAAGAGGCGTCACCAAAACGTAAATCGCTGGCCTGCCTCGCTTTAGGGCTCATCCCGGCCAAGCTTTTCCGAGTGGATTAGTTGGCCTTCGTAGCGAGCGTCCGATGAAAGCCTCTTTAATCGAGGCACAATATGCCGGGGGAAACGCGAAATGATAATGGTATTCACAGGAACCGTCAATAAGCCCAGCCCCTCTTACCAATAGCCCGGTCATTTAGCCTATTTACAATTTTCCTTATTGACGCAGGCAGGCGAACCTCGCAGAATAACAACGAACTGAGACTTGATATCAACTTCACGCCCCGCCACTCAGCAGCTTTCTCGCTTATGACCTATCCAAAAGAACATGTAGTTGAATCGATTTCGACCGGCGACAGCGATCGTACGCTTATCGTAAACTGCACTGATAAAACAGGTTGTGTCTTTGTGGAGATTCGCCAGCAGAACTACGGCGGTCAACGCGTGGGATGGTTTACCCAGTCTAGTGTGCAAGTTCCACCGGAAGCCCTGGCGGCAATGCGGACCGCACTTGGAATCGCAAGTGCTTTACCAGAAATGGTTTCCGCCAAACGCGAACGGGCCACCCTTAAGGCAGCCCGCATGGAAGAAGATTATGTGGTAACGGGTCGAATTCCTTCGCCCCAAGCCCCTGCTCTTCGCGTTTGGCATGCCGAGTCAGCATAACCCTGACCCGGCGAAACCCTCGGCGATGCTTAATCAGAAGCAACTACCGACGCTCCCACTTTGGAGCGAGAAATTGCCTTAGCCAACCTTCGAGGCATTTCCACCCTTGGCTTGGGCGGCGACGGCAGGGTCTTTCAAGATCATCGTAAACTGATCGACGCCATCCTGCTCTTGCAGCAGAACTTCTTCTAGCAGCACCACCAGTGGGCGATTTTTGCCATCAGCCATCGCCAATGCTTCTTCATAATGCTTCACGGCCATCGACTCGAACTCGAGGGCGTTCTTCAGCATCTCATGCAGATCGTCTGTTTGCTTCACTTGATTTCGTTCGATTGTAGGAACGCCTCCCAGCGCGGCGATCTTCTGCCCAATTATTTGAGCATGCCCGAACGACTCTTTGGCACTTTCCAAGAAGATTTCGTTGTAAACTTCTCGCCACAATCCGGTCACTACAAACGCAGCTTGCGAATATTGAGCAACGCCAGTCCACTCGTGCCGTAGAATCTCGTTCAGCTTATCAATCATTGCCTGATCCATGATTGTCTCCTTTTCTTTCATCCTGGGTGAAAAACGCCCGCTGGACGTCTGTTTTGTTTCTCGTATGCCCGGTGGGAGGGATATCCGCAAACATCCCAACACAGTGCAAATACCGAGCCTGAACGATCTCTTGGCGGCAGCTACTTATCGCTTTCAGTCTCAACTACACAGCCAATCCTACCACTGGTATCGGGGAAATCTAGGGAGCAATAACCCATTACAGCCAATCAACTTGCATTTTCTGCCAAAAGATAGTCACTCTCAAGAAGGCCTCGTCATCCCCAGTGAGCTGCGGCAATCAGGTCTCAATAGTGCAGCCAAAATTAGAAATCTGTTGGATTCCCTAATAACGAGGAGAATAACCCTCCATCGCGAATCGATTCAGACAACACGGCGGACCAAGCATGAACCTTTTGACCTAACCGGGGGTACAGATGACATCGACCGAATAATGAACTCACAAAAGAAAATAGATGGGCATTCAGTGGTTCATACGCTAGGCTAAGCATTCGCTCAGCCTCTCTTCAATCTTCGCGCTGCTGCCCAAAGGCGAATTCACTGGGGTGGATCCCCGAAACGGAAGCATAGGAAATGCCCAATCGCTCTGCTACTGAGCACCAAGCCTGCCACGAGAAACCCCTTGGCGTTTTTCCGCTTCAAATTTGGTGGCCCTATGCGTTGGGCATCGTCGGCATGCACCTGCTGGCGTTGCTTGCCTTTTGGCCTTGGTTGTTCAGCTGGACTGGTGTCGCTTCCGTTCTCGTTGGGCATTACCTGTTCGGCATGCTTGGCATGACCGTCGGCTATCATCGCTTGCTCACCCATCGCAGCTTTCAGTGCCCAGCCTGGCTGGAATACACGTTTGCCGTACTCGGAGTCTGCTGCCTACAAGACACTCCGGTTCGCTGGGTTGCCACGCATCGCCATCACCATCAACATTCCGACCAACAAGCCGATCCCCACAGCCCACTGGTAAACTTTACCTGGGGACAAATGGGCTGGCTCATGGTCAAGAACCGGGATGTCGGCCACGTAGCTCATGTCGATCGCTATGCCCGTGACTTAATTCGAGATCCGTTCTATCGCTGGCTGGAACGGAAGCAAAACGGTCTGATCATCTTCCTTTTGCATGTGCTTGTCATCTTTTTGCTAGGAGCAGGCATCGGCGCAATAACCGGTGGCAGGGAAGAAGCTTGGCGAATGGGGCTAAGCCTGCTGGTGTGGGGAGTTGCCGTGCGAACGGTTGTCGTTTGGCATGTGACCTGGGCCGTAAACTCGCTGACGCACCTATGGGGCTATCGCACTTATTCGACCAGTGACAACAGCCGTAACAATTGGCTCGTAGGCCTACTCGCCCACGGGGAAGGCTGGCATAACAATCACCACGCCCTGCCCACCGCAGCCGCACATGGCCGAGCATGGTGGGAAGTCGACTTCTCGTATCGTTTGATTTGCAGCCTGGAATACGTGGGCTTGGCCTGGAACGTTTTACGTCCAGAAAAGAAATCTGCCCCCAAATAGCCCATCTCACGATGCTTCTTGTGGTGAGTTAAGTGCAAGCCTTGTCTGACAACAAAGAAGGCCCCTGCTTTTCCGGTTCGATTGAAAAAGCCAGGAAAAATAGGCAAGACGCCAGTCACTCGATCTGCCTAATCCCTATAACGTTCAGAAGTTGCGGGACGTTATGTCAGAAATAGGGTGCTATATTGACCGGTAGTCTATGGCCAATACCGCCTTCTTCAATTCGGAGCTTTCACAATGACAACCGCCAAACAGCCAAGCGTAACCTGGCTCTACCTCATCGGTTTCCTTACCGTCGCAATGGGTGTGGTGGCATTAGCATCGCCATTAATCGCAGGCGCTGCAGTTATTTTCCTAGTTGGCGCAGTAATGCTGGTTGTAGGTATTACGCAGGTGATTGGTGGCATCCATGCCGACGACACCATGTCGCATAAACTTATGGCCCTAATCCTGGGTGTGGTGACAACCGCAGGCGGCTTGGCAGCACTGTTTCACCCGCTGCTTGGTCTGGAAGTCCTTACCTTGTTCCTGGCAGCTTACTTTGTGGCCGAAGGAATCTGGAAAGTGATCGCTTCGTTCAACTTTCGCCCAGCCCAAGGCTGGATGGCCATGCTCTTTAGCGGTGTGGTCACCTGGTTACTAGGTGCGTTGATTTGGCTGCAATGGCCTGCCTCTGGCCTCTGGGCGGTCGGAATTTTGGTGGGCGTCGACCTGTTAATGACCGGTATGGCCCTACTTGCCCTAGCTGCAACTGTCGGCAAGGTCAGCGATCAAATCGACAAACAACTACACGACGGGCAAGCACCAGCTTAACCGCCGGCACGAAACAACATGCGAACAACCAACAGCCACCAGCAAACGAAAAGCGGGTGGCTGTTTTGCTTGACACTTAGCAGACGGTTGCTTTTTGCTTGCCTTGGGTCAGCGAACAACAAATAGCTGCCCATTTACCTGGGCCACTACCGGCCTCTTCCCTGCACTTCCCAGTCCAAGACCTCAAGGCCTGGGCTACGCCAAGAAAAGGGAAAGCCTGCGCAAAAGCGAACTTCTACACAGGCTTCGGGGGAGGACGATGATGTTGCGAGTTGGACTTAGCCCAACTTCGTAACAGATTGATCTCGTTCATCCACTTCAACATTGTCCGCAAACGCGAACAGTGCGTAGTGGCTCAGTTGAGCAAACTGGGCTGCATGAATCCAATCGAGCAGCTTGGCTCCTGTTGTCGGCGTAGTGACAATCTCCATTCGCAGAAGTCCTTCGCCGTTGTAAGGATTGCCTGTCACAGCATGATGGCCTTGCCCACTGCACTCGTTGTAGTTGAAGCAGGTAGCGCCCAACTGCTGGACTTTCTCAAACACAATATCTTTTAGCGCCGCATCCAGAACAATGGTGACGCGACGCGCGTTCTTGGTAGTAATCATCAGGTTGTTCCTCGAGCATTCGATGGGTAATAAAATCGCAAAATTGTCACCGGTAGCTTAGCCAGTAACTGGCATGAATTCGATGATCTTCTTGGCGATTTCGATGTAGATCGGAATGCCGAGCGTAACGTTCCAAGTAAAAGTCAAACCAAGCGAGGCTGCCAACGGCAACGTGGGGCTGGCCTCGGGTATAGCAATTCGCTGAACGGCAGGCACCGCGATATAGGAAGCCGCACCACAAAGCACCGCGAACAACGCATAGGTTCCTGTTTCAAACTGATGCCCCAAAGCCATGCTATAGGCATGCAAGGCGCACATTCCGAAAGTGGCAAACAACACCGGTGCCAAAACACCGAACAACACAAAGCCAATGCCCGCCGTCTTCAAGTCACTTAAACGCTGGCAAGCCGTAATGCCCATTTCCAACAGGAACAAGCAAAGAGCCCCTTTGAACATCGTGAGAAACAAATTATTCGGACCTTCAACCACGTGCGGGTCAACAAGTGCCTGACGGCCACTAATAAAACCCACAATGATGCCGCCGAACAACATGTACAAACCAGGATTCAAGAAGACCTCGTGAAGGATCTTCAGGTTCAAAGCACCGCTCCTGTGACCCGCGACAGCGGCCCCAACACTCTTGGCAACCGGCGGGCTATGATGCGTATCTTCATAGCTTTCACTATGCACATCACCACTCTCGGCGTCAGCCACTAATGCGTTTGCATCGCCAAGGTAACCAGGCTCGTCAGGCATGTTGCCCAACTTGTCCATGCCACTTCCACGCAAACGCGAAATCAAAAACAACCCCACCAGACAGCCAGGAATTTCCATGACGGCCAACATGACCGGCATGTAACTATCGTGATGAAGCCCCAAGGCAGCGAGGATCCCCAGGCAGGTCACAAACGTGCCTGCCGAGTCTGATCCATAATAGGAACCGACGGTCACCGCATCGATCCGGCGCATCGGAGTGAACGCACGCAGAATCCACGTTGCGCTCAATCCAATGGTACCATTCACGATGAACCCCACTGCGGCCAACCCGCCGGCGACCGCCAGTTCCGAAGATGGCAACTCGGCCATCAACTCGCCACCATGCCAGCCGATCGCGACTAGCAGGTATATCGTTAAACTTTGATAAAGTGCTTTGGGAAATTCAAATGGGACACGCAGCAGCGGAATCGCAAATCCCATGAAAAAGAACAGTAACAAAGGTTGAAACAAATTCGACACAAAATTATTAGCAATTTCGCCCAACATGCCCCCGGTTGCTTTGTGAACATGCTCCGAGATACGCAACACGCCTTGAGCATCGGCTAGGCGAATTTTCTCGACCTCTCCACCCTTCACCACCAACCCAACAATCCGGGTCGGAAAAACGGCAGGCAACTCATGACCATGCTCGACCACGGTTTCTGCTTCGTCCGATTCTTCTGGCGGAACCTGATCAGTCGTACCGGGCAAAGATTCGACCGAGTGCAGACGCACGTTTTTCAAAACCGCAGTGGCGTGCGAACCTTCTTTGCCAATCGCGACGACAGACACGTCGACGCTTTCACCAACTTTCAGCTCGTCTGGATGGGCAACTTCCACGACCGCCTTGAAAATCCGGCTACCAATTGGCAGCGTTTTCAGTTCGGACTTTTCCCCCTTTTCAGCTCCTCCGTTAGGAACTGCCTCGACCTTGTTGTCTTTTGATTTAAGAGATTGGCCGAGAATTATCGGTATTGCTGAGGTGTCAGCATTTTGTGCAAACGCTTGACCGGCAACGGACACCATCAACACAAGCACTATCAACATGGTTGCCCGCCAGACATGGCCTTTTAGAAGGCACTGCTGGAGAGTCCTTGAAGTGTTAACTTCGAGAAACTCGCGCATATTTCACCTTATTCTGAGTATCACTCACGGGTTGGCATGGGTATTTTTGCAAGATTCTCGCAACGACGAGAATCGAATCGTCACATAGCCTAGGTGCTACAACCACAGCAGGTACCAAGCAATGTCCGTTAGACAATGGGCCACACGAAGGTTAGCCTATGCCTACGAAACAGCAGGAAACGTGCCGCAAAAACAACGGAGCATGATCGTGGGGAGAGAACCCGAGACAAGTTAGGCTACGGGAGGGCCACGTAAGAAAGAGACGGTATGCGACGAAATAGATACAACTGGCGTGCGGTCGTTTACGACCTGCACTGCAGTGACTTCCACGACCGGCATAACCCATGTCGTCGTCAGTGCAAACAGCTGTAACTCGGCCATGCCTTCCGATTCGAACTCTACAACTTCAGCCAAACCGCTCTCTTGAGAATGCGGACTGGTTGGCTTGCCTGTTCGGCCGAGGTCGGTTTGCAATAAACCACCCACAACCCACATGGCATAGAAGATCACCAGAAACGCGTGAAGCGGAGTGATCGAGTCAGAAAGGTTGAACTCTAGATATTGCCGGCCCCACGAACGCTTCGACCGATCCCGTTTACAGGGATTTTTCCGGAAGCAAGTTTTGAGGGTATCGTGAGACACAGGCCAGCGTTCCTGAGAACGAAATGTCTTATCTAAGAGGTTGGTTGAATACTATCCTGCAAATTTCAAGAACACAAGGTCTTTAGGACTAATTCATCGGTAAAAATCGGCATTTCAGTTGATCAGAATGCCTGTAAAAAACCTGTTTCAGTACTATGGTAAAGCGTTACGCCAATTTCCCCAGGAAGATGGCTACTAGTTTTCCCTAAGTCTTAACAAGGCTTTGCAAAGCCACTTGCGGGTTATCGCGTAATTTCTTTTCCGGCCATAAAATAGAGGATTCCCAACCTCTGAACTTCACTTACAAGTAAGACCCAGGCACGATGCGGTACGTTATTCTCGTCGAACGAAAACGCGAAGCGCCAGCTATGTATACGGCGGAAATCGACCAAGACGACGCGGCCTATCTACAGGCGGCCGCAAAGACGATGCGTCCACTTTCCTCCGAAGACTACATGCGTGGCCCTGCCGCAATCTTGCACATGCTAGCCCGCTATAGCTATATCTTAGATGGCCAGGATGTTTACTGGTGCGTCGAATGGACGCCTGGGATGATTGTGATCAAGTTCTCTCCTGGCGGCCAAATGCAGTGGACTGCCCTTCGATCACCCGTACCAGACTTTGGCGGCCGACAACCAACTCCAGAAGATAAAGCCGCTTACGATAAAGATGCGCCCAATCACCAAGTCAATTTGATCTTCGATCCTTGGATTGCCCAGTCCGATGCAGAAGACCGTGAAGCGAAAGGCTTTCTTCCGGCCGATGCCAAAACGGAAGCGACCTTTGAAGCCGCGTTGGCCCGTGTGAACGAGATTGGCGAGCAAATCGAAACCCAACATGGGCACGACTTAGAGGCGTGGGTTTATCGCGGCGAAGACGAAGTCGCCAAAATGGTCGGCGAAGGCGTTCTTATAGACTAGCCCGCCAACCAACCGCCCTGCCCTGGCGATTGGCAGAGAACGACAAGCCTAACCGCGTTGTTCGCCTGGTTGCTGTTAAGCTGAATGACAGTTCACACAAGCGACGGCTGGCATTAGCAGGCTGTTGATTTGCTGCTTCGTCAGCGAGTAATTGAGATTGGAGCGAGTGCAAGGCTTGAATCCGCAGGCATATCCACTAGATATGTCGAGGAATTCACAACGCCGCAATCGGTCCAATCTCAATAACGTAGCCGATCGGAGAAATTCAACAGGCTGTTAGGGGCGTCGACCGACAAGCACGTACGGGGTTCCCTGCAAAACTCCACACGCAGGCTCTAACTTTTCGTATTCGTGGCGAGCTGCAACAACGCCCTCCATAGCAATGCTGGTAATCTCTTGAAGGCCTGCTGCTTCCATCACTACGCGCAACATCTTGTCGGAATGTTCGCGAAAGGGAAGTTGCTGCATTGCTTCGCGATAGACGTCACTCGGTTTCCAGCCAGGGGCAGGACGAAATGCTTTCTTCTGCTTTTCAGGATCGGTTGGCGAAAGCTCGCCAATCAACACCAGCAAGCCCCCGGGGCGAAGCAGCCGCATCCAACGTGCCACGGTATAGCCAGGATGAGGCAACGTGAACAGGACGGCACGGCTCGATACCAAGTCGAACGTTTCGTCAGCAAACGGAGGCGTTTCAACGTCCGCCTCGATAAACGTGATGTCCAGTTTTTTCTCGGCAGCAATTTGGCGAGCCGAGGCGAGCATTGTGGAGGAGAAATCGGCACCAATCGTGTCCATACCCATCTCGGCCCAAAACTGGGCAATTGTGCCTGGCCCTGTCCCCATGTCGATGGCCTGCTTGGCGTTACCATAAGAAGCCGCTTTTTCCAACGCTTCTTTCCAAGCACGTCGCAACGGTTCGAAGCCAAATTCTCCTCGGATGAAACGAGCAACTCGGTGATCGACGACGCTCTGATTTGTCCATCCTTCGCGGAAGATTCTTTTAAGCTGTTCCGGCTTCATTCTCTGGTATCTCTGCGATTACAGTGCGAATTGGTTGGTCCGAGGAAATTAATCAACAACTCCCCTTCATCTTCGACAACGCGTGCCTCGACGCCATAAACCTGGGCGATCATCTTGGGAGTAAGTACATCTTTAGGCTTACCATGGCTATGGAGTTGCCCTTGGTGAAGAACATAGACCTGGTCAGCGAAGCGTGCCGCCAGGTTCAAATCGTGCAACGCCACAACTGTGGCAATGCGGTCTCGTTGGGTGCTGGCCTGAATATATTGGATCACATCAAATTGCCGTCGCAGATCAAGGTTCGACGTCGGCTCGTCCATCAGAAGAACCTTCGGGTGACGAACAAGCGCCTGACAAATGGCCACCGCCTGAACTTGCCCGCCGCTCAATTGGTTCAGTCGTCGTTCGGCCAACATCGATAATTCCAACTCGCCGAGTGCCTGCTCGACGATCTGTAAATCCTCGGGCGCGACTTTCCACCTCAAGTGTGGTAGCCTTCCCAGCAACACCGTTTCAAAGACCGTCAGCGCGGCTTGAGGGGCAAACGCTTGCGGCAGGTAACTGATTTGCGCGGTAACTTGTTGATGCGTCCAGGAAGCAATCGACTTTCCATCTAGCTCCACCTCGCCTTCCGGACGCAACACACCACAAAGACACTTCAGTAAGGTCGACTTGCCTGCTGCATTGGGGCCAATCAATGCGGTAATCCCAGGGGTTGCCTGAAAATCGATATCCTGCAAGATCGGGTGCGTACCGTAACGAAAAGAAAGCTGCTTGGCTTTTAAGGGCATTGATAGGCCCTCCGCATTGCCAAGGCAATGAACGCTAAGCAAGGCGCGCCAATTGCGGCGGTGACGATACCTATCGGAAACGTCGTCTCAGGCACCAACGACTTGCTGATCACATCGGCGGCACAAACCAAGATAGCCCCCAGCAAGCCAGACAACGGCATGAAAAAACGTTGGTCTTCGCCAACCAGCGATCGAGCGACATGCGGGGCCACCAAGCCGACAAAACCAATGGTTCCGGTGAAGCAAACCGCCGTCGCTGTCACAATTGAAACAAGCACCAACGTTTGAAGCCGTACCTGGGCAACGTTCACACCCAAGCTCTGGGCATGCTCGTCCCCCAGTCGCAAAGCCGTAAGCTGCCAAGCGTTGCGGCTCAACACGAGACAAACCACAAGCAAAACAGCGGAGACGATCGCTACGTTCGTCCAGTTCGCCCCTTGAAGGCTGCCGAAGATCCAGAAAACGATTGCTTGAAGCGCGTCCTCGGCCGCAACAAACTGTAAGAAGGCAACGCCAGAGCTAAACAAAAAATGCAGGGCGACACCCCCTACGACGATCGTATCGGTCGAAGCCCCGTTTCGTCTGCCAATGAAATAGATTGCCAAGGCACATAAAAGCGTAAACACAAACGCGCTGATTGGCACCAACCAAGCTCCGCCCCAAGCCATCGTCGACGCGCCACCCACCAGAACAATGGCCGCTCCAAAACTTGCAGCGGCAGAGATTCCCAAGGTGAAAGGGCTGGCGAGAGGGTTGTTTAGAATCGTTTGCATCTCTGCTCCCGCGACCCCCAATGCCGCACCCACGCTAATCGCGAGCAGCATCGTCGGAAGCCGAAAGCTCCAAAGGATCGTGCGATGGATTGGATCAGACGCGGCTGGATGCCACACGGTCGACCACATCTCGGACCAGGTTAAATTCGCCGGCCCCAAGACCATATCAAGCAGTGCCACAAACACAACACCTGCGAACACTGCCCCCAGAATTGCCACTCGCACGGCAGATCGCCGTCGATACCCTTGCCCGCTTGAAGCAGCCGATTCGGTCGACTCATTACTCATTCGGTAGACCAACCATCCAAGTACCGCTGAACTGAACCGGCAGAAACTTCTCGTGAAAGATTCGCAGATTATCGCCAGGACGCAAATCCCCAAATTCGTTGGGATATAACCACTTTGAGATCTGCTGAGCCGCAGCAAAACTTGTGATGTGGCTACCGAAGCGGGCATGGATTCCGTAGAGCTTTTCGTTTTGGATCGCTTTTAAATTCTTCCATCCGGTACGCTCTGTAAAGCTGCGAAGCGTTCTTGACGCCGTTTGCTGTTCGGCGAAATACCCTAACCGCAGGCTATCGGGGAAAGCAGACCAACTTGCCCCAGTAATCACCACCGCATCGGGGTCTTGTGTAAACAGATACTCGGGGCGAATCACCCCCATTCCGTAAAGCCCCGATACGACGCCCGCCGCAATGTTTTTGCAGCGTAGCTGCGCCATAACCCCAGCCCAATTCGCAACGCGGCCCTCCTCGTTGCTACCAAAGGTGTTTCCATACTGACCACTTCCATGAGTGCCCGCCTCGATATAAACGGTCGGGACAGCCCCTTGGATGGATTCTTGTCGCTGCAGCACTTCTGCCAATTGAGCATCTACCCAGTCTGCCGCTTCCTTGGCCCGTTCTTCTTTACCGAGCACCTTACCTAACAAACGAATGCTCTTCTGCGGATCTTGAAAGGGATCGTCAAATTTCAGGTATAGGATCGGTACACCGGCATCCTCCAACCGCTGCAGCCCGTTCGATTTTCTCTGCTGCATGTACGTGTTCATGATGATCAGATCCGGCTTTAGTGCCAACACCGACTCGGCACTTACGGCATCTTTCAAGACATCTCCCAAGACCTTCGTTTCCTTCAATTCAGGAAAACGTTCTACGAACTTATCGTATGTATCTCGATCTCCCGTCTTTAGCGACGAATCCCACGCAACTAAACGCTCCGCCGTTTCATCTCCTAGGACGGTTGCGAGTTCGTAGATGCATAGGCTGCGCATCAAGACGATCCGTCGGACTGGCTGCGCAATGGTCACTTCACGCCCCGCCAGGTCCGTCACGACGATGGAAGCTTCGCTTGCGGGGGTCCCTCTCGATTGCTTCTCCGAGGTACACCCGAAAGCAGAGAAGCAGCACGCCACGAGCAGGACAGCGAGAAGTCGCGAAATCTGAGACGACATTTGGATTTAAGCAACTCCACAAAAATCAACGAGAGATCTGGCTCGGGCTGGGGGGTATGAAATCACTAACCACCGTTTGCTTGCCACGTAGCACACGCTGCTTTTGTTTCTGTTTCCAGTGCGCCCGCTTTTTGCGAAACCACAGCCAAAACCCCGTAAAATAAAGAATCGCTAACACAACGCCACTCAGGAAAACGAACCAGCGTCCCCCAAGCCCCAAAGCCTCACCATTATGCAAGGGGAATTGCCAAGCGAAAAAAGTATCGACTGCGCTGTGCTCATTCCAATCGCGCACAGCCAATACCTGACCACTATATCGATCTAACCAGACACGGCTATTGCCCATGTGTTGGCGTACATCGCCTGGCTGACGAAGACGAATCGAGTACACACCCTTTTCATTCGTGGGAAAGTGAATCCGGTTTAGCTCTGCAGCAGGCAAGATCTCTTGAGCAATTTCGACAGCTCGGTCTACCGAAATTGTCTTTGCCCCTGGCGTTACCTGCGAAATCAACGGGCTGCTTGGGCGTTTCTCGTCAGCTAGAAGACGTGGCACCGCTTCAAACCAACTCGGAAAAACCATGTAAACCCCGGAAAACGCAATCACCAGCAACAACGGCAGACTTCCCAGGCCGAGCACCTTATGGCTATCAAAGACAAAACGTGAGCCCCCTCGAATCGCAAACGCAGCTCGCCAGCTGTGCCTCCACATGGGCCACCACAGATAGATTCCCGACACGAAGGAAATCAGCAGCAAGATACCGGAAATGCCAACAATATTTGCCCCTGCCCTGCCGGCGAGAAGCTTCATATGAAGCAGGTAGATGAACGTTGTCAGGTATTCACCACGCACCCGCTTCCCGGTTACTTGAGCCGAATAGGGATCGACATAGACCTGCCGAAATGGTGCGTCTTGGATTGGCTGTTGGAACCAGACGGTCCAAACACCGGATGCTTCGCGCGGGGCATCGGCGAATTTCAGAACATGCTCCTCCGTTTCCCCCTGCTCTTTGGCCACGGCCATGATCTCGTCCAGTGAGTGAGAAACGTCCGCAACTTCGCTTATCAGCAAGTCAGGATTGAGCCAAGCATCTATGGCATGATGAAACACCAGGAAACTTCCGCTTAGCCCCATCAAGACAAACAATAAACCGGCAACGAGCCCGAGCCACCGGTGAATTCTAAGCCAAAGATTGCGCCAACGGACGCGACGATTTTTCGACATCGATCCTGATACGACCTCAGTGGGAAGCGGAAGGCAACTTCGATCCCTTCAGGATCTTCACATCGTTTAGAATAATTGGCTCAACTTTGTTTTCTCCTGCTACCACCGTGAAATCACGAATCGCATTGCTTTGGTCAGCGAACTTCCCCTGCAATCGATCAGGCGGAGGCGGGGGCATTCCACCACCGGGCGGTCGCCAGTCGGGATCTGGCCAGGTAATCGTAATCGAATAATCGCCCGGCGGAGCACCATCAGGCCCTTCATACGATGTTAACTGATAGTTTCCCTGTGCGTCGACTCGCCCTGACGGCGTGATCGGATATTTCACTCCTGCTTGCTCCTGCTTCGGCCAGAAGCGAATAAGGGCTCCCCGGGCTGGGACGCCATTAATCTGCACGGTTCCAGCAACGGGAAAAGTCTCGATGGTGTCATAACTTTGATTACCACCAAAACACCCGGGCAAAGTCGTCGCTGCGAGGAGTAACAATGCAAGATTGTTCAACTTCATCCAGTGGTACCTTGTCATACATGCAAAGAGGATCGAGGCGGGCCCGTTTGCTCTTCTTAGAGTTCGCCTTGCACGAAGCCATCGGCACGACCGACGAAAGCGCGAAACGCTCCCTTGTCGACGGTCTCGGCGATGAACTTCACCGAACCATCCCCCGCCGAAGCATTCATACCGCCAGGATGATACGAATAGGCGCCACCCCAGTCGTTGGTGCAGTTGATGACGCATGGTCCATAGTACTGCTTGCCGTCGTACGTCCAGCTTCGGATTCGGTCGTGCTGCGTCGATGCCCACCATCCTTGAAAGTTGGTATCGACAACCGAAGCGTAACTGTAGTCCGCCGGATCCTTCTGGCGATTACCACGGACGACAACGTTGGGAAAGTTAGCTCGTTCAAAGAAAAACATGGTATTCGAAAGCCCATCGGTGATCGCACTGAAACGGACCGGCTTAGAAAAACTACCGTCAAAGAAAGCTGCCGGCACTTCCTTGGGAGTTAGCGTGTCATCCCGAAAGCTACGCGGAAGAAAGTAATCGCCGGCAGCAGCTGACAGGTTTTTGTTGAACGAAGAGCTGCTGTCCTCTTGTTCGATAATGCCTTGAATCAATCCACTTCTCGGCGTCGAGGGACACACGAAAGCCGAAAGCTGGACCGTCACGATATCTTGATTGGTTTGGTCCGAAATACCATTCGTAGCCGTCGGATCAAATTGATCCCATAAAGCACCTTGCTCAATCATTGGCAGCAAGGCCAAGCCCCAGCTATTGATCCACTTTAAATTGCTGTTGTAGGTAATCCCCAGATCCGGATAGGGCAACGAGCTAAACGTATCGTGGTAGTTGTGGACGGCCAATCCGAGTTGCTTGAGATTGTTGGTGCATTGCATTCGCCGAGCCGCTTCCCGGGCTTGCTGAACAGCTGGCAACAACAAGGAAATCAGAACACCAATAATCGCGATGACAACGAGCAACTCGACTAAGGTAAACCCACGACGCTTCATGGTTCGATCGCTTTCCCACGGAAATCTATGTTTGATATGCACTGATGAAATGTGTTCTTTTGGGCTCGTGCCAGGGAACACAGGCAATTGTTTCACGCCGCTAATCAAGGGGGCACAAACGCAAATCAACAGCCCTTACGCCCCACCTGCCAGGCAATTGCCTGAGAGACGCGAGTTTCGGCAGAACAGAGCAGCCTTGGCCGCGCTCGCTTGAGTTGTTCAAAGACGATTCTGTGGATCACTCAACGCCGAATCCAGATACTAATTCTCAGTACCACTAAAAACATGGTAACAAGAGGCGAGATTATCACAAGGGCTCCCATCCGAACAAACGGACAGGAGCTGCATTTGCATCTCTAATGCCAAAATAACTGCGACGAAAATTGCTTCCCTGAAGAGCACCACGCCATGGCGGATAATGAACCACTACCCCACATCAACGCGGCTTGAATACCCGTAACCCAGTAAAGAAATTCATCCGCTACGATTTACCCCCCAGGCAAGCCGCACCCCACTGTCGATTCTCACGACATCGATGTCGTTCTGAATGTCACCACCATTACATGAGCGATGGTAGCCAAGTGACGACGTTCGCATGAATTGACGCCGGGAAATCGAGGGATCAAAATGCAGCCGGATCTTATCGCAGCCCAATCACAGCATTCACACGAAGGTCTGCCATGTCTCGATTCCTTGCCGTAGCGCAAATCGTTTGCCGCCCGTGGTGCTCTTGCGACCGATTGACCACTCGAATCGCTTTTGGCCTGCTCGTTGGTCTCCTCCCCCTGCTCTCGCCAGTCCCCGCACAGGCAGCGTCTCCCCGCAAGCCCAACATCGTCGTCATTATGGCGGACGATATTGGCTACGAGTGCTTAGGCTGCTACGGCTCAAAGGCGTATCCTACTCCCAACATCGATCGCCTGGCAGCGGAAGGGATGCGGTTTGAAAATGCCCATGCGCAGCCCATTTGCACACCCTCGCGCGTGCAGATCATGACCGGCATCTACAACAACCGGAACTACATTCAGTTCGGGCTGCTTGATCCCCAAGCAACAACGTTTGCCAACCTCCTACGCGATGCCGGTTACGAAACATGCATCGCCGGGAAGTGGCAACTTCAAGGCGGTTTAGCAGGCCCGGCGAAGTTCGGGTTCGATCATTACTGCTTGTGGCAATTGACGCGGCGTCCTAGTCGCTATCCGAACCCTGGCCTGGAAATCGACGGCAAGGAGGTCGATTTCAAGAACGGCGAGTTTGGGCCGGATGTGGTAAGTGATTATGTCTGCAACTTCATCGAGACGAACCAAGACAAACCGTTCCTGGTTTACTATCCGATGATCGCCCCGCACTGGCCCTTTCTGCCAACGCCTGACCATCCCGATTGGGATCCCACGATGTGGCGAGACAAAGAAACCGAGCCTGGTGGGTTCAAGGGACCGGAATACTGGGACGCGATGGTTCGATATACCGATAAAATGGTCGGCAAAGTTCTCAACAAGCTCGACGAGCTAAAACTGCGCGAGAACACGCTTGTCATCTGGACCGGCGACAACGGCACCTACACCAGTATCGTGACACCGTTTCAGGGTCGAGATTATCGGGGCGGCAAAGGCAGCCCCAAAGACAACGGAACGCACGTGGGCTTCTTGGCCAGTTGGCCTGGCAAAATCGAGCCTGGGAAAGTGGTCGAAGATTTAGTCGATTTCAGCGATGTCTTCCCGACGGTTTTGGAAGTTGCAGGCCTCGAAGTCCCGGACGAGTTGAAGATCGACGGAGTCAGCTTAGCCCCGGTGTTTATCGGTAAGCAGCGAAAGAAGCCTTACATTTATTGTTGGTACGAACGCAACGGTATGCGTGGCAAAGCTTCGCAGCACGTGCGTGACGCTCGCTACAAGTTGTACGCCGACGGTAGGCTGTTCGACATACAGGAAGACCCGGCGGAAGAAATCAACTTGGCCAGTGGCTCTGCGCAGGTTCCAGAGCCCGAGCGGATCGAACGCCTCCGCGCAGCTTTAAATAAGCATGTCGCAGTTACGGTAGCGTCCGATCCGATTCAAAAGAAACGTCGGCAAGCGTTTAAGGATTAGTCCCCGCTTGTTTAATTTCGGCAGCCACCTCTTCCACTTTTCGCATGACACGCATGAGGTTTTCGCCCAAGATACCGCGAATTTGCTCTTCCGTGTAACCTCGTTCGAGCAAGCCTTGGGTGATGTAAGGATAGCGGCTAACGTCCTCTAAACCGACCGGCAAAGCGTCGACTCCGTCGAAATCGGCACCGAGCCCCACATGCTCCCAGCCAGCCACCTTTACCAAGTGATCGATGTGATCGAGCACATCGTTGATAGTGCCCAAGTCCATCGGGTTCTCGCGGTCCCATTTGGCCATGCGAACATCGGCTTCGGCCTGGCCGACTTCCTCGATCAACTTCTGCTTCAAGTCGAATCGAACCGAATAGCGGGCAGCAGATTCCGGCACAACAAACGCCGAGTAGAAGTTGACCATCACCAACCCTTCCGTGTCGTGGACCCGCTTCAAAACATCGTCGGGGACATTGCGGGGCGAATCGGCCACCGACCGAGCCGATGAATGCGAGAAGATAATCGGCGCCTTACTGACATCCATCGCAGCATGCATCGTCTTGGGAGAGACATGCGAGATATCAACCATCATGCCAAGCCGGTTCATCTGCTGTACCACCTCGACACCAAACGGACTCAAGCCGCCAGTCTGTTCGTCGTCGGTGCTTGAATCGGCCCAACTCAAATTCTTGCTGTGGGTCAACGTCATGTAGCGTGCCCCTTGATCGTACAGATGATTCAAGTTGGCCAGCGATTCCTGAATGCAGTGCCCCCCTTCCACGCCGATCAACGAGGCAACCTTTCCGGTCTTGGAAATCCGTTCGATGTCGTCCACGGTGGTCGCTAGTTCAAACTGATCGGGGTAAATCTCTACCATCTTCTTGACCAACGCGATTTGTTCGAGCGTGGTGAGAAACGCGGTTCCCTTATCCCCCAAAGTTGCTGGCACATAGACCGACCAAAACTGAGCCCCAACATTCCCTTCTTTGAGACGCGGAATATCGGTATGGATCTTGGGCTGGGGTTGGCGAATGTCGATCTTCTCGAAGCTGCTGCTTCCTTTTTCGCGAATTTCCCACATCAAGTCGTTGTGGCCGTCGATCACCAAGGCTGATTCATGGATTCGTTTTGCTTCGGGGCTGAGCGTCATTTGTTTGTCCGTCTTGGCGGAATTAGGAGGAGTTTGGTTCCAAGTCCAACGCCACAGGTTCCGAGAATCGGCGTAACGAGCATCCGTTCCGCTGGAACCAAGGACGATCATGATTCGACGATCACCATCCCGCTCGCAGCAGGAAGCCAAGCAAGCTCCTGCTTTGCTGGTGGTGCCGGTCTTAATTCCTAGGTAGTTTTCGTACTGGAGCAACCGATTCGTGTTGTTCCACTCGACTTCCCGCTTGGTTCCGTCCGGTTGGGTCACCTTGGTTTTGTAAGTCGACGTCCCCACCACCTTGGACAGAATCGGGCTTTTCATGATTTCGCGAGCCAAGATCGCCTGATCGGCTGCCGTGGTTAGATGCTCGTCGTTATCCAAGCCGTGCGAGTTGCGATAGCCGGTACTGTTCATCCCCAACGACTTAGCGCGCTGGTTCATCGCTTCGATAAATCGATCGTATCCCTTGGCTTCCGACGCTTCGCCCACGCGATCGCCAAAATGCTCGGCAAAAGCGACCGAGGCGTCATTTCCCGAGGGCAACATTAAACCGTACAACAGTTCCCCTACCGAGACTTTCTCGCCAGCTTTGACGCCGCTGGTCGAGCCGATCGTTTTATCCGCTTTTTCCGAAAACGTAATGATCTCGTTAATCGCGTCAGGGTCTTTCTCAATGACCTCGCTGACCAGCAAAGCAGTCATCATCTTGGTGACGCTGGCCGGGTGCAGACGTTCGGTATCGTTAGCCCCATCCAGCCGTTTGCCTGTGTCCGCATCGACCACAATCCACGCCTTGCAGGATACCACCGGCGGGCCATCCAAGGGATCGACCTTTTTGGCCTTGGCATCAGGCGAGTCGGCATTTGCCAGGGAAAGCGGAGCGACGCAGAACACGCTCCCAAGAAGCAACGCCACCAGATTCAGGCGACGGCAAAGGTAGGTTGAAGGCATCGGTGCGGATCCTTTTCAGGGGAATAGCAGGCAAGATATATGCTGTTCAACCTATTCTCTGCCTCCGGTCCCAGCAATGAGGAACTGCGCAAATAGATATCTTTTTTGCGCAGTTTTCGTTGCCTTCTCTTTTTCCCTTGAGGGAACTTAGTTGGATCTCGCTTCCTTACGCCAAAACGACGTCGAGGCTTTCTTCGGCAGAGGCGATCGCCAGGTGGGTAAAACTGACTTCTCCTGCTTTCTTTTTGCCGACATGCACGGTGTAGCTTCCTTCGGCAAACACTGGCGGACGGAACGAAGTGCCGGTAACCCGCTGGGTATAAAGAATCTCGCCTGTTTCGTCATGCACCACTTGAACGACCGGATTGGTCGCCTCGTCGAACTTGAGTTCCGGCAGAAAACCCACCGCCTTGCGTCCATCGTAATTGGCCACGGCCACTTTGAGCGGCCAGCCAGCAAACTGTTCGCTGTCTCCCTTCTTCGCATCCGAGAAACGTGGCCAACACTCGATGGTCACCTCTTGCGTCTTCTTGTTGAATCGCACGATGCCGTAGCCGTCGGCACGCTGCTTTTCGTCCCGAATGTTCGGCGGATTGGCATACGCCATCATCGAAATCTTATTCCCCAGGCCATCTTTAAAGTCGCCGGTCCACGGCAACGGACTATCAGCCACCGGATTGGGCCCTGGCTTCTCGTCGAGCGGATGCCACCAGCGTCCGTAAATGGTATTCACCAACGCCGGACTGGTGAAACCATAAGGGCCGTCGCCGAAGTCGTCGATGCCATGCTTTACCACGACGGCCAAGTGTTGATCGCCACACAAGTGAATCGCTTTGGCACGGCGGATCTCTTCGAGCGCCTTCTTACGCCCCGTTTGTGGCCAACCGTTGCAATCGAGGTCGGCCAGCAGGCGGCCTGTTTCGGAACCATGCATGTGAACGGCTCCGCAGAATGCGGTTTGCGAAAGCACACACTTCATTTGCACGTCACTCCAATCTTCCCCCCATTGCTTGAGGAAATTGAGCTGACGCTCGCCCAGCAAAACCAACCCCGGCAAGTCGATCGAGTTGGGATCGTAGCTAGGATCGTTAATATGATCAGGCCGCGGGCCCATCTGCGGAATCTTACCCGCTGGCCCGCTCTTGAATTTGCGATCTTCCAGAATGGCGAAATCAACGCCACCGACTTTCATGCTAGTAAAGTAAACGGTAATGCCTCGCTCGATGGTGGCGGGGTCCGGCGAATCGGGCAAGTGCCACGATTGTTGCCGCTGCACCATGTTGACGTATTCAGCGGGATACATGAACCCACCATCCGCGTTGCCAGGCAGTGTCGAAAGCCGTCCATTCTCGCCCCACAAGTTGGGCTGGCCGACATCGTGATCGTCTGGCGTACAAATGGCCGGCCGATCGCGAATGACATCGCGAAACTGAAGTCCAAATTCAATCCAGCCAGCGGTGTGCTCGGTATGTCGATAGGTTTGATCCCCGGCAAAGAAAAGCAGGTCAGGATCTTGCAGCAGTAAGTTTTCCAAGATCTCTGGACGAGCCCCCACGGTGCGGCTTGAATTGCACGACATGTTGGCGACGACGATGGTTTCTTTGTCGATCGGATCTTTACGAATCGTCCCCTCGAACATCGCCTGCTTGCCATGCCGCACACGATACGGCACGGTTTTCGATCCATCCCAGTTCTCAACGCGGAAGTGGGCACTCCAACCAGGGAACAGAACTTCCTCCTTGGCAATCTCAATCCACTCGCCGTCTGGCTTGATTTCCAATCGAGCTTCGCGTGCTTCGTCTGGTTTCAACGGAAACAACTGGGCGGTCATTTTCAGCACACCGCGATCTTGGGTGTACACCGCAAAGGCAACCACTTCGTCGCGCGGGACCAACATCGGCGGAGGGGGAGTCTTACCGTTCGCTTTCTTCTCCCACCAGTTGCCCACAGCCAACGAGTCCAACCGTTTGTGGTCTGCACCGAATGGCATCGCCGGATCGATTTTCGCAGGGGCTGCACGGTCTTGCCCCGAAACCAGAGCGGCTGGGCCTCCCCAGGCAAACAGGGAAGAAAGCTTCAGCCAAATACGTCGAGAGAGCTTCATGATCTTTGCTTACGAATAGATAAAAGCAGGCAGGACATTCGATCCTTATATTTTGGCGCAAACCGATACTCCAACAACCACTTTTCCCTCTTTCTAGCAAAAAACCGCACGAAGAATCCTCACAGCAGAGAAAAAAACGCCCAGCCCCGGCGCGTTAGGGCGGCTTTAATAGTTAGTTAGCTTATCGAGAACGAAATACGCCCACGACTCAAAATACCGAGCCTTCGAGAAACGTCCGACGCTTAGAAGCGGCCAAGGCTTCCCCCGCTCTGAAGTAACTCATAAACAAGATTACAACACTAATGCAACAAATCGTGGCCCATAATTCCCAAGGCAAACCCCAGCACCGCGCCCAGTGGCGGCGCCCAGGCGTTTTCGAGTCGTACGCCGGGTGCGATATCTTGAAACACTAGAAACAAAATCCCGCCTCCGGCAATCATCTTGATCACTGCTACCAGCGTCGGAAATTGGGCCAGCAGAAAGTAGCCACTCAGTCCGGCGATTGGCCCAAGCATCGCCAGACCTGCGAAAACAACCACGATCTTAAAACCGGTCAGCCCTGGTCCGCGATTCATTTCGCGATAGGCATTAAAGCCTTCCGGAAAGTTCTGCAAGCCAATCAGAAAAGCCAGCAGCAATCCAGAATCGCCGCCGGTGCTGAAAACGGCTCCGAGGGCCATTGCTTCTGGAATGAAATCAGCCAGCATCGCAACCAATTGACTGGTCGCACTTTTCCTGCGTGCCAACACGATATCGAGCCCGCAAAACGCGAGCCCCCCAACAACGAACCAAGAAACTGACGCCATCGGGCTTAGCACGGCACTAGCTTCCGGCACTAAAACCAACGCGACGGCAGAAAACAACGCCCCGCCACCAAACGCCAAGACGGCATGCCGAAATTCTTCCTCCAACCAATCAGGGTGAATCCGTTCAAAACGGGCCAAAATAGCCCCTGCCGGCATCGATAAGCCAGCCAACAGAGTCAACAAAGCGACGGTTATCCAAGTTGCCATGTGGCATTGTCTTTTGAAGGTGTAAGAAATTCTGAAAAGAGGCACCGGGCGTTTCGGCGCGGTGTTTGCTTCTTAGTTAAGTCTGCGTTGTCAATCGCACGCGGACAGCCAGTGGTAGCTCTTTAATCCCTAGAAAAACGGTTTTGCTTCCATGTCGGCTGCCTTGCAGACAGCGATAGTTTCCGCAATTCAATCCAATCGATCAATCCAGCAACTGCATATCGTTTCTGGCTCTCGTGATGCGCAATCCTAGAGCGATCGACGGTCAAAGTGGTTTTTTACTGACCATCAAGGCAGTTCGCACTTCAGAAAGGAGAGTCATTGCCATGTCATCGCAATTGATTCAATCGCTACTAAACGAGTCAAATGACGTTTGTGTTTCCCTTTATATGCCGATGGTTCGTTGGGGAAGAGAAGTTCGCCAGAACGAAATTCGCTTTAAGAACCTTCTCAAAGATACCGAGCAATTACTTGATAAAGACGAGGTCGCCACATCAGAATCGCGGCAGGGCGTGCTCGCACAACTCCAGAACTTTATCAACGAACCGGATCACGATGCCTGGAAGCATCCGCACTCAGGCCTAGCGTTATTCGTTACGCCAGATTCGTTGGAAGTTCATTCCATGAACTACACGTGCGAAGAACAGGCGCACGTGGGCGAACGCTTTTACCTGCGTCCTCTGCTTCCTACCTTGCATGGAGACGGCAGCTTTGTTGTCTTAACCATCAGCCAGAAGCATGTGCGTTTGTTTGAAGGGAATCGCGATGGCTTGGAAGAACGCTTCCCCGAGGACCTGCCGGAAAGCTTGAAAGAGGCTCTGAATATCGATGACTATATGACTTCGATTCAGCACTTCAGCTACGCAGCCGGCAATCAGGTCGATACGATGTATCACGGACATGGGGCTGGCGAAGACGACCACAAGGCGAACATCTTGCAGTTCTTCCACCGGATCGACGCTCCCTTATCGGAATACCTCGAGGGGCGCGAAGATCCGCTCATCTTTGCAGGCGTCGAATACTTGTTCCCGATCTTCAAGGAAGCAACTAGCTACAAACAGTTGTTGCCCGATCCGATCGAGGGGAACTTCGACGAAACGTCAGCCGAAGAGTTGCACAAGAAGGCATTGGAAGTCGTGGAGCCTTATTTCCGCCAGGAAATTACCGAAGCGATTGAAAACTACAACGATGCCCATGGTCGCAACTGTGCCACGGACGACCTGGAAACGATCCTGCAAGCCGCACAGATGGGGGCGGTCGATACACTTCTGATTCGAGAAAAGACGCCTATCTGGGGTCATCTCGACGAAGAGGGACACGTGCAGCAAGATAAAGCCCCCAGTGAAGGCAGCCTCGACCTGCTCGACGAAGCAGCCGTCGAAACGCTGGACAAGGGAGGCGATGTGTTCGTCGTGCGCGACGAAGACTTCCCTTCCGAAAAAAGCTCGGCGGTTGCCAAGCTGCGTTTTGCGATTGAAGCGACCACGCCGTAAAAATGTAAAGCGTCAGGCCGTTATTTCTTATACTTCTGAACATGTTCTAGCGCCTTAGCCGTCACCACACGGCCACGCGGCGTTCGGACAAGCAGTTCAGTCCGCAAGAGAAACGGCTCGACTTCATCGGCTAAGGTTTCCGGGGCGGCGTTCATTGTATGAGCGATCGCCTCGAGGCCGGCCGGGCCACCACCGAAAACGCGGATGATCGTACTTAAATACTTACGGTCTTGATTATCAAGCCCCAGCGTGTCGATCTCTTGCATCTTCATCGCGTCGCGGGCCAGCTGCAATGTGATGTGGCCGTCGGCCTTGCTGGTAACATAATCGCGGATCCAGCGGAGACGATTATTCGCTACACGTGGGGTTCCTCGACTTCGCTCTGAAATCTCTAACGAGGCATCATCTTCGATCGTAACACTTAGCTTCACCGCATTACGGCGGATAATTTCGGCCAGTTCTTCATTGGTGTAAAAATCGAGATGTTCGCGTAACGGGAAACGATCACGCAGGGGCGCCGTCAACATGCCGCTGCGAGTGGTCGCACCAATAAGCGTGAACGGTTTGATTTGTAAATTGATCGTCCGGGCGTTGGTCCCCTCCCCCAACACGATATCAATCCTAAAATCTTCCATGGCGGTGTAAAGATATTCCTCTACCGCCTTGGGCAACCGATGAATTTCGTCGATAAACAAGATGGAACGCTCGTCGGCGTTGGTCAGATAAGGCACCAAGTCCTTCGGCGCTTGCAAGGCAGGCCCCGACGTCAATTGAAAATTGACCCCCAGGTCTTTCGGAATGCAAGTTGCAAAGGTGGTTTTGCCCAGCCCGGGGGGGCCATCAAACAAGATATGGCCCAGAGGTTCGTCCCGTTTGACAGCAGCATCGACTACCACCTTCAGACGCTCGCGAACCTCTAGCTGGCCGACCATTTCCGAAATGGATTGCGGGCGGAGGCTACGATCTTCCTCGCTGGGACCATCATCGCCACGCAAAACCGTTTCCCTGCCCATCCTGGAACCTTTGTATCCCTTTGAAGATTTCGTAGTCGCGCTAAACCGCTGAGTCAGTGAACAAGTGTGGACTATCGCGGTTCACTATAACAAATGCCCCCCAGGGTCGGAAAGTTCGGAATCCGGAGAGTAAGCAAGATGGATAATTTGTCCGCCAGTCACCATCCGCAGCCCTATTGGCTTCAAATTGCCGGACTAGGAGGCTGGCTAGTTTTCTGTTTTGCCGCTGCAGGCGTCGGCTCGTCGGTCACGCTCCCTCAGATTCCGGCTTGGTACGCGGAACTCAATAAGCCGGCGTTTAATCCCCCAAATTGGATCTTCGGCCCGGTTTGGACCACCCTTTATCTGATGATGGCAATCTCGGCCTGGCTGGTTTGGCTTCGCTCTGGCTGGCTCGATGCCCCTGGGGCTTTGGGTGTGTTTTGCTTTCAATTGTTGCTCAACACAGCCTGGTCGGTTCTCTTCTTTGGACTCGAAAACCCCACAGCAGCCGCCATCGAGATCGTTTTTCTCTGGCTGACAATCGGAGCGACCATTGTCTCGTTCTGGCGACACTCACGCATCGCGGCTTTGCTTCTCACCCCCTACTTAGCCTGGGTAAGTTTCGCCGCCGTACTAAACTTTTCCATTGTGGCTCTAAATTGATCAGACATGGGTCGATTGAGACATCGTTGCCTGCCCTAATTGCAGGAAAAACCACCTCTTCTACTAGAAGCAACTCGAATCCTGCGAAATGGCACTCGCTTTGCATATGCAATGACTGCCACCCCATCTCAATTTACTCAAGGAACCCAAACGATGGCGGAAATCGCAGTTTACGACATGGTCCATGACGTTTCCGAGCAACTTCACTTAGACATGCTGGAAACCGAGGTGATCCTCGAAGGAATGCTCTACGATAAGTATGTGCAATAAAAGCAGTGCGTGTTGATTGCTTTAATAGCCTGTCGATTTTCTGGCTGGGCCGCATGGCCACCAAGGAATTCAACAGGCTATTAATGTGCTAGCAGGTTGCCTAGCCCGCCGCACATCGCAGCCAAAATGCCAATTCCTACCGCTACCGCAACAACGATCCCCACCACCTTCACAAATCGCTGATAAGAGATTGGCCCCTGCCCTGTTGATTTGCCGGTCTGGCCATTAATAAGAAAACGATAAGTCTGCTCTTGGTATTGATAGGCCATGATCCAGACAGGCAACAACATCGGATCACTGCTCATGTTTTGTACCCGCAGGTTAGCTTGAACGTTGCGACTGCGCGGAGGAACAAACTTCGCATCCACGGCACGACGTTCCAAAGCTTCTAGCCCGGCGAGCGCCATAGGACGCGCGTACTTACGGGCCACGTTGAACTGTTCGACCGTGAAGTTATCTAAGTCGACTTCCTCGGGCGAGACAGCTTGATCCATGTCGAATGGGCAAAGCTGCGAAGTTTCGTTCGGGGTTAACGCCCCACTTGCTCCGACCAACACCCCTTCGTAACGAGCGCGATGTTCGCCTGACAATGGGTACCAATCTCCGCTTGCCCCGTAGGGTGTTTGGCTGGTATCGGCCGTCCAATTGGTAAACACTTCGGCGGCGAATACCCAATAAGGCACGTAAACGGGCACCATATTGCGAATCACGGCTCTCTCAGAAAGATCTGGCGGACGCCAAAACCCTTTGCCAATCGCCTCGCGCATGATTCGCCGAGCATCTTCTTCGTGAATGTGAAATGGAAGCACTTTCGACGGCGCGATGATCTTATGATCTTCTCCCTTTTCCAGCTTGGTCGAACCACAGAAGGGGCATCGCAACGCCCTGACTTCAGCGGAATAGCTCATCGCCGCGCCGCAGCCAGCACACGTAAAGCTATGCGTCGAGATTGTTGTCGACGGGGTATGTGCCGCTTGCCGAAGAGGAGCTTCGGTGCCGCAATTGCCACAGAACAAATCCTCTTCGTCGATCAACCCGCCACAGACGGTACATTTTTCGAGCAAGTCACTCATGGGTGCTGGATGTTCTCCGCTGTGCAAGTTGGTTACCGCGTAGCGGCAGAGAAAATCATGATCACAATCGCAATCAAAGCCACAATTGCCAAACCAACTCCAATCGCTCCCCAAATTCGCTTCCACGATATCGGCTTATCGCCAGCGATTAGCCCCGTTTGGCCATTGACCAGGAAACGGAACACTTTGTCTTGATAGCGATAGGTCAGCAAGTAAATCGGCAACAAGTACAAGTCGGAATTCTCGAACGAGAACTCGGTATGAACCACCAACCCTCGGTTGGTATCGCCCGGCAAGAACTGCGTGATGTTCGATCGTTCGCGACGATAGAACTCTTCGTAGCAGACCTTCTTCGCCTCTTCGATCTCCATCTGGTACTCTTCTGCCGCCCAACCGGCCAAGAAGTAAGGCGCATAACGCTTGGCAGCCAACAGCGAGAACGGTTTGATTCGGTCGGCGTCGGCTTGCGAAAGCCCTTTGCTGGCCGAGATCATGTAGCCACTGTAATACTTGTGATGCTTACCAGCCAACGGCCACCATTCGGTCTTTTGTACACGGCGTGTCTTGGTGACGGTCTTGCCGTTTTCTCGCGTGGTGTATGTTTCGGTCACATAGTAGTGTTCGCCAATCGTCCCTTCCCAGCGGCTTTCGGCCAGCATCGAGAAGCTCCAGAACGGCAAGTAAACGCCACGCAACTTGTCTTCGATCTCGGCCATGTGCAAGTCGCCCGGCCGATACCAATCGTTGCCTTTGATCCACGCGCGGAACTTTTCCATCGCCTGATCAGGCGTCACACGAAAAGCAATCACAAACTCAGGCAACTGCCGTCCCGTTACATCGGGCGAATACTCGACCACGTAGGTCGAATCGCAGAAAGGACAGACATAACTCAGCTCTTGCGGATCGATCGCGACATTCGCCCCACATGTCTGACAATGAAAGTACTTCTTATCGCTCTGTTCTGCTAACGGCGACTCCTCGACAACTTTGACCTCGTGAGGCGTTCCACAAGCAGGACAAAACTTATCATCCGGTTCGACCGGGCACCCACAACTTGGGCAAGGCTCGCCTTGCGGTTGAGCAATCTCAGCCGCCACGAGCGCCTCGTCTTCGACGACCTCAGCGGAAACCAACGGCTGTTCAGAAGTTGAACTATCCACGGAACTCACGATGGGGGTTGGGAAAAAACGATGAGCGGAAGAGCTTTTCCACCGAATTCACCGATGGGACTTAATGGACAACCCGTTTCCAGGCAATCGCCTGCCGGGCAGGGCTTGATGCGTCACGGTTGCCCCTCTTAGTCACCTCTCTTATTCGGACTCATCCGTGAAATCCGTGGCAAAAATCCAAGCTTTAGCCTTCCTGATGAGCGATTTTGTACACTGCCTGGACCAAGGAATCCACGTCCTTGTAACTCTTTTTCTCGGCCAAAGCCTTTTCGATCAGCTTGCGGGCCTGAATTTCGGAGTGGCCGAGCTGCAGCAACACCTCGAAGGTTTCAGTAGCCACATCGCGAGAAGCTGCCGGGCTTTCGCCGTCGGCTCCGGTAATGAGCAACGCAAACTTCGGCACCTTGCGGCGCAGCTTCGCCACAATGCGCTCGGCGGTCGCTGGACCGATGCCAGGCAGCGCCGATAAACCTTTGACGTCCTGTTGTTCGATCTGATGGGCGACTTCTTGGACCGGACGGACCATTGCTCGCAAAGCTTTTTTTACCCCTACGCCGTCGACCGAGCAAAACAACTCGAAGAATTCCCGTTCGACATGATTGGAAAAACCAACCAGCCGAGGCGACATCTTTCCGCGGGTTGGGTCGCCATCCAAGTGGTGGATCGTATGAAACGAAACCGTCTTTCCGACCGAAGCTTGAACCTGGCGACGCACAAATTCCGGGACGAGCACTTCGTACTCGAACGGATCGGAGGCCAGGGTCACGCTGGCCAGATCGACCGCAACAAGCTTACCAGTGATTTTTGTAATCAATTCAGGAGATCCATCAAAAGGCGGAGGCAACTTTACTGAGGTAATGATGACACAGTGCGACAGCCAACGCATCGGCCACGTCGGCAGGTTCCGGCACTTCGGAAAGCCCTAGCTCGCGACGGATCGATTCCTGCATCTGGTTCTTAGGGGCTCGCCCACTGCCGGTCAGAATCTTTTTAATCTGCGTGGCCGAGTAATGTTTCAGCGGTAACGAATTCTGCGCGGCAGCCAAACAAAGCACGCCACGGGCATGCCCCATAATGATCGCCGTCTTGGGACGATCGTAATGGGAATACAACTCTTCCATCGCCATCACAGTCGGTTTAAGCGAAGTAATGACGTCGGTGATCCCTTCATGGATCTCCATCACCCGGGCCGGCACGTCGCCGCGAGTCTTCCCCCGTACGACGCCTGCCTCGACAATCGCCACCCCGGTCGGAGTAATATCGATCACGCCATAACCGGTGATGTTCAAACCGGGGTCGATGCCGAGAATTCTTTGCCGCATAATCCTTTGCCGGTCTCTGCCTCAGCCCTGCAGGGCGAAATGAATTAGTCAGGGAGTAGCCCCTGGGCCATGGGCCTAAATGGTTAACCTAGCCAACGGAAGTAGGGTGCGTCTTGACGCACCAAAGTTTGCTTGGACGCCTTACGACAACATTATATGCCAACGCAGCATGCCTTCACGTTGCGTTCCCACGCGATCCGAAACTCTGGCATGTTACGCAGGGCTTGGTGCGTCGAGACGCGCCCTACGCAAATATCCTTAGCCTTTGCGCCACAGGGTGCCGTCTTTGCGATCTTCCAGGGTGATGCCACACTCGGTGAGGCGATCGCGAATGAGGTCGCTGGTCTCGAAGTCTTTCTTCTTTCGCGAGTTGGCCCGAATCTCGATCACCAGGCTCATCAGTTGATCTACCAGACCAGCATCTTCGCTGCTGTCTGCCTCTGGCTTTGTTGCAAACAGCCCCAAAATGGCGCTCAATTCGCGGAGCGTGGCCATGGCCTGATCGAGCGAACTGGTATCGGCCCCTTTGGTCTCTTCCAGTTTCTGTTGGTCGATCGCCTTGTTGATCGCACGCACGATCTCGAATAACTCGCTCACACCGCCACCGGTGTTGAAGTCGTCGTCCATCTTTTCGAGGTAGGCGTCACGATGCTTCTTAATCAACGTTAGCAGCGAGTCGTCGCCTGCTTCGAACTCACCTTCTTTGCGGGTCTTGGCCGGGACAATATCGTAGAACGACTTTCCGGTGATCCGCTCGTAGCGTTCGAACAAGCGATGGAACGTATCGAGCCCGGTGCCAGCTTCTTCAATGGCCGGTTCGCTGAACAAAATAGTACTGCGGTAATGGGTTCGCAGCAGGAAGAAACGTATGCGTTCTCCCCCTTGGCGCCCGATCAAGTCAGCCAAACCGCCTGCACCGGCACTGCGGCTCATCTTACCGCCGGCACTGGCTTCTTCGGCCCCATCTTTCTTTTCCCGTTCGGCCTTGCCGCCGATCTTGCCAGCACTGGGATCGCTGCGCAACAAACCGTTGTGCATCCAGTAATTCACCATCGGCTTACCGTGGCAGCACTCGCTTTGAGCGATTTCGTTTTCATGATGCGGGAAGGTCAAGTCGAGACCACCACCATGAATATCAAACGTCTCGCCTAGAATCCCCTTGCTCATCGCCGAGCATTCGATGTGCCAACCGGGGCGGCCTTTGCCCCAGGGGCTATCCCACGATGGTTCGCCCGGCTTGGCTTTCTTCCACAAGGCGAAGTCCCCAGGCGAACGCTTGCTGGCTGCCGCGCCGCCCCCTTCTCCCTGCATCGCCTCAACACTGCGGTTGGTGAGCTTGCCGTACTGCGGATCTTTGCTAACTTCGAAGAAAACATCACCATCGACATCGTAGGCAAAGCCTTTATCGATCAGATCTTTAACGAACTGAATGATATCGTCCATGCAGGCCGTTGCGCGGGGCATGTCGTCAATGGTCGTCACGCCAAGTGCCGCCAGATTGCCCAGGTAATCGGCGATGTTCTCTTCGGCGACTTCCAGCATCGACATCTTGCGTTCGTTCGCCTTAAAAATAAGTTTGTCGTCGACATCGGTGATGTTGACCACCAAGCGAACATCGTAGCCGCTGTGTTCGAGGTAACGTTTAACCGTGTCGAAGATGACCGGCCCCACCATGTGACCGATATGGGCTTCGGCGTAGACGGTCGGACCGCACAGATAAATACCGACCTTGCCAGGCTCAACCGTTTTGAAATCTTCCTTGGAACGGCTTAGCGTGTTGTAGACCCTTAGGTTACTCATGTGACTTGTGCCTTTAATCGCAGTCGCAGCTGGGCGTCGATGGTAGGAATTTTGAATCGAGTAATACTATTTTCTTCGTAACAGACAAACGCACTGCACCTCGATCGCTTCCTCGCGACCAATGATACCGACGCCTTCGCCCGTTTTTGCTTTGATGCCGATTTCTTCCGGCGAGACATGCAGCATTTCGGCAATGCGGATTTGCATCAACGATTTCAAATCGGCCAGCTTGGGCCGGTGGGCATGGATGACGGTGTCTAAATTGATCAGTTCCCAGCCTTCGGCCTGTACTTTTTGATAGGCCAACTTCAAGAAGTCACTGGAAGGCCGATCCCGGTTCGCTTCATCGGTATTGGGAAAAAGCTGGCCGATATCGGGAAGATTGGCCGCCCCCAGTAACGCATCGGTGATCGCGTGCATCAAAGCATCAGCATCGCTGTGCCCCTCAAGATGTTTATCGTGAGGAATCTCGATGCCACCCAGAATAAGCGGACCGCCATCGACTAATCGATGGGTATCGTGTCCGAGCCCGATACGTATCATCCGTAATGTTTCCCGTCGCAACCAAATCCGTATGTGGGCCCCACGCCGATTTTGCAAAATCGGTAGACATGCCCGAAAGCGCGGCGATTATAGCGAATCCCCCATATTGCCACAACGCGAGGGGGAGCTGTCAACTGTCCGGCTTTGCCACCCTGGTCTATAATCTGCACATGGCACCTATTATCCAACTCGACAAGCTGACCAAGACTTACCAAGTCTATCAGAAGCAGGAAGGCCTTTTGGCTTCGATCAAGGGCCTGTTTCACCGCAAATACAAGACCGTGGAAGCGGTTCGCGGGATTGATTTAACCGTCGATCAGGGGGAATTCGTCGCTTTCCTGGGCCCCAATGGGGCGGGTAAGACGACAACACTCAAGCTCCTCTCAGGCGTGATCAATCCTACTTCCGGTAACGCAACCGTCATGGGGCATGTCCCCTGGCTACGCGAGAACGCCTATCGTCGCCGTTTTGCCCTGGTGATGGGGCAGAAAAACCAGCTTTGGTGGGATCTGCCCGCGCAAGATAGCTTCCGCCTACATCAGAAAATTTATCGTATCGACCAAGATAAATTCCAGCGTAGCCAGGACGAACTGGTCGATTTGCTGGGCGTCAAAGAGCTCATGACACAGCCAGTTCGGGCACTTTCGCTTGGCGAACGGATGAAGATGGAGCTTATCGCGGCCTTGCTCCACTCCCCCGATGTCTTATTTCTGGATGAACCGACCATCGGCCTCGACGTGGTCGCCCAGCACAACATTCAGCAGTTCCTCAAACATTATCAGCAGGAACGTAAAATCACCGTCCTGCTGACTAGCCACTACATGAAAGACATCGCGGCGTTATGCCAGCGAGTGGTCGTAATTGCCCATGGTGTCATCATTTACGATGGCTCGTTGAGCGGGATTGTCGACCGATTTGGTGGCTACAAGATTGTCACCCTCAGCTTCGTTGGCGACGTTCCTTCGGCTGGGCTGGCTCGATTTGGCGACGTGATTTCTGAAGATCCCCCCAAAGCCAAGCTGCGGGTCGATCGCTCTAAAGTGGGCGAAGTGCTGGCCGCCGTGCTCGACCAATACGAACTGGAAGACGTCGGCGTCGAAGATCCGCCGCTGGAAGAAGTGATTGCGGATGTCTTCTCCCTGACGCACATGGGCGATAAATCGAAGAACGAAAAGCTGGCCGAAGTATCATCCTAAACCTGGGAGAGAGCAAATGGCGGAACTAGCCGCAAAGGCCTCGACCTGGTGGGCCATTTTTCAAATCAACTTTCACGAGAAGCTCGTCTACCGAGGCGACTTCATGCTAGGAACCTTGATGCGGTTCCTGCCCATCCTGACGCAAATCTTTTTGTGGTCGGCGATTTTTTCGGCCAAAGGGGGCGGGGAAAGCGCCGGGGAACAAATCGCCGGCTACACCTACTACAACATCGTCGCCTACTACTTGCTGTCGACCATCTCTCGGGCGTTTTCTAGCATGCCTGGCTTGGCTTCAGGGATCGCTTTGCAGATCCGCGAAGGGGAAATCAAAAAGTACCTGATTCAACCGCTCGACCTGATTTCGTTCTTCCTGCTCAATCGTATCGCCCACAAGCTGACCTATTACATTGTAGCGCTCGTCCCGTTCGTCATTGTGTTTATCATGTGTCGCGGCTACTTCGCTGGCTGGCCGCCAGGCAATGTGCTGGCCTGTTACTTCTGTTCGCTGTTCCTCTCGTTTATGCTCGGCTTTTTCATGGAAGCCACAATCGGCATGATCGGGTTTTGGTTCTTGGAAGTCCGTTCGCTGCTGTTTGTTTATATGCTGTTCTCGTTCTTCCTGTCGGGGCACATGTTTCCGCTGGATATGCTGAACGAGTTGGGTGGCCCTTGGGCGATGATCATTAAATCGTTGCCGCTAATGTACCTGGCTTACTTCCCCGCTGCGGTCTTCCTGGAAAAGATCACCGGGGCAGAATTAATGTGGGGCATGATCGTTCAGGTTGCGTGGGTTGTGTTCTTCATCATCGCTTCTCGCCTGGCGTTTCATTACGGCGTGAAGCAGTACAGCGCGTATGGAGGTTAAGCCCACACCATGAACGACCGACCATCTTACGTCGCCGTCTTCCTCATGTTCCTGCGAAACAGCATGGTCCGCGACCTCAGCTTTCGCTCGAACTTTTGGATTGAGTGTATTTCGAGCTTGTCGTGGGTGATCATGAATTTGGGCTTTTACCTGCTCATTTTTAGATACACCAACTCCATCGGAAACAATACCGGCTGGGGTGAGTACGAGTTCTTCGTCTTCTTAGCCACGACACTGCTGGTCAACAGCTTGGTGCAGATGTTCTTCATGCCGAACATCCAAGAATTTTCCGAACTGATTCGTACCGGCAAACTCGATTTCGCCCTGCTGAAACCGATCGACACACAGTTTCTAGTCAGCTTTGAAAAGGTGAACTTCCCGTCGATGGCCAACTTTTTGTTTGGCCTGGTGTTGATGAGCGTGAGCCTATACCAGTTGACCCATCGCGAAACCAACCCCATTGAACTGCACGCTGGCATGGTGGCGTTGTATGTTCTGTTTTTGCTTTGCGGCGTCGCGATTCTGTACAGTTTGATGATCGTGCTCGCCGCGTCCAGCATTTGGCTTGGCCGCAATACGTCGCTCTACGATTTCTGGTTCTACATCACCAGCTTTTCCCGTTACCCGATGGAGATCTACAACTCTGGCGGACTGGGAATCTCGCTGCAGTTGATCTTTACCTTCGTCATCCCCATTCTGATTGTGGTGAACGTCCCGGCCCGGATCATGGCCCAACCGTTTGGCGTAAGCGACCAGCAAATGTGGTTTCTTCCAATCTACATGCTGGCCGCCACCGCACTGAGCCTAGTGGCTTCGCGCTGGGTCTTCAAAAAGTCGCTAAGAAGCTATCGCAGCGCCAGCAGCTAAGGCCACTTAGCTCCCTTCTCTTCTCTGAGAGCTTACAGAACTCACCGATAAGGCTGAAATCGCCGAGACGCAGTCTACCAGTCGGTTCTGCTGAACCTGGGCGCTAAACTTCATCGTCCGGATCAACATCCATCTCGCCGTACGCAATGTGGTGCCCTGGTTCATGACGGGGTTCTACCAGGTAATAAGTCATTACCCAGCCGCCAAACAAGATGACGGTAACCCCCATAAAAACGGCTTCAAAGCTTGTCAGATCGATCAGCAAACCGATCAGCGGCGAGAGCACCATCGGCAACGCGATACACAAACTTTGTGTGGCCAGGTAACGAGGGTGTAGTTCTGCTGGAACAAGCTCTAGCGTGTAGTTGGTGAACGCCCGGAAAGTAATTGGGGTGATACCCACAAAGAGAAACAGCCAATCGAATACGCGAATACCGAACTCGCCAGAGTGAACTAGAAAGATCGAGCCCAGGGGCAAAATCATCACACCAAACAACATCATTCGCAAGACGAGTCGGTTCCCTTTCCAATCCGCCAACGGCCCGCCCAGCAAGCTAAAAATCGCGGTGCCTGCGTTCTGGACAATCACCCAGAAAATCATCCGCGAAAGATCAACATCCAAACGATCTCGCGCGAGGGCCTGGTAGTGGGGAAACAACATCAGCGAAAAGCCAAACGCGGCGGCAATGATACAAACCAAGCGAAACCGATGATCGTCTTGCAGCACGCGGTACGACTGCCAGATTAAACGCTTGGGCGAGAATGCGCTGGCCTGCGAGCTGTCGCGATTCTCGTGAAGTCCTACAACCGAAAGAGCACTCCCCATGAATGCGAATGCCGCGAAGCCGAAGATCCAATGGACCTCGATCGTGTTTCCATAAAGCCACTTAGGCAACAGCCAGGCCGCCAGACTAGTCGCGATAACCGCTCCGACTACATTCGAGGCCAACATCAATCGACCTCGTAGAGGTGGCGGTATCAGCTTGCCTTGTGCCGTTCCGAAGCCTAACTGGTTGAGCCCTGTCGCACAGAAGAACAAAAAGTAAAACCACAGAAAGCCAACCACCATCGCTGTTTTGCCGATGGCCGTATCGACGCCGGGGATAAACATCGCCGCCAAGCTTCCAAAGGCAGCGGCCATGCCCAGCGAAGTTCCGACCAGCGACCACTTTTTCAGGGGCAAATGCCGTAAGCGATCGGCGTATAGAAGCGGAGGGCAGCTTTGGCCAATCCTTCCCAAGATGGGTAGAAATCCTCGGACCCACCCTGACCCGGCAATCAAGTCTAAAACCGCCGGAATGATGATACTTTCCGTTTTGAAAATCCAGCCGCACCGCAAAACAATTTGCTGGAGCGTCAACAGAAAGAAATTGCGAGAAACGCCTTCAACCTGGGTGGGCGCGACTTGCTTAGAGGTAGCTGAGGCTGACTTAGCCAACTCGATCGAAGTGGAAGAACGGGAATTCGAATTCATTTATCCCATTATAGAAGTCCATTTTTCGACCGACGACTAGGGGCCCCCATCCCGACCAAGAAAAGGCGGAAGCCCCAGGCCGAGTGCGCGGTAACTTAACGACCCAGGGCTTCCTAAAGATCATCACGTGAAAAAGACACCTTTCACGTAGATAAATATCTTGGTGAAACTAGAAACCCCGGAAACCGGCTAAGGTTTTGGTGGAAACGGAGAATTTCCTAGAAAGTCTAACGGAAAAGAATCCCGCCTTATTAACTGCCCAGTATCAATTCAAGATAACTACGGCGTTCGCTAGCAGATAATCCGAGCTGTTCAGCCAGTTTTTCGAGAACGGCTTTGGCCCCTTCGATCTCGCTTTCCTCGGCGGTAATCTCTAATTCGACGAATTTGCCCAATTCCAGCACTTCGTCCATGGCCACCAGGACTTCAAATCCCTCGTAGGCGAACTCCGACTTGCGGCGATCTTTGATCACTTCGGCTACCGGCGTAAAGCCCAGCGACTCGAACATGGCCACAATATTGGCCGCACCGGTCGCCCCAGAAACGAGCGGGACTTCTACTTCTCGGCGTGTTTTGGTCGAGTCGTCGACCTTTGGGCCTTTGTAGGTAATGAAGTTTTGATCGCCCACACGACGAATTCGCAGTGCTTCGTCGGTTTCGGCGAAGTTACGGCACGGATGGCTATAGTATTTGTCGGCTTGGCGTTTAGGGACTTCAATAATCCCCCCCATCTCTTCGACACGGGACTCTACGTCCGACAAATCGTCGACCGGAAATTTTAGTTCAACCTCAAACTTCATCGCTCAATAGAATCCTTCAAGCAGCGTGAGCCCTTTCTCTTCCGGCAAGGCTCTCCCGTTGCGAGTTTGGCACTCGCCTGTTTCCAACACAATAACCTATTATTTCGTTGCAGAGGGAATGTGACCAGAGCGATCCATTGTACCTACCCCGTAACCGCCAATTTCTCAGCGGATTTCGTGGGGAATATCACCGACAACCGGACCACGGATCACTAGAATTTAGGTTGTGATTTCCTGCCGGTGAGTCTTAACCTCTTTTTCATACGATTTTGCTATGCCCTGCCCTACCCTACAGCCCAATCTTCGGCCCACTGTTCGTCGCGCTCGCTCTGGCAAAGTTCAGTTGCTCCTTCTCCTCTGTGTGTTGGTTGGCCTGGGTGTTATGGCTTCGACCCTGATTCTGGGTCCGAAACCAGGCGGACCACATCCCTGGGTGGGCAAGCCAATCCCAGCGGCTACCCTTCAACCGCTGCTCAACACCGATACCCCGTTTGATACGGCGAGCCTTCAGGGGAAGACAACCCTGATCAACTTCTGGGGGCCATGGTGTCCACCTTGCCTAATGGAATTCCCCGAATTGCTGAAATTGCGTGAAAACTTCGCGAACGAACCTGGCTTTCAGTTCGTTTCCATCGCCTCGGATGGCGGTTGGGGGCCCAGTGGCGTCGGGTATCAAGAAAACGAGGAATACCTCAAAGACGAATCGAAAATGATCTTGGCCAAATACAACTCGGACTTGCCGATCTATGTTGACCTAGACGGGGAATTTCGCCAGAAACTGATTCAAACCGCCGAATTCACCGGTTATCCGACGACCATTCTCGTGGGCCCAGACGGCAAGACGGCAGCCGTTTGGCTTGGCTATTCCCCAAGCCTGGGCAAAGAGGCGAGCAAGATCATTCGCGAGCAACTAACCTCTGCTCAGTCGGCTGCTGCTGGTGGCTAACTTGGTTCGCAATCCGCCCGGGGCAGCAGCTTAAATCGCCTCGGGGCCTCGCTCGCCGGTCCGGATACGAATGCAATCGTCCATCGGCACCACAAAGATCTTGCCGTCCCCGATCTCTCCCTTATCGCCGGTGCGAGCCCCTTTAACGATGGCATCGATCGTTGGCTCGACAAAGTCTTCGTTCACGGCAATTTGTAGTTGCACCTTGCGCAGCAAATTGACCGTGAATTCGTGCCCGCGATAAACCTCGGTATGCCCTTTTTGCCGGCCAAATCCCTGGCAATCCATTACGGTCAAGCGAAAAACTTCCACTTCGGTCAGGGCTTCTTTCACCGCTTCCAGGCGGCTGGGTTGAATGATCGCGATCACGAGTTTCATAAGGAAAGATCCACAAGGGAACGTGCGAGAGATTATCCACTACCGAATGTAAACGGCCAAGCTTGGGGGGACAAGGAGAGGAAAGAGCCAGGTCAGTGAAGCGGATATTAGCAGGTTACGGATATATGGCCTGGCTAGATTGAAGTTTTCAGTGTTCAGTTTTCAGTGAAAAGCGGCCGTTGGTAAACCAAACGAGCTACTCGGCCCTGCCCCCTTCAAGAGGAGGAAACCGTCTGAGCCTGGCTACAAAGCCCAACGGCACCATCAGTTCCCCCTTTCCCCTCCAAGGGAGAGTATAGGCAGCGTGTACCCGAATCGCCTCCTCATCCTACCCCCTCTCCCCGCAGGGGCGAGGAAACAAGATGAGCAAAAAAGCGTCTTGAGGTATCCACCAGTAACTCTTCACTGAAAACTAAAAACTGAAAACTGAAAACTGAAAACTGAAAACTGAAAACTGAAAACTGAAAACTGAAAACTTCAAACTGAAAACTTCAAACTTCAAACTTCAAACTTCAAACTTCAAACTTCAAACTTCAAACTTCAAACTTCAAACTTCAAACTTCAAACTAAAGCGCAGCGCATAAAAAAACCCCGACTTGGAAGAGCGAGGCGGAACACTCTTCCAAGTCATTGGGGTAGAACTTCTGGCCCAGGCAAAGGCCGAAGTATCTTCGTGAACTTCGCGGGCTTCACCGAGGCGAAACCCGCGAGGTTGGCTTTCGCTTAACTTGCCCTTACGAGACATGCCCCGCTTGGCTGGTCCCTTCGGTGACCAAGTGTGCCGGGTAGGCATACATGCCGTGCTCGTGAATATCGAGCCCTTGCATTTCTTCTTCCGCAGTAACACGCAAGCCCATGGTGAACTTGATGACGTTGAAGATGATCATGCTTAACGCAAATGCCCAGACAAATGCAGTCACGATGCCGACGAGCTGAGCAATCAGTTGCGACGGATCACCACTGTTGACCAAGCCGGTTTCTTTCATGAAGAGACCAACTGCCAAAGTTCCCCAAGCACCACACACACCGTGAACAGAAACGGCTCCGACCGGGTCGTCGATCTTTAGCTTGTCCAACATGACGCACGACAAAACAACGATCACGCCACCAATCAAACCTGCAATCGCTGCCCAACCTGGGCTCAAACAATCGCAACCAGCCGTAATTGAGACAAGACCTGCCAACGCACCATTGAGGGTGAACGAAGTATCAGGCTTGCCGAACATGATCCACGAAGTAATCAACGCACCAACAACCCCAGAAGCGGCGGCCAAGTTGGTTGTAATACAGATGTAGGCGAACGGAGCACCATCGGTGATGGCCGTGGTCGAACCGGCGTTAAAACCGAACCATCCCAACCACAGAATGAACACGCCCAGAGCCCCCAGCGTGATATTGTGGCCTGGGATTGGCTTCACCTTACCGTCAGCAGTGTACTTTCCAATGCGAGGGCCGATCGTGATCGCTCCGGCTAACGCACACCAACCACCGATCGAATGCACAACTGTAGATCCAGCGTAATCAAGGAAGCCCCATTTTGCGTCCAGCCAGCCAGCTTGCGTGTAGAGGCTGCCCCATGCCCAGCTACCAAAAATCGGATAGACAATGCAGGTGATCAGAACCGAGTAAACCAAGTAAGCCGAGAATTTCGTTCGTTCGGCCATCGCACCAGAAACGATCGTCGCGGCAGTAGCACAGAACACGGTTTGGAAAATCAGAAAGGCCCAGTTGAAAGTCGGATTTGGCTTAACAGCAAGTGCTTCCGGGCTAGTACCATCGAACATGAACTGGTCGGTCCCAAAAAGACCATTGGTCGTTCCAAACATCAGACCAAAACCAATCAACCAAAAGCCCAAGGACCCAATCGCGAAGTCCATCAGGTTTTTCATGATGATGTTACAGGCATTCTTGGCACGCGTGAAACCCGCTTCCACCAAGGCAAAACCGGCCTGCATGAAGAACACGAGAAATGCCGCCAAGCAGGTCCAGAGTGCGTCAAGGTCGCCACCAGGCTCGGTAATACCAGGAACGGTAGGAGCTACATTTGCTTCTGCGTCTTCCCCTTCAGCATTTTCTTCCGCTTTCAGATCGCCAGGTTCATCCATCGGGGCTTCCGCCGTCGGAGCTTCTGCCGAAGCTTCCGTTCCAGCGTCTTGCGCTGAAAGCGGGTAAGAGACCATGAGACCGAGGGCGATCGCGAGTACCGCGAACCACGCTCGGTTGGGGAGGGAGAGGGAACTTACCATGTGATTCGTACCTTTTTCAGAAGATGGAATAAACATCAGCCAGCTATATGCCAGGGCCAGGAATCGATCCAACGTGGGATATCTTTGAGTGCGCCTTCCCACGTAAGGTCGTGTGCACGAAAACCCCCTGTTTGCAAGCGTTGTGCCATTAGTTCCGCAACGAGGATTGAAAAGCTGGCAAGCGAGATAGATGTCGCTGTATCTACTGAAGAAACAACAACTTAAACACTTGTGGGAATTTATGCTTTTCAGTAGACGTTTTCCGGCTGTCCGCCGTATGCAAAGAATGCGCGCATGATGCTTGCTAGGAATCTCAGCAGTTTTGCTTGGCGCGCTATGGCCTGAGCGAAATGCCCTTGCAGCTCGTTAATCCCCAAATAACGGCATACGAAACGGCGCAAAGTTTTTCCGTGCTCCCCTTTTTGGTGAGCTCGGCGCATAAAAAAAGGGCCGTTAAAGGCCCTAAAATTACAGCTTTGGCGTCGTCGCGTTACTTGGGAAGCTCCCCTTTGACGATCTCGTCTTCCCATTCATCCATCAACGGCCAATCAATCGCACACGTCCCAAAGTCGGCCATGTGGAGATAGGTGTTCAAGCGGGCAATGGTCTTATCCAGCAATGCGTCGTCCTTGCGGAAGATCGGCCCATGACTAGGCAGGAGCCATTTTACGTCACTTTGCCGAATTCGCTCGAGCGACTTAATAAACGCCGGGATGTCGCTGCCGTGGTGTGCGTCGATCGCCCCAACACAGCCGTCGCGGTAGATATTATCGCCTGAGAACAATAAATCGCCCAAGCGAAAACTCAGCTGACTATCGGTATGCCCAGGGGTATGCCATACCTCAAGCTTGAGCTTGCCTACCTCTAAAATGTCGCCATCGTTGATCTGGTGCTCGATCTTTACCGGTGGCATGTCTAGATGAATGTCTTGCAGGGCGATTTCCGCGAAGGTGTGGAGTTTGTCGCCGGTTTCTAGCGCTTTGACCGCCAGTGGATGGGAAGTGACCGAGGTTCCCAGAATCTGCTTGGCCTTGGCCAGCCCTTGAATGTGGTCGACATCGGCGTGCGTGGCGACCAGAGTTTTGCAATTCGCCAAAGGGAAATCAATGCTGCGGATCACATCGATATAGTCTTCGACTGTTTCCTCAAAGCCAATATCGATCAGGAGCCACTCGTTCCCTTCGAAAACGAGATACACATTACAACCCAGCAACTCGCCGGCTTGGAAATTCAATTCAATTACGTTAGGGAAAATTTCTTTTCGGGGCTGCATGTCGGCGGTATATGTTCGGGGATTTTTTAAGACAGTACCACCACATCTTAACCGGCGGCCTGGGATAGTCACAACCAGAGGAATCTGGTTGTGTCCTATGGCCTCAATGAAGAAAGAGTGAGGCCCTGCTGCCCCCAAGATGTGTCGTTTACTGGGGGCAGAGAATTTATTTTATTAGCGCCGCGAATTACGAGCCAGATACGACGCCATTTCTCGAACTTCGACTTGCTCTGGGGCTTCCCCCATGCGTTGCCAAATTACGTTGGCATCGATCCAATCCAAGTCAAGCTCGCTATTGTTCGCCGCTTGGCAAATCGCTTCTAAGGCGCGTTGCTCTTCTCCTTCGCGAAATGCCCAGACATACGTCTGACCATTTTTTTCATAAACCACAGCATTCATCGTTACCATAGGTCGCCCTCCCTCGCGTCCTGCCTCTTGGCCTCTGTTCCAGCAGCAAGATCACGTTTAATAAAAGTTGTTGAACGATGCCTCGGTGAACCACTCTGACGAGAAGTTTCGTCTACGAGTTCCGTTAATTCCCTGTCAAAGAATACTCACTGAAAGCACCCGATCCAATTCCAAAATTCTTGTGGGTTTCCGAACGCAAGACTTTAGACGCAACAAGAACAACTCTCGCTACGTTCTCGCACCGAAAACGGAAACGAATAACGTCCTAACAATCAATGTTGAATCGACGTTTACATCACGCAGAGTTAGCGTCGCGTGCTTGTGTGTACTGACACAAAGCACTCTCTAAGAAGTCGAGCAAGTCCGATGCCGTCAAACCTGGCTGCGAAGTTTCCTGCACCGCAAGATCGGCAGCTAAACCGTGCAGATAGACCGCAAGAACCGCCGCATCGTAGACACTTAATCGTTGAGCAAGCATGGCGGTGGTTAAGCCAGTTAGAACATCCCCAGAGCCACCTGTTGCGAGCCCTGGATTACCCGTAGGGTTTTTCCACTGGCGTGTTCCATCGGTGACAAGTGTCTGCGATCCCTTAAGCACCAAGACACATTTCCGTTTGTCCGCAAACTCGATGGCAGATGCGGTTGCTTCTTCCATGGTCAGCTGCGGCTTGCCGACAAGCCTTCGAAACTCGCCCAAATGGGGTGTTAAGACACGTGGAGCAGCGAACGGTTCCGTTTTTTCAGCTCGTTGAGCAACTAGATTCAACCCGTCCGCATCGATCACCATCGGCCCAGAAAAACGATCGACTAAATCATTCACCAGAAAAAACAGCCCGCGTGATTGCCCCAGCCCAGGCCCAATGGCCACGCAATCGGCATGCTCAAGTTTCTCTGATATTTTTGATTTCGCATGAAAAGGTAAGTGACCGGAACGGTCTGTTGGCAAGGGCCAGGTCATGTAGGCCGCATCAAATGTAGCGACCGTATCGAGAATGGCGTCGGGCACGGCCACTGTTACCAACCCTGCGCCCCCTTTCAGACAAGCACGTGCTGAAAGACTAATCGAGCCAGCCATGCCCACCGAGCCACCAATCAACAACGCCCGACCAAACGTTCCTTTGTGAGAATGTTGATCGCGTCGCGGCAGAATGGGGAGTCCAGCAGGTAGCGAAATGGATGACATCAGAGTCCTTCCTGGTTGAAGCAACAAATTACTTGGTCGCTTGTCGGACACGTCGTGAAATCAAACCTGCCAGATAAGCGCCTTTGAAGCCAGCATCGATGTTCACCACGGTGACATTCGACGCACAACTGTTCAACATTCCCAACAGTGCGGCAACCCCCTGAAAGCTTGCTCCGTAGCCTACACTGGTCGGCACAGCAATCACTGGACAAGCCAAGTAACCACCGACCACACTTGGCAGTGCACCTTCCATGCCAGCCACAACAATCACCACGTCCGCGCCTTTCAGCTTGCCTGCTTGCTCGGTAAAGCGATGCGGACCAGCCACGCCGACATCTTGAATGAAGACCGGTTCGATTCCCATCCAGCGTAACGTCTCGCGGGCCTCTTCTGCGATAGGCAAATCGCTGGTGCCGGCCGTAACCAAACCGACATTTCCCCACGTTTGCAATTTGTTGGGCATGCGAAAGGTACGACCAAGCGGGTGATAGGTTCCCTCAGGTAGGGCGGCTTGCAAAGCGGCACCTTTTTCGGCATCGATTCGCGTAGCCAGCGACCCATCGCCATGCTCGCGCTGCTTCTCGAATATTTGCACAATGCTGTCCGCAGACTTCCCTTCGCCGTAAACCACTTCAGGAAAACCACAGCGTTCGGCGCGTTCGATATCGAGCGTGGTATCGTCGAGAATCGCGCTGGCAGGCTTCGCGGCTCGCGACTCTTTCGCCGGGGCTGCTTGGGCCTGAAGAACTTGCGCGCAAAAATCAGCCAAAGGAACTTTTCCGGCACGGTACGACTTGGCAAGGCGTTCGAGTTCGTGTCGTTTCATGGTCATAGCAGCGTTTATCTATCGATGATTGTTGACGGGAAAACGGTTCATTATACGAAACCAACCGAGCTTGGGACCGGGCATGATTTCTTTTCAAAAAAAGGAGCGGTATTGGGGACTTTTTGTGGTTTAATAAATAGAAGAGATCGCACGATCTCCCCCACCTCTCATTCCTACCCACCTGCTCTGCCATAAGGAATTGCCCCCATGAATGTTCCGCAGAACACGTCGCGCCGTAGCTTCTTGAAAACGGCCGGCACCGCAGCCGCAATTGCTTCCGCTGCTCAATACCTTCCCGGCCAAGCACTGGCCGCCGAGGGGAAGACTTCCCCTAACGACAAAATTAATCTCGGTGTCATCGGATTCGGCAACCGCTGTAAGTACGTCATGGGAGGCACACTGCCTCACGAGGATGTTCGCTGTATTGCCATTGCCGACGTCTGGGACAAGCACCGTGAAGCCGGCAAAGCCATCGTCGACAAGCACTACGGCAACCACGATTGCGAAACCATGCGTGACTTTCGCGAGTTGCTCGCCCGAGACGACATCGATGCCGTGCTCATCGCGACCGGCGATCGCTGGCACGCGGCGGCTTCGATTCTTGCTGCGAAAGCGGGCAAAGATGTCTATAGCGAGAAACCTTGTGGCATCACGATTGAAGATTGCCAAAACCTGGCCGATACCATCACCCAAGAGAAACGTGTATTCCAGGCCGGCACGCAGCGTCGCAGTGTGCCGAATTTCAAAAAGGCGGTCGAACTAGCCCACTCTGGCAAGCTCGGCGAACTGCAAACGATGCATGCTTCGGTCTATCGCCCGGTGCTCGACAATAGTTGGCTACCAGCCCAGACGCAGCCAGCTCAAGAGGAAATCGATTGGAATCTCTGGCTCGGCCCCGCTGCTTGGCGACCATTCAACTTGGCTTACGTCCAAGGCAAATGGCGTGGCCAATGGGATTTCGATTCAGGGGCACGCCTGCTGGATTGGGGCGCTCATACGGTCGATCTCTGCCAATGGGCCAACCAAGCTGATGGGACCATGCCGGTCGAGTTCCAACCCACTGAAAACGGCATCTACTGCCGGTACGAAAACGGCGTGAAACTAGTCATCGATTTCCTGGAAGATCCGTTTGGCAATCGCGATCCACATTACATCACACGCTTGGGGACTTGCCCGGTTCGGTTCATCGGAACTGAAGGGTGGGTCGAAACCGGGGACAATGGCGAAATCGTTTGCTCCTCCCCTGCCCTGCAAAAAGAGATTACCGAAGACACCTCGCGTGTGCGCGGGCTCGATGTCGCTTCGCACTCGCGTAACTTCCTCGATTGCATCCGTTCGCGCGAGCTAACGGCAGCCAATCAAAACGTGATGCGTAAGTCACACATCGCTTGTCACGCGGCGGCGTTGGCTTGGATCTTCCAGCGAAAGCTAACCATCGATCCGCAAACCGAGACCTTCGTTAACGATCCCGACGCGAACGGCTTGATCTCGCGCGCCGATCGCGTCTGGAATGTCTAACCAACGATTCTAAGAACTAGGAAGAGGAAGACACCTTATTGCTGGTGTCTTCCTCTTTGTATTCTGAGTTCAGCTCGGCGATTTCCCAACTGAGCCGTCCTAGCCAGATGGCATAGACAAAGAAATATCCCACCACGATCACGCCGCCAGGCAACGCGATGTACGCCAGGCGTTCGATTCCGGCCATCGCGTAGAGACCGTATCCCAGCAAGCAGCACACCGCCAGCAAGCCCAACGTTGCGGCATAAAACAGCAGCCACTTCACAGGGATTTGAAAAAGCGAAGCCATGATCGTGTTGCTCCACGGCGCAAAGATATTTCCTTGGTCAAGCATTGCCAAGTAAACCACGGGAAACGCTACGCCAGGCAGCAGCAGAAATGGCCAGGCCATCGACTTATCAATGGTCACCATAATTCCGAATGGGACCATGGTTAGCGACATCGCCACGATCAAAAACAACGCTTCCATCACACGATCAAAAATGCCCAGTTCAGGCCACTCCCATTCGTCCATGCCGGAGGAAACCGTCATCACGAGGAACAGAAAGAAGCTGCCCAGAAACGCTACTGTTCCAGTCCCGATAACCACGGCAAACACGGTACACATGAACGTCGTCAGAAAGGTAACAATGTTTTGCGTGGGGAGCGAACCGTTGTAGATTGCGGTAACGGTGAAATAAAGGGACAGTGCCGCAAAGATCGACAGGAACACCCACCGCATCAACAAGCCCACATCGCTAAACAACATCGCATCGCGGGCAAGCTCCTTGGGTGTGAAGTTAAGCGGAAAGTCGACCAACTCGGCCCGCGGTTGATAGTCTTCCGGCGTAAGGCTCTCGCGTGGCTTCTTCTCGCCGTCCTCATCTTCAATTTGGTAATCGCGAGGACGCCGTTCTTCGAAGGCACCTTGCGTTTTCTTGTTCAGGTCTTTGCGTTCAGCCTGTTCTTTGATTTCCCGTTCGGCCTGGGACATGATGTTTTGGCCCATTTTCTTCCGGGCGTCGTCCTGGTCGTGGCTAACATCTTTTAGGCCGTATTCATCTTCCAGCAGAATCTCCTCAGGGATCTCAAGTTTGATTTCCGCCTTCTTGATCTCAAAGACATGTCCGCAATCGGGGCATTCGGTGTTTCGACCAACATCGGCGGTAAGCACCGACATCCGAGTGGCACACACAGGACAAGTCACAACATGCGTTCGCTGCGGATTCGCTGACTCAGTCACAAGGCAAACTTTCCGGTTGATAATCGCAGGAGAGGGTGAGAAGGAACTGCTAGTGTAATAAACGGATATTCCGGTTGCCGCACTCAATCTTGGACGTTTGGCAGCGAAAAGATCGTCTAAGCCGTTACATTTTTAATGATTGTCTTGTTTTAACGTCAAGCAACTAGCCAACTTAGCTAGAATTCTAAGCTAGGTTTGGTTGTCATCCGAGAACGAACAACGCAAAATACGAGGTTTTACGATAACGGCGAGGCCCGTAAGTTGGCCCGCTGTGTCTTCCTTGGGTAAAGGCATATCGTGCAGCTTTTTCGGGATTTGGAGCCCTTATCCTCTGAATATCGCCACGGTGCGTTGACGATTGGCAACTTCGACGGCGTGCACCTTGGTCACGCGCAGATCGTGCGCCAGGTTCGTCAGCGAGCCGACGAAGTCGGTGGCCCGGCGGTCGTCTTTACCTTCGATCCACATCCAGTGCGTTTGCTCCGCCCCGAGTTGGCCCCCCCTCCGCTGACTTGGACTCGTCGCAAAGTCGAGCTTTTAGGGGAACTGGGAATCGACGCGGTTATCGCCTATCCCACCACGCACGACCTTTTGGATCTTTCGCCGGAAGCGTTCTTTGAACAAATCATCGTACAAAAAATCGCCGCGAAAGCGATGATTGAAGGCCCGAACTTTAATTTCGGAAAAAACCGGGCCGGCGACACCACCACCCTGGCTAGTTTGTGCCAGCAACACGACATTCAGCTCGATATCCTCACGCCGTTCACCCGCGAGGGAGAATCCGAGTTCGTTTCCAGCAGTCGTCTTCGCAAGCTAATTGCCGCTGGCGAAGTTCAAACAGCGCGCGATATGCTCACTCAACCGTATCGCATCCGTGGCATGGTCACCCATGGCGCTGGCCGCGGTGCCTCGCTGGGCATTCCCACCGCCAATCTAGAAGCAATTGATACTCTGGTTCCTGACATTGGTGTCTACGCCGGCATGGCTTATCGCAACGGTCAAACGTACGCCGCTGCAATCAACATCGGGCCGAATCCCACCTTCGGCGAGAAAGCACGCAAGATCGAAGTCCATTTGATCGGCTTTCAAGGAACGCTCTACGGCGAACCGCTTGAGGTCTCGTTCCTCTCTCGCCTGCGCGATGTTACGGCCTTTTCCGGTATCGACGCTTTGAAGCAACAATTGGCACTCGATATCGAAACCACCCAACAAATCTTTCAAGACTATCAAGCAAACTCCACCCCCTAGTTTTGCCAACCGCCTAACGAGATCACTTCATGAACATTGACTGGACAGCTTTTCGCCAAGCGATTGAAAGCCCCAAACGTTTCGTTCTTACCAGCCATGTTCGCCCCGATTGCGATGCCCTCGGCAGCGAATTAGGCATGGCCGCCCTCTTACGGCAGCTCGGTAAAGAAGTGGCGATCGTCAACGCCTCGGAAACCCCTCCCCACTTGGCGTTTATCGATCCAAAGAACGAGATCAAACAGCTGGGCCAAGATATCTCGGCGGAAGAAGTTGTGGCCCATTACGATGGTTTTTTGGTGGTCGATACCAGTGCTTGGGTTCAGCTGGGCGAGATGGCATCGGTCATGAAGCAGTTCCACGGCGCCAAGCTCGTTCTCGATCATCACGTCAGCCAGGACGACCTGGGGGGCGAGATGTTTAAAGACCCGAAGTGCGAAGCAACCGGCCGCTTGGTGTACGAAGCGGCTAAAGCTTGGGATTTGAAAATTACCCCAGAGACAGCCTTCGTGTTATTTACCGCAATTGCCACCGACACCGGCTGGTTCCGCTTCCCTTCGGTTAGCGGCGGCACCTACCACGCAATTGGGGATTTGATTGAAGCAGGGGCGGTCCCCAGTGAAGTTTATGCGAAGTTGTTTGAAAAAGAACGGATCCAACGCGTCAATTTAAGGGGGCGGATACTGGCAAGTGCCAAAATTATTCACAACGGTAAGCTGGCCTACAGCATGGCAACCAAGCAAGACTTTATAGATACAGGGGCATCCGCAGCCGATACCGAAGATGCCATCAACATGACCATGGCAGTCGCCGGAGTGGAAGCAGCGATCTTGTTTGTCGAGCTTCCCAATAACGAAGGGGTTAAAGCCAGTTTCCGCAGCCGCAGCCAACTGGATGTCGCCAACCTGGCACAACAGTTTGGGGGAGGTGGTCACGTCGCTGCGGCGGGTGCGCTGCTAACTCAACCGCTGGACGAAGTCGTCCCGCTGTTGCTTGACGCGACCGAAAAGGCCATGGGATAATTTATTGAGATGGATTACATTAAGCATGGAACGAAAACCTTCTGCCTCGGCCGCGCCAATCGTAGCCTGCGATCGGTCCCCCCTGGCCAGGCCAACCCTTTAAGGTAAGGAATCGACGTATCGCTTCTGCGAAAACGATTGTGTTCGATTTCGAATCGCGATATCCGAATCCCATTCTGGAAAGACTTATGCACCTTCGCCTATTAATTGCCTTATTGCTTAGTCCCTGTCTGTTGAACCTGGCAGGTGCCCAAGAGATCGTTGATTTCCAACTCGACGTGCAGCCGATCCTAAAAGCACGCTGTCTAAGTTGCCACGGTCCCGACGAAGCCAAAAACGACTTTCGCGTTGACGACGCCGATTCGATGGCCGATTACATCGAAGCCGGCGATGTGGAATCAAGCTCGCTGTGGGCCGACTATCTGATTACCGATGACGAAGAGATGAAGATGCCTCCGGTCACTCCAGAAAATCCCACCGGCATGACGGCCGCCGAACTGGCAACCGTGAAGCTATGGATCGAAGAGGGAGCCAACTTCGACTGGCAGGCAGAAACGCCGGTCGACAATATCCCTGTGGAAGCCCCACCGGAAATGAGCACCGCTTATAAACTGTGGCTCTTCCAAGGCTTGTTCCACCCCGCCTCGACGCACTTCCCGATCGCCCTTTTGTCGATCTCGATGGCTTTCCTACTGGTTTCGTTTTTTGCCGGTAAATCGTTTGAAACGGCCGCTTACTACTGCCTCTGCTGCGGTGCCTTGGCTGCCGTAGGCGCGTGCGTGATGGGCTGGGCTTATGCCACCGACGAAGGCTATGTCGGTTTGTCATTCGATTTGGCCAACAGCAATATCGCCCGTCACCGTTGGCTTGGCATTTTGGTCGCTATCGGAGCGTTGGTTTTGATTCCATTTGCTCGCACGACCGTTAAGTCGGAAGAAGGCAAAATGAAGTCAATCTGGTTAATCGGGGCCCTCGTGATTGGCTTGGGCGTTTCTATTGTCGGCTATCAAGGTGGAGAATTGACCTACGGCGAAGATCACTACGCCAAGGAATTCAATCGCCTGTTCGATCTCGACGAAAAACCAACCGAAGAAAAAGCGGACGCCGATCCCGCCACGGCCGAGGAAGAAGCCCCAGCCGAAGACTCGGAATAGGCCCTCGGTCTTCCTAATCCGAACAACCCGCAAAACCTCAAGAGCGAGTCTTAGAACAAGGCTCGCTTTTTTCGTATCGACCCCGGCAATCTTTCTCTATTTACCCAAAACAATTCAATCCGCATCTCCTACGCAGCCGATAAGATGACAAACCCAGTTCTGATTCCCTGGAAAGTGCTAGCAGATGTGGTGCCACAATTGTCAGACCCAAGTTGCCGGAGTTGCCTCTGAGAAGAAGCGTGCGGGCTTGGTCTGCGCGAAGTGCCAAACGCATATGAACCCAGAAGCGACGAAATCGCCGAAAAAAACGGCGTCTGCGTCTACTTCAGCACCACTGCCAGGCCTGCAATTAGATTCGCACCGCATGCAAGCCACCCTGAGCCGGATCGAACGTTTGGTTCAACGCTTTGGCGAACCGGATCTGTTCGAGGAAGAGCAACCCATTGGCACCGCGAGTTCCTCTGTATCTTCCTCTGCCCGCGAGAATTTGGCAGAACCGATCACCCCTGTCACAAGCTTTCCCTGGCTGGCTACGTTAAGCCTTGCCGCTGGTGTCATGCTTCTGGTCTGTGGCTGTTTCTTAATCGTCTGGAGCGTCATTGCTCGGCGGCCGGACTTGTTCAGCATTGGATTTCCGATCTCGGTTATCTCGCTGGCGTGCATGGCCCTGGCCGCATGTTTGTTTTTTCAAGACGCTTCCGGCAAACAAGCCGAAACGCAAAAGTGGCTGGCCGATGTTCAAAACCAATTAGGCGGCATCCGCCAGATTGCCGCCGACAGCCGGCATCCGCTCGGTTCGATCCCCGAACTACCAACGTCGGCCTCTTCCCCGGCGAACAACTCACTCGCTCAATCAGAAGAGCGGCTGAAAGAGATTCGACGTCGTCTAAACGAATCACGTTCTCGCTAGTTTTCTGGAGAGTCGTTGTCTCGTTTTCGCCTTCGGGTGACGACGGTTCAAAGAATCTTATCGAGAAAAAACAGCTTCTGCCCGATCCCTTCATAAACCGCTCCGACCTGGCAGACCGCATAAGCGGCCAGCGTAATCTGGGCGATGGTGGCTGCGGCGAAAGTAAACTGGCCAAGCGTCACTAGCCCCATGCCGAACTGGGCAATCGTAATCACGCCAAAGCCAAACTGCCCAATCGCAATAACACCGTTGGCCACCACGGGCGTACGATTGCGGCGATACTTAAACGAAATGTGAATCAGAGGCAAACCAAACAAAGTCGTCTTCGACTTATACTCGTAGCCGTAACCATCCCAATTGGGCTTAGCTGGCTCGGGAGCGCCGCACTGAGGGCAACTTCTCGCGGAAAAACTAACTTCGTTGCCACAATCTCGACAAGTTGTCGTCGCCATGGGAAATGCCGCCCAACAAGAAAGGTAAGGTCCCAACCACCCTACCAGTTTACCTTTCCATGAAACGCTTTCACAACGGATTAATGAGCGATCTGGTCCCAATACTTGTCGAACGCCCCTGGCACGTGGAAATCAGGGCTGTTGTCCAGATCGTGGCATTTGAGGCAGGTATCGCGGGCCTTATCCAAAGGAAGCTTCATTTGCTCGGTGAAAAGAGCCGTTTGCTCGGCAGTAAAGTTGCCGTCCCCATTTTGAGAGGCCACGTGAGCCGAGCCCGGCCCATGGCAGTTTTCGCACGAGACGTTGTGCATCTTGGGCGTTTCCTTTAGGCCTAAGTAGCCTGACTCGTACGGCAAATAGGTCGCAGGATTCCAGCCGGTAACGTGACAGGCTAAGCACTCAGGATCAAAGTGCCGCGAAACCTGGAAGCGTTCCGGAGGATGAACGAGCGTTTCGGTAGCATGGCTATGCTTCGAGCCCTTCCACACCTCGTAGGCGTCTTCGTGGCATTCGGCACATGATTGGGAACCAACAAACTTGTGCCCGCTGGGATGGGGCTGAGGGCGAATGCCAAGCCCGCTCAGACCAAGCGTTTCCAATTGCTGCTGATACGAAGCCAACAGCTTGAACATCTCATCTGAATCTTTGAAACGATCGTCCAGGGCTACACGTTCGTAACGGATTGGATTACGTGGATCGTTAAACAGGCCCACGACCCCCACGTACATTCCCTTGGTACCCACTTGAATCAAACGCGTTTGTGTGCCTTCAATCACTTCCGGCTTCAGTTCTGGTTCGCCAGCTCCGCCAGCGGTGACCACAAGTTGGAAACCAGGAAACTGCCGAGCGATTTCGCGGCTTTCGCTCAATGTTCCTTCACACAACAAAACGTACAAATCACAGTTCTCGGCCTTCAGCGCTTGCCAGCTTTCCTTCAAACCTTCGACCGGGTCCGAAAGGCCCACGTCGCTGTTTGAGATACGTTGTAGTTCTTTCTCGCACAGAACCCCAGTCACACCAATCTTCTTGCCCCCTGTTTCGATCACGCGATAACGTGGCGTGTAGTCGAGCAAGACGGCATTGCTGGAAAGAAACTTGATATTGTCGGGGTCTTCGGAAGCGACGGCGGCGAAAACTTCGTCAATCGAAAGTCGCAGGTCATCCGGCCCAAAGCCGATCGCGTCGTACTTCATCTTGCGCAGGCCTTCGGCGGTTGTCTGAAATTTGATTTCCGCCTGGCGACCGAAGCGGCGCACCTGATTACCGACATCTAAGGCCACAACGTCCCAGCCACGATCGTCTCGCAACTGATTGAGGAACGTTTGCCGACGCATCAGGCCCCCTTTTTGATTGGCCAAGCCGGTACAACCGCAAGGCTCGATGTAGCCATGCTGCTCGCCGGTGAGAAACAACGCCACGTCAGGCTTGGGCCACCCTTGAAACAATTCACGCTCGATGGCCACGGTACTGGTGCCGTTGCTAGGTTCTTCGTGCGCGACCTGGCGAACGTCTGTGGACGCGGCTTCCCCTGCGGCTGGCTTGGCTAACCGAGCCGCGTCGTCTTGCAGGGCAGGCAATTGACCTGGCTGCTGGTTCGCTGTGGTATGCGAAGAGGACTCGACTTGCGTATCCTCGGCTCGACTAACCGAAGCCGGTTTGGTTTCCGAGCAGCCCAGCACGCTCCCCAAGATGAAACATGCAGTGACGAGACCGACGGTCGAATTTCCAGAAACCATTCGCATTCTATCTGTGTGGGGTGGGAAGTTGGTACGGACAATGCATGGGCCGCCTGCGCAAAGCGGCCCATGATGAAGTGAGTATCCAATGCCAAACTCTACTCGACCGAGAAGTAAACGAAAATATCAACCTCTTTGATCTCGGGATGCCCTTCCACCGCTAGCACGATCTTGCCCAGCTTTTCTCGGCCTGGCCCCAGGTAGTTCCCCGCAGGAACCCCTTCGGGAACATCCAGCGTAATGGGGAACTTACGAACGTTGCCGTTGTTGATCGATTCTGGCTCGCCTACTTCCACCTTCATATAGTCTGGAATCGTTTGCTTAGGCTTGATTGAAACCTCGTTGCGGTGGGAACCTTTGACAATCAAGAAGAGCTTGGTGGAAATCCCTTGATCTTGCTTTAACTTGCCCAGGTAAAGCACCCCTTTGTCGCGATCGTACTTCTTAATCGCGATGACCGAGATATCGCCCACGACAAAGCTCACCACCGAGATATCAAGCTCTGGGGCGAACTCGCTGTTGGTGTCAACCACAATGCTATTACGATTGGTCCCCAAAGGCAGGCCAGGCTTGACCTCCAACTGCACCAGGTAGCCAGCCAAGGCCCCAGAAGAGCTTTCCAATTCTTCCGTCGTCAGCGGGCGCTGGGTCACGGTGAACAAATCGGCTCCGTCACCGGTCACCTTCAAATCGTTGATCTTAAAGTCGGCATCCTTGTACGACAAAACCTTGGTAGCCGCTTTACGCGTCTCGCCAGCAGCCATGTTCGAAAGCCGAATCTCCGAAGGTTCAAGGACGACGGCCTGAACCACCGAACCGGTGATCCGTAGTTCGAGCGTAGGCTTGCGTGGATCGTTCGTGGCAATGGTCGCCGTTTGAGCGAAGTCTTCTTGGTATGCCTTGGGACGCCATTCCAATTTGATCTCGGTTGTCTCACCAGGAGCAACCCTCAGAATGTCCCCTTCTTTCAAATCAGCCATGGTGCATTTGCAAGTCGTTCCTTCCATGGTCAATTCCAACTCTTGCTTCCCTTCGTTCTTCACGAAAAACGTATGTTTGCCGACCGAATTCAATTCCATTCGGCCAAACGCATAAACGCTTCCCCCCTCGACCACTGCCATGGGCGAGTCTTCTTTGATCTCGACATCTTTCCACATCAAAGATGGATCGGTGATCGCACCAAAATCATTGGGAGTGTTGATGTCCCGCACGGCGATTGCGTAACCAGCGGCAGAACCAACCAACAAACAAACCAGAAGCAAGACAATAGGTTTCATGGTTGTCAGGGGGGGAAGATAATGAAAGGGATAAGATTTGAAAACGAAATCGAGCTACGCGGAGGAAAGAAAATTGCCCCGTCCGCGCAGGGAATGGCTTCAGTCTTTTATTGTACGCAAATTTTCCATGACTTGTTTGGCAGAAAGTTCAGGATCGGGGGGAGGTAGCTCTTCGGTCGCCGCTTTGCCGACCGGGACATCATAAATCTTCAAGATCTCTAACCTCCGTTCTGCGTGAGGGTTGAGTTCATCCAAACGCAACGCCTCTTCTGCTTCCGTAGCACTTTCTTGCGGCATTCCCGCCAAATGCAATGCCCAGGCTAACTGAGCATGGTGAATCGCTCGATTGGGGTATAAGCGAACGGCTTCGCGATAATGGTCGATCGCTTCGAGCAAAAACTCGGGATTGCCCGATTGCCGATACATATCGAGAAACCAATTGCCGGTCGAAAAATGCAACGGAAAAGAGTGCCCAGCTCGATTGAACTCTTCGTCGAGCGCCTTTTCAAGTTTATCCAGCAATTGCTGCCTCGCCTCTGGCGGCGCGTCAGGGTTGTTCATCCAGCCTTGAAAGTAAACATTAGCCAACATCGCCGGCCCATCTTTGCTCCAAGGATCGGCCGAAGTCGCCGCTTGGGCATGCTGCTCCATCCGCAACCAATCTCCGCGTCGTGCCGCATCGGTTGCCAAAGCCATTTGCGTTTGCCGATCCGCAATCGGTTGAATTCCCCAGTAAGACACCACCCACAAAGCAGCTAGGCCGATCAATAACCCTGCGGCTTTCGGCTTGATGTCTTCCCAGACAACCACCGGCCGCGCAGGCAAGGCAATCGCGCACAACAAAAAGAGCGAGCCGCCCACACTGGGGAAGCTAATACCTCCGGCGGCCATCAAGTTAATCACCATCGCCGTAACGGCAATCACCAACCACAACCGTTGCTGCTGGACGATGGGGGATTGAACCAGCACGGCGGCCACCACCACTGCCGGAACCAAGCCGATCAGCAGTGGCGTGAAATCAAGCATCACTTCCTGCATGATCATCTGCAGAAAAGGAGCGACAAACGGCGCGATCAACGCACCGAGCCAAATCGGGCGATCCGAGCGTTCCGCCTCAACGGACACGTTTGCATCGCCTGAGGACTCCGCTTCTTCGGCCCCCCTGGCCTGACCAATCTGCCGTGCCCAAAGCACCATCGCGGCGAAAAACAATAAAATCGCTGGGGTGCCTACGGTCGACCAGATTTCGAACACAAAATTGTGCGGATCGGCAACCGTTTCGCTGGCCATCGGCAACATGAACTGGGGATAGTACCCCTGAAAATTGGCCAGCCCGCAACCGAAAATCGGATGATGCGCAATGATTTCAGCCGCCCCTTGCCAATACTGAAGTCGATACAAAACCGACATCGGGGCTTCGCTTAGCACTTCGACATCGAGCACACCGGTGACAAACGCCAGCATGAACAGCAGCAGAAACGCGCTCAAAGTAATCGCAGGAATCACCCACGAAATCCGTTTCCCGATCGACGAACCATAAAACCCGATCAAGCCAAGCCCAAACAAGACCGCTAACCATGACGTGCGGCTTTTGGTTAGGAGCAAGCAGATACCGACCAACATAATCACCAAGGTCAAACCGCCCACTCGCTTCCAATCGATGGATGCACCATACGAACACTTCAGCCAGCCAACCGCCAGCAAGAACCACGGCACTAGAAAGCCAGCCAACGAGTTGGTCAGCGTGAACGTTCCGGTCGGCTCGGTGCTGTTCAAACGAGACTCAAACAAGGTTCGTACCGGACTACCTTCGGTGGTGTCGATTCCGTTATCGATCAGAATCTGCTCAGGGTTCGCGCGGTAGGCGGCTTGGTTCGCGGGGATGATTTCTCGGTATTGATAAAGCGCATACGCGGAAATCAATACGGCCACGCACACCATCGACGTCAACAACGCGTGACGTTGCTGCGGAGTAATGATGCATTGGCGTATCAGAAAATAGCCCACCAGCAGTTGGGCATAATCCCAAAATCCGTTGAAAGCAGCCCGGAGGTTGATGTCGTCAGAGACCATCCAGGTCGACAGGGCCAGCCAGACCAGAAAAGCGGCCAAGCAGCTTTCGATCCACGTCCAGCGGACCTCAAGCTTCGGCTGCGCGATCGCGCGAACTCCCCATAACACAAGCAAAAAGCACCACGCAACTGCCAACCAAAGTTCGGCCCCTCGCTCGGGCGAGCCTTCGCTCGAGACCAGTGGCGCGGTCACCGCCAGAAACGCGATCCCACCAGCAATCACCTTGTCCAACAAATTAGGCTCGGGCGAGACGGGACGTTTTTCGCGTTTGTTTTTGGCGGCCATCTATTCGGTTCGATCCCGTTCTTTACGGCGTGCAGCTTGTTCGATCAGGGCAATCAAACAAAGCACGCAAAATACTAACAGCAAAACCAGAACAGCCCCAATCCCGTCGACACGATGCAGCAGCAACGCCCCCAATCCGCATGTTACCGTTAACAAATAAATCACCAGCACAGCAGTGGTCTTCGAGAAACCGATCTCGACCAGGCGATGCGAGAAGTGACACTTATCTGGCTGAAACGGACTGCGGCCTTGGCGAATTCGAATGTAAAGCACCGTCACCAGGTCGTACAACGGAACTGCCAAGATGCACAGTGGGGCCAAAATCGCATGCTGACGGTTCTCTTCGTAGCTACCAAAGGTCGCCAGAATGGTCATCACTGCCATGCAGAAACCAATCAAATAACTACCGGCGTCCCCCATAAAAATCTTAGCCGGGGGGCGATTGTGAAACAGAAAACCGAGAATCGACCCAGTCAGCACCAATAAGAAGCCACCAACAAACAATTGGGGGCCGGCCGTGATTGGGTCAGGTGCGAGAAGCAATACCGAGGCCAGCATAAATGAACCGATGCCCGCGATCCCCGCCGAGAGTCCGTCCATGTTGTCGAGCATGTTGAACGAGTTAATTAACGCGACAATCCAAAAAACGGTGACAATGTCAGGAATCACTGGAATATCGACGAAGAAACTAAGCTTCCAGCCCAGCCCCCACACAACCACGCCTGCCACAATAAATTGAATCGCAAGACGAATCTTCCAGCCCAGCCCCAGCAGGTCGTCCAACAAGCCAACCACAGCCAAAACGGTTGCTAACGCCAATAAAATCCAGAGAGAAACCGTCTTGGCCAAGTAGCCAGACAAGTGCGGCTGAGCGAACTGCCAGGCCTTCTCCAGCGGCGGCCAACCAAAGCTCAATTCGGGATGATTCGCCCCGTACCAAACCAGCAACTGGGCGAGAGCAAAGGGAACGACCAGCCCCAACCAAATTCCAATGCCCCCTCCTAGCGGAGTCGGAACGACGTGTACCTTTCGCGCGCCAGGCTGATCGACCAATCCCAGCCGAGGGGCTAAGCGTCTTATCACTGCGGTTGAAATCCCGGCGATAATCAGACCAGGCAGGATGGCCGCCAGAACAAAGACACACGCGATAAAGGGGCTCCAGGCCACGTAATTTCCCGTTTGATTAGGGGTTCGAGAAGCAGGCAGTAAAACCGCCATTCTATTTCAAGATCGGCACGAGCGAAGAGCCCAACCATTCCCCCGAGGAAATCCCCCGCCCGATTGGGGCGATTAAAGCGTTTGCAACGACTTTCGCAAATATTCACGGCAGCGATTGAAGAATTCGTGAAATTCAGCACGCTGGTAGTCAGGGTAGGTCCAAGGCCAGGCTTCCCAGACTTTGCGGCGGTAATGCAGAGTCACCTCGGCAAAGATGCCATCGCGGAGATATATCCGATGATCACGATCCTTCGTGGTCGCCAAAACGAGCTTCGCTTCCGAGATGTAGCCAGAGTCCAGATTCAACGGACGGGCGACGGGCCACGACTGCTCCTCGGCATGCTGTTGTTCCCATTGGTTCGTTTGCCGCTTCCAATCAGGCAGGTCTCCGGGAGATTGCAGATCGGCAAACGCCCAAAACTGCTTGCTCTGCCCAGGTCCCATCTCTTGGTCGTAATAGGTCGTTTCGGTCAACAGAAAAGGTTCGCTCTTGAGGGCGATCGCCCCCCAGCAACTTTCGGCCTGGGCTGCTCCCCATGCCAAAGATTCCGGATAGCAACTAAACGCAGCCACGATCCGCAGCACTGGCTTAGGCGTTGTCAGGTCTCCCAAATGAACTCTCCCACGGTTGAATCAAGTCGATCTAGCATTATGGCTGCAAGTCTCTTACGAGCGTCACGTTTCGTATCTCGCAATTGAAACCTTATTTTACAAGAAATAAAAAATGCCGCAGGCGTTGCCACCTGCGGCATTTTTGTAACTTTCGTCTTTCGACGTGCTTCAAGTCTTAGAACTTGAGGATCGCGTCGAAACCGGCGAACACACAATCGTCGTGTGTACCATCGGCGTACGGGGTAGCCGTATTGCCGTAGATGCCGTCGAACTTCTCGAAGCGAACTTCAGGACGAACAATCAGGTTCGCAGTTGGCTTCCAGTTCAAACCGACGGTCGTAGCGTAGTAGCTACCAGGACCGAAACCAACGCGAGCACCGTCTTCGTCGCAGAACCATTCAGCACGAACACCAGCACTCCAGCACTCGTTGATTTCCTTGAACAGGTACTGGTTCACGCCGTACCAGTAGTTGTTCGTAGCACCACCTGGCAGGTTCATTTGAACGCCCAAGTCATGCTGGAAAACGTAGCTCCATCCACAACCCATGTCGTGGGTCAGCACGAAGCTGTTCATGTAGATGTTGCCGTTGTTTTGGATGTTGCCACCACCGAGGTTGGTTTTACCCCAGTCGCCGGTGTTGACGGCCCAAGTAAACGTGGTGCTGTCAGACAGGTTGCGGCTGAAACCACCCAGGAACGTCGCTTGACCTTCCCAGTTGTCGAAAGCCGTGTCCCAACCGTTGGTGTAACCACCCCAAACCGTGGTATTTTCGATACCGTTGTAGGTAGCGAGAACACCACCGTGAGTAAACGGTTCGCCGTAGTTCATCGTGTAGGCGTGCGAGGTGAAGAAGTTGTCCGGAGCAGCAACCACTTCGTAACCAATGATGGTGAAGAAGTGACCAGCTTTGATTTCCCAGTCACCCCAAGCAGCGGTGAGGTAAGCCTGAGGAATCGCAGAACCGTACAACTGTTCTCCGTCAGAAGTCACAGCCGAATCCCAGCGGTTGTCCCAGCGATGACGAGCACCGTAACCGAAAGCCTGCGTATCAGGACCATCGGCACCGAACATGGCGTCAACGCGGTAACCTAAGTCGAAACAGTAGGTTTCAGCGTCAGCGACCTTTTCGGCGTACAACCAAGCTTGGTTGAGCGTCGGGGCGTTCGAGATCTGGCGGAAAGGAACCGGAGCATTACCGTTGTTGGTATAGACACCGCGGAAGTTACCGTAGTAACCACCTGAGAGCCAACCACCAATGGTCACGCCACAGTCGTTTTCACCGAATAAAGTCCAAGGATCGCCGTGGTCACAGCATCCAAACAGGCTAGAGCCGCTTCCGCAGCCACAACCATCTCCACAAGCCGAACCACAGGAAAGTACGTCGTCGCCACACACAGTGGCATCACCGCAATCCGATGCGATTGCGTTATAGCTCACGGGGCTGGCACCGTAGTATCCAGCTTCCTGAGCCGATGCAGCGGACGAACCGCCCACCATCATTGCGGCTGCCAACATGGCGGCCTTCCAATCCATTTTCATCGTTAAAATCCCTCCAATTCCCAGGAATTCGTGAGCGTCTTAGACGCGAATTACCCAACCCGCCGCTCAGTTGCCTAATCGCCCGTGTCCGTCGGAGCGGGTAAAAAAACTGACGCCGCCCAATCGCATCTCTTATTGATCAACTTGGTATCCGCCGGTTAGAGCAGCCCAAGGTGACCCATCGCCGCCAGAGATACGAAATGGCCTGCGTAGCGTTCGCAGCTAGTCCAGGTTTAATTGCTTTATCGATACAAGCATCGCTAGAATTCACAACGGAATCTTTGGGCCGGTAGCTTTGCCATACCGGCATTCTCAACCCATTTACCCCATTCATCCGTAAAGCCGGGCTCTAACACCCACCTTGCTATGGAAACCCCCTCACAGTGGCTACCACCCCCCGTATTTCCGATAAAGTTAGCTCGAAATTTGTACAACCCAACAAATCACTTGAGTTTTGGGCGCCTATAGGTAAGAATTGCGATTGGTAATGGAACATGCCAGCTTTCGCACCAAAACCACTTGTCTGTGCCGGCTCTCGTTTCGCCCGGAAGGTCTAACTAGTTATGAAACACTCTCTCCCACGCCCCACCGGCGTTCGTCGTGGCTTTACGCTTGTGGAACTCTTGGTCGTGATCGCGATCATCGGTATTTTGGTCGGGCTTACCCTTCCTGCCGTGCAAATGGCACGGGAAGCCGCACGCCGTGCTGAATGTCAGAACAATCTCAGCAATATTGGCTTGGCTCTCATCAACTTCGAGACGTCCAAAGGCTCGCTGCCTCCTGCCGTCGATCCGACCAACCTCGGCACAAAAGCTGCACCGGTGACGAATCACTTCACCTGGATTGCCAAGATCTTGCCGCAGATGGAACAAGGCAACATCTACGACAATTTCAATTTCAGCTATGCCGCTGAAGACACTGCCAGCTCTCAAAATTTCGCCTACCTTAAAAATCAGATTGAACTCTTGACCTGCCCCAGCGACCCAGAAAACGACGACCCTGATTCCGTCGGTGGCATTGGCATTACCAACTATGCTGGCAACGAAGGTTGGATTTCGCACATTCAAGGGCAACAGTGGAACGCTGGCTCAAATGACTCGGCCGACGGCACTTCCAACACACGTCCCCTTGGTTTTACGGCTAACAATACCAAGCCGCTCGATATGTCTGGTCCATTTTTGCCAGGTCGCTCGACCAAGCTGGCTAAAGTTCGTGACGGGCTATCCAACACCGTGTTTGTGGCAGAAGTAACTGGCGGTGGCTACACGCTGCCTAGCAATATCGATCGCACTGAATTCAATGCCAGCAAAACGAATTCGGGCGAACCTCGCTTCATTACCACCGGTAAAACACGCGCCGCCTTGATCGGCTACTACGGCGACACCGGCAAGAATCCAAATGCAAGCTCGCTGGGGCTCGGCTTGATGTATCAAGCAAACGGTTTCCAACCGCAGGGAGCTTCGGCTCAATTGTTTGCCCCAGTGTTTCAATCGTACTGGGCAATCAATAGTGACTGGGGTGGTGCTTCGACTGCGCACAGCACCATGCAGTGCGTGATGGGTGATCGCTCGGTCCGAGGCGTCAGCCTGACGATCGACAACACCGTCTGGAAGCAAATGTGTGCCATGAACGACGGTACCGTCATTCAGAACTCGAACTAGTGGCGGCACACGAAAGCAACTTCAGCTTTCGATTCCCAAACAAGATATAAAAAAAAGCGGGTGCGAATAATCGCACCCGCTTTTTTTGTTGATCATAGTGAAGCTTGAAATCGCTTCGCCTGTCTTAGTATGCCTTGGCAACCAGCATTCGGCGAGCCACCTCTTGCCCGGTGAACAGGCACTTACCAGGCTCATCCTCACCATCGAGAGGAATACAGCGGGCTGTTAGCTTCAACTTCTTCAGTTCTTCTTCCACTTCTGGCAGGTCAGCCAAATGGACATAGGCAAAGCCGCCGTGAATCTCTGGCTTATCACCACCCTTTTTGGGTGTAAACCACTTGGCGAGTTCTTCGACATTGTCGATCTTGCGCGAGTTCTCTTCGCGTAGCTGCTTGGCCTTCTCGAAGAGTCCGTCTTGGATCTCCTTCAGCGTGACGGCAATCTCGGTGACGAATTGCTCGACTGGAATCCCCTTCTTCTCTTTGGGGCCCTGGTCGCGACGCCCAACAAACACGCTGCCAGAAGCAACGTCACGCGGTCCCACTTCCACGCGGATCGGCACGCCCCGCTTGATGTGGTGCCAGGTCTTTTCGCCGCCACGCAGGTCACGATCGTCGATCATCACGCGGACTGCCGAGCTATCGTACATCTGGCCTTTCAGCTTCGCTTCCAGATCTTGGCAGTACGCCAAAACGGTCGCCTTCTCTTCGTCGTTACGGTAAATCGGCAAGATCACCACATGCCTGGGTGCCAAACGCGGAGGCAACACCAGCCCGTCGTCATCGCTATGGGTCATAATCAGCCCACCGACCAGCCGCGTGGAAACACCCCACGAGGTCGTCCAGGCAAACTCTTCGGTTCCTTCCGCCGACTGGAACTTGATTTCCTGCGCCTTCGAGAAGTTCTGTCCGAGGAAGTGCGAGGTGCCTGCTTGCAGTGCCTTGCGGTCTTGCATCATCGACTCGATGCTGACCGTCATGTCCGCCCCGGGGAACCGCTCCCAAGAAGGCTTTTCCCCTTTGATAACCGGCATTGCCATGTAGTTTTCGGCGAAGTCGGCATAGACGTCGAGCATGAGGCGGGTTTCAGCCAAGGCTTCTTCCTTGGTCGCGTGGGCCGTGTGCCCTTCCTGCCACAGAAACTCGGCCGTCCGCAGAAACATCCGCGTGCGCAATTCCCAGCGAACCACATTGGCCCACTGATTGATCAAGATCGGCAAATCACGGTAAGACTGAACCCATTTGGCGTACATTGCGCCGATGATCGTTTCGCTCGTAGGGCGCACGATCAACGGTTCGTCCAACTTGCCCGCCGGTACCAGCCCGCCATCCGGGCCAGGCTCTAAACGGTGATGCGTTACCACCGCGCACTCTTTAGCAAACCCCTCGACATGCTCGGCTTCCTTTTCCAGAAAGCTCATCGGGATAAACAAAGGGAAATAGGCGTTTTCGTGCCCCGTATCCTTAAACATGCCATCGAGGACGTGCTGCATGTTTTCCCAGATACCCCATCCCCAGGGTTTAATCACCATACACCCCCGAACGGGTGACACTTCAGCCAGATCGGCCGCTTTGATGACCTGTTGATACCATTCGGGATAGTCGACCTCTCGGGTCGGGGAAATCGCATTTTGCGGCGCTTTGGCCATGATTCTGCCTAAGTTGGGGTAACTTTAACTCGTCTAACAGTCTGTTGATTTTCTGCTTCGTGAGCGAGTGATTGAGATTGGAGCGAGTGCAAGGCGTGAATCCGCAGGCATATCCACAAGATATGTCGAGGAATTCACAACGCCGCAATCGGCCCAAGCTCAATAACGTAGCCGATCTGAGAAATTCAACAGGCTGTTAACTTCAGAGTCGCATTCTAAAAAAATCTCGATAGTGGGGACAGCCGAGGTAGCGATGTGGTTCTGGGTAACGTACAGCGTGGGTCCTTGTTGTAGTTTCAGGTGCCCTCTAGAATCGCACCGGCATCCCGACCGTGGGGGCGTATTGCAAATACGCAATACTACGAAGATCGATAAGATAATTGGAAAGATAACAGGAATGGCTCGAAGAAGCGTCTCGCAATTGGGAGAGAACGAAAGCGTCAACGAAATTTACATCGCCTCCAGCAAGCAATTACGTCCTAATCGCCAGGGCAATCTTTACTTGCAGATGCAATTGTCCGACAAAACCGGCATCGTCAACGCGATGATGTGGAACGCCAACGATTCCATCTACAAACGTTTCGAGGATGGCGATTACGTCCGCATTCAAGGAACTTCCCAGTTCTACAACGGTTCGATGCAGGTCATCGTTACCCAGGTCGAAAAAGTCGACCCAAGCCAAGTGGACGAATCCGATTTCATGCAGCTTGGGCCGCAACAGGTTGAAGAACTACTGAAAGATCTGGCCGTTCAACTACGTGCGATCCGCAATATTCACCTGCGTAACCTGGCTGAATGCTTCTTGATCGACGAGCCGCTGATTTCCCGTTTTCGCACGGTACCAGCCGGCATCAAAAACCATCACGCTTACGAAGGTGGCTTGCTGGAGCATGTCGTCAACCTGATTCAAATCGCCAAAGCAATCGCTCCTTTTTACCCTCAGGTCGATGAAGACTTGCTAGTGATGGGCGTTCTTTTCCACGATTTGGGCAAGGTCGACGAACTGAGCACCGACAAAGGGCTTGCCTACAGTGACGAAGGACAGCTGATCGGGCACCTGGTCAGTGGCGTAAGCATTGTCGATCGCCTGATCGTCGAAGCAGAAAAATTCTCCGGCGAACCTTTCCCGCCAGAGTTGGCCCTGCGTATCAAACACATGGTCGTCAGCCACCATGGCCGCCTGGAATATGGCAGCCCCAAAGTTCCGATGACCGCCGAAGCGTTGGCCCTGCACTATCTCGATAGCCTCGATGCCCATATGCACGGCTTCGACAAGCTCTTGGCCGACGACGCCAACTCGGATAGCAACTGGACGTCGTACAGCCCGCAGTTCGGTCGCAAGTTGTATAAGGGCTCTGGCAGCTAAACAGATCAAACCAGTTACCCTTCCAGCATCTCGGTGGCCCCTCTCGATTCAATTTCGCGAGGGGCCACTTTTTTATGCCCATTGGCGAAACGTCTTCCCGGGTCTCATCGATTTCCCCGTAATCTGCCCAATAAATCATTCCCTTCGTGATCTTGGCATAAAAATTGCCACTTCTGGCATTTCTGCCGATTGCCCCCCCATCGCGCCCATCGTACACTTTGGATTATGGAAATAGAAGAAATTGAAGCAAAGTTACTGTCTCACGTTAATCAACCGAATTACCAACCGGTCAAACCGAAAGTCATCGCCAAGAAGCTTGGCATTACCGACGACGACAAGCGACCTTTCAAACGTGCTCTGAAACGTCTCATTCGCAAAGGGTTGGTTCGCTACGGTTCCAACCATCTGGTCAAGAAACCTTCGGTCGAAGATGGCGATAAACGGATTACCGGTCGCTATCAACGCAATGCCAAGGGATTTGGCTTCGTCCGCCCGCAATATGCTGCGGCGTCGAAAGACAAGCAGGACGATATCTTCATCCCACCGCGACGTGGCATGGACGCGGCCACCGGCGACTTGGTGCTGATCCGCACTTACTTTGGACGCGGACCGAGCGGCGACAAACGCCTCTGCGGCGAAGTCGTCGAGATCGTCGAGCGCGAAACGCATCGTTTCGTTGGTACCTACCACGAAACACACGGCATGGCGTTGGTCCAAGTCGACGGTCGCATTTTCGCTCAGCCGATTTCGGTGGGCGATCCTGGCGCCAAGAACGCTCAGCCGGAAGACAAAGTCGTGATCGAAATGGTCCGCTTTCCTTCGCACGCCCACGATGGCGAGGCAGTCATTACCGAAGTCCTCGGTAAGCGTGGCGAGCCAGGCGTTGATCTCCTTTCGATCATCGTCGAATACGATCTTCCCCGCGAATTCCCTGAAGAAGCCCTGCAGGTCGCGCGTGATCAAGCCGATGCGTTCGACGAATCGATTCCCGCAGGTCGCCGCGACTTCACCGCCGACACGGTCATTACCATCGACCCTATCGATGCCCGCGACTTCGACGACGCAATCAGTTTGGAACGTTTAGAAAACGGCCACTGGGTCTTAGGTGTCCATATCGCCGATGTGTCGCACTTCGTCCCGGAAGGAAGTGCCCTGGACGATGAAGCCCGCAACCGAGCGACCAGCGTCTACTTGCCGGACAAAGTGATTCCGATGTTGCCGGAAACCATTAGCAACAACCTAGCCAGCTTGCAGCCCGACCGGGTTCGCTACACGCGGACGGCCATCATCGAGTTCACGCCGGAAGGTGCCCGCGTTCATACGGAAGTTTGCAAAGGAGCGATTCGCAGCAAACGCCGCTTCGCCTACGAAGAAGTCGACGAGTACCTCGCCGATCGCGAACCCTGGAAAGAAAAGCTGACGCCAGAGGTTCATGCCCTGCTGGGGCGTATGCACGAGTTGGCGATGATGCTTCGTCAGCGCCGGTTTGCCCGCGGTTCGATGGAACTGAGCATGCCGGAAGTCAAGCTCGATCTAAATACTGACGGTGAAGTGATTGGCGCTCACACGGTCGAAAACACCGAGAGCCACCAAATCATTGAAGAGTTTATGCTGGCCGCCAACGAAGCGGTCGCCGAAGCGCTAGTCGATCGCGAGCTCTTCTTCCTTCGCCGCGCCCACGCCTCGCCTGATCCGAAGAAGCTGGCCAACCTGACCGAGTTTGTCCGCGAGCTAGGAATCGAATGCGAAAGCCTCAATAGCCGCTTCGAGATTATCCGCGTGCTGAACGAAGTGAAGAACAAGCCGGAACAGGCCGCCGTTAATTACGCCGTGCTCCGCAGCATGCAGAAGGCCGTTTACAGCCCGGAAGAGATTGGTCACTACGCCCTGGCCAGCGACAACTATTGTCACTTCACGTCCCCCATTCGCCGCTACCCCGACCTGACCATCCACCGCATGTTCGACCTGATCGAACAAGGCGTCCGCCCACCGCAAGACTTCGGTCAGATGCAGGTCGAAGGAGAACATTGTAGCGAACGCGAACAACGAGCCGCCAATGCCGAGCGCGAGCTGATCAAGATCAAACTGCTCACCTACATGAGCACTCGCATCGGCGAGGAAGTCGACGCGGTCATTACCGGCGTCGAACCGTTCGGACTGTTCGTGCAATCGCTCGACATTCCTGCCGACGGGCTGGTCCGCATCGACTCGCTCAGTGACGACTATTATCACTACGATGCGACAACCCATAGCCTGGTCGGCAACCACGAAGGGAACTCGTTCCGCCTCGGCGACGTGGTCACCGTTCGTATCGCCCGGGTCGATCTCGATCGCCGGGAACTCGATTACCAATTCGTCGAGAAGACCGGACAGCAAAGCACCAAGCCTCCTGCCAAATCGCTTGGCGGAGGAGGTGGTGGTGGCCGCTGGAAGCCCAAAGTGCAAGGTTCGAGCACCAAGTTCTCAGCCCAATCAAGCCGCCCCAAAAAGAGCTCTGATCGCGGAAAAGCTAAATCACAAAAGGGAACGCCCCCCTCGAAGCCGAAAAAAGACAAACGCTCGAAACGCCGCGGTCGATAACCTGACCGCAGCCGTTTTACAGATTCGCTTAGACGGCGTCTTAAATCTTACGCCGTCTGCCAGGCTGGCGTTTGCGCAGCGTAACCCAGCAACACCCCGAGTTAACCGACAGACCGGCGGTTGATTTACGATGTTGATTTGCCATTCGTTAATTCTATTCCAGCGGCGGAATTGTTTTATCTCGCCAGTTTGACTTCGAAGCTCTCATGAAAAACGAACCTAACATCTTCTCCGATCCACCAGAAGAATCGGAAAGCCAGACTTCCGCCGGTTCTTCCAACCGCCATAGCGAGTTGAAAGAGGCGTACAACCTTGTTTCGGATACGGTCGTCGGCGTAAATGTCCGTAAGTCAGACAATGTTTTTCAGATGAAATTCACCTTCGTCGCCACCCTGATCGTGGCGATCATGGGTGCCGTTGCTACTGGGGCCAATCCTTCGTGGCAATTGCCCTGGTATGGTGGCGCTTTGATTGGCGGTTTCGCTGGGATGGTCCTGGGGGTCTTCGCCAGCGGTATCTTTTTGATGATCTATCGCGTCATTCGGCATGTGCATGGCCATCACGATTAGTCATCCCATAGAGGCCAGCGACTATTGCTCGGTTAGCTCCCCCTTACCAATCAGTTGCCAGTTCTCCTGATCGAACGACCAGAAAGCCTGGGTTGGTTCGATGCGGGTCCAAAGGCCTCGGTTGGGATCGAACAACTCGATGAATTCGCTCGTTCTGCGAACTTCTCGCAAGCTGGCCCAAAAGCGATCATTCTTGGTTGACTGCCATACCGGCGTTCTAGATCGAAGTTTTTTCAGCATTCCCGGCCGACCTTGCTCATCAGCGGGATAACTAAACTGCGTTCCGTTCAAGGCGTTCGGTTCGTCGCCGGAATAGCCCGGCGCATTCACGCGCGATAAAACCTCTAGTACTCTGGATGCCTGCTTCGCATCGTTCTTCATTTCCTGAGGGAATTGGCCCTTAACGATGGCAGCCAATGCGTCTTGTGCGTGGCTGGTTTCAGCAGCAGGCAAAATGTTGTAGTTGACGTTTTGGGTCAACAGCAGCAAAGCAGCTAGGGCCCGTTTTTGGGCCGGTTGGTTCTCGGTGGCCAAAACCGATGTCAATCCATCGAGCCACAACCGCACCCAGATGGGATTTGTGTATTGGACATAAAGGGCCTTGCGATCGACCGAATTACCTTGTTTGAGCTGGGCGACTTGCTCTTGAACGTGCTTGGTCAGCTCATTCCGTTCCACAATTGCCAAACGGCCAGGAAACTCGTTAATCGAAAACCAAGCCTTCCCGTCAGGCGATTGAAGGACTTGATCGGGGCTAATCCGCACCCGCGTGGCGTCCCGGATCGCTATCAATTCGATGTACTCTGGCGTTCGTTTGATTTCTCGATAATAGAACGTTCCCGATGTACTTTCTTGGTTGTATTTCAACCATTGATGGGGCTGGTTGTGCCGGCGGAAGCTTTGATCGCTGCCTAACGCGTCGGTCGCAAAGTTAACGCGATCGATCGTAAGACTTCCTGGCTCGCCGATGCTTTGGGTAGGATCATTCGCCTTCTGAAAAACATCCAGCAGAATGGCATCCGTACGGGCCTTTTCCCGTAGTGCTTCTGGCTCCTCGCTGGCGGCAATGGCGTTGAGCTGCGCGATCACTTCATCCGTTTCCTGCTTCGGTAACGGATAGGTATCCATTTGTTCGATAAAGACCCGAATGTACTTCAAGCGGTTTTCCAAGGTCGCTTCGCCAGGCTCTGCCAGCAGTTGAGCCAGTGCCGCTAACCACAGCTTCCCCCAGTCCTCGTGCTCATCGTTTAGCCGCAACCGAAACTTCGATCCAAATGGGGTTTCGCCTGAGCGGATCTTGGCAAATTGCTCGGTGATATTATTTTCGATTTCAGTCCGTTGCTGGTCATACTTGGAAGAATCCGAATTGCGTAGCGAACGTGTGGCGATCACTTTTCGATAGGCGATCATTTCCGCTCGCGCTTTTGCCGGTTCCCCCATCGCTTTGTAAAGGTCGGCCCGCATGGAGTAGAACTGCGGGTAGGTTGGTTGCAGCGCAGCGGCACCGTTGATATCGGCCATCGCCTCGTCAAACTGGCCTAATTTAATCCTAGCTTGGGCCCGATCCTGCAGCCACCGGCTTTCCTCAGGATCTAGCTCCATCAACTTCGTATAGCAAGCGGCGGCTTCTTCGTAGCGTTTCAATCTTCGATAGGCTTGCGCACGCATCTGCTGACCGTTGATGTTTTCGGGGTAGATTTCGAGGAAAACATTCCAATCGGCGATCGCTTCTTCATATTTTCGTAGGCCGTCGTACGCTTTGGCCCGCAACTCGATTCGTCCTTTTCTGGCGGGGGCGAATTCCATCCAGCGTTGGGCATCGGCCAGGGCTGGATCGTATTTTTGCTGCATCATGTAGATCTTCCAGCGCAGCAGTACCATGCACTCGAGGTCCGGGTGTTTGGTAAGCACGTAAGTCGCTTCTCGTTCAGCCTCTTCATAGCGTCCCAAAGCATGCAGGACTTCGGCGTAGCGATAGTGCGCTTTGTCCATTTCCGGATCAAGCTCTAAGACCTTTTTTAGATCATTGGCAGCAAGCTCTAAGCCCGGCTTGCCATAGTTGGCTCCGGAAACGACATAAGCACGGTTGTAGCGAGCCTGGACATGCTCAGGGGCTAGTTTGACTGCGTACGCAAAGCATTTGTACGCCTCTTCCAGCTTCCATTGCTCGCGGTAGATTTCTCCTAACGCAAAATAGGTCTCTACGTTTTTTGGCTCTAACTTGATGGCCTGCTTGGCGTCGGTCTCGGCCTTCTCGTTTTCGTTCATCTTCAGCCAAAGTCGGGCTCGCCGCAGCAAGATGCTCGCCGATTCCCCTTGGCGTTTGAGCACTTCGTTCAGGTCGCTTATCGCCGCTTCGCGTTTGTCGAGCTGTTCATAAAGCTCTGCCCGCCGTAGCCACAAGTTCACATCGTCAAGCGAAACTTGCAACTGATCGGTTACCGACTTCAACTCCTGTTGAAGCTCCTCTTCCTCTTGCTTGGCCTTCTGCTCGGCGATCCGTTTCTGGTTGGCCGCTTCCTTTTCTTCTGGGGCGCGTTCCTGGCGAATGGGATCGACGGGCCCAAACAACTTTTCAATCGGCGCGGTGGTCTCGAGGTCAGCCTCGCAGTTGGCACCAAGCACAACCGTGCAATCCACAAAGTTGGTGCCCCCCAGAAACAAACCCAGTAACAGCACAAACCCCAACGACGGCAGCCGTAGAAAATCACCCACCAGAGAAGACTCCCGAAGCATTTAAAGAGAGAGTAAAGGAAGTCCCCAAAGTAGCGGATTCTATCCTACGCAGCAAACAAAAAATGAGGCTTTAAATTGGAGCAACCTCCCCAGCGCGGCAAGATAGCCGCAGTAGCGAGACCAAGATTGCACTAAGGGCTTACCGCTGAATTCGGTTGAGATTCCTTCAAGCACTCCATACGCGAATACTTGGCTTTATAGCTCGGCTAACATCCCAAGCAAACGCTCCGACTAAGCCGCCCTACCCCGTTCGCGGTCGGCGCGTTCCAAGTCCGACATGGTTGGCATTTGTTTGCCTTGTAGTTCGTAAACATAACGCAGCACTTCGGCTACGGCAGCGTATCGTTCGGCAGGAATGGGTCGGCCTAGCTCCGCTTCGGCGTACAAGGCCCGGGCCAGTTCTTTGCGTTCGACCACCGGAATGTTGTTCTCTAGGGCCAAACGTCGAATACGCTGCGCAACCGAGCCGGCTCCTTTGGCCACCACTACCGGGGCAGACATTTCGTAGGGATCGTACTTCAAGGCAATCGCGAGTTCCGTGGGATTGGTCACGACCACGTCGGCCTTAGGGACATCGTTTGCCATCCGGCTCATGGCCAGTTGCCGAGCAACCTGGCGACGCCGAGCGGCGACCTGAGGATCACCCTGCATGTTTTTGATTTCCTCGCGAATCTCCTCCTTGGTCATCATCAGGTCTTGCTCAGCCTTCCACAATTGGTAGCCGTAGTCCAACAAAGCGAGAACCACCAGACAGATCGCAATTTTCATCGAGGTCCACAAGGCCGTGTCCAGCAAGTAACTGGCCACCTCAATGGTGCTCAGTGCGGCGAGCCCAAGAATTTCGTCCATCTCGTACCAGATGGTCACGCCAGCCACGATCGAAATGATCGCGACTTTGCCGATCCCGAAGATCAGCTTCATCAAGTTCGTTAATGAAAAGAGCCGTTTAAAACCAGATGCCGGATTCACCCGGTTCCAATCGAAGCCCAACTTATCTGGCAGAAACATCACGCCAGTCTGGGCCATGTTGATCACGATGCCGGCAATAAAAAGGACCAGCAATATCGGCGCCATCACCGTCGCCAACCGCCACACCACCAACGCGCTGTGATGGGTTGCCCACATTTGCGTGGGATTCAAAGGGGGCACAGTTCCCAGCTCGTCACGGGTAAGCTGCCCCAGAAAATCGATCAGGTCGCGGCCAAGATACATCAGCGCGCCCAAAGCGACGGTCAGCATGACTGCCGAGACCAAGTCCTGGCTCTTGGGAATCTGTCCCTTTTCCCGAGCCTGGTCGCGGCGATGCTGGGTTGCTTCTTCTGTTTTTTCCTGATCCGACATCGCTTAAGTCGCTACCGCCTCGATGGTATGAAACATCGACCGAATCTTGTCGACGGTTGGCTCGACCGAATCTTGAAAGATCCAAACCACGCTACCAATCGTCAGCATGATGAAGGCCATCAGCAGCATCGTGTTCATGCTGAAACCAATCGCCATCAAATTCAACTGCGGCAACGTGCGGCTGATCACGCCCATCACCAGCACGCCAATCAGCAGCGCCACCGTTCCAGGGGCAGCAGCTTGCACGCCGAGAACCAACGAGGTGGACAATGTTTCGCGAATGACCGACACAATGTTGACATCCACCGCCGCGATGCCTGGCGGGATCTCTGTAAACGTGTTTAGCAGCGCCGCCATCAGAAAACGATGTCCGCCAATCACGAGGAACACGGCCAATACTACCAAGTCGAAAATGATCGACAGCATTGGCACGTTGTCGTCGAACGCCGGGTTAAAGACATCGGCAATCGACAAACCACCGATCTGCCCTAACAGTTGCCCAGTGATCTGTACCCCAGCAAAAAGAATTTTGATTCCCAGTCCCAGCGACAAACCGATCAACAGTTCGCCCACCATCACTACCAGCAACGCTGCCGCATTGCCCGGCATGGGGAAGTCGTACTCCCAAAACACGGGTGTCAGCATCAACGAGATGGCGACCGCCAGAAAGGCTTTGATTCGCATCGGAGCATAGTTTGCCCCCAAGACCGGGGCGGTCGCGATCAAACCACCAACCCGCGTGACAATCGCCGCGAAGATCAGCAGTTGCTCAAGGGTTGGCTCCAGATAGCGAAGCAATTCCATCGCGTGGCTCTTCTTTCGGCTTAACCGCCTGCGATGCGATCGGGAATGTTCGAGAACAACTCAGCACTGTAGCTGACCAGCTTTTGAAAGATCCACGGTAACGTGAAAGCCAATGTCACCGCCATGGCCAAGATCTTGGGCACAAACGAAACCGTTTGATCCTGCACTTGCGTCAACGCCTGCAGAAAGCCAATCAACAGACCAACCAACATCCCCACAATCAGCACCGGGGCACCAATGATCAGGCACATTATCATCGCGTTGCGAGTCAGGTCGATGACCATTGTGGGGTCCATAGGGAGATTCTTCCGTTACAAGGTAGGAGCAAAACTTTGCATCAGCATGCCAATAATCAACGTCCAACCGTCGACCAGCACGAAGAGCAAAATTTTAAAAGGAAGTGAAATCATCACCGGCGGCAGCATCATCATCCCCATCGAGATGGTCACGCTGGCAATCACAATGTCGAGAATCAGAAACGGCAAGTAGATCTGAAAACCAATCAAGAATGCCGTCTTCAGTTCGCTTAACATGAACGCCGGAACCAAGGCCTGCAGCGGCACATCGTCGTACGACTTGGGCTCGCCGATCTCGTCGCGGGTTTTCTTCGGGAGAAACTCGAAGAACATCCAAACGTCGTCACTGTTGCCGGCGATATCGATCTGCTTTGACATAAAACGGCGGATCGGTTTGACCGCCCGCTCCCAAGCTTCGTCTGGCCCGACAATCCCAGTGACGGGGTCTTTCTCGGCGAATAGTTTGAAAGTAACGCCTGTTTCGGGATTAATCTCTTGCTGGGTATAAGGGCGAATGCTTTCGTCGTAAACTTCCTGCCAGTACGGGTGCATTACCATGAAGGTCATGAACATTGCCAGGGCGGTAATCACCTGGCCTGGAGGTAGCTGCTGTGTACCGATCGCTTGCCGCAGCAACCCGAGCACAATCGTGATACGGATGAAGCTGGTCGTCATGATCAACAAGGCCGGAGCCAGGCTGATCACGGTTAGCAAGACCATGATTTGAATCGTACTGGAAAGCCCCTGAGGACTAGTCCAATGCTCGGGGCCTGCTTTCACGAAGTCGCTGAACTGCTCGACCTCTTTTTGCACAGGTCGATCGAGCGGCGTGTCGATAAGGACGTCGGGCAGTGAAGTCGCTTGCTGAGCCAAGCCCCAACTCGGAGCCATTGCCCAAACAACCAAGGCCAGCCCCAGCAGTGCGAGCGTTTTAGATCGCATGTTTCGCATGGTTAAGCCTCAAGGAATCCGCGTGCTGGTTTATGCCCCATCTGCGATAACACTTCCTGAAAGGACGAGCTCATGCTGCCAGGCGAGTCTTGGCGAACAATGGCCAGTAGGCGTTCGACTTCCGTTGGTTCAGTGATCTCAGTCAAGGTTTCAACACTATGAGGTGTGACGCACAGCAACAGAAGTTTCTGCCCCACGCGAACAAGTTCTAACTGCTGCTTGCCACTAAGTTGGCTTTTACCAAGCACCTGAATAATCTCTTTGGAAAGCCGGCCACTGCCAGGCTTCATGTTCTTCTTGCCGACCCAAGCAAAAACCAGAAACAAGCCGATCACCACAAACAAGCTGGCCGCGATACTGGCCGTTTTATTACTTTGAAAGTTAAACGTAGGAATCGCAGAGGCTTCGTCCGTGTCATGGCTGAGCTTGCGAGGCAAAGGCAATGCCTCGCCTGAATCGGCAGGCGGTGCAACCGCAGGAAGCTGCGGGTTAGCCGCCGGTTGTTGGGCTACTTCTTCTACATGCAACGCTTGAGCCAACGGGGGGAACCGAGGCGGTTCGGCCTGCGGGGCGCGGATCTGCATCGGCTGGTTCGGAGGTGCTTGACTGCCGGAAAGCCCATTGCCGTAGCCTTGGCTTGCGTGGGCAATCACCAGCCCCCATCCAACGAGGCATCCAATGACGATGGCGTTCCGCATGAAAAACATCCTGATTTTCACTCAAGTCGCGAAATCGATTCTGCCGAAAAAGACAATGGGGAATTAGCTTCCTGCCACTTCCCTGGCCCCACACAAAACTGACGGGGTGGCATCTTAGAAACAAGCGTCGTACGGCTCAAGACGAATCGGAGCAAAGATCTCCGAAACTGCTAGCAAGCAGTGTGAAAGTTGATTTCCAGCTTGCGCGTGCCAAGGCCCACTTCTTGGTGACCAGGCAAAACGGAAAAGCCATGCCCATGAAGACGACGGCATGACATCGACATGGATGCATCCTCGTTCCCCGAGGCGTTAGATCACAGAATCGCCCACGATCAACTCGGTGATTCGCACGCAGAAGTTGTCGTTGAGGATCAAGACTTCCCCTTTGGCAATCAAGCGACCGTTTACGAAGATATCGACCGGATCGCCAGCCAGCTTGTCCAGCGGAACGACCGAGCCCTTCTTCATCTGCAGCACCTCTTCGAGGTACATTTCGGCCTGGCCGAGTTCGATTTTGACATCCAGTTCAACATCACGAACCAGATCGATTGTTGTCTTATCAGTGCTCGCGGGGGAACCACCAAAATCGCGGAGCGTGAAAGGCGAAATCCCCGCCGGCATGTTTTGGCTGGGCGAATCGAGTGAAGCCAAAGCAGCTTCGGCTTGATTCAGGAGATATTCCATATCGTCGTGCGCCTCACCACCGGCTGCTGGCGCTGCGCTTGGCTGGGTTGCCGTCGCGGCAGGTGCGGCCTGGGGCTTTGGCTTGGGCTTAGGTGCTTCAGAGGCTCCGGGGGTCGAAAACAAGGCTTCTATCTCGCTCTGGTCGAGTGCCTCGAGATCTTGGGATGCTTTCTCCGGAGCCGCCTCGCTAGCACCCATGCCGCCGGATTGGGCCTGGCGAAGCAGTTCCTCGATCTCGTCCTGTCCCATTTGATCGTCGTTGGTCATCGGATTCCATTCCAGATGAGAGGTCGTCGTCGCTTACTGTTCGACGAAGGAAAATTCGCTGAACACGATGGAGTGAACCATCGGTCTGCCTATGATTTGGTTGGTTTTCTCTAAAATTTTCCGCTTGAGCAACCCCAAACTGGGATCGGTCAGCTCTCCTTCGTCGCTGCTGCGAACGGTAACAATCACTTGTTCACGGAAACGATTCTTATTCTTTTCCATCAAAGACTTGAAATCCGCTTCATCGCTGAGCCGGATGGTGGCATACAGATGGAAATCGATCCGCATCGTCGATTCGCTCAAAGGACGATAGGCAGTAATCCCAAACGGATCGCCCAGATCGACCTCGATCGTTTCCTCGTTAGCCGCCAAAGGAGCGACCTCGTTGGCCGTTTCAACACCAGCCGTCTCGCCAGCTTGCCCCTCGGATTCCGCAGCGCGAATAACATCTTGCTGGCTGGGAATGACCAAATAAGCTACGGCACATTCCAAAATTACAAGTACTAAAATCCCGCCAAGGATTTGGATCTTGGCCTTCATAGAGGGTCCCTTGGTGGCTTCTTGATTGCTGTTGGGGGCTGCATCAGCCATGAGTATTGCTTTAATGAAGTTGGGCGTGGTTGTCTACTTCAAAAAGCGTAGCATGCAAAAGCGCGCCTATTCGAAGCTACTTCGACGGGACTTCTACGGGGGGAGCCTCGCGATTGGCTTGCTCGGTCTTTGTACCGACCAAGTCGTCGATCACTTCATCCAGCAAAAACACTTCAACCCGCGAATTCTGTTTAAGCAGAAGCGGATCGGTCCCGATATGAAATGGCTCGTTCTTGCCAGAAACCGAGATCCGAATTCTCCGTTCGTCGATGCCCAGCGAAAGCAGATACTCTTTTACGGCCATACAGCGATCGTAGGCCAGTTCCCAGTGCGATTTGAAGGGGCTATCGGGGGGTAACGGGCGGAGCGACGTATGCCCACGAATCTCGATCTTCTGGGGCTTTCCGCCGAATTCGAGACTCTGAGCTTGTAACGCTTGGATCGCGGTTTCATCCAGCTTATCGCTGTCTTCCTTGAAGTAGACAACCGTCCCCACCGCTGTTTTTGAACCAGGTCGAATAATCCGTACCTGCGGACTATCTCCGACCGGAGCTTTCACTTTATCGCCGCCAGCATGGGTCGAAAAACGTTTAGCGCGTCCCATGGTGGCTAGTTTGGCCAAGTTAGAATTGCGTGGTTTGGCGTTGCCTGCAATCACGCTTTCCATTGAAGAATCGTGGCCGAATTGGCGTCGAAACGATTCGACGAGAGCTTGGTACTGCTCATCTTTTTTGATTTCGCTCATCGACACCAGCATGATGAAGAATGTGAGCAGAAGCGACATCATATCGCCAAAGGTCACAACCCATTCTGGGATGCCAGGATCTCCATCATCATCGTCCATTGCTGGCTCCCATTACTTCTCAGCGTCCATCTTGGCCCGAACGGCTGGCGGCAAGAATGTACGCAGCTTCTGTTCGATCACACGGGGGTTTTCCCCAGATTGAATCGCCATGATCCCGCGAATGATAATCTCCATCCCCAGGAGTTCTTGCTTGTTCAAAAAGCCTAGCTTTTCGGAAAAGGGGAGAAAAAGAACATTCGAGACAATTGCACCGTACAAGGTCGTAAGCAGGGCCACCGCCATCCCAGAGCCAATCGAGCTTGGATCGCTCATGTTCCCCAGCATGATAATCAGCCCCAGCAGCGTCCCGATCATTCCATAGGCCGGTGCAAAGCGTCCCATTTGGTCGGAAACGGCTTTAGCGTCGCGATGACGCGTGGCCACGGCATCCATTTCGGTACGCATGATGTCCTCAATCGCATCTGGACGCGTACCATCCACGGCCATTTGCAGGCCGGTGATAATGAAGGAATTGTCTATTTCGCCAATACGGTTTTCTAAAGCCAGCAGACCGTCGCGGCGTGCGGTTTCGGCCAAGCTGACAATCTGTTTGATCAATGCGGCGTAGTCGGTTGCTTTGTTAAGAAAAACAACCTTAATCGTCATTGGCATCCCCAGCATGGACTTTAAGGGGAATGCGATCAAGCAAGCAGCCAAAGCCCCACCACACACAACCAGAATAGACGGCACGTCAATAAACGCGGTCAACGAGGAGCCCGGCGCGATCAGAATGGCTACGAGGATCAGGCCGAACGCAGCCAAAATTCCAACGACGGATGCGATATCCATGGCGTATTGGTCTTACTCTGCCCCTTCGGTAGGGCGGGAAAATCCTGGTGGTAACAAATTTTTGCGCTGGTGGTACTCGATTACGCGGTCTACGACAACGTCAGTTGCTTCACGAACCACAATACGATCACCATTGGTCAAGGTGATAAACGTATCGGGACTCGCCTCGAGGTACCGAATCATCTCTGCATTGAGTACAAACGGTTCACCACCCAGGTGGGTCAACTTGATCATTGAAACCACTCCACTTCGAAGCAGGAAAGGCCTGGTAGCCTTTTTCAAGGCATACCAGGCGATTAATCCTAGGTCATATCTAATTGCGCGAGGCCGACTTTATCGTCGCAGATTCAAAAGTTCGTCGAACAATTGCTGAGCGGTGGTGATAACTCGCGAACTACCACGGTATTGCGTCGACGCGAGAATCAAATCGATCAGGTTTCCACCCACATCGGTATTACTCAATTCCACCGCACCTGCGATCACATCTCCTAGCCCGTCGGCCCCTGGGTCGCCGGTAACCGGCAAGCCAGAATTCACGCCGGTGGCAAATAAGTTCTCACCACGTTGCTCTAAACCGGTTGGGTTACCGAAACGTGCCAACTGCAGCATACCCAAGTCACGATCGACACCATTCGAGAACACACCGCGAATCACACCATCTTCACCGATGATGAAGCTATTAAGTGTCCCTGTGCCGGAACCATCCTGACGCGAAGCATTGAGCGAGGCCTTATCGCTGGCCAACCCCGAGAGCTGCGAGAAATCGAGATCAAATTCCAAAGGAGACTGCGAAGGAACGTCACGCCGTTGAATGGTGACGGTATTGTTGTCAGAGCCAACAAAGTTACCATCGCCATCGAAGTAAACCAGGCCGGTTCCCACCGCGATTTTTGCTTCGCCAATGTCTCCGCTGTCCATCGCATTGTCATTGTCGGGCGAATCGGCAAACCAGCGGTAAACTGTGTTTGAACCGTTACGTTCTTCCAGCACCGCAGTCACCCGCACATTAACGGGAATACCAAGCGTGTCGTAGACCACAAAGTCGGAAACAGCACTTTGGCCAATGCCTTCTTGAACGGTACCGAAATTCAAATTCGGGTTTTGCAGAACACCACTGTTGTTATCGAGCGTGAAAGACGACAACCGGACATCAACGCCATTGTCGACACCGTTATTCGATGTCACCCGAATTCGACCATCGGTGATACTAACCCCTTGTGTCAGCGTTCCCGTTTCGTCTGGAATCGAATTCTCTGAACCTGGAACCGGGTTGGCGTTACCGTTGACCGATGGCTGAATACCGGTGGAAGCCCCTATGAACTCAAGCAGTTCTTGCACGATCGTCGTATCGGTAATCGTGAACTTCTTGGTATCAAGCTTGCGATCTCCCTTGTAACCAGTAAAGCTCAATTCGCCTTCTTCAAACACGTTCTCGAAGTTCAAACCGTCGCGTTTTACCACATCGACTAACAGGGTATTCGAGTCGATCTTGGGACCATCCAGGTCGATCGTCTTGTTGCCCGTGATTGTAAGATCTGAGATCTGCGAATCGGGAACCGTATCGATGAAGTCTTCGCCTGGATCAAGCTCGTCCACCAAGTAGAAGCTGTCCGAGTCGGTGGCCAGGTTTCGATAAATACGAACCTTATCGTACGCCGGGAAACCACCTTCCGCTGGAGGTGTTGGTGGAACCGGCAAATTGCTTAGTTCAATACGCCCATTGACCACGTTTTGAGGGCCCAAGGCCAACGAAGGTCGGCTTTCCTGTTCCCCCGATCGAGCAAAGGTAATCAAGTAGGTGTAGTTACCATTGATGGTCTGGGCGTCCAGCTGGTTGGTGCCCAGCGGCGTCAGGCCATCGTCGACATACGGGCTCGCTGCAGCGGCCATGGTCAGCGTATCTAGTTCGTAGAAATCAGACCCACCGGCCGTGGTTCGATAAATGCGAACCGAATCGTAATTGGTGTCCGTAGGAATGCTATCGAGCACCACGGAGTAGCCATTGCCATCGGCAGGGCTTCCCGAAACGGTCACGGTTTGCGAATTCGAAGGGGCCGTCTCGTTACCATTGCTGTCGATAAACGAGTAGCGGTACTGATAGACATCGCCACCGGTCAGGTTTCCATTGGCCCCAGTACCACCAATTTTCGAAGCAGCAAGCGTGGTCGCCGTCGTAGCAGCAGAAACGTCCTCTACCGGCGCGCCCATCGCAAACGAATCGACCAGGAAGTAGGTCGCACCGCCGTCATTGCTGCGGTACATATTCACTTGCGAGAAGGAACTCGACTGGGGTGGGTTGCTAAACGTGACGGTGTTGTTATCGGGGATTGCATCTCCCAAGTCGGCAACATTAACAGCCGTATCCGCCGAAGCAAGTGTTTCCCCAGTAAGCCCAGCGTTCGAGAATGTAAAGCGATAGTTGTACGCCCCATTGGGAACCGCACCGGCACCTTCGCTTTGAGATGGCGTCATCGAACCGATGCCCGGCGTGACTGCGGATTCGCCGGTCGTCGCGGCGACGCTAGGCTGAGCGGCCACACCAACATTGGTAGTCGAGGTATCTGGGCGCGGGACGGCTGCGTTGCCGAGAATCGCGCTTTCAATCACTTGACCTTGTGTCGCCAGATCGCCGGTAGCGGTAAGCGAGCCTTCCAGGTAAACGTTTTCCGTCGCTTTGGCCACACTTTTAGCACCCAGCGGAATCGTCAGCGGCACCAATTGCGTACGCTGGATCTGGAAGTTCTCGTCAATGCCGAAACCAAGCACACGCTGCCCGGTAATCGTCACTAGTTCGTTCTGCGAGTTCGTCTTGAAGATACCATTGCGGGTATACAACGTCTCGCCCGCCCCGCCTTCCACGATGAAGAAACCATCACCTTGAATGGCCAGGTCCGAAGGGCTGTTACTAACTTCGATAGTCCCTTGGGTGAAGTTTGGCGTGATCTCCGCTACTTTCGCACCCAAACCAGTTTGCCGAGGGTTGGTACCGCCGTTGGAGTCGGTTGGTTTCGATCCCAAACTTTGGGTCTGCAAGAACTGCGTGGCGAAGCGAGCCTCGGACGCCTTGAACCCAACCGTTTGCGAGTTGGCCAGGTTATTACCGGTGACGTCAATTTGAGTTTCCGCTGCGGTCATACCGGTCAACGCGGTCGAAAGTGCTGATGCCAGACCCATGGTTAACCTCCTTGAAAGGTTGAAAGCGACTCCAAATCCGTGGAGTGCGTGGTGCTTATGTCGTTGTTTCGTCTACGGAATCGCTGCCCGAATTGCTATCGTCCGTAGACGATTCGGAGTCGGTGGTGTCTTCGGTACCCGTATCGGTTTCGTCCGTCGGATCAGGCTCTGCTGGGGCCTGAGCACTAGCTGGCAGAATCGTGAAGATGTCATCCATTTTCACGTCCACGGTTTGGTCTCCCGTGTTCACCTTTAATCTTAGCTCGCGGGTTCCATCATCATTGGGAGTCAACTGCACGCTATTCACCACGCCAAATAGAACGTAGCCGTCATCCGTCAGAGCTTGTACTTGCTTGCCAATCAGGCTACTCGCTGTCGAGATCCCTTGGCTTTGCTGCATGGAATCGAGTGACGCACGCAGTTGATCGGTGGCCCCGATCTCGCGAATCTGCCCAATCTGCTGCAACATCTCCGAGTTCTTCGTTGGATCAAGCGGATCCTGGTTCTGTAGTTCCGCAATCATCAATTGCAGAAACTCATCCATGTTCAGGTCGTTGATACCAGATCCATACTTGGCCGCAGAGGAACCAGAGGTACCCGAACTGCCTTGAGTAGTATTGTTCGACCCGCTAGTGTCCACACTTGACATGATTCTTCTACTTCACAATCAATTGGCTTGAATTATTAACTTATTATGCATTAATTCATTATCGACAGCACAGTTTTAGATCGTAATATTCAAGTTGCGACTATCACGTTCTGCTTCTTTGTTGACTTGTTCCGCGCGTGGAGCGGCAACTTCGTCGTCGCCACGACTGGTTGTTCCCCATTGTCTTGATCCACCAGACGAACTCTCGTTGCCCGCTTGTTGATCTCCGAGGTTCGACGCGCCACCATCGGTCGTATCTTGTTGTCCCATCACGTCGACATCGAACTGCTGCACGTTGATATTGCTTTCCGCGAGTCGTTCACGCAATTGAGGCAAATGCTGCAAAAGCACTTGACGCGTCGCAGGGTTCTCGGCTTCTATCTTGGCGATCATGTTCCCCTGCTCGATCTTGATCTCGACCTTCAACTGCCCGAGTTCTGACGGGTTCAAACGGATCTTGATCGATTGTCCAGCCGGAGTTGTTTCCACCGCTCGCGCGACTCGATTAATCAAACGAATCTGCTGTTTGGGATCTAACTGAGGTGTCGACTTGCTTTCCGCTGATTTTTGAAGCGTGCCGCGTTGCAAACCACGTTGTAACAGCCCGGCCAAGTTGTTGGGATTGGTGCCAGAAGTCGAGCTGGTCGTGGTTGGGGCACTGCTTTGCGCCGCAGAAGCAGACGCGGCCGCGTTGTTCGCAGCCACCGCTTCAGCTGCTTCGGTCGCCGCTGGCATTTGAACCGTTACTGGCGAACTCGCCTCTTGCGTAGCGGCAGCCGTTTCAACCTTGGCATCTGCCTTGGCCGTCTGCTGGGAACGCGAAGAGTCCTTGCCATTTCTTGAAGACTCGTCTCGCGAATCTTGCTCGACCGTAACGCCCTCTTCCTCCGCGTTTACCTCGAGTTCGCTCGCTTCCGATTCATCCTGCGTCGCTTCCGCATCGCGTTCAACAGGTTCGTCGTGAACTTCCGCCCTTGTCTCTACCGGTTCAGTTTCCAGCGAAACTTCTTCGTTCTCTTCGCTGCCAAGCTCTTCGTCTTTAGCCGAGTCTTTAACCACCTTTTCATCCACTTCACTTGCCTCCGTAGCGGCTAGTTGCCCTTCTCCGCTTTCGGCTTCCATGGAGGTATCAAGGGGTTTGTCAGTATCGACCGGCGGTGTTGCCTTCGTCTCGTTAGGAAGCACCGACTTGGCGTTGCTGGCGGCGACTTCTTCAGCGGACTCCGCTTCTTGTTCTGGCTCGGGTGCTAACGTATCTGGCGGCCCTAGCAGTTGCTGACTTTGACCCGCTGCGGCCGCCGTTTCCAAAGCCGCTTGATCTGCTTCTTCTGGCGGAGCATCTTCCACCGCCTGATCGTCAGTCAGATCGACAACGTCAGAGACATCCTCACTTTCAACCTCTTCGTTGCGAGCGTCGGACGGCTCGGTCACTTCGCGCGGTGACGAGCCCGAGTATGCCGACGAATTGGTTGACTCGTCATGGTCGCGGTGGTCATCCTGCCGACCAGGCTTGTCTGCGGCTGCTTGGCTATCGCCAGTTTGCGGTGTCGATGTCGGCGTCATGGCCGTCGTTGGATCAAGCGAGTTCTGCCCTTGCCCTAACGACGAACGAGCGGAATCCATAATCAAATCGAAAAACGCCAGTGGATCAGCCGAACGATTGGACTGACTTCGGTTATTGTTCCCCCAATTGGGAACGGGATTCACCGATTGTGATGACGAAGATTTCATACCACTCATCCCCTATTTTGCCTCAGGCTCGAACTGTTTTAGTTTGTCCCGGGCATCCCCCAGTATTTCGGTATCTGGCACCCCGCGACGAATTTCGTCTAGGATGTCGGCCAGTTTTTCTTGCTCAGTTTCCGTGCGGAATTCACCCATGATCTTCTTACGCTTGTCGGTCGACATGGCTTTGATGATCTTCACCACATCAATCATCGCCTTGTCGTCTCGCTCTAGCATCATCAAGATTTGTTCTTTGGCTTGACGCGGATCGAGGGCTTCGAGTGTTCGCTGCACTTCCAAAATTGCATCGTCCAGCACCCCATCTTCCAAGGCCTTCAATCGCTGATCGAAGCCGTTTTTCAATTGGTCGTATCGGCGACGTTCTTCCATCAAACGCGATTGCATGTTACGCAGATTCTCGATCCCGGTATCCAAAGCCTGTATGCGAAAATCGAGTGCCAAGTGGCGTTCGGCTCGTTCATCGATAATCTGCTGCATATCAGGTTCTTCCCGGTCGACTTCCGGTTGATCCTTGTTTTGTGCTTCTTCCCGAATTGCATCTTCATCGATGCCATATACGAGGGCCATCAAGGAGTACAGCTTATCCTGGGTAAACGTCCCGGAGTTGGCAAACATGGCGACGCAGATAATCTGCGCCAACACAGTAGCAACACAGAGATAAGCAAAGAATGATCCTGCCATGCGTAACAAGGCCATGGCTAAACTCCTTTACGTCGAAATCCCGTCAGGGCGATTTCGTCCATCTGTTTCGCTTCTAAAGCCGACTCCCGTTGGAGGTGCTGTACTTGCTTCTGTTCTTTCAGTTTCTCTAAGGTGCGAACTTCATGGTCGGCATCAATCAGGGCTTGCCGGCGCTGCTGAATATGAGGCAATAGCTGCTTCATCAACATTTGCTTTTCCTGGTCGGCAGCCTTCAAAAACATAACCTGGCGTTGGGCGGCGGTAATCAAGTCGAGGTTCACACTGCCCGATTGAGTTGCTTGGCGAATGTAGTCGTGTTGTCCGTCGATTTCCTCGGCGATTTCAACTTGCTGCTGCTTGAGTTGTTCTTCAGCTCGGAGCACTTCGGCCAGTTCGGCGCGACACTGATCCCGTGCGGCGATTTTCAACCGCAGGTAGGTCTCGAGTCGAAAGCGAAACGTGGCCATGATGGTTCCCTAACTACTTGGCACCGATGCGAGGTGCGCGACCGGCTGCCATGTTTGGCTGTGCAATGCTGCACTTGCGTACCAAAGCCAACAGTTGCTGATGCGCCGTTTCGACCGTCGCTTGTTCGTCGACGGCCTGACGTAAATAACGATCGATTTCATCTTTCAAGCGAATCGCCATATCAATACGTGGATTCGATCCTTGGCGATACGCCCCAATGTTGATCAGGTCTTCGTTCTCGGCATACGTCGACATCAAATCGCGCAAGACCAACGCCCCAGTACGAACTTCTTCGCTGACCAGGTCGTTCATCAACCGACTGATACTTTGCATGACGTCGATTGCGGGATAATGCCCCTTACCGGCCAGCTTGCGAGACAACACGATATGCCCATCCAGCAAGCCACGCACGGTATCGGCGACCGGTTCGTTGGTGTCGTCCCCTTCGACCAGCACGGTATAAAAAGCCGTAATGCTTCCCTTGGGAGTGCGGCCGGTTCGTTCGACCAAGCGGGGCAACAAGGCGAACATCGATGGGGGATAGCCCTTCGTTGTCGGAGGCTCGCCCGCCGCTAGACCAATTTCACGCTGTGCCATCGCGAAACGGGTCACGCTGTCCATCATGAACAAGACGTTCTTTCCCTGATCACGAAAATACTCGGCAATGCTGGTCGCCGTTAAAGCGGCTTGCATTCGCTGAATGGCGGGTTGATCGCTAGTGGCCACGACCACCACACTACGTGCCATTCCCTCAGGCCCCAGGTCACGTTCGATGAAGTCGTTCACTTCTCGGCCACGTTCGCCAATCAGCGCGATCACGTTGACATCGGCGGAGGTGTAACGGGCCATCATGCCCAACGTCACGCTCTTTCCTACCCCAGAACCAGCAAAGATCCCCACACGCTGCCCCAGTCCGCACGTCAACAGCCCGTCGATCGCTCGAACACCGGTGGAAATCGTTTGATCAATGCGTGGCCGGCTGACGGCATTGGGCGGATTACGATCGAGCCGGAGTCGGTCTTCCGCAATTGGTTGTGGCCGTTGATCGCAACAGTGTCCGTGCGCGTCGAGCACACGCCCTAACAGCCGCTGCCCAACCCCTACGGTGCGGAAGGAATGTCGCAGTCGAACCTGGTTGCCGCGACGAACGCCTTGCACGCCAGTTAACGGATAGATGAGCGTGTGCTCGCCACGAAAACCGATCACTTCAGCAGGAATGGGGGAGCCAAACTGACAATCGATTTCCACAACGGCACCGATCGGCACCGGAAAACCGGCGACGGCAGTGGTTGTGCCTAAGGTCTCGACAACGCTTCCCGTTACTGCCGTAGGCATGACTTGCCGCAAGCGGCTATTGAGCGAGGTGATCATACGGTTCCTCCCAATTCTTCCGCGATACGGCTAAGCTGGGATTCGATGCGGTTATCGATCGAACCGAATTTGGTTTCGACAACGCATCCACCGCGTGAGATTTGTTTGTCGGCGATGATTTGCGCCGGGGCTAATTTTTTCAGCTCGTCGCACATCATCGATTCGCCACTTTGCATGCTGCTAAGATCTTGTGGATTCATCCGGATATGAATTTCGCCACACCCGGAAGCAAGCTGCAACGACTCGCGAACTAGTGTGTTGGCAATTTCCGGACGATTAGCAATCTCGTGACGAATCACTTTCTCAGCGATCGCTACAGCCACTTGCAAACCGACTTGTTCCCACTGATTTAGCCAGGTTTGCTTGGCAGTGGTCAGCTCTTGCACCAACGTTCGCAATGCCGGCAGTAGGGTCGCTGCGTGCTGATCGACTTCGGTTTTGAGCGATTGACGGGCCTTTTGCTCGGCAGCCTGACGCCCCTCGGCTTCGGCCTTAGCACGGATTTGTTTGGCTTCCTCTTGCGCTTGCTTAACGATCTCGGCGGCCTTTAACTTGACACCGTTCAGATCTGCCTGGGCTTTCGAGGAAACATCGTTCAGATTGAACGCGACCGACGAAAGCGTCCGTGAGTCACCTTGCAGGTCGCCAGACTTAATAACTGCCATCGTAGTGCTCTCCTTACGCTGCCGCTTGTAGCTGGCTCATGGGGGTCGAGACGGAAGGAGACAACAATTGATCGGCGGCCAGGCACATCGTTCGCTTGGCCCGATCGATATCCGAAAGCAGCACCGGCTGCATCTGACGAATTCTCTGCGAAAGGAGCTTCATGTCCCCATTTCCAAGCCCTCGTGAGATTCGTTTCATCACCGCTGGCGAGGCTCCGCAGAGTGCTAATAACACAACCTTAGGGCCGGTTTGATGCAATACCTTGGCCAACGACTGATCGTCTAATTGGGCGAAGCGTTCAAAGGGGAAGTTCGGTTGGGGTAACTCCGTCTGAGCAGGGGGTGCTTTGACGGGCTTCGGTTTTGGTGAACTTTGCGGAACAGCCGCAATCGGCTGGGCTTCCCTGGCGGTGGCAACCGGTCGTGGGGGTTCGATATTCTTAGGACTTGGCTCGACAACCGTAGGTGTTGTCGTGGGCAAAACGACGGCTACGGACTGAGGGTTCGCTTGAAACTTTTCAAGGTCATCTAACAAGTGCGAACCACGATTACGAAGTTCATCGAGTAGCTGCTGCGCTTGATCGCCAGACGATGCTTTGAGGATCGCTTGGGCGGCGGCCATACCTAAGCGACGCCGTTCAAACGAGAGTGTTTGCCGTGAAACGATTTGTTTAATCCGAGCTTCAATCTCGTTCACTATCTCCTGCGAAGGCTCGTCCAACTGGGTGATGCGATGCACAACGTCGGCTTGTAGTCTGGCCGGCAACTGTCGCAAAATGTCGGAAGCTCGCTCAGGCTGTAAATAGCTCATTACCACGGCGGTAACTTGCGGATGTTCCTGCTCGAAGAACGGGGCTAACATTTCGCAGGGGGCATCGTTGAGAAATGCAAATGGAGGCGGTGTGGGAACAGCCTCTTTCGCTGGAGCGACTGGGGCTGGTTCTTGATAGGTGAACTCCAGCTCAACACCGCTGTCTTCCACCGGGGCCGTGCGTCCGGAGTTACGCAGGAACTCGTCTAGCACTTGCTGTCGTTCGGCTTCGGTAACATCATCTAACTCGATCGACATCCAGCGAATCTGCGAAGCGACTTCTTCCGGCATGCTATCGAGCAGGCGATCGGCCGAGGCTTCATCGAGACTGGCGATCACGATGGCGGCTTTACGGATGCAATCAGACGTAGTGTTCATGGTGTGTTTCAGTTAGGTAACGCTAGTTAGGGCTGCCGATCCAGGTTTGCAAAATGCCCAAGGCGGTATCAGGATCTTCCTTCACCATCTCGGCTAATTCATTCTTCAAATTCGGTCCACTCGTTTGAGCGAAGCGCTTCTTCAACAGGCCCTGCATGTTATTTTCGGCCTCTTCATCCTTCTTCGCTCCGTCCCCGCCCTTTCCGGTGGAAGGATCTTCCAGACGGAACGAACTATCCCCTTCCGCAGCACCGCCGTTGCTGGCCAACATGCTACGTAGCATCATCATGCCCATCAGACCGAAGCCGATGGCAGCTAACGTTTGCCAATTGGTGGCCAGCCACGCTAAAGCGGTATCAGCAATGGCCGGTTCCGGGGTCGGAGTATCCGAAATTTGTGGAGCCGTTCGGACGAAAACCTGAGGATAGGGATCGTCTCCTTTGGGCTGTTCCGGCAAGAGTGTGATGACGGTTTCTTCCACCGACTTTTTCGTCTCGTCCTCAATCTTCTTCAGCTCGCCAGGATCAGGCGTGGCCAAAGCTTGCCCTTCCGGAGTGGGATTCTGGGCGTGCCAGACGTCGGCGTAGTACTGGCTAGGAATACTCACCGAAACCTTCACGCGTTTGGGCGTGAGGGAGGCGATTTGCATTTGTGTGTAATCTTGATTGGTGACCGCCAAAGTTTCTTCACGATTCGATTCCGAAGTCTGCTCGTTCAGCGGGCGAGCCGTCACGGCAGCTTGGCCGTTGGCCAAAGCAGGCCCTTGAGCGTCCAACCCTGGCCGACCACCATCGGGCAGCGACTTTTTCATCTCCGAGGTCTTCTCGCTCGATTGAGCAAGCGGCGTCGGGCGGGGATCGTACTTGATTCCCTTTTCGATGCGATTCATTTCTGGATCAATCTCGACGTTGACCGTGACGTTGCTCCCCTTAATATCTCGCAAGGCATTTTGAATACGGTCGGTCCAGTGATTCTCGAACCATTTCTTGCGAGCCGCGTAAGGATCGTCACTCACCGATTCCAGATCGTCGATTCCGCCACTGAAGGTACGACTGCTATTCAAATCCATGACAGAAACATATTCGCTACTCAAACCGGCAATGGAGTGGGCAACGTAATTTTGAATGCTCTTGGCGGTCTTGGCATCAAGTTCATCTGAGCCTGAAGGACGCACCACAACCGAGGCGGTATAAACCTTGCGGCGGGGAAAGCCACCTTTGTCTTCGATATCGTACTGGACCGAAGCGTACTCGATGCCACGCATGTTCCGCAGTACAAGCGCCATTTCTTTCTCGCGAGCCATTTTTTGCCGATCGGCCCGATGTTGCTCCGATTCAAAAGGGCTCGCTTCGCCGATCGCTTGTTCGGCGGCATCTTGAAAGCTGGGGGGAATTGCGTTGTTCTTAACCAGGGCAGCAATGTAATCAACACGGCGACTACGCGGCACGTAGACCTGGCTTCCCTTTACGTCGTAGTTATCCAGGCCTTCGGTAGAAAAGGCAGCGATAATCGCGGTTTGATCTGCAGGCGCGATCGGAGCACCGGAAAGAATCGGCACTTCCTTCTCGAACATCTCGCCTTGAAACAAGAAAGCAACGCTCGTCACGATAGCAACGACCAACAGCCCGGCTATGATCCGCGAGCCGGGAGTCATGGAGGTAAAGAGGTCTTTTACCTGCTCGAACGCCTTGTTCAAGAAGTCCATCCGTGGACCCTTCAAAATGCGAAATCGTGTGAGTTAGTATCTAACGAACTGCCGAATCCTTCAGCAGTTTTCCTGGCCACTCTAAATCCGAATGTCTTTCACTTCGGTGTAGGCTTGCATCATCTTGTTGCGAACCTGCAGCATCATTTTGAACGACATGTCGGCTTTTTGAACCGCAGACAAAACTTCCGCCGGGTTCACGTCTCCACCAGTAAACAGCGACTCGACCGCTCGGTCGGCGTCTTGCTGCATCTGGTTTACCTCTTGAATTCCCTTCAGCAAAAACTTACCGAACGACTCCGGCGTTTCTTCCTGTTTGCCAGGCAGAATATTCGGAGTTTGCGGCAAATTAAGCTGCTGTTGGATTGCGTTGATCGAAGTCATGGGGGGGATCTACACCGATTACGCCAAAATACGAAGGGTTTGATTGGTCATGTTCTTGGTCATCTCGATCACACCGACATTCGATTCATACGCCCGGGTTGCTTCTAAGGCATCGACGAACTGCTCGGTCATATCGACGTTGGGATACTCGACGTACCCTTTCCAGCGTCCTTCTTTGATCGCTAAAGGATGGTTGGGCTCCCAGCGGCGACGTGGTTCAACATCATTCTCACGAATCTCAGCTACCTTCACGCCGGCTGCGCCGCTGGTGGTCGCCATCTGGTTGTCGGTTTCCAAGATCACATGCTTCGCCCGATACGGCCCCAACCGATTGTTGGCATCGCGAAGCGAGGACATATTGGCAATGTTCTGCGAAATCGTTGTCAGGCGTTCGCGTTGCGCGATAAGCCCACTGGTACTGATATCCAGGGAGGTAATCATAAGGCGTCCTTTCCTGACGAATGGATGTGAAGGGAAAACTATACTCGTTCGCTAATCGCCACGTTCAACAAGTTGAACTGATCTTCTAGGATCGTTAAGGCCATGTTGTGCATGATTTGGTTTTTCGATAGCTCGGCAACTTGCTTTTCGATGTCGAGGTTACTCTCGTCGTGAAACAAAATACCATTAAGCGAATCTCTTACTTCCCGCATCGGATCGCCTGACTTGGTTTTTACAAGGCCGCCAGGTGACAGCGGAGCGTTCGGATTGTTCTTATGCTCGATCGCTTCAGCCAAAACCTTTTGAAAGCGATCGACGTTTAAGTCACGCCCCTTGTAACCAGGCACGCGCTGATTGGCGATGTTGGTGGCCAGGATAGAGTGCCGCTTCTGTGCGAAATTGACAACCTGTTCTAAGACAGGCGTCGTGTTCGCATTGAAGATCGAAGATTCCATGATCTGGTCTCCTTAAACGAAGCGAATTGCTAATCGCAAAACCTGTGCCGTATTGAGTGCTTGCATATCCAACCGAACGATCCGCTCGGCAAACCTTGCTGAAAGCGGCATTTCCTGCGGGAAACCACCTAGCACGGCCTGCCTGGCCCCCTGGGCAACCGGCAACTTTTGCCGCTTGGTTTCCGGAAGATTCTGCCGATAGCAGTTCATGCACTTCAATCCCTTAAACATGAGCAAACGTTCGAGCTCGTGGTGCGAGACCATAACTTCGCAGCTTGTTGCTTAGCGTCCGTACGCTAATCCCAAGTGCAGCGGCGGTCTTTTCGCGATGCCCTTCGTAATGCTCTAGCGTTTGTTCGATCAGTTGGCGTTCCATTTCCTCTAATCGCATGCCCACTACCGAAACATGGCCGCTGGCGTTCAGCGAAATCTCTTCGGAGCTGTTTTCTAACAACCAAGGACGAAGCTGATCGGCAGTGACTTGATTGCCAATCGTGAGCAAAGCTGCCCGCGTAACGATGTTATCGAGTTCGCGCACGTTGCCTGGCCACGCGTGCTGGCAAAGCAAATCCATGGCACTGTCGGCCACCGTCAACGATTCCCGGCCTACCCGCGCGACGGCGGCAGCCAAGAAGTGATGCACCAACAGCGGCACATCTTCTGTGCGAGCACGCAGCGGTGGCAATTCGATCGGAACCACATTTAACCGATAGTACAAGTCTTGTCGGAACCGATTGGCAGCCACTTCCGTCAACAGGTCACGGTTCGAGGTTGCCAAGACACGCACGTCGGCTTCGATGGTCGAACTGCTACCCACTTTTTCAAATCGCTTCTCCTGCAACACTCGCAGCAGCTTGGCTTGTAGCGGCAGGTCGATCTCGGTGATTTCGTCGAGCAAGATCGTTCCTTGATCGGCCAGTTCAAACCGCCCGACACGAGCATGATCGGCACTGGTGAACGCGCCTCGCTCGTGTCCGAATAGCTCGCTTTCCATCAAGTGAGCCGACAGAACGGGGCAGTTGAGGCTAATCATCGCCTGACCGTTGCGACGGCTGGCCTGATGAATGGAACGAGCAACCAGTTCTTTCCCGGTCCCGCTTTCGCCGGTGATCAACACGGTCTCGTCGGTAGGCGCCACCAATGCGATTCGTTGGCGAAGCGTTTGCATGGCCGGGCTATTGCCGATCATAACCACGCTGTCACTGTTTCCGCCTGGGGGAATTGCCGTGGCGCGGTCACCCCGCTTGGTTGCTTCAATAGCACGCGCGATAGCCGATTCCAAGGCTTCGATCTGAACCGGCTTTTCCAGGTAGTCGAGTGCCCCGTAACGCATCGCTTCGACCGCAGTCCCCACACTTCCGTGCGCGGTAACCATGACGATTTGCGTCTTTTCGTGCCGAGCGCGAACTTCCCGCACGAGCGCCAAACCATCCATGCCAGGCATTTGCAGATCGGTTACGACAACGTCGGCTGGTTGTTGAGCCAACAAGTCCAACGCTTCTTTGCCACTTCCGCAAGCTGCAGACGAATAGCCCAACAGCGAAGCGGCATCGCATAAACTTTCACGCGAATGAGGATTGTCGTCGACGACCAGGACCGAGTGAGCCGGTTGGCGATTCTTGCTGAGATCAATCATGCAGCAGCCTTCATTGCTTTGATCGGAAACATGAGCGTAAATGCCGCGCCGAAGTCAGGGCAATTCATCGCCGAGACCTGACCTTCGTGAACTTCCACCACCCGCTGCACGATAGCAAGGCCCAAGCCGGTGCCGGTGCTCTTCGTGCTGAAGAATGGATCGAAGATGCGGCGAACATCTCCGGAAGAGATACCGCAACCGGTATCTGCAAATTCGATTTCCAGGTGCCCGAAGTTGACCTGGGAAGTGATCGTCAGGATGCCTCCCTTGGGCATCACATCCAAGGCGTTGAGCGTCAGATTTAAAAAGACTCGCTTGAGCATGTCTTTATCTGCCAGCAGCATATCTCGTTCGGTTAAATCCAAACGCAGCTGTACGCCCTGAGCTTGCAGCTGTAAGGCCAAGTCTTCACAGACATCCAGAATCAACTCGGAAGTTGCCACATAGCTGCGATTTGGTTGACGATCGGCGGTAAAGTGCAACAAATCGTCGACGGTGGTATTGAGTACCGTCAGACCTGATTCAATCTTACCGATCACGCGAGCACTTTCTGCGTCGGCTCCCAGATTTCGCCTGAGCATGCCGGTATATAACGTCAGCGGCATTAAGCCGTTGCGAACCTCGTGAGCGATATGCGAAGCGACCAAGCCGAGATCGGCCAGACGATTCTTGCGTGCCAACTCGCGATTCTTAACTTCCAGTTCATCGGTCAGCCGCGTGACTTCCTTACGCAACGATTCATGCGTTTCCTGCAACCGGGCAGTGGCTTTATCCCAGCACTGCAGCAAGTCGCGCAGATCAAGCGATTCGCCGCCAGGCATGGGAAACACGCGGCTGGGTTCCAAAGGGAAGTTATTCTCTGATGCATCTTGCATGTTGGTCTGCCCTTTCTTACTCGACAGTTAGGTCAAAGCCGCAACTGGAGTTGTGGGTGTCCAGGTTGTTGTAAGCCGTTACAGAATCGGAGGAGGTGTGCGTCTCGCGAAGCAGCAAAGCAATCTCGTCGCGATGCGTCGAAACCACTTCTGTACTGCGTTGCTCAATCGCTTTTAGCTCGTTCAAGATCACTTCGCACTGCTTGGCTGTTTGCGAACACTTCGTGCGGTCGCTGGTACTTCGCCAAACGCGTGATTCAGGATCTTGCTGCCGAAAAGGATCCATCGTCCGATCAATTCGCGTCAACCGTTCAATCAAAGTTTGCTTGGCCGAAAGAACCCGCATCAAGTCATTGATGTGGTCGTCGTGTCCAGCCAAACGCAATTGGTACTGCGAAAGCGTCAACAACTGCGTTAACACCTCGTGCTTTTGATCGATCAGTTCAATGAGTTGATCGGTTTCCTCTACTGAAGGCATTCCATTGGGCTTTCGGTTAAAGGGATGTTGCCAACCAATCGAGGTAGTTTCGCCAATCGTCACGCGTGGCATGCGTCGTCTCGGAATAGTCGACTCCGTCCGCCAAGCGAGACAAAACAATTTTGGCCTGTTCCACGGTTCCCCGGGCTTCAGCCGTTTGATTCATATAGCGATAACACTGGGCGATTTGAACAAACGCTTCCAGCGAAACGGCTTCGGTTTGATAACGATTGGAAGCGGTCGAGTAGGCATCGATCGCATCTTTAAACCGCTGCAACTCGAACATCGCGGCACCTTGAGCGAAATAGCAGTTCCGCAAAATGTTTGCTTCAACGGGGTGAAGCTGCGTTTGCTCTTCCAGTTTATTGGTCAGTTCGTTGATCAAGCCCGCGTAGATCTCGACGGCCACTTCCAGGTGATCTTTCACCTCTTTGTCGAACTTAATTCGTTGCGTTTCGATATTAACCAAGCGAAACTTCTTCTTCGGCAGCATCGACGAACGACGATGACATTCCGCAATCAGATAACGGGCTCCGATCGATCGTGGATCGTCTGGATATCGACGTACGGCCGCATGCAGATATTTGATCGCCCCTTGATAGGATGCACTGCTTTGTTCGAGCAATTGAAACGCATCACGTGGAATGGCTTCCGCAACTTCCAAAGCTCCTTTCACGCGAGCTTGAGCTTCGAACATTTCACCTTCCAAGTGCAACACCTGACCGAGCGAGAAGAGCGAATCTTGCCATTCACGGCTGCTGGGTTCTAAGTGACCATCGTCGAGGTTTTGGGCGAGTACTTCCTTGGCTTCGGCCAGCTTACCGAGTTCCATGTAAGCTTCCCCTCCCAGAACCCGAGCTTCGTACACGGAAGGATCTTTGGGGTAGAATTCCAGGCATTCTTTGAGCGGGCCTAGGGCTTCTTCAGCTTTATCCAAGGCAATCAATGCCCGAGCCGTTGCGACCAAAGCACGCGGTTTATGATCGCGTGTTTCATAACGCTGGTACTCGGCCAAAATTTCGACCGCTTTGCTGAAATCTTGCCCCTTTAGATTAGCCGAGGCACTTTTCCATAAGTCGTTGGTGTATTCCGCGGTAGCAAAGCGATAATTAGCCAAGTCAAGATAGACGCTACCAGCGCGACGAAAATGAAACCGTGACTGAGTCCGCTTTTCCAACGACTGATCGAAAGGAACTTTAGTGGCCTGGTTTTCGAGGTATTCGCCCCATTGATATTCGACATCCGCTTCAATCTGCAAAGCCTGGTCGTCGGGGAAAATAGGACGCAAGACATGGGCAACTTCCACCGCAGGTTCAAAATGCTGCGATGATTTCCAAGCGTCGATCGCCCGTGTGATTCTTTGGCGAAACTCGACTTCGTCAATCCAAGGGTTGTCGTAACTACCGTTCAGATTGGCTTCTCGCATGACGCGGCGATAGATTTCAACCGCTTCCTCGTCTTTCCCTTCGGCCCGCAGCAACTCCGCTTCTTCCAATCCTGCAGCGACACTTTCGTGCGTGCGATAATAGATCTTTCGAGTCCGTGCCGCTTGATCCAATGCTTCCTTTAGTTGATCATTCGCACGCAACATCACGGCCAGAAGGTAGGAAGCTTTACGGGTTGCATCAGCAGCCACCAGCTGATTGCTGGCAGCTTTACGGAACAAGCGAATCGCGGCATTGAGTTCGTCCTGGGCTTTTTCCTTTTTGCCAGCTTTCTTGAACTCTTCGTAGCGCCGTCGACTGATCAAGCCCTGAACAATTACTCCGTCGACATAGTATTGCGAGGCCGGCGAGATCTTTTCGAGCGTCTGCAAGGACTCATCGAAATGCCCTAGCTCGTACTGAATTCTTGCCAGACGCAATTGCGCCTCGGATTGTTGATCGGTTGTCAGATTGGAATGCGCACGAAACAAATCGCTCCACTTCATGGAAGCTTGCATGTGCTCGTTCGTTCTGGGCGTTAGCTCTAAATACGATTCCGCTAAAGCATCTTCGATTTCCAACTGACGAACAGGGTAATCGTTGTAGATGGCTTCCAAGGTTTTGATCGCCTGATCGTATTGCCGGGCATGAAACTGGGCGATGCCAAGCAAGTACTCTCCACGTATTTCATAACCAGGCGGAAAGCCACGTTCTTTCGCGGTCTCTAAGTGCTGAGCAGCAAGACGATAGACGGTTTCGCGGTCTCGGGGATTGAGATAATCTTGCGCTTCGTCCGAGAGAATCGCCCCTAACAGAAACGACGCGGTGCCTTGATAGGGGGCTTCAACGGCTAGGTCGTCGACAAACTCGCGTGCGATCTCTCGCGCTACGTTATCTTCGTCATTTTCGTAGGCCACAATCGCGACAGCCAGTTTCTTTTCCGTCGATGCACTGTCGGAAAGAAAAACCCACCAAGCTCCTGTGGCCAATCCGACGACGATCACCATGGCCGATCCCAAGAGGAACCACTTGCCCATAACGCCCCTCAGACCACCGCGAGACGTTGCGTCTGGCGGAGTTTCTGCGAACTCGTTTTGGGCCGATTCAGTACTCATGGAAAAAAGTTCTCAAGTCCTCAGGCCCCTCAAGTCGATAACGACTAAGGGCCGGTCTAAACACTGTTTCATGCAGGTCAGCGTTTTAAAAAACTGCGGAATCTGTCCGAGCAATCGCTCGGCGCAAGGATTCGCGGGGGAATATGTAGCGAAAACCAGGGATAGGCGTCAATACGTATCCCTAACGCAAGCCTAGCGTACAAGGTGATAGCACTGCCGGCAGATAGGCCGAAAGAGAGAGATTCAACAAAAAACCCTCGATAAAATCGAGGGTTAACGCTTCAGCAAGAAGTTAAATCGCTGCCGATTATTTCAATACCTGCCCCATGACCCACCCGTTCAGATCTTCCAGCATATCGGTCATGATCCCATCGCCGCACAGGTACTCGCGGACATCCATTCGCAAACCGGCGCTGTAACCCAAGCGAATGTCGTCGCACAATTGCGATTCCGTGTAGTACGTGCTTTCGTGGCAATGCATCAACAGAATCGGTAAATTATCACACATGCCTAGGTTGCGCAGCGGGGCATTCCCGGTTGGCAGCGGACCGTTGATGGAAATGATACCTGCGTATTCGCCAGGATTCTGCAAGGCGAGTCGCAACGCCATCGTGGCCCCATCTTGGTAGCCAGCGAGAAAGACGCGGCGATGGTGAATGTTGAACTGCTCAGTCGCCGATTCGATTGCCATTTCTACTCGGCGGGAAGCGGCTTCAATACTCGCTTCATCTTGCGACCAGTAATAGGCAGGAAAACCATTGACGCGTCGCGAATGACAATTAACACCACGCGGTCCCACCGCAACAAAGTTCCGCGTACTGGTCAGCGGCATGATACGACGAAGCTGCGATTCGTTATCCATCGCTCCGTGCAACCAGACAATCAACGGATACGCGTAGCCTGGTTCGTAGTGCTCGGGCGAAAAGAGTTCGAGAGGGCAACTTTGCGACGAATCTCGACGAATACGAAACTCGTATATCTTGCTCTGCTGGACGCAAAGGTTGGACGAATGGCTTGTCGGCGGTGCAGGCGTGTCTAAGCGTTTCATGAACACGTTTTGAAGACTCTCGGTGTTGGATGTTCGGAGAGCGAAGACCAAAATGTGGCTTGGTTCGCCATTTGGGTCAAGATCAGCCTGGACCACTTTTTTATGGCCGATCTAGTTCGCTCATGTTTCGTGCCAACGACGAGAAATCGTTTTCCGGCGTCCTGCGCGACATCCTTGTCGCTCCGTTGGAACAAGCATTGAAACACGAATGAAGAAGGGAAACAATCTTGCTAGCGAGCACCAATTTCAGAGTTTTTTTTCTCGGCTTCCGCGACGTATTTCCCTCTTGACGCCGCGGAATATTGGCGTACCTGACGAGAGCTTCCCATGAAAGAGGCTTCGCTTAGGAAGCCAACAGCTTGTCCATGGCTTCGACCAGGCCTTTGACCGCGTCGACGCTCTTTTGGAAATCTGCTTTTTCCTGATCGGTCAGTTCCAATTCGACCACCTTCTCGACACCGTTAGAACCGAGGATCACGGGGACACCGACGTAGTAACCACCCACGCCGTATTCTTTGTCGCAATAGGCGGCACACGGAACCAAACGCTTCTTATCACGGACAATCGCTTCGACCATTTGGGCAGTCGCGGCAGCCGGTGCATAGTAAGCGCTGCCGGTCTTCAACAAGCCGACGATTTCAGCACCACCCTTACGAGCACGGTCGACGATTTCTTCCAAGCGAGATTCAGCCATCAGGCGTGTGACGGGAATACCACCAACCGAAGTACAAGAAGGCATGGGAACCATCGTATCGCCATGGCCACCCATGAGCATTGCCGAAACGTCTTCGACACTAACTCCCAGTTCCATGGCAATGAACGTACGATAGCGAGCCGTATCCAACACACCCGCTTGCCCCATCACACGATTCGCGGGGAAACCGCTCACCTTTTGAGCTTGTTGCACCATGGCATCCAGCGGGTTGCTCACGACAATGATCGAGGCATTCGGGCTGGTGGCTTTGATTTGCTCGGTGACGGCGGTCACGATTTTAGCGTTGGTAGCCAACAAGTCGTCGCGGCTCATCCCTGGCTTACGAGGAATACCAGCGGTGATCACAACCACATCGCTGTCTTTCGTATCGGCGTAATCGTTTGTGCCAATCACATTGCTATCGAAACCGACGATCGGCGAAGCCTGCATCAGGTCGAGCGCCTTGCCTTTGGGCATGTCTTCCGTTTGCGGAATGTCCAACAGCACAATGTCGCCCAGTTCGGCAGCGGCACACCAGTGGGCAGTCGTTGCCCCCACATTTCCAGCACCGACGATTGTGATCTTGGCTCGTTTCATGGGAAGGTTCTCCTGGTTGACCCAGCGGGGCTGGGGAAGCATGGTTGAAGACATGTCCGCAAGACGATCGGTCTACGCCAATTAAAATACGCGTTCCGATTCTGCTGCTGAATATGGGCGCACTGTGCGCGATTATCAAGAGGGCTTGACGCAGCCGACGCCGACTTCCAAGTCGATAGGCCGATTTAACGGCGACGCGGATGCTTTTTCCATGAGAATATCATCCCCATGGTCCCCCCAAGTGCAATCACCCCGCCCAGAATCAGCACGATCACTAAGACAAACTGATTGACCTCTGGCTCACCAACTTGGCTCTGCTCCTTCAGCGATTCTGCGATCAACAAAGGGCTGATTTGCCGCCGAGTATGTTCCTGCCCAGACATAAACGGACTCCGATAAGCCCACAGCTTGAAGAACGCTCCGGTCGCGGCAACGGGAAGATGAAGTTGGTCTCCCTCTTGAATGCCCTCTGGCAATTCAGACACACAAACTAACACGGGATACTCATGCGCAAATTCCTTGCGAGACGCCTCGTCCCCTGGCCGCTGCGAGACAATTGGCGCCGGAATCGGCACGAAAATGGACACTTCAAAATAGTGATCGATCCCTAGCCTAGCCTGGATATCGGCATCGTCGACTTCAATTCGAGTAATCCGTCGGCAAACTCCGGCCAGATCGATGAACTCGGCCCGATATTTTTCTGGGGCGACCATCAAGCCGATCCTGGGCAGCGTCAACAAATCGGACACACTCAATTCGACGGTAGGCGTTTGCTGACCGAACGGTAAACGCCCCACCGCAGCCAGCATTTGATAAAACGGCTCGCGTTCGCGTCCCTCGAATTTAGCCCGGTCTTGAATATACGACAACTCGCCAATATCCATCCCTTGCTTGGCCAAACGAACCATCGCCGGTGTCACGCCTAGCAGGGCATCAACACGATCAGGATGCCACGATATCTTCGACGTCGCAAAGATATAGCCCGTCTCGTTCGGTTCCGCCTGAAAGGTTTTGAGAAAAACGCCCGGACAACTAAAAGGCTGGCCACGAATTGCGTCGACTTGCTCGAAGTTCGCCTCCCAAGCAGCCGGAAGCTTTTCGACAACGATCGTTCCCGGCACCGTCCCGTTGTCCTGATCGAGCCGCACGTCGACCTCGTAATAAAACGGTATACCAACGGTCGAAACGGCCTCTTCCGGCACCATCTGCCTGCGGATTGCCTCGACCGTTCCGGTCAACAAATAGATCTCCAGGCGATGCTCGGCGGGATGCGTGGCCAGCTCGTTCCAAGGTACGCTCAACTTCAACCAATGCGTAATCCGATGAGGCTGAAGACGGCGAATTCGTGTGAGCCCGCGGACAACCGCTTCTTGCTCCGAATTTCCTAACCTTTCGCCATCGACGAACATCGCCAAATAACTGTTCCCGAAATCGATTAGCCCAAAAAATTCGCGGGCCGTCATCTTGTCAAAATCAGGACGCGATGCTTCCTCAGCGCCAGGCTTGGCTTGCTGCTGCTCGTCCGGTGTCGCTGGCTGATGGTCGCTCGGCTTGGCGGTTTCTTCTTGAGCGGAAAGATAAGCCGGGCAAGCGGACAAGATCCACAAAATGCTCAACCCAAGCAAAGGAGTGAAGCGGGGAAAGTTATTCCGGTGATTTATCATCTGGCTGCTGGTGAGAAGAGGCTTGTTGAAGCTCGGCAGCCAGGGCGCCAAGTCGATCGCGTACAGAAATGCCAACATCCAGTTCCTCGGAGTGCTCTTCAAATTGCTTACGGTTCTTTTGGCGAATTCGCTTTTCGACTTCAGAATCTTGATTGCGACTGTTCCACCACACAAACCCCACCACAACACTTGCCACGACGAATGTCAAAGCAACTCCCACGATGATTTCAGTTGATGAGATATTTTGAGCAACCTCGATAGGAGTCGTCCAACGAAATGTTTTTGCCATCAACAAGGGTGACGTGGTGGCACCTCCCTTCGCTGGATGAACCCACTTTTTGAAATAAATCGCCCTGAGCGTTACACGTTGGGCCATTTGATCTGCCACCGGGAACCCTTCCGGTAAGTCAAGGCAGTAAATGACCATCGGAAAATTATCGCTCCCACCGAATAACCACAACTGCCACATATCGCTGGCCTGGTCATCCAGTTTGTTGGGCGAGACTTTTACACACCGGCGGATCGTCCCCGAGACCGTTACCAAGCGGCCGCGATAGAGTTCGGATTGCTGAAAAAGCTGACCGAATTGAACACGTGGTGCTTTCTCGGACTCAAGCTGGGTGATCGTTGTCGCCTGCAAACGATCACGAATCTGCCGCCAAGCGGGAAAGCCACTCGCGCGAAATGCACTGTTATCTTCCACCGCCGCAAGTGCTTCGGGACTTGCCCAGAGGTCGGTGGCATCGGCTTCGCCGGCTGGCTGCTTCCCCTTTGCCCCTAAGGTGTAGGGAGTCACCGGACGTTCGCGAGGCTTTGCCAGACGAAACTCTCCTTCGATGCCATTGTCAGCGGCGACTGCTTTTCGCTCAACACGAATATCTTGCTGCGTGAGCTTCGGATTCGCTTGCCCCTCAACCTCTTGCGATCCACTCTCTGGAGGTACAATCCAATGCCATGTCTTGGGATCAGACGCGCGAAAAATCAAGACGAACACCAACCCCAACGAGCCGACGAGCATCAGCAGGCGCATTTGTTCTTTCCGCGAAAAGTAATCTCGCGGGGGGGGGCGTCGAGAACGAGGTGATTCCGATGGGGTAGGTGACATGGCAACAACTATTATAGGCAACCGGCCGAGCAGTCCACGCGAACCAGAAGGGAAACCCAAGCAAGATGCCGATCCCCTCCCCTAGCCTGGCAGTGTGTCAAATTTCGGCTGCGGCAGTTGAGAGGGCACAGACGACATTCTATGTGCCTTAAATCTATTCTCTACCAAGAGATACATCAACCGACACACCTTCCAAGTGAACCACAAGCCAGGGCTGGACGAATCCGCTCAGCTCTATGGTATTATGGGTTTTATCTCGAAATTGGCTCCTCTTTCAGGGAATAATCAGGGTTTTCGTCCACGAATGATTACCTAGGAGGAGTTGTCTTGCGAGATACAACGGGGCCTCGACCTCGTCTGTTATTTCCTTGTCGATTCTTCCTCGGAGTTTGCGTTGGCTCTTTCCGACGAGCAGTTTCACCGATTGGTTGACCACCACGGACCGACGCTCTACCGCGTCGCGTTTCGTATGATGGGCAATCGCCACGATGCCGAAGACGTCGTCCAAGACGCCTTTCGATCGGTATGGGACAGCCGCGATCGATTCGACGCAGAAAAGGGAGAACGGGCTTGGCTGATTGCCATTCTGCGCCGTCGCATTGTTGATCGTTGGCGCAGAAAAAAGCAGCCCATGCCCCTTTCCGATCACGATGAAATTACGCCCGAGTTGGAAGCCCCTGCCGAACCAGACCAAAGCCTCAGCGATGAAATGCAATCCGCCTTGGCTAGTCTCTCCAAGGATCTACGGGAAGCAATTTTGTTGGTGGTCGTCGGGGAACTGACGCACCAGGAAGCTGCGGATCTCCTGAAAGTGCCCTTAGGGACCATCCTCTCTCGCGTAAGCCGAGCCAGGAAGAAACTCCATCACGAGCTTTCCACGAAGTCGTCTTCCTAAACGGGAATTCAGACAGCAAGGCATCGTCATAGATAGTGACCCTCGAAATAGCCTCAACCTATAAGTACTGAAAACAAGCGTTAACGTGAATCCTTCGGACCGAGAATTCGAACTCGACCATCAGCTTCAAGGCGTGCCTGTTCCGCCCGATTTGATGGCACGCTTGAAGTCGATCCCTGCTGGCTCTGAAGCGGACGCTGCGCTCGATGCGAAACTCAACGCCGTCGCCGTGCCAGAAGATCTAACGGAGAAGCTACGGCAAATTACGACAACCGCTTCTCCTGTTTCGCTTCCTGAACTCCAACCGAAAGAAATTTCCCCCAGACACAGCAATCGCTGGGCCACTGCCCTGTGGAGCGCGGCTGCTGCGATCTTAGTTGCGGTAGGCATTGGCTGGGGTATTTTGCACCAAGGGCCGGCAGACATTGCCCAACCATCTGTCAAAAGCACATTCCCTGATCCCCTTCTGCCAACTCACCCCACCAACGACGACCAACCACTCGTTTGGCTTGGGCCAACATCCGCCGAGCTTCGTACAGAGCAGTCTTTCTCCGATCTTACACCCCTGCCCGGCCCTGACTCACTGGCGCACTTCGGCACCGAATGGACATCGCCGAATTTGTCTGCCGATGCAACAAAACGCCCACCACGCATCTCGTCGATGGACGAGCAGTTCCCCAGCGATCTGTTGGCCAGCACATTCCTTATGCGTTTCCAACCATTAGGAGCCAACCCGCTGATCTCGACCCAGCCGGGGCGGCCTCAAATGATCTTCCCCGTGACTTCGCCTGTTTCCTACTTCCCGACAACCAAAGCGTACGATCGCGATTTCTTATTGCGGGAGTCTGCCCAGCCGTTTGTCTCGACGCAAGATGCCGGACTACGCACGACGAGCTTGCCTGTTTCCACAGCCGAGCAGAGCTATGAAAGTGTTGCCTTCTCGGAAAAACCATGGTCCTCCGAGTTGCTGGCCGATGCCCGCATGGAACAATGGCTCGCCGCGACCGGCAGGTTTTACGTTCCCGCTCAGCCAGGCCAACTCGAGCTTCGCACGGCAGCCGGCCCAGCCGTATTTGCCCGCGACCGCGTGCAGCTACTGCAAATTGGGGTCGTCGCTGGTTCCGCCGACCCAGCCAATCGCCCGCCTGCCCATATCACTTTTGCGGTTACCCCTCCGGCGGATAGCGCCGACATCCTTCGAACATGGATGCCCGTTAAAATCGCACTTCGCGAGATGATCGATCATTTACAACCTCATGATACGATCACGCTGGTCGTGATGTCTGAGTTTCCGTACGTGCTTCTCGAAGACGTTAGTGTCGACGATAGCGAAGTCTGGTTTGCCGCGCTCGACCGTATCCAGCCTGGCGAACAATCGAACCTTGCCGAAGGGATTCGCTTGGCTGCGGGCACGGCGATTGGCAAGCCTGGGTTTGGAGATATCCGCCGCCCGTTAGTCGTGCTCTCAGATCGGTTCCCTGCTTTAGATACCGAGACCAATCGCCAGCTTCGCCCCCTGGTAGAAGACGCCACCAAGCAGCATGTCGACTTTACCTGGGTCCAACTCGAAGACCGCCACTTCGCTTCCCTTCTGCCTGCTCCATCCTCGATAGAGGGCTTGGGGCACTGGCTGGTAACGAATTCCCTGCAAGACCTCAGTCACTTGTTCGATCAGCAGATTCATGACGCCGAGACTTTGGTGGGGACGAATCCCACCATCGAAATTAAATGGAACGAAAAGTCGGTTTCGCAATATCGGTTGATCGGCTATCTGCCGCTGGGTGGCGATTTCATACCTGCTTCCCAGACGCAAGAATTACACGCGTTCGATTCCGGTACGGTTCTTTTTGAAGTGATTATGCCGGAAGAAGGGCCTAACGAGGTTGCCCAGGTTAATCTGCAATGGCAAGACCCCAGCGGTAAGCTCCGCAAGTCGACCCAAAAGGTCAGCCGGCTGCAATTTGCCTCGTCGTGGCATGCCTCCCCACTTTCGCTGCAAGCAGCACAATTAACGGCTCAATCCTTGTCATTACAGCGGAATTCGTACTTTTCTCGGCGCCGGGGCAACACGATGGACGAGCTAGAAAGCTGGGCAGAAGGACTGAACCCAGCCCTCAAGCAGCATGCCAGTTACCCCCGTTTAGAACTCCTGTTGCCGCCTACCCACCTATAGGAAGAATGGAACTCCCCAGCAAAAGACCAACCTTGATGCCTCAGGATTGAGTCTATAATAGATTGGTAAAGGAACAGCACTTCTCCTCTTACTCTTCTCAAATCGCATCACCGACGAACCCGACGACGAACCGCGCCGGTTGTCTTGGATGCCTAAATTTAAGCTTATTCCCTTTCCATTGCGTTTGACTTCAGGCGGCGATTTATACAGGGAAGTCTTTTTTTTGAGCGGGTACGGGTAGAAGATTCGCCTTGTCTTACGAGGATGTATATCGATGCGGATTTTCAAACAATCATTGATCTCTCTTGGCCTGCTTCTGGCCGCCGCGCCTTTTGTACGCGCCGAGGAACCCTTCAACGAGTTTTTCGATGGGTTACTGCAGCGTGGTTACTACGAGCAAGCGATCTGGTACGTCGATTCGGTTTCAAATAATCCGACACTACCAAACGAGATCAAGAATACGCTTTTGTATCGGAAAGCTCAGGCCCAAATTGAAGCGTCGCGTTATATCGCTAATCTCCAGCAGCGCGGAGCAATGCTAGAGGATGCCTCAAACAACTTGGCCGAATTTCTCAAGCAACACCCCAAAAACGATCGCGCGATTGATGCGACCATCGAACGCGGCACTGTGCTTTCCAGCCAAGCTCGCGTCGCCCAAGCCCTGGCACGGAAAGAAGATTCCGCTGCGGCGAAAGCTCCTTTCCTGAAAGAAGCACGCGACAAATACGCCGAGGCCCGCAAGATCTACGAAGCTGCTAACACGCAAATTCGTGACACGCTATCTAAGCTCGGCAAAGTTCTCGATCCGACCAAAGATGGTGCCAAGATTGCTTTCCGTGACGAGATGCGTGCCTCTTACATCCAAACACAAATGCTGGCCGCGACCTGCCTCCTAGAGTCGGCCAAGACACTTGACGAAAAGAGCGAAGAACGCAAAAAACAGCTCGAACAGGCCGCCAAAGAATTCGGTGAAACCTACAGCAAATACAAGGACTTCTTAGCGGGCTTATACGCTCGTTTATACGAAGCTCAAGCCCAGCAAGCTTTGGGCAAAGACAAAGAAGCGATCTCCATCTACCAGGACGACCTTTTTAAACTGCTTGAAGATCAACCCGAGCGGATGCGTCGGGTGAAATTGAAAGCAGCAATCGGGCTGGCGAATATTTGGCTCAAGCAGGAAGCAGCCCCTAAGGTTGTCAACGAACTCGCTCCCTGGCTCGAGGCGCAACAACTTCGTCCTAACGATCTCCGCGACGAAGAATGGCTGGAACTTCGTTATCTTGTTGCCCAAGCATATTTAGCCGATGCCGCAGCCCTTGGTCCCAAAGATAAATCGTATGCCACCTACCGTCGTGCAGCCTTGAAACTGGCAACCGAAATCGCCAAGTATCCAAACGAATACAAAAAGAAGGCGATTGAAATAAAGATCGAGTTGCAAGGCGCAGAGACGGTCGCTCAGAACACGCCGGAGCCGAAGACCTTTCAGGAAGCCGTTATCGCTGGACGAGAGTTGCTCACCAAAGCAAATACGCAACAACAAATCGTGATCGCTAAGCTGCAAAAAGACTTGGCAGCCGCCTCCGACGATGCGACCAAGCAAGAGCTTACCAGCAAAATTGAAACCGAAGAGAAAACGGTTCAAGACGATTTCGCCCAAGCCAAGTTGTTCTTTCAACAAGCGATGCGGTTGGCCGATCGGGATACCCCGCGCGACGAAATCAACAACGTGCAATACCACCTCTCGTATCTATCCTTCCAAGAAGGCCAATACTGGCAAACATTCGCACGGGCTTCGTTCATTGCAGAGCACTATCCCAATAGTTCAAGTGCTCAGGCATGCAGCATAGTGTCGCTGAAGAGTGCTTATCGCCTATTTGAAAGTGCCCCAGCGGATCAACGCTCTTTCGAGCTTTCCCTGGTTAAACGCGTGACCGACTTTGTTGCCAAGCAATGGCCGAATTCCGAAGAAGCTGGCCAAGCTCAACTTGCGTTAGTCGGCTTGCAACTGCAACAAGCTTCAGCTGCCGACCTCCCTTGGCAACAGCAGAAAACATTGATCGGCGACGCCGAAAACATCGTCACCAAAATGGCCGATGGCAATTCTGCCAAAGCAGATGCGCAATTGAAGATTGGCCAAATGTATTGGAGCTTGTTTAACCGTGGCAAAGCCTTAAAACGTGCTGCGGGAAAGGACAACGCTACGCAAGGTCTGCCCGACGACAAGGAACTCGCAGCGCTAAAGCAAAAAGCGGAATCGATCCTCACTGCCGGAGTCAACCAATTTAAAGGGAACGACGCTGACTACACCTACGTCCTTGCGGCGATCTCATTGGCCCAAATCTACACCGATACTGGCGAGGCCCAAAAAGCGGTTGCTCTATTAGAAGAGCCTAAGCTTGGTTTACTCAGCTTAGTTGAAGCCAACAATAAAGCCGCCAATGTCCCCGGCGTTAAGCAGTTCATCTATCGAGCGGCCGTGCGGACGTATATCTCAGCACTTTCGACCACCAAAGATCCGGCCCAAACCGAAACGATGATGGCCAATGCCGAGAAGGCCATGGGGGAACTGCAAAACCTGGCCGGCGATGATGCCAAAAGCCAGAAAGAGCTGATTGCGATTTACATATCACTGGCAACCGATCTTAAGCAACAGCTAGACAACGCCGAGCCTTCCCAGAAAGAATCGCTCGGGGCGGCCTTCGAGAAATTCCTGGACCGCTTAGCCCAAACCAGCAGCGAACCGAACGTGCTCAACTGGGTCGGGGAAACGTTCTATAACGTGGGACAAAGCTTCTCGGAAGATCCTAGTTATAAAGGTGATGCCAGCAATTTCTACAAGAAAGCGATCGCCGCCTATCAGCGCATCTTAGACAAGAATTCCAGCGACGATGTTAACCCAGCCTTGCTGCAACAAGTGCGAGTCCGCATTGCCATGGCGCAGCGCGAGACGGGGCAATATGAAGAAGCATTAACGACGTTCGCTAATATCTTGGAACAAAACAATATGATCGTGAACGTGCAAGTCGAAGCCGCGAAGACCTACTACTTGTGGGGCCTTAACGGGGGTGACTCCAAAACGTTCTATCAGGCGATGATGGGAACCCACCCCGATCCCAAGACGAAGAAAAATACCATCTGGGGATGGGGGCGTTTGCAAGCGATCTTGGCTCGTTACGCGAAACGAGGAGCCGAACCGTCGCCGTACAAAGATGTCTTCTACGAATCCCGCTATTATCTGGCCGCATGCCGTTACCAATACGCCTTGGCCCAAGACAGCGAAGATAAAAAGAAGCAATACTTGGGCATGGCTGCCAAGGACATCACTTCGACTCAGTTGTTCGATCCCGGATTGGGTGGCGAACCGATGTGGTCGAAGTTCGATGCATTGATGAAAAAGATTCAAAAGGACCTAACCGGAACCCCCCAGGGCTTGGAAAAGAAATAACAAGCACCGCTCGCGTTAGGCCACCCCAAACTTATCACAGAACGATCGATTTATTCGAGGAGCACTCAATATGCGTCAGTACCTATTTCTGGCCACCGTCGCGACTCTGGTCGCTGGCGGCCCACTACTGGCCGACACGGTTCGCACCACGACTGGTACTCCACAGTCAGGCACCATCGTTGGCACGACCGCCGACGTGATCAAGCTGAGCAAAGGTGGAACGGTCGTAGAGATCCCGACCAATGAAGTGGTTGAAGTTCTACTCGATGAAGAATCTTTCCCCGTAAAGTCGGCCCGCAGCAACGTCGAATCTGGCCAATATGCGGATGCCATTGAGAAGCTCAAGGGAGAGCAAAGCAAGAACGAGCTCGTCAATCAAGAGATCGCTTTTCTGCGTGCTTATTCGCTGGGCAAACTCGCCTTGGCCGGCTCGGCAGACAAGGCAACCGCTGCCAAAGCTTTGCTTGACTTTGCCAGCCAGTCTTCTGGCAGTTATCACTTTTACGAAGTCGCCCGCATGTTGGGAGACCTGGCCGTAAGCACCGGCAACTACGACGCTGCCACCAAATATTACGGTGCGTTGTCGAAGGCCCCCTGGCCCGATATGAAGATGTCCGGCAATGTGCTCGAAGGCCGTGCGCTACTGGCTCAAGACAAAGCAGACGCAGCCATTAAGAAATTTGACCAGGTGCTTAAGTCCGATGCTTCCGTTGCCGGAGCGGTCCGCCAAAAAAGCTTTGCTTCGGTTGGCAAGGCCCAAGCATTAGCCCTGACAGGCAAAGCTGACGAGGGGGTTACGCTGGCCCAAAAGGTGATCGAGAACGCCGATCCGCAAGACAAAGAACTATTCGGGCGTGCTTACAATGCCCTTGGTCAGTGCTACATGAAACAGAGCCAGCCCAAAGAAGCCCTGCTGGCCTACCTTCATACAGACATCTTGTTCTATCGAGATCCAGAAATTCATGCCGAAGCGTTATACCACCTGAGCAATCTTTGGAAGGAGGTCAACTCTCCCGATGAAGCAACTTCAGCCAGAAACCTGCTAATCAATCAATATCCAGGCAGCGTTTGGTCCAATCGGCAATAATTGGCCCGTCGAGTTACGATTAAGAGGGTGAGTTCGCCAGAAAACAGCGGCCAACTCACCCTAGAAGTGCTTCTCGGGGTGAATCACGCCAACTAAAATACAAGTTTTTCCGTTTGATTTATCCCGAAATCTACTCGCCCTTGTGACCTATTGTTTAGCAAGCCGCGAGTGAAAAACTCGTCTATTCCCAACCAATCCAGGTCTTAGCTCAGATATTCGCATCGCTTGGAGATCCCTATGTTGCGTCGATCCCACGAGTATTCCCTTCCCTTCTGCCTGGCCCTGGTTGCCTTAGTGTTGGGTATCTTCCTGACGACCCAGACGGCTACAGCCCAAGATGCCGCCGACGCCGAACCGGCCGCTGAAGCGCCGGCTGCCGATGCCCCAGCTGATGACGCTGGCGGCGCAGCGGACGCCCAAAAAGAAGACACCCCGAAAGAACGGCTTTCCGTTCTGGCCTGGACCTACAAAGCACTGACCTATTACTTTTGGATCTTCTTGTTGATCTCGGTGATATTTGTGGCGCTTCTGGTCATGAACATCATGAACGCCCGCCGCGAAAACGTGGTTCCCCTGGCGTTGGTCGAAAGCTTCGAGGCGTGCCTGGACGAGAACCAAGTGCAAGAGGCTTACGACATGGCTAAGGAAGATGAGTCATTCCTCGGTAAGGTTCTCTCGGCTGGCCTCGAAAAGGTCTCCAGTGGCTACGACAAGGCCATTGAAGCGATGCAGGAAGTGGGCGAAGAAGAGAACATGAAACTCGATCACCGCCTCAGCTATCTGGCCTTGATCGGCACGCTCAGCCCGATGATCGGACTATTCGGTACGGTGGACGGGATGATCCGAGCGTTTAGCGTTATCGCCATCAGCGGTTCGACGCCGGAAGCCTCGAAGCTGGCTGAAGGTATTTCGACCGCTCTGTTTACCACGTTGGTCGGTCTGGCGTTGGCCATTCCGGCAATCGCCGCCTACAACATCCTCCGCAATCGCGTCGATCGCCTGGCCTTGGAAGTTGGGATTACCAGCGAAGGGCTGATGAGCCGCTTTGAAAACGTGCGTAAGTAGTGCCTGTTTCCTCCGCCCGATCTCTTTCGCAAAAAGACTTAGTACGACATGAAGATCAAGAAGTACCGACGGGAGGTTCAGGAAGGGGACATGACCCCGATGATCGACATGACGTTTCAGTTGATCGCCTTCTTTATGGTGTTGATCAACTTTACGCAAGCCGATCAGAACAAGGACATCAAACTTCCTGAAAGCGAACTGGCGAAACCGCCTGAAGTCCCCTTCGAAAATGCATTAACTTTGCAAGTTTTTCAGGACGGCAACGTCTTTTTCGATGGCAAGAAGTACACGCCGGAATCGATCCGCCCTTCGTTGATTGTGGAAAAACAGATTGCCGACGAATTAAACGCGGGCAAAGGCGGAGCCGCCCAGACCGTCACCGTGATCATTCGTGGGGACGCTCGTGTGGAAACGGGGAAAGTCCAAGACCTAATCAAGCTTTGTCAGGATGTCGGCTTCGAGAAGTTCTCCTTGAAGGCGAAAGAAAAAGTCCCCTACTAAGGCAACGGTTTGAATTCATGAAACTTCGCAAGAACGAAGTCCACGGACGAGAAAAAGTTGAAGTCCCGATGACGCCGATGATCGACATCGTGTTTCAGCTTCTCGTCTTCTTCATCATGACGTTCAAAATCGTCGCGATGGAAGGGGACTTTAACATCAACATGCCGCAAGCCGCTCAGGGCTCGCCCAGTACCACGCAAATCGCGCTGACGCTTTCGCTACGAGCTGGACCAAGTGGGAACCTGCAATCGGTCTCACTGAACAACCTGCCCCCTTTTGAAGGGAGCGTGCAGGAAAAGTTCCGTAAGCTGCAAGATGCCATTGTCGAACAAGTGGGTGTCAACGATGGCCCCAGCACCACGCAGGAAGAGTCCGAAATCGAAATCGATGCCGACTACCAACTGCATTACAACTACGTAATCCAAGCCATCACGGCGGTTACCGGTCGGATTGATCCCAAGACAGGCGAAGTCCAGAAGCTGATCGAAAAGATCAAGTTCGCCCCAGGCTCTGGAAGCGGCAGCTAAACTGCTGCATGCATTCTCAAAACCAATTATTGAGGTCTGCGCCACTAATCCAAGAGGGGCGACCAACGGAAGCCCCGGCTTCGTGCCAAATCGGCCCGTTGCTATGTTGGATTACCGGCGCAGACATCAATAGTTCACGCGCGAGGATGAAACGTGGCGTGAACTTTCTTTAAACGCGACTGATCGACGTGCGTGTAGATTTGGGTCGTGGCAATACTGGCATGCCCCAACAATTCTTGCACCTGGCGCAGATCCGCTCCACCAGCTAACAGATGCGTGGCGAAGCTATGGCGTAATGTATGCGGACTAACATCTGGGGCGATGCCTGCTCGTAAAGCATACTTTTTTACCATCTCCCAAATTGCTTCCCGCCGCAATGCTCGCCCGGTTCGAGTCAAAAAGAACTCAGGCGTCTCTGGACCTCGCGCTGCCAACTTGGGTCGCTCTTTTTCGCAGTAATCGCGGCACGCCGAGATGGCTTTTTCACCAAGCGGAACCAGGCGCTGCTTATCTCCCTTACCATGGAGACGACAATACCCCTCACCCAGGTGAACGTCATTCGCCTTGAGGCCTGCAATTTCCGAAGCTCGGCAACCACACGCGTACAGCACTTCCAAGATCGCGCGATCGCGTCGCCAATAAGGATCTTCGCTCCACGGTGCCGTCAGGAAGTCATCGATCTGATAAGGTGGAATAACAGAAGGAATCTTCTGCCACAGCTTTTGACAGCCTAGCAGTTCAACGAGATTTTCTTCCAGCACACCTTCCAATTGCAAGTAGCGAAAGAAAACCTTAAGGGAGATGATATGCCTGGCGATTGAAGCCGGGGCCAATTGCTGATCGTGTAACCAAGCCACATAATCCGAAAGCTCGATGATCGTCAAATCTTTCGGATTTTTATTACCGACCCATGTCCGAAAACGTTGTAGATCTCGCGAATAAGCTTGGATGGTATTTTTAGAAAGATGACACTCCGTCGTCAGGTAAGTAACCAACGAAGCAATCAGCCGCTCGATTCGTTCCCCTTGCGGTTGTGGCAGCGGTCGTTTGAGTTTTAATTTCAATTTCCGCTTCATTGAAAACCCGAGCTATTTTTTGCAGTATGAGATCGTGGCTTACTCTCTTTCTTCGACAGGATACGTGGCCCGTTCGAACAATCCAAGGAAGATTCCGATCGTATTGATCCTAAGGGCGTAATGGGTCAAAATCCGAACTCTCACTCAGCAAGCCGCTCGCCAAACGGTGGGTATGTCGATCCGCCGTACTCTCCGCACCGTCCATCAAAAGGTATCGAGGTTTTCGGAAAATGCGTGTACTAGTCACCGGAGGAGCAGGCTACATCGGTTCGCATACGGCTCGCAAATTGGCCGCAGCAGGGCACGAGGTAGTGATTTTCGATAACCTCTTGTACGGACATCGCAGCGCCGCCGGGAAAATACCCCTTGTCGTGGAGGATTTGATCGACCGCGACAAATTGACGGCTACCCTACTAGAAAACAAGATTGAAGCGGTGATCCACTTTGCGGCGTTTGCCCAAGTGGGCGAGTCGGTTACCAATCCTTCGATCTATTACAACAACAACATTTGCGGAACCATCAGCCTGCTCGATGCCATGCGGGCAGCCGATGTCGGACGGATTGTGTTTTCCAGCACTTGTGCCACGTATGGTATTCCTGCGTCGTCACCCATTGACGAGACCTTTCCCCAAGCTCCGATCAATCCGTATGGTTTCTCAAAACTAGCGATCGAGCATGCGTTGCAAGACTACTCACAGGCTTATGGAATCGCTTACGCAGCGCTTCGCTATTTCAACGCAGCTGGGGCTTCCCCCCAAGGCGATATTGGCGAAGACCACACGCCCGAATCGCACCTGATTCCGGTCGTTTTGCAAGTCGCTTTGGGCCAGCGAAAAGCAATCAGTATTTTCGGTACCGACTACCCCACCGAGGATGGCACATGCGTCCGCGACTATATCCATGTCGATGACCTAGCCGACGCCCACCTTCTGGCCATGGAAAAAATTACGCCGGAAAACTCCCTGCAGCTAAATCTGGGCACAGGGCGAGGAAGCAGCGTGCAAGAAATTGTTGAGGCCTGTCGCGAAGTGACAGGGCACGAAATTCCGACCGAGCTTAGTCCACGCAGGGCAGGAGACCCGCCTGCCCTGGTAGCCAATCCGTCGCTGGCCCGTAAAATTCTCGATTGGCAACCGAAGTACTTGGATGTACGCGAAACGATTGAAACAGCTTGGCGTTGGCATCAGTCGCACCCCCAAGGTTTCGCCGACTAGCGTTCCCGTGCGATGAATCGCAAGGCTCCCGCGATCCTATGCAGAAGATCATCATTGAAAAGCCCTATCGATTTGTTCCTCCGCATCGTGGAACGCGCTGGCCCGACTTTATCCAGCGTTTTAACCTTTATGGACGCTACCTAAAGCGGTTTGAAGGGATTACTTCGCACGAAGTCCGCCACAGCGACCGCCTCAAAAAATCGCTGGATGCGGGCCATGGGATTCTACTGGCGCCCAACCACAGCCGCATTTCCGATCCCTTGGTTCTTGGTTTTCTGGCCCGGGAAGTAGATTGCCATCTCTACTCTATGGCGAGTTGGCATCTCTTCAACCAGGGATGGTTCAAGGCCTGGGCGATTCGTTTGATGGGCGGATTCAGTATCTTTCGTGAAGGGATCGATCGCAAGTCGCTCGCTACGGCAATCGATGCCATGGTCGAAGCCAAACGCCCGCTGGTTGTTTTCTCGGAAGGTTCCACCACACGGACCAACGATCACTTGCACGAACTTCTCGATGGAGTCGCTTTCGTCGCTCGCTCGGCTGCTAAACGTCGCGCGAAAGAAGGTCTTGGTGATACGGTCATTCACCCCATTGGGATTAAGTATGTCTTTCGTGGCGATATCGACGCAGCCGTTCTTCCCGTCCTACACGAAATCGAACACCGCCTAGGCTGGCGAACCTCGGAAGAGCTTTCTCTACTGGAACGTGTCGAACGCATGGGAGAAGGCTTACTTGCCCTCGAAGAAATCCGTTACGCTGGCAAGGCCAAGTCAGGCATTGAACTTTCGCTTCGCACAGCAGATTTGATCAACGCGATCCTCCAGCCACTGGAAAAAGAGTGGCTGAAAGAAGAGTCGTCAGGCAGTGTCTTGCCCAGGATCAAAGCCCTTCGCTCGCGCATTCTTCCGGACATGATCACCGGCAAGCTATCCGCAGAGGAACGAGAACGCCGCTGGATGCAGCTGGAAGATATTTACGTCGCCCAGCAGATTTCGTGTTACATCCCTAACTACTTGCGAGACTACCCCAGCGTAGACCGCTTGCTGGAAACGGTCGAGCGTTACGAAGAAGACCTTAAAGACACCACCACCATCCATGGCTCGCTGCATGTCATCATCGATGTCGACACACCGATCCTCGTTTCTCACGAGCGACGTCCTAAAGGGGACGAAGACCCGCTGATGGACGAACTAAAGCAGCGTCTCCAAGCAAAATTGAACGAACTGAAAGCCGAATCTCAGCTCTATTCGCCGAAGTAATTTTCCTAGCGTTCCGCCTCATCCCCACTTATGATGGATACCAGAATGCATCTGCGGAATGACCTGGAAAATCTCTGAGATGGCGAACGTCAAGCAACTTTCTGAACTTCAGCATGGACAATCGGCCGACTTCTTCGCTCAGTTATGTAAGAAGGTCCCAGGCACCACTCGGCAAGGGCGTCCTTTCTTCGCGGTCGAGTTTCGCGACAACCGTCGCAACGCTTCCTCCGCAATTTGGGAAGGATCGTCGCACGAATTAGCTTGCCGCGACGAATGGAAAGTGGGGCACTTCTACAAGATTCGCGGCACCTTCCAGGAAACGGCCTACGGCGCCAAGATCGAGATCCTGCGTATCCGTGTCGTTGAAGAAGCCGACACCGAATCAGGCTTCGATCCTCTGCTCTGCCAACCGACGGCAGAAAACGATTCTAGCGAGATGTTCGACTATCTTCTCGATCTGGTCGACCGCGAGATCACCACCCCAGAACTTCGCACGCTGGTCACCACCATTTTCGAGCAAAATCGGCAACGCTTGGAGTCGCTCCCTGGAGCGATCCATCACCATCACGCCTACGCCGGAGGTTATCTTGAACACGTCTATAGCGTCACCCGCAATGTTCTCTACCTGATCGACACCTATCGAGGACAACATGCTTCGCTCCGCGACCCTTTAACCCAGCAGCTTGCCATCGCCGGAGCCTTGTTGCATGACATTGGTAAGCTCCACGAACTTGATGCCGACGCCGGCAACACGGCCTACACCACCGCAGGCGAACTAGTCGGGCACATTGCCCTGGGGCGAGATATCGTGCGAGACACAGCCAAAGAGCTGGCAATCGACGCTCCGTGGCTCGTTCGTCTGGAACATCTGATCGTTAGTCACCAAGGGACGCCTGAGCATGGCAGCCCCAAGCAGCCGATGACCTGGGAAGCCAACTTGGTCTATTGGGCAGACCAGCTAGACGGAAACATCTTCCGCTTGGCGAAAACGTTTCAACAGACCGAAACGAATGAGCCCGTTGTTGCTAGTCCCAACCCATTTGGTCGACGGGTCTTTCGGGGGGAATTGGCAATGGAACCGGAATCATCGGCATAACCCGCCTGTTTTTTCCGACCCTCTTTTCCGACAGCCAGGAATCGTAGTCTAGGCTTGAGTGATCTGCCTTCTGGACGGATGGCATATGCCGCGCTTACAGTCGGGACCGTTGAATGATTCTTTATCTCTTACTTTCCATTGCCGCAAATCTACTTGTAGGGTTCTGCGCGGCGGTACGCGTACGTCAGCTTGTTCAACATCAGCCGGCAGTCATTACGATTGAACAAGCAGACTTATTTCTTGGCGAAATTTCCAACGAAGATCCTATCGAAATCCCCCCCACCCGCGACCATCCCCACAATAAGCTCGTCGTACCGGAAGAAGTCATTCCGTACGAATATTTGGCCGTGCTGGAAAATGAAGCCATTGAGTCCAACGGACTGGTCGAAGCGACTGCCCAAGTCCTGCGTTTAGAGATTGGGCGCTATCGCACCAAGCTAATAGCGATTGAAAATCGCCTTCGCGAAGCCTGGTACCAACCGACTGAGCAAGTCTTGCAAGAGATCGCGGACGACCTGGATGCCCTCAACCTCGATTGGCTCGACAAACAAGCTGAAGCATCGCAGCATTTAGACGGAAGCACAGAAGGGCTCGGTGCGTATTCGGATATTGGGCGTCGGCTTTGTGATACCCTTTTCGATCAGACCGCCCAAATCGAAACGACCCTCAGCAATTTGCAGCAGTTGGACTTTACCGACAGCCTGAACGACGTTTGTCGCAAGTTGGTCTTGGAGATCGGTCGCCTGATCGACTTAGCGCATGACCTACGTGACAAAATGACCGAGACCATCGTTACGGTATTGCGGGCCGAGAAACGGTTGGACACGGTTGATAAGAAAATGAAAATGGATTCAGTCACCGGTCTAAGAAACCGTACCGGGTTCGAGTGCCAGCTTTTCGAATGGTGGCGAGATGACATTCGGCGCGAACGTGCTCTCAGTATTGGCCTCATCGATGTCGATGGCTTCCGCAAGATCAACGAACGTCTCAGTACGGAAGTCGGAGATGAAGTGATTGCTGCCCTTGGTGGATTTATTGGCGATATCATGCGCAGCGATCGCGGCTTCGAGTTCCCTATGCGACTGGAAGGGCAACGCTTCATCTTGTTCTTTGGTGACGTCGGGCCTCGTGGTGCCACAAGCTCGATTGAACGCATCCGGCAATCGATTCAAGCGACCAGCTTCCAATACGATGGAGAAGAAATCGATCTTCTCGCCAGCGCCGGCGTTGCGGAGGTTAAACCGGACGATACCGTTGCCAAATTAATGACACGGGTAACGACGGCTTTACGAACCGCCAAAAAGAATGGGCGCAACCGCACTTTCATCGACGAAGGGCATGGTCCCCAGGCGATCGATCCCCCTGAGTACCCAGTTCGTCCTCGTGTCATTCGCATTGGCGAATAGGCACCGTTATTCGCCCTTCTGCGCGACAAGATAGCGATCGTGCCGTGCAAGATCCTTGCCGATGGAAATCTGCTGGTAGCTCCCTAGTTGCTCGGCGATCTTGGCGACTCGCGTCGCAATCATTGGGCTGAATTCCAAAAGCAACCAACCGCCCGGCTTGAGATGGTCGGCCCCCTTCTCCAAGATTCTGCGGAGGATGGCGGTTCCATCCTCGGCGGCAAATAACGCCACGTGCGGCTCGTGAGCGATCACTTGCGGATCCATCATCGCTCGCTCCGATTCTGCCACGTAAGGTGGGTTACTGACAATAATGTCAAACGTTTCCCCCTGCGGCACGGCTTCAAATAGATCGCCTAGCGCGAACTCGATTCGTTCGCTCACTCCGTGCTTCTCGGCATTCTTCTGGGCAACCTGCAAAGCTTTCGCACTGATATCCGTAGCCAAGCAGGTCACATTCTTCGCATGCTTAGCCACCGTCACGGCGATAATGCCGCTGCCCGTTCCCAGTTCCAGCAATCGCAGCGTCCCTTCACTGCCTCGGGCCTTGAGGCGATCGAGTGCTTCGATCACCAAATGCTCGGTTTCTGGACGAGGAATCAGTACATCCGGTGTGACAGCGAATTCCATCGAATAGAACTCGCGCGTCCCTAACAGATAGGCGACCGGCGTTCCGGCGGCACGTTGCTTGACCAACTCGCGAAATTTCGTTCGCTTGTCGTCGTCGACCGTCTCTTCAAACCGGGTGTAAAGCTGAATCTTCTGGCAACCGATTGCATGGCACAGCAACAACTGCGATTCAAGCCGCGCCTCGTCGCTTCCTTTTGATTCCAGGTACTCCGTCGTCCAGTTCAACAAACGGCCAATCGTCCATGGTTCGGCGGTCGACATGCGGACTCTTTGATCTCTTCAGGGGGAAGTGCGCGAAAGGTGAAGAAACCTCGGGCTTAGTCGAGGTCTCCCATTGAACCGCGAAGTTGTTCACGATCGTGGTCAATCAGGGCGTCGATCACGGGCTGTAAATTTCCGGCCATGATCTGGTCGAGTTTGTAGAGCGTGAGATTGATCCGATGGTCGCTGAGCCGGTTTTCGGGGAAGTTATACGTCCGAATCCGCTGACTTCGGTCGCCTGAACCGACCAAGCTCTTTCGCTCGTCGGCTCGCTCTTTGGCTTCCTTCTCGCGTTGAGCTTCGTACAGCTTCGTCTTCAAAAGACGCAACGCTCGGTCGAGATTTTTATGCTGACTTCGCTCTTCACAGCATTGCACAATCACGCCGGTTTCCTGGTGAATCAGTCGCACCGCCGATGCAGTCTTATTCACGTGCTGACCACCGGGGCCGGAACTCGCGGCATATCGTTCCACCGTGTAGCTGTCAGGGCTTAGGTCGAACTCCACTTCTTCCGGCTCGGCCATGACCGCAACGGTTGCCGCCGAGGTGTGCACGCGTCCTTTGGTTTCCGTATCGGGAACACGCTGCACGCGATGCCCGCCACTTTCATACTGCATTTCTCGGTAGACGCCTTCGCCGTGTACCGAAATGATCACTTCCTTGAATCCACCCAGTTCGGTTGGATTCGATTCCATGACTTCGTACTTCCACTTTTTGCTTTCAGCAAAACGTTTGTACATTTCGTACAGGTCGCGTGCGAATAACGCGGCTTCGTCGCCGCCGGTGCCGCCTCGGATTTCCAAGACGATTTTATCACGGTTGGCGTCTTCCCCGCCGATGGTCATATCCAACAGCTCACGCCAAATCTTCTCACGTTTCCCCTTCAGATCCACCAGATCAGCTTCGGCCAACTCGGCCATCTCAGCGTCGTCTCCGTCGATCATCTCGCGTGCGTCTTCAATCTCGCCCACAATCTGCTTGAACTGGCGATAGCGCCCTGCAAGCCGGGCCAACGAACCATGCTCGCGGGCAACGTTAGCCATCATGGTCGAGTTGGACAACACGTCCGGGTCGCTCATTTGCTTTTCGAGGAACTCGAAGCGAGAAAGTTTTTCTTCCAGAATCTCGCGCATGGGTAGAGCTGTCCTGAGAGGGGTCTGCGGTGACAAATCGTTAAACAGACCGATTGCGGGAATCTACGAAAACACGCGAGTCCCCATGTCGAGGATTCTCGCGTGCCGACGAATTTCGAATTGAAAGAAGCTACTTCTTCTTTTTCTTAGCCAGGCTAGCGTAGTTGCCTGCAAACTTGTTCTTAAACTTCTCGATACGACCACCCGAGTCTAAGAAGCGTTCCTTACCGGAGTAGAACGGATGGCAAACGTTACATACGTCGACCACGATTTCCTTCCGGGTACTACGCGTCGAAAACGAGTTGCCACAACCGCACTTAACGACGGTTTCCTGGTATTTTGGATGGATGTTTTCTTTCATCGTTCTTTACTCCGAGGCAAGTTCGCGGACGAGCCCTGCGCCGGTCCGTTCCCCTGTTGTGCTGCGAAACGCACAATTATAGAGTTCAAACGGCTGCGCGACAATCGTAGATGGGCTGGGCGCAACGCCTTTCACCCGAAACGGCTCTCTCTGCCGTGGCCGTGTTACCTACGGGCCCCTTTTTCGGTAAATTAAACGGCTTGAACTCCTAGCAGGCGGTTGATTTTCTGCTTCGATAGCGAGTTATTGAGACTGGGGCGCGGGCAAAGCGTGAATCCGCTGGCATTTTTAACGAGATACGTCGGAGAAAGTCGCAACACAGCAATCGGGCCACTCTCAATAACGTAGCCAAACCGCAATATTCAACCGGCTGCTCAAGTTGGAACCAATCTGCGGAAGCCTCAATTCAGAAGTCTTGCTAGGGAAACGACTTCCGTAATCGGCCCTCCTGATTGCGGGAAGAGACTTGCTTCTAGGAAATTAGCCATTACTTAGGCCAAAAACGCATGGCGATCGACAAATCGGGAACCCGAGTTCGGCAGATGTTCTCCGAGATTGCGGGCAGCTACGACCGCATGAACCACCTGTTGTCGATGAATATCGACAAATATTGGCGGTGGCGAACGGTCAAAATCGTCCCTCCAACTGGGGATAGCCCGATTCTCGATGTTTGCACCGGGACCGGAGACTTGGCGTTGGCTTACTACAAAGCAGGACAGGGAAAAGTCAAAATCGAAGCCACCGACTTCTGCCCTGAGATGCTTGAGGTTGGAGAAGTCAAAAAGCAAAAGCTGGGCATCAACGGGCAGGTGCGATTTCAAGAGGCAGACACGCAGCAGCTCCCGTTCGAAGACGATCAGTTTCAAATTGTCTCGGTCGCTTTTGGCCTGCGTAACGTTGCTGATACCGATGTCGGATTGAAAGAGATGACTCGTGTTTGTCGGCCCGGCGGCAAGGTAGCCGTGCTCGAATTCTCGCAGCCGCGCTGGCAACCGTTCCGCGGGATTTACCAGTTCTACTTTAAGAACATCTTGCCACGAGTTGGTCAGGCGTTGGCCAAGAACAAACAAGATGCCTACAAATATCTGCCCGATAGCGTGGGCGAGTTTCCTCATGGCGAAGCTTTGGCCGAACGGATGCGACAAGCTGGCCTCAAAGAAGTCTTCTACAAACCGTTCACATTTGGCGTGGCCACTTTGTACGTGGGGACCAAATGAGCTTGCCGATTGTCGTGGCGATCACCGGTGCCAGCGGAGCCGTTTATGCGCGGCGATTGCTTAGTGTGCTGCACCATTGCGGTTACGACATCCAGTTGTCGATCAGCACTTCAGGCCAAACCGTTTTTCAACAGGAGCTCGGTATTCGGCTAGAACTCGATAACTTCGATCCCTGGTCGCTCGTTCCTCAAAAGGTTTCTGCAAGCGATGTCGCTTTGGCGAAATCAGTGGAATTGAATCAGCCGCAAGAACCAGGCTTGTTTCGTTACTTTCACTTCACCGATTTTATGTCCCCCATGGCCAGCGGCTCAGCTCTCTCGGCGGGGATGGTCGTTTGCCCCTGCTCTGGCGGAACACTAGCGGGAATCGTCAACGGAACCTGCAGCAATTTAATTCAACGTGCGGCAGAAGTTCATTTAAAAGAACGCCGTAAATTGATCTTAGTTCCCCGCGAAACGCCTCTTTCGCTCGGCTATATCGACAACCTAAAGAAAGCTGCCCAAGCCGGGGCCGTAGTCATGCCGGCGATGCCTGGCTGGTATCACGGCGTGGAATCGCTGGACGACTTGATTGACTTTATGGTCGCCAGAATTCTCGACCAACTCGACATTCCACATGCCTTGATGCACCGCTGGGGAGACGATGCCTGAGCGTATTCGCCACATTCTAGAGATGATCCGTTTCAGCCATACGGTGTTTGCGATGCCGTTCGCGTTGCTGGCCACTATCATGGCTTGGCGGTTGCCGGCACCCGACGGGGAAAAGGTTGCGCTAACCTGGCAAGCAGGGCTAGGCATTGTGTTGTGCATGGTCTTTGCTCGCAGCGCGGCGATGGCTTTTAACCGACTGGTCGATCGCAAAATCGACGCCGAGAACCCTCGGACAGCGACGCGGCATCTTCCCGCAGGCATCCTTTCTGTGGCTAGTGTGGCGTTCTTCACGCTGGCGTGCAGCGTTGGCTTTATCGCCTCGACACTTCTATTTTGGCCCAACTGGTTGCCGCTGGCTTGTTCGGTCCCAGTGCTGGCATTTTTGTGCGGGTACAGTTACACCAAACGGTTTACCTCGCTGGCCCACTATTGGCTCGGCCTCTCGTTAATGCTGGCCCCCATTTGTGCGTGGGTGGCCATTCGTGGCGAAGTCGTCCTGCGGCATCCGTCCGATATTTTGCCAGCGGTGATGCTGGGCTTGGGTGTGCTGTTTTGGGTGGCCGGCTTCGACATCATTTATGCCTGCCAAGACGCCGAGTTCGATCGCGACGCCAAACTGCGCAGTATTCCTGCGAAATATGGCATTCAAGGAGCCCTGCGAATTGCCGCCGTAAGCCATCTTTTGGCCGTGCTTGCATTTGCGCTACTCCCCTTCACTGCCCCACTTTTGGGCATTATTTACTGGCTGGGCCTCGCTGCCGTGGCTGGGTTACTTTTGTACGAACACGCCCTCGTGCGTCCCTCGGATCTTTCGAAGGTCAATCTGGCATTTTTTCATGTGAACACCATCATTGGCGTGGGAGTGCTGGTTTTTACCAGCATCGACCTGCTTTGGAATTGACCCGCCTTGCAGGGAAAGGGCCAAACAGCGACCATAATAGTTATCGATCGCCCGAACTGTGCGGTTCACTCAAACGGCAAACCGTTCTTTCACCATCACTGGACCAAGCGACCTGAAATGATTCGAGCAGACAAAATCACGTTGGATACCATCGGTAAGAAGGTCGAGAACGGCGAACGTTTGAACCTGGACGAAGGGGTTTTTCTCTACAACGACGATGTCCCGCTGAACGAAGTCGCCGAGTTGGCCAACTTGGTCCGCGAGCGGAAGAACGGCAACTTTGCGTATTACAACATCAATACGCACTTAAACCCCACCAACATCTGCGTCTATCGCTGTAACTTCTGCGCATTTCGGGCCGACCTGAGGGACCCACGTGGCTATGTGATGAGCGACGAGCAGATCTTGGCCCGCGGCCAGGAAGCGATCGACAACGGCTGTACCGAGATGCACATTGTCGGTGGTTTGCACCACCAGAAGAAGTTCGACTGGTACGTGAACATGGTCCGGATTCTGCACGACACGTACCCCAAGTTGCACCTCAAGGCCTGGACCGCCGTCGAGATCAACTGGTTCGAGTTCCTTACCAAGAAGTCGGTTCGCGAAGTGCTGCAGGAACTGCAAGACGCTGGTCTGGGCAGCATGCCAGGTGGCGGTGCCGAAATCTTCCACCGCGAAGTCCGCGACCAGATTTGCGAACACAAGGCCGACACCGGCAAGTGGCACGAGATCCATCGCACCGCGCACGAGATGGGCATCAAGACCAACGCCACCATGCTGTACGGGCACATTGAAAACGCTTACCACCGCATCGACCACTTAATCCGTCTGCGCGAAACACAAGACGTGACCGGCGGTTTTCAAACGTTCATCCCACTGGCCTTCCACCCTGATAACACCGAACTGGCCGAACTCAAAAAACTGAAGAAGCCTTCCGGTTTGATGGACCTGCGAACGATGGCCGTTTCGCGATTGATGCTCGACAACTTCCAGCACATCAAAGCGTACTGGATCATGCTCGGTTTGGGCACGGCTCAAACGGCCCTCTCGTACGGAGCCGACGACATCGACGGTACCGTGCGGCACGAGTTGATCTACCACGATGCCGGCGCCACCACGCCTGAGGTTATGTCGGTGGATGACATCCGCCGCTTGATCGAAGAAGCTGGCCGCGAACCGGTCGAACGCGACACCGTCTACAACCGCGTGATCCGCGATCCGCAGAACATGTCGGAATGGACCACCGGCGAACCGGTTGAAGTGATGAACTAGCCGCAACGATTGCATTCCGCTGGTATTCTCACTACGCTAAAAGCACTCGCCCAACAAAGGAAAGTCATGTTCAGCGGCTTTCTTATGTCGGGCGGATATTGCTCACAGTACGGCAATCTTCAGGTAACAGCCTATGAAAGTCGTGCGGCATTGCTACACGCGGAATCGATTTGAGCCTGCGTTTGTTTCATTTGCCCGAGCAGACTGGTTTATCATCTCAGCTCACTCTCGCTCCAAGCAAAGATTCACTGCATGAGTTCCACGCCCACGCTGGTCAATGCCTACTGCACACGCCGCAATCCGCCTCCCCTAGAATTCCCTCACCAACTGCTCAGCCACCGCAATCACCATGACCCGAAGTTGGCGACGCACCTGCAAGAGTTCATCGGCTTCGTTTGCCAAGGTGGCCAACGTGAAATGACCGAAACGCTGTATCATGTGATCCAGCATCTCGAACGGGTGCAGAACCAATACAGCCTGGAAATCTATCCCGAGCACTTCGACAAGCTTGGCAACTGGGCACGGGCAGCCAACGCCGTGCTCTTGATGCAAGACTTCAACGTCTGCGATCCGACCGGCAAGCTGCTTGTCTCGCACACCGATGGTAGCTACGACGACGATGCGGAGGTCCCCTACACGGAAGAAGCCCTTCAGCGAAAAGAACGCATCACTACCGAACTCGGCGAACTGGCCCTTCATCCGTACGAGGGTTTACCGCCAGTAATTGCCGAAAGCGAAGTCGACCTGCGACCTGCCGACGAGGTCGCTCGCCGGGCGCTTGCTTTGATGGCGGTTGCCGTCCGGGCGGAATCTTTAGCTTCGGATGAACCTCTTCCGGTTTCAGAAATTCGACAACGCCTTCCTCAAGCCTTCGGTTCGTTCACGCCGGTAGAGAAGGCTTTCATGGAAGCAGAATCTCCCGATCAGCAGTCGGTAATCAACCATGCTTGGCGGTACGAATGCTTGTACGTCTTGCAGTGGGCTCTAGGGCATTTCGACGAACTTCAATTTCCCAATACGATTTGCGATGTCACCCAGGTAGCCGGAGACATCCTTAACCGCGATCGAGCGGCGATGATTGCGGAAGCAAAGCTTCGCCCGACCACTGAGATCTTAGATCAGGCTGATCGCTACTTTCGTCTCCACTGGATCGCCCGCCAGCCGTCGTTGAAAGGCGAGCCAACCCCTGCTGGTCTTGATATCGGCGTGATTTCAGAACGCCGCCACGCGTTGAACTGGCTCATCCGCCACCAGAACGCCGATTGGGACGACGTTAATTGCTCGACTTAGCACCAACCATTTGCCAAGCGGCGTACTTTTCCGCTAGTTGGAATTTGTGTCCCGGCCATTAAAGCGTAGACGCAAAACCTGCTGCTGGGTTGCCTCGTGGTGTTTCTGTTCCAGCATCACAAAGCCGTAGTGCTCGTAGAATGCTCGTCCGTTCGGGTTGTCCACGAAAACCTCTAATTCGACCATACCCCGCAGCGCTACAGCTTTATCCATGAGTGATCGCCCAATACCCACTTTTTGATGGTCGGGATGAACAAAAATCGCACCAACCTCGTTTCCGAGCAAAGCAATAAAACCAACCACCTTCCCCTGTTTTTCGTATACCCACGTTTCCGCGATCGGCAAATAGATATTGGGAATGTTCTCCCGCTCCTGCGTGAGAAACTCTTCCGTGAGAAAAGGGTGGGCAATGACGGATGCCTCCCACCAAATATCCAATAGGTCATTCAGATCTTGTTCGTGGTAGGCTCGGATCACGTTCGAATCCTTTCGGTACCAGAAGTGGGGCAGAAGCAACCCTTTGGTGACACATCTGAGGCTAAAAGGTTCGCCTGTGTATTAGCAGAAAAGGCTGCTAACCCAAGTCCCCGATATCCAACGACTTGCCATAGCGGATCATCACCATCCGCCGCAGCTTTTCCCACTTGGCTCCGGCCAGATTGGGGTCCGTATCGGTGATCGAAAAAGCATCTTGGCGGGCCTTGGCTAACAGGTCGCCGTCTCGCTGCAGGTCAGCGATTCGTAGCGGAGGCATGCCGTGCTGTTTCCAGCCGAACAAATCGCCAGGGCCGCGCAGCTGAAAATCGACTTCGGCCAACTCAAAGCCATCGGTTGTACCGGCGAACGCCTGCAAACGTTCCTTCGAGGAATCGGTCGCTGGGTTGGCAAAGACACACAGATAGCCAGGATGCTTGCCACGGCTAATTCGGCCACGCAATTGATGCAATTGAGCCAAGCCGAAGCGTTCGCCACTTTCGATCGTCATCAGCACGGCGTTGGGCACATCGACCCCCACTTCGACCACGGTGGTGGCAATCAGCACGTCGATCTCGTGCCGGGCGAACCGCTGCATCACAGCATCTTTCTCCGCTGGTGGCATCCGCCCGTGCAGCATGGCCAAACGAAAAGCCTCAAGTTCGCCGTTGGCCAAATGTTCCAACAACTGCTCGACCCCCCCCAGCGTATCCTCTCGCTGCGTTTCGTCGACCAGCGGCGCGATGACATATCCTTGTCGCCCTTCACGTAGCTTCTTGCGAAAAAAGTCCCACCACTTGGCTCGCTGCTCTTCGTCAGCGATGTAGGTATTGACCGCCTGCCGCCCAGGCGGTGCCTTACGAATGGTGGAAAGATCGAGATCGCCAAACATCCCCAGCGCCACGGTTCGGGGAATTGGCGTGGCGGTCATCACCAAGTAATGGGGATCACTTCCGGCGCTACGCAGGGCGGCCCGTTGCCGCACGCCAAACTTGTGCTGCTCGTCGATAATCACCAAGCCCAGGCGTTTGAAAGTAATCTCTGTGGCAATGATGGCCTGGGTGCCGATCAATAAATCGATCTCCCCCGCCGCTACTTCTGCCAGCAGCTTTTGTCGCTCTTTATCGGTCAACGATCCGGTCAACACGCCAATGCGCACCTTAGCATGGCTCAGCAGTTTGGTGAGCGTGCGGGCGTGCTGCTTGGCCAACACTTCGGTCGGGGCCATCAGGGCGGCCTGAGATTTCGCGGCGACAGCGGCCAGCATGGCATAGACGGAAACCATCGTCTTGCCGGTTCCCACGTCTCCTTGCAGCAAGCGATTCATCGGAATCGTGCGTCCCAGGTCGTGGCTGATTTCGTGGATGGCTTGATTCTGGTCCTCGGTCAATTCGAACGGCAGCAGCCGGCGAATTCGTTCATCCACACGAAAATCGACAGGAATGGGAATCGCGCTACGACGTTCGTTCAGTTGATGCTTCCGCAGCGACATGGCCAACTGCAGGACAAGCAATTCCTGATAGATAAACCGTTTGCGTGCCGCTTCAGCATCTTCGCGTGCTGGAGGCCGATGGATTTTGTTTAGCGCGTCATGAACGGTCAGCAGTTCGTGCTGCTGCAGAAACGATTCTGGCAAGACTTCTTCCAGGTCGCTGCTGAAAGCATCCAGTGCGGCGTGGACCATCTTTCGCATCACCCCTTGGCGGATCCCTTCCGTCAACGGATAAACGGGAAGTACTTTGCCTCCTTCGGGGACTTCGCCCATCTCCATGATGTCGACCACCGGGTGCGTCATTTCCCAGCGGTTCCCCTCGAAACGTGGTTTGCCGGAAACCACGACATGCTGTCCCTCATGAAACCGTTTTCGCAGGAACGGCTGATTGAACCAGATAGCGCGGAGGTAGGCCTGATTGTCGCGAACCAGTACCCCCAGTATCGATCGCCCAGGCCCGGTTCCGCGAAAGTCGACTTGTTCGACAACCCCAGAAATCGAAGCGGGCTCGTCTTCGATGAGATCTTCAACGGCGACTAACTCGCGAAGGTCTTGGTAATCGCGGGGAAAGAAGAAGATGAGATCGAGCGCGGTATAAAGCTGCAGCCGAGCCAGCTTCTCAGCACGCTGCGGCCCGACTCCTTTTAAGAATTGAACTGGCGTCCGCAGACGTTCCAGCGGTGTCGTATCGCGGCTATCTGGCATCGAGTCCTCACCAAGTAATCGCCCGGCTTATCGATAAGGTTGATACGCGGCGACCGCCAATTCGTCGCAGCGGTCATTCTCGGGATGGCCGCTATGCCCGGCAACCCGCGTGTATTTTACGCGATGCTTTTCTAGTTGTTCATCCAATTGCCGCCACAAATCGTCGTTCTTAACTGGCTTCCACTGGGTTCCTTCCTTGCGTCGCCAATTGTTTTTCTTCCATTTGGGCATCCACTCTGAGATCCCCTTCCCCACGTAAACGCTATCGGTGAACAGTTCGATATTGCAGGGGCGGGTTAGCGTTTGCATACCTTGAATCACCGCCATCAGTTCCATGCGATTGTTGGTGGTTACCTTCTCGCCGCCTGATTTCTCCATTTCTTTGCCGGTGCCAGGATGGCGCAAGATAAACGCCCAGCCGCCAGGGCCAGGATTACCGCTGCACGCTCCATCGGTATAAAGAAGAACTTCCGGCTCAAAGGTGGAGGCCGCCATGCACTGCTCCCTGGGTGTTGATTTTCAAACGACCAATTATGCCTCTTTGCGTCGCCGGGAAAAAGGCTACGACCTCGAGTTCGCTTAAACGGCGAACGATCGAGTTCCGGCGAGGCAAGTTCGCGAAAGAGAAATCGCCGCCGAGGTGGGATAACTCCCCCTTAGCTGCTTGTCGACGAATCGATTGTCTCAGGAGAGTCGTTCAGACGCGAACCATGAATGCGGACGAAGTCACCATGTTTCGACTTGGTAATTTCGTCAATCCGCGACGAAAACGAATTCTCGTGGACGTCTGGTTGTTCCTCGATTTCCCAAGGAATGTCGACATAGAAGGTGCTTCCCTTGCCGAGTTCGCTTTCGACACGCACAGTTCCGCCCAGTAACTGGCATAGCTCGCGCACGATCGACAAGCCCAGGCCTGTTCCAGAGTATTCTCGCGTGAGGGTATCGCCTTGTGGGCCAGATCCTTGGCGGAATTTCTCGAAGATGATCTCTCGATCTTCATCCGCAATCCCCACTCCGGTATCACTGACCGACAAGTGCATGCGATTATCGATCCGCTGGATTTTTACGCCGATGCGTCCCCCTTCCGGTGTGAATTTGATGGCATTGGAAAGGAGATTGGTAAGAATCTGCTGGAACTTCGATTGATCCTGCAACGCTGGCTGCTCGTCAGGATCGACCAGGCAAATCAGATCAATGTTCTTTTCTTCGGTCAACGACCGCACCATATCGCACGCGCCACAAACGACCGCCGCCACCGAGAAACGCGTAGCACGGACTTCCATCCGGCCGCTTTCGATCTTAGCCAAATCAAGAATGTCGTTGATCATGTCCAACAACAAACGACCTGACTTCTGAATGTTTTCGACGTATCGCTTCTGTTTGTCATTCAAGCTATCGATTCCCCGCAGCACGTCAGAGAAACCGAGAATGCTATTAAGCGGAGTCCGCAGTTCGTGGCTCATGCTGGCCAGGAAGTCGCTTTTCAGGCAGTTCATTTCGTACAACTGCATGTTGGCCTGGGCCAACTGATCGACCTTGCCACCCAGATCGCGGTTCACATAGGTCAGCTTGTTCTGGGCGTCGATCAACTGCGCCAACATGCGATTGAACGACGTGGCCAGATCTTCAAATTCATCGCCGGTATAAATCTCGGCCCGCACGTCCAAGTGTCCCTGGCTAACCTCGTCGCTCACATCTCGTAGATGTGTCAGCGGCTTGACGATGATGTACCGTACGATCAAATACAACGCGATCATCGACAAGGCCACCGTGATAATGGCCGTGGCCAACAGATAAGCCCGGTTCTTGGTCAACGCATACTGGGTGATGGCATCCTTCTTGATGATCTTGATCACGTTAAACGGCAACCGATTTTCAACCAAAACGCCAGCAGGAAATGCAGCTTGCAGGTTGTTGTTGTGGCAAGCGATTGCGCATGTATGTTTCCAGTAGATGGGCTGGTAGTAGATGTACTCTTCATTCTCGGCATCGTAATACGCTTCCGAGGCCGGCGAATAATCGATCAGATCTCCTTCGGGATTATGGGGACGAACCTGGGCTAGTTCGTCGGCCACTTCACGCGTTTCTGGTTCTGGCGTACGCAGGAATTTTTCGACGATATCTTTATCGCGTGTTTCTTGAATCTCTTTCAGCCGCCGCAAGATATCTGCTTCTTCTTCATTGGCAGGCAAATGAATCCGCTCTTCGCGATGCGGAGTGGCGGCCAGCTCTCGGTCGGCGGGGTCGAGCGTCATCACCTGCCAATCGTACGAGACGTACTCTAGTTCCAGCCCGGTCTCTTGGACGTGTTCGTCATAGCCGTAAGTCGTCCCGGCGTCGTCCTTCCAGTGGGTTTTCAACAGCACTGCATCCACTAAGTGCCGACCGGTACTCAGATTGTTGCTATGCACCAATTGCTCGGTCGATTGCCCATACCACCAAAAGCTGCCGGTAATCAGCAGCAGTAGGCACGTCCCGTATAGAAAACGACATTTTCGTTCGAGATTGGTCTCGCCGAGAACGCGTTTGATGGAACGGTAGGACATAAGTGGTTTTCAATCTTCAGTTTTCAGTGTTCAACCAGAAGAGAGACCGCACTGGAACACCGCTTCAGAAAAACGATCATTCTTGAATTCTAGCGCTTTTGCCTTTCTGAAACTACCCAGATTTCCAGACGAAACTACATCATGTCGATCGGATCGATATCCGCGATCCACAAAACCTCGTCCGGTACGGTAATTTTCTGGCGGCAATGCAGTACGGCGGCCCGCATTAAATGACGATCGAAGCTGTGTAAAAGCAAGTGATAGCGGTAATTTCCCCGTAACTTTTCAATCGGAGCTGGGGCAGGCCCTTGCTGCGAGATGTCTCCCCCCTTCTCGGCGATAAAACGGGTAATTTCCTCGGACACTTGCTGCATAAACAGCTCGACCGACGGTTGGGTGGGACCACGAGCGATAATCCGCACCATATGAGCAAAGGGTGTCATTTGAAAATCACGGCGAAACGGCAACTCTCGTTCGGCGAACAAGGCGTAGTCATGTCGGGTGGCCGCTTCAATGGCTGGGTGATCGGGGCTTAACGTCTGCACCAGCACTTCCCCCCCTAAATCCCCGCGTCCGGTTCGCCCGGCAACTTGGGTGATTAGCTGAAATGTCCTTTCCCCTGCGCGCACGTCGGGAAAGTGGAGCGCTGTATCCGCATTGATTACGCCCACCAAGGTCACGTTCGGAAAATCGAGCCCCTTGGCGATCATTTGGGTGCCGACCAAGATGCGAACTTCCTGGTTGCGAAATTTTTCCAAGGCCGCTTCATGCGAACCGGGCTTCTTCATCGTATCCGAGTCCATCCGGATGATCGGGTACGAACTGAACTTCGCTTTGACCTCTTGTTCCAACTTTTGCGTGCCGATGCCAGAAAAGCGAATGCCTGAGTAACCGCACTTGGCATCAGGACAAACACGCGGGGCAACACTCCGGAAATCGCAGTAATGACAAACCGTGCTGCCATCGGTAATGTGATGCGTCAGTGGCAGTTCACAGTGTGGGCACTTCACAATGTGCCCACACGCGGGGCACTGAATATGCGTGCTGTGCCCGCGCCGGTTCAACAGCAGAATGATTTGTCCCTCTTGCTGTAACGTTCGCTGGATCGATTGATACAACTGGCGACTAATCGCCCCCCGATAACCAGTCGTCTTATCGTAGCGCATGTCGACCGTCCGAACCGCTGGCAAGGGGCGATTGCCGATCCGTCGTGGCATGCTGATCAATTCGTACTGACCTTGCTTGGCACGGTAGAACGTTTCTAACGAAGGGGTCGCTGTCCCGAGAATGAGCGGAACCTGTTCGAGTTCCGCCCGTTTGGCTGCCACCTCGCGGGCATGGTAGCGGGGCACCGAATCTTGCTTGAACGACGTATCGTGCTCTTCATCCAGGATGATCATCCCCAAATGGGGTGTCGGGGCAAATACAGCACTACGGGCCCCAACCACTACGTTGACAATCCCCGAGGCAATTCGCTTCCATTGCCAGTGCCGTTCAACATCGCTCATGTGGCTATGCAGCACGGCAATCCGATCGAACCGCGAGGCAAATCGCTGTTTGGTCTGCGGCGTGAGGCTGATCTCTGGGACCAAGACAATCGCCTGCTTCCCCTGATCGATCACGTTTTGAATCGCCTGAATGTACACTTCGGTCTTACCACTGCCGGTCACCCCATGCAGGAGAATTGGTTTCGGCTGGGGAGCTTTGACCTGAGCAAGAATTGTTCGCAGTGCGGCAGCTTGGTCTTCGCTAAGGGACTTAGCCGATTCTCGTTCGATATCGAGGTCGTCGAAATGCGCGTGACTCACCCGGCGAACTTCCGCTGCGATTAGCTTCTTTTTTCGTAGCGTGCTGATCGGGGCTTGGGTCACACGGCATTTGTCAGCCAAGTCGCCAGGGGTCATTGGCTTGCTGGCAGCGGCCAACGTCGTCAACACGGTTTGCTGCTTCTCGGTTAGCTTCAACGTAGAAAGCTGCATCGCCACCTGAGGAGGTACACTCAACAGCGTGACCTCGCGGGTTCCGGCATTTCCTCGCACGGCTGCGGGAATCACGGCCTCTAAAACCTGCCCCCAACTTGCCAAGTAATACTCAGCCATCCACTGGGTCATGGCGAGCATGTGCGACGAAACGAGCGTTTGTTGATCGAGCGAGGCCAGCACATGCTTTAGCTTACGACGGCCATACTCCTTCCGCTCTACGGCAACGCAGTACGCCATTACCCGGCGGTTGGAACGCCCCAAGGGAACATAAACCCTTCGTCCCGGTAAGATTTCCCCGCTTAATTCGTCGGGAATCAGGTAATCGAACGCTTGCTCTGGCCCGGTCGACATGACAACGGAAGCCACCAGCCCCGTCTGGGCATCGTCTTGCTCCCAGGGGGTTGAATCGTCGCCGAAAAGTCCTTTTTGATTCTTCACCAAACCTACGCGAAATGGGGCTACACTTTAATTGGGAAACAATCGAATCGGGGGGAATCCTGGCCAAGTCTAACCAGGACCGATACGATAACAGGTAACCAACCACCTTCCCAGCCGCGAACCAAACGGCTCGTCTATTTAGCACGACGATACAATCAGGGGGTCCGCAATGCGATTGGGAATCTACGGGGGATCGTTTTCTCCAATTCACAATGGCCATTTACTGCTCGCCGAATCGTGCCGCGAACAATGCCAGCTGGACGAAGTTTGGTTTCTGCCAGCTGCTGTCAGTCCGCTAAAGCAAGACGCAAATCCCGCTTCCAATGCCCATCGTGTGGCCATGCTGGAATTGGCGATCGCCGGCAATCAAGCCTTTAAAGTCAGTCCAATCGAATTGGAACGAGGCGGTGTCAGCTATACCGTTGATACGCTCCGCGAGGTGGCCCAGATCGTTCCGCATGCCCAACTTTTTCTGCTTATTGGGGCAGATTCTTTTGCCGACTTCTTTCATTGGCGGGCGATTAATGAAATTTGCGAGTTGGCCACGATTTGCACTGTAGGACGCCCTGGTTCCAACTTGAACGATTGGGGACGTCTACCGGAAGTCTTGAGCGAAGAGCAAATGCTGCAGATTAAAGACCACTTTGTCGAAATGCCCCTGATCGGACTCAGCAGTACCGAAATCCGGCAACGGATCGCCGATGGCCGTTCGATCCGATACATGGTGCCTCGAAGTGTCGAGAAATATATCGAGACGCAACATGTCTTCCGTTCGCAAGTAGCCCACGTGTAGCCAACGATTCTCCCGTAGCCGAAATCGTTGGCAAGCAACCGAAGCCGTTCCAAGCTGCTGGTCGCCAGAAAACCTCGCTAATTACCTAGTTCCAATTTTCGCAAGCCCGTTGCGTTAGGCAATTCCTTCACGACCGGCACCGAAGTTTCCTTGGATTTAGCAACGGCTTGAGGGTCGGGTTTGTAGGGAGGATAGTTCTTTTCCAACGTACACTTATACGACATCGGCAGGCTCACATCGATGTCGTCGATATGGTAGTCGGCTCTTCCTTTGTAACTAACCGATTGGATTCGGCCTATTTTCTTATCGAATTGAATCGTCGCTTTGCCGACCAAGTGCAAAAATGGGATATGACTATTTTCATGCATTGTTTTTAGTTCGTACGACTTTTCGATTTCGATCAAATTGCCCCGCCGCGCGATGATTTTGTAGTCCGCCTTTTCCACCGCTGGGTGAAGATCGTACGAGGGGATCTCTTTAATTTGGGGATTCAATCCGAAACGGAATCGGCTCTGCAAAGCAGGGCTCAGCCGTAACAGGTCGGCCATTAACGGATCTTCTTCGACCACCAACTTCGATTCTTTCTTCTGGGGAATGATTCGAATGTTAGCTACCTGCCATTCATCGGAATCGGATTCGGGAAGTGGTTCCAAGCCAATGGTGCTAAAGAAGCCAATGAAGTTCGGCAGAAAACGTTCGCCTCCGTTGTACGAGAGTTCTCCATGCGGCTTCATCAACAGATGGCCGGAATCGGATAGCGGCCGCACGCCAGCTATCCGATACATGCTGCCGATCTGTGGCTTCACGTGCTGAGCCAAGCTGCCAGAAAACGAAACCACTTTGTCTTCCGCCGTCCCAACACCATTGGGACCTGAAGTGACCTTTAAGAACGCGACCGAAGGGGTCACTCGTTTGGCCAAGTCTGGGCCTCGCAAGTAAGGTTCTGCTGCGTCAGCTGCTTGAAAAGGTATCTTCTGCCGCTCGAGCATCTCTCGCACTTGATTCGCCGGCACCGCAAAGCCGACGTTCGAGAGTCCATCGCCTGACAAGAGCGAGGTTGCCACTCCGGCGACATGCCCTTTCTCGTTGACAACCGGTCCGCCACTGTTACCTGGGTTCACCGTCGCATCAAGCTGAAAGACGCGGTTGGGCCGGTCATTATCGATACCGGAAACCGTTCCCCGCGCGATCTTCAAGCTTTCTCCCAAGACATCCGACAGCGGATAACCGACGACACGAATCTCTTCGGCCAACTGCACCTCAGCGGAATCCATGATCGCGATTGGCGTTAGCCCCGTCGTATCGACACGAATCAGGGCCAAGTCGTGCTTGCTATCAATGTCCACCACCTTGGCCGGATAAGTCTTGCCGCCGATATGGGCCTCGATCTTGGTAGAGCCCTCGACAACGTGGGCACACGTCACCAAAAAACCCTCGGCATGGACAACAAACCCAGTGCCACTCGACTCGAAGACCTCCCCCTCTTGTTCTTCCTTTTTTTGGTTTCGCAGGACGTATTCGGGGCTTAGGTTCGGAACGGTGTAGGTGATTTGCCCAAGGTAAATCGAGTCCTTATCAGGAAAGTTGACCGTAGTTTCGACCTTGTAGATAAAGCGGCTCGTCTTTTCCAATTGATAATGCAGTTCGGTGGGGCGAGCTTTGTAAGGGGGCTGCTTATCGTAAGGCACAATTTTGCCTGCGGCATTCACGACGGTAGACTCGAATGATTTCTCCTGAGCCGGCCCCGAGCCAAACAAACCACCTCCAGTATTGCCGCCAGGTTCCCCCGCACCGCTGCCACATCCAAGTGTGCCCAACAGAATCGTCAGCGTTACCATCGCGAGTGCTTCGAATCGGCAGGCAAAAGCAAAACGAGGACAAGTCATAGCGGCTTTTATTTCCAGAAACACCACAAAGGCAAAGAGGGAAAAGTAAATGGCATCTACTCGGCAATTCGCAGCACGATCATATCGTTACTGGAAGAACCACCAGCGATAGCAATGTGACGCCCATCCGGAGAACAAGCGATCTGGGTAACGTTCGTCAATTCGTCGTACTTGGTCGACTTGAGACGCTCGCCGGTGGCTGGCTCCCATTCGTTTAAACTATTGTCGTCACCAGAAAACAACATTTGGCTGTCCGTTGAAAAACAGAGAGATAACTGTCGTCTGTTATAAGTAATTTCGTGCCCCTGACCTGAAATCGTATTCCAGATGCAAAGCTTATCCCGACTACTTACAGCCACGTACTGCCCATCAGGGGAAAACGCTGCGTGGTACGCGTAGCCAGTCATCAAGTCCATGCTTTCAATCTCTTTTTTCTCTGCCAGATCAAACAATCTTAAAGTGGCTCCATCGGTAGCCATGGCCTGCTTGCCGCTGGGCGTGATGTAGCAAGCGCGAATCTCGTCCTTAAAGCCAGCAAAAGAAGCGAGCATCTTGCCTGTGTTTAAATCCCAATAGAAAAGCTTATCTTCACTGCCGCCACCAACGGCCTTGCTGCCATCTCGGGAAATAGCCACGTGAGCGAGCCCGCCGGAACTTGGTAGCGAATGCACGACGCGCAATTGTTCGAGCGCATCGAGTTCAAACACATAGACCGCGCCTGAGCCTCCTGCCAATATTCGATTACCATCCGGCAGAAAGGCACAAGCATTGACCGAGTAGAGCTTTCCGAGCTTTTCGTTTTTGCGCAGCAATTTTTGCTGCGGAACGTTCCGTAACGTGAGCGATCCCGAGAAGCCGGAAGCGAGCGTTGCTCCGTCGGGAGAAAACACCAAGCAGGAAGCGGCACCTCCTTTTTTGAAGCGGCGCACTTCCCCCAGCGTCACCCCTTCTGGCGGTTTAATTTCGACAAAATCTCGCGCGGCCAGGGGCGTACCGCTACTCGTTTTCGGCAGCTTACTTAGAAATGCCTGATCGGAGTACGAGAGCTTATCTTGCGGAACGGTAATCTCTTTGCCATCTGGCTTGCGTAGCTTTACGATTCCATCTTTAAGTGAGATGAACTCGGCTTCCGTCTTGAATTTACCGGTCTGATCGGTCCACTCCCGCGCCATGACGGCACTGGCAACCACGCACAGCGCAAGCCCCATCGCGGCAATTCCACGCCCCAACATCAACAACCGCTCCCAGCTGCAAGAAAAGAAATTCCCTGAGACAAAATACTAACAAGCAGCTTGCCCGATAGCAAACATAGAGAGCGAAGAGTGGTTGCCTTTGCCAGCTTTAACGGTCTTTACCCGTTAAGGGTTCCCTTGGTGCTGGGAACACCCGGAGAACGTGGGTCGTGCTCGATCGCCATCCGCAAGCTGCGAGCGGCACACTTGAAGATCGCTTCAGCAATGTGATGGTTGTTGCGTCCATAGTGAATGTTCACATGGAAATTGCACAACGCGTTGGCGGCCAACGCTTGCCAGAAGTCTTCGACCAGTTCCGTATCGAACTCGCCAATCTTTTCGGTGGTAAACGGTGCGTTGAACACCAGAAAGTAGCGTCCGCTTAAATCCCAAACGGTGCTGCACAGGGTCTCTTCCATCGGTAGGGTAAAGTGCCCGTAACGACGGATTCCCTTCTTATCTCCGATTGCCTGACGAATGGCCTGACCGATACAAATGCCGGTATCTTCCACCGTGTGATGCTGGTCGACATGCAAGTCGCCGGTCACGTCGACATTCAAGTCGAAACAGCCGTGCCGCGTGAACAGCTGCAGCATGTGATCGAAAAAACCGACGCCGGTCGAACCGGTGAAGTTACCGGAGCCGTCGAGGTTTAGTTCGAGCTTGATTTGCGTTTCGGTCGTGTCGCGTTCGATTTTAGCAATGCGAGTCATGAAGCAGCAATTATGCGGAGTTTACGGGTTCTGCTGAAGGAATTGCTCGATCAAGTCGAGACAAACATCGGTTTGGCCATCGGTGCCAACCGAGATGCGAATTCCCTCGGTAATACCGGGGTATTGCATGTATCTGATCAACACGTGGTTCTGCTTGAGGAATTCGTAAACAGGTTTAAGTTTGACGTTTGGTCGTGTGGCCCACACAAAATTGGCCTGCGAATCTGGCACCATGAAGCCCATTTCTCGTAACCGAGTGGTCATTCGGCTGCGGGTAGCAATCACTTTGGCCTTGTTCTCGGCAACCCATTTCTGATCGTCAATCGCCGCCAAAGCGCCGGCCAGCGAGAGAGCATCGCAGTTGTAGCTGTCTTTGACCTTCATCAACTGCTCGATCATCTGCGGCTGTGCGACGACAAAACCAAACCGCAGTCCGGCCAACGCATACGACTTGCTCAGCGTGCGGGCGACCATGATCTTTTCGTTTTCACGGACCAGATCGATGCAATTGTCGTTTGCGAAATCGGCGTAAGCTTCGTCAATTAAGATCGGGCAAGGCAGCGAATCGGCGATCTCGCGCAGCTGCTGCTTCGGAACAACGGTCCCGCTGGGACTATTCGGATTCGGCAGAAAGGCAAGTTTCAAATGATTGCTGGCCGCACCGAACGCCTGAGGCAATGTCCAATCGTCGTTAAAGCGAATCTCTTCGCTATCGGCACCTTGGATCTCAGCCAAAGTTTTGTACAGGATATAGCTGGGCGTCGGTAACCGCAGCCACTCCCCTGCCCCGACAAAGGCCCTCGTGAGGATCGTTAGAATATCGTCCGAGCCGTTGCCACACATGATCCAATCAGGCTCGACCCCCAAGACCTCCGCCGCACGAATGCGAAACGCTGTGCCAACCGGATCGGGATATTTTTCCAACCCTTGATCGAGCCGCTGGCGAATCGCCTCGGCAACCTTGGGGGAAGCGGGGTAAGGATTCTCGTTGGTGTTCAGCTTGATGAACTTGCCCCCCTGCGGTTGTTCCCCCGGTGTGTAGCCGGCAATCGCTTCGATCTCGGGACGAAAGTAACCCATGGGTTGTTCCTAACCGTTCTCTGTTTCGGTACGAATCGTCACGCTACGCTTGTGGGCGGTTAGCCCCTCTTTGTCGGCCAGCGTGGTGACCAACGGAGCAATCGCTTTGAGCCCATCTTCGGTGAAGTGAATGACGCTCCGCGAACGCAAAAAGTCGTTCGCCGAAAGCCCACTGGCCCAGTGCGCCGTCGCCCCGGTTGGCAAAACGTGCGAAGGCCCAGCCGCGTAATCCCCCACCGCCACTGGGGTAAAGTTCCCCAGGAAAGTCGCCCCGGCGGTCAAAATCTTCTCGGCGGTTGCTTCACTGTCTTGCGTAGCGATGTGCAAATGCTCTGGCGCCAAATCGGTGGCAATCCGGCAAGCTTCTTCCTCGTCGCGAGTCAAAATAACCGCGCCGAAATCAATCAGGCTTTGCACCGTTAAGTCACAGCGTTCCAGCACGGCAACTTGCTTTTCCAACTCGGTCAGCGCGGCGTCGATCAGTGCTTCATCCCACGAGATAAGGACGCTGCTACCGGGAGAATGTTCGGCCTGGGCCAACATATCGGCGGCAATATATTGCGGCGTGGCGGTCGAGTCGGCGACTACCACCACTTCGCTGGGTCCGGCGATCGAATCGATATCGACATCACCAAACACATGCTTCTTCGCCAAGGCGACAAACAAGTTGCCTGGCCCGACAATCTTTTGAACCTTCGGAATCCCTTCGACTCCGTAGGCCAACGCGGCCACCCCTTGGGCGCCCCCCACGCGGTAAACTTCTTTCACGCCGATTTCTACGCACGTTGCCAGCAGGTCGAGATTGTAGCTACCAAAGGAAGTAGGTGGAGCGATCACAACCAACTCTTCCACCCCTGCGGCCAGCGCCGGGACGGCTGTCATCAGCACGGTCGATGGATAGGCGGCGGCCCCACCTGGGACGCAGATACCAACCCGCTTCAAAGGAGCATACCGCTGCCGTAATTTGCCCCCATGCTCGATCGGCACCTCGACATCTTGATGGAGAATTGCCTTTTGAAAACGGAGAATGTTCTCGCGGATCTCGCGGATCGTTGCGAGAAACTGGGGATCTGCAGCTTCATGGGCCAGACGCAGTTCTTCCTCGGAAACGCGAATCGTCGAGGAATACAACTGCTTGCCGTCAAGTTTCTGCCCATATTCAAGCACCGCAGCCAAACCGCGTGCTTCCACGTCTGCGCAAATCCGCTCTACCACTTGCTGCGGCGAAAGGGGCTCGCCAAAAACGGCAATCGTCCGTTGCCGGCCTGCCTCGCTGACAATATTTCCCTTCGGGCTCAGCTTGTCGCGGACACTTTGCAGTTGTGACTCGACGTCGTCTTGCCGGGTATCGATCCGAGCGATTTTCGACTTCAGGTCCATTACGTTCTCTGGGGTTTACATTAAGAGGCTTCACGCAGGAAGGAACCACCTATTTTGCTACGCCAACTCAATCGGGAAAAGGGGCTTTCAGCGGGTAATCCGCCAGCAGCGGTGGATTCGCTGGTTGCGGAAATCTTCGGGAACGGTGTGTTTCGAGATTTCTCGGATTGTTAGCCCGCTGAGGGCTTCTTCGTCCAGCTTGAAGCGGCGGAAGTTATTCGAGAAATAAAGCACCCCCTCTTGGCTCATCAGGCCCAGCGTTCGCTGGATCAGTTCGACATGGTCGTACTGGACGTCAAAGACGTCGTCGGTCCGCTTGCTGTTCGAGAAAGTCGGCACGTCGACGATCGCCAAGTCAAATTTATCGCCGGGGGGCTGATCGCGCAGATACTGCATCACATCGGCCCGAATAAAGTGCTGCTTGGCGATAGAAAGACCGTTGAGCTGAAAGTTGCGGCCAGCCCAGTCCAAATAGTTCGCGTTCAGGTCAACGCTCGTCGTCGAGGCGGCGCCACCTGCGGCGGCGTATACACTAAAAGCCCCGGTATAACAGAATAAGTTCAGCACACGTTTCCCCGCCGCTTCCTCGCGAAACTTGGCCCGCAGGTTCCGGTGATCGAGAAACAGCCCGGTGTCGACGTAGTCGGATAGGTTGACCTCGAATTTGAGTCCCCCTTCTTCGACCACAACCATCCGCGACTCGTCGGCGACTTTCTCGTGCTGGGTGTTGCCTGCTTGCCGGGTGCGGTGCTTAACAAAAACATGCCCCTCAGGGATCTCTAGCGACTGGCGAGCAGCCTCGGCCAAGTTGTCTAGCCAATCGGCATATTGGGCTGGCGTTCGATCGTGTGGTCGATCGTAGTCGGTAATGTGCAGAAAATCGTGATAGATATCGATCACCAGCGGGATCTCAGGGATATCACGTTCGTACAAGCGGTAACAGTGAATACCTCGCTTAGGCCAACGCCGAAAATGCCGGGCCCGTTTCACCAAACGGTTCTTGAGCAACTGGGCCTGCTCGCGGGCCTTGTCGTCCAGACCACCAAAAGCCGGCGTGAACGTTCGTTTCGGCTTCGGCGCCTCTACGACGACTTCTTCTTCCGGCGTCGTGATCTCTTCGGCAGGACGTTCGTCGTTCTTCGGTGGCGGAGGACCATGGTATTGATAGTAGTGACACTCGACGCGGCCGTTGTACATCTTCCGGCGACGATTCGCCTCTTGCCCCATTGCTCGTTCGAGTTCGGGGAAAGCGGTTAGGATGAAGAACGACCAGGTCGGCAATCGCCGTAAGATATCGGGGAAGCTGCGATACTTGTCCCACTCGGCCCGACGAGCCCGCGAATGATCGTCGTAAGGAGGGCTGGTAATCACGCAGCCAAACTTCCGTTTGCTGGTAAGTTCAGCAAACGATTGTTTTTGAAAGTGAATGTGTTGATCGACACCCGCCGACATCGCTTGCTGCCGCGCCAAACGGAGTGCTGACGCGTCTTCGTCATAACCGACGATCGTTTCCGGCAAGGTGTCGACCTGCTGAGCCCGCGCGTCTTCCAGCATATCGAGCCACGCTTCTTGATCGATCCTAGGCCAATCGATCAAAGCAAAGTCTCGCAGCAGACCAGGAGCGATGTTTTTGCCAATCAAGGCCGCCTCGATCAGGATGATCCCGCTTCCACAAAACGGATCGAGCAGCGGGCGTTCGCGATTCCAATGGCTGAGCTGCACCAGGGCTGCCGCCAGAGTCGACTTCATCGGCGCGAATCGCTCTTGATCGAGATAACCACGACGACTGAGCCCAGCTCCTGATGTGTCGATGGTAAGCGTCGCCTCGTCCTTGGCAATGGCAACTTCAATCGTGAAGGTCGCTCCCGTCTCAGGCAGTTCGGCTTCGTAGGCAGCTTGCAGACGCTCGACCACCGCTCGCTTGGTACTGCGCTGAATAGCCGGTACGCTGGTTAATTGCGATTGGTAGCTGCGTCCCTTCACCGGAAACGCTCCAGTCACGTCGATGTAATCTTCCCACGGAATTTGTTTCACCCCTTCAAACAAGGCATCGAAGTCTCCGGCCGGAATTTGGGCGACTTCGATCAACACCCGGTCGGCCGTACGTAGCCAAAGATTGGCCCGCATGGCGTCGGTAAGGGTTCCCTGAAAACGAACGCGGCCCGAACCAATGATCTCGGTTTGGTAGCCTAACTGCTGCAGTTCGCGCGCGGTGACCGCTTCGATGCCGAAGGCGGTGGTGGCTAATAACTTGAGAATTGATGGCTCGTTCACACGTGTACTCAAAAGCGAAGTTCCAGAGGGAATCCTTCATCGTACGCGGTCGCCCCTGATTTGCTAGGCCCGAGGAAGCGTGATCGAGAGGCTATTATTAAGAAAAAAACGACTCCGCACCGAAATATTCAGCACGAAAACTAGTCGCAAGAGACTCCTAATCATTATATAACTTGAGGGAGTAAACTCATCCCACCCGGACTAGCGCATCTCGTCAGTTGAGGCATCTCCTCATGAAATCGATTCCGTTTTTTGTCGTGACTCTTATCGTCGCTGCGATGGCATCCTTCTGTCCAACCCTGCAGGCCCAGGCACCATCGGCCCCAGCCGAGGCGAACTCACCGCAACCGTTCAAGTTTAATCCGGAAGAAGTTCTGCTAGTCGCCCACATCCGGGCCGATCGACTGTTTAATACCAAGTATATGGAAGGGCAGCCGGTCGAAGTCATTACCGCGTTCGGCCAAAAATATGGCGGCGTCGATCCAATGAAGTTCACTTCGCTCACGTTTGTGCTGACCTTTCCGGTCGAGATGAGCGAAGAGCCTAAGTTGCTGGCCATCGTGAAAACGGCGGAAACCTTGCACGAAGAGACCTTCTTCGCCGGGATTGACGAAATTGCAGAGCACGTCATCCCCCAAGAGGACGTTGCCAAGGCAGCTCCCCAATTGCGAGGGAAAGTATTCCTGGACAATCGTTTGCCCATACCAGTTCTTGCGTCGCACTTGATCGACGAGCACACGTTTCTCGTCGGCGACGAGCGTTTCGTGGTGCCGGTTGTGCAAGAAGGCGCGGTGGAGAAAGTCGCTGTACTAACCCAACAATTCGCCACCGTTCCAGAACATGTCGACTTAGCGGCGGTTGTAAAACTCGCACCGATTCGCCAGAAAATCGAGAAATTCGGTTTTCCTTTTCCCAAAAAGTTCGAGCAAGCTCCTTACGATGCCGAGTCGGTCTCTGTGCAACTTAGCCTTGTCGATCGTATTCAAGCGAACCTGCAGATCGAAGCGGTTGACGAAGCAGCCAGCAAACGCCTGGAAAAGCTCCTTTTGTCGATTCTAGACGAAGGCAAACAGTCGCTATTCAACTCGGTTCATGAAATGCAAGCGAGTGACGACAAGCTGACCGTGGCGATGGGCAAGTATCAACAACGGATTCTGACGACCTGGTTCCAAACGTTGATCCCCACGCGAGAAGGCAAGAAACTTCACCTACAGCTTCCGCCGGAAGGAGCCGACACAACTGAGCAGCATGCAATCTTAACAGGGGCGATTACCGCCCTCTTGATCCCGGCCCTCGACCGAACGCGTGAAGCGGCTCAGCATGTTCGCTCGCAAATCAACATGCGATTAATCACGACTGCGATGCTTCAATACTCTATTACTTTCGGTGCTTTGCCCGCCCAGGCATCAACCGACGATAATGGTAAAAAGCTTCTCTCGTGGCGGGTTCACTTGCTTCCCTATCTGGACGAAGAAGAACTGTACGATCAATTCCACCTGGACGAACCCTGGGACAGCGAGCACAACAAGAAACTGATTTCCCAGATGCCGGCAACCTATCGAGATCCATCCAGCAAAGCCCCTAAGTTTTATACGACCTACTTGGTTCCTCTTGGCAAAGACATGGCTTTCGAACAGCCGACGAAGGAAACCCAAGCGAAATCTCCCTTGGGCTTGAAATTCGCGAGCTTCACCGACGGGATTGATCAGACCATCATGCTGGTAAATGCCGAAGACGAGGCGGCTGTCCCTTGGACCAAGCCGGCAGACTTGGAGGTTGACCGAAGCGATGCCTGGAAACATCTCAGAAACGTTCGTATCTTTGCTCTTCAAGTCGGTTATGCTGACGGAGCCCAAGATTTTATTTCGCCTAAGCAGTCAAACGAGTTCATTTTGAGCCTATTGCTACGGAACGATGGGCAATCGTCTACCGAGTAATACGCCGCTTTGCCCTCCTTTTCACCTAAAACTAACCCAATAGACACCCGAGGCTAGCCACTCATGAAACCACTCTTCCATAGCCTAATCATCGGCTTTCTTTCAGCCACGATGGCTTTTCCGCCGTCGGCTTTGTTGGCCCAGGAACCTGCTGCCCCAGCCGCTCAGGAAACGCTGGTCGGTTTGAAATACATTCCCGAAAACGCGGTTGGCGTCGCCCAACTTCAAGCTGGGCGATTTCTGGAGGACAAGTTCATCCAGGCCTATCCGGTAGAAGTTGCCGAGGCGGTTGGTGATTTGTACTTGGGCTTTAACCCCATGAAGATCACGGCGTTTACCGTAGCTTTGACGGCACCTTCGCCACGCATGCCCCAGCCAGGCATCTTCGCCGTGGTGAAAACTTCCGAGACACTCAACGAAGAAACGTTCTTCGCGGGCATCGGCGAGGTAGTGGACGAGGTCATGAGCCCCGAGGACATCGCCACACGGTTCCCTCAGCTCAAAGGCAAAGCGTTCTACACGGAAGCGTTCCCGATGGATTACTGCTGTGCCCACATGCTGGACGAGCATACCTTCATCATTGGCACGTTAGGCTTGGTGAGTAAGGTGATCTCGACCGGTCCCAACGCCGAGCTAACCGCCCCGGCGAAAATGCTGGCCGAAGGCAACCAAGGTTCCGACATCATGGCGATCTTTAATGTGGGTGCCGTGCGTGACATCGCGAATCAAGCACTGAACCAACAGCCATTGCCACCTCCGTTTGGGATGTTCAAGCAAATCCCCAACTATACCGAATCGGTTACGGTGCAGCTGAGTTCCAGCGATCGATTTTCGGCCACGCTGAAAATCAACGGCGTGGATGAACCTTCGGCCAAACGACTAGAAGTGATGATCCAATCAGCGATGGAGTTGGGCAAACAAGTGGTCATAATGCAGGCCAACCAAATGCTGCAAAGTGACGACGAAATCGAAGTCGCGATGGGCAAGTACCAGCAGCGCGTGACTGCCAAAATGTTCGAGGCACTAACCCCCGTTCGTGAAGGCAAATCGCTGGTCCTGAAGGTCGAGCAAGACAAAGACAGCATCGCCGGCGCGAACGTGGCGGTCGTGGGGATTTTGGTTGCGTTGTTGCTACCAGCGGTTCAGCAAGCCCGCAGCGCCGCTCGCCGCATGCAATCGAGCAACAACATGAAGCAAATCGCTCTGGCAATGCACAACTACCACGACACATTCGGTGCGTTACCAGCCCAAGCCTCAACCGATAAAGATGGCAAAAAGCTGCTTTCGTGGCGTGTGCACATTTTGCCGTACATTGAGCAAAACGCCTTGTACGAACAATTCCATTTTGACGAACCATGGGATAGCGAACATAACAAGAAACTCATCGAAAAGATGCCTGAAATATATCGCGATCCCAAAAGCAACGCTCCCAAGTACCACACCACTTACCTGGTACCACTGGGCAAGAATATGGCCTTTGAGCAACCGACCAAAGATACCCGTGAAAAGTTCCCTACCGGAACCAGTTTTGGAGATTTCCTTGATGGAATTTCCAACACAGCCATGGTTGTCAATGTCGCTGATGACTCAGCCGTCATCTGGACCAAGCCCGATGACCTGGAAGTCGATCTGAACAACCCTTGGAATCACCTGGACGATACCAATCCGGAAGGCATCCAGGTTTCGTTCGCCGATGGAAGTGTGCTGATGCTACCTGCCACGACAACAGCCAAGTTCCTGCAACGTTTGTTCCAGCGAAACGACGGTCAGCGGCTGCCCCGTTAATGCTTGCGGTCTAAACATCAAGCTTCTCTGGTCGCACGCCCCTTCCCGTAGGCGTGCGGCCTCTTTACGACTGCCAGGCACCTTGGTGTGCCATCTTTTGAATTTTCCCGGAACAACCGATCGACGTTCATCGAGGTAATTATCACCATGCAATCTTTACGTCACGCGATTCTGGTCGGCTTTCTTTCCGCGCTGATGGCCGTTCCCCCGTCTGCTCTTGTGGCTCAAGAGCAGGCAGCCTCGGCACCGAAAACGAAAATTGCCGGGCTATCGTTTATTCCTGAGAACGCAGTAGGGATCATCCAAGTCCAGGCCGACCGGATTCTCACTTCGCCGTACATCTGGGCTTATCCTGTCGAGGTGGTTGAAGCGTACGGCAAGAAGTACTTTGGCTTTAACCCCATGAAGATCACCGGCATTACGCTTGTCATGACGCCTCCGTTTGAAGGCGAAGAAGAGCCCGAAGGGTATGCGATTGTGCAAACCTCGGAAACCCTCAACGAGGAAACCTTCTTCGCTGGGATTGGCTCGCTGGTCGATTACGTCGCCACGCGCGATGACCTCGACGATTTCTTCCCCACGCTGAAAGGCAAAGTCTTCGCCGTTGAAGATTTTCCGGGCGAAATGTGCTGTGCGCATCTGTTGGACGAACATACTTTTCTCATCGGCATGCAAGCAATCGTCGCCGACATTGCCGAGGCCGGTCCAAACGCTCCCATAACCACACCGGCCAAGCTGTTAGCCGAGAACACCCAAGACGCCGACCTGTCTGCCATTCTTAACATGGCCCCCGTTCGTGACCTCATCAACCAATCGCTCGAAAAAGAAGAGATTCCGGCCGAGTTTGCGGAAGTTCGCCAGATACCCAACGACACCGAATCGATCAGCGTCAGGATTAACCTGATTGAATCTTCGGCGGCTGCCTTAAAGCTGAACGCTGTCGATGAAGCAGCAGCCAAGCGACTGGAAACGCTCATCAACTCGGCACTCGACAAAGGAAAACAGCTCGCCAATCAAGCGGCTGAGATGGATCTGCAAAGCGAAAACCCACTGCAAGTTGCCATGGGGAAATATCAAGTCCGCACCAACACGCAAATGTTTGAAAACTTGAAACCGACGCGAGAAGGCAAATCGCTCGTCCTCAAGCACGAGCAAGACCCTAATACGGTTGTCGGTACAAACGTGATGATCATGGGGGTGATGGTGGGCTTGTTGCTGCCCGCCGTCCAACAAGCCCGCGCGGCAGCAAGACGCGTGCAATCCACCAACAACATGAAGCAAATCGGCTTGGCGATGCACAACTACCACGACACCGTTCAGGCCTTACCTGCCCAAGCCTCAACAGGCAAAGATGGTAAGAAGCTGCTCTCGTGGCGTGTTCACATCTTGCCGTTTCTGGAACAGCAAGAACTTTACGAACAATTCCATTTGGACGAACCATGGGACAGCGAACACAACAAGCAGCTAATTCAGTTCATGCCCGATACCTTTAAAGATCCAGTGAGTACGGCTCCTGAATACCATACCACCTACCTGGTACCGCTGGGCAAGAACATGGCCTTCGAACAACCCACCCCCGAAACCAAAGAGAAATGGCCAACCGGGGTTCGATTTAGGGACTTTTCCGATGGCATTTCCAACACGGCCTTGCTGTTGAACGTAAACGACGACGCAGCCGTCATCTGGACCAAGCCAGACGATCTGGAAATCGACCTGACCAAACCCTGGAACCACCTCGACAAATCGATGCACTTGGAGTTGCAAGTCCTTCGCGCCGATGGCAGCATACTGGCACTTCCGACAGAAATGTCTGGCGAGTTCCTGCAGCTTTTGCTCCAACGCAACGATGGCAAGCCGTTACCTTGGTAGGTCCCCCTTGAGTCGAAAAGCCAAGCACGCAGCAAACGCATGCTTGGCACAGCACAGGCCTCCCGGCAAAATAGTGGGAGGCCCTGTTGCCTTTCGTCTCGAAAACTCTACCCACCAGGTTGCCATGAAACCTTCGATTGATCTGCGCAGCGATACCGTCACCCAGCCCAGCACGGCGATGCGACAGTTCATGGCCCAGGCCGAAGTGGGCGATGCCGTGATCGATGTCGATCCGACGACCGATCGCCTCGAACGCCTGACCGCCGAAATGCTGGGTAAAGAAGCGGCCCTCTTCATGCCTTCAGGCAGCATGACCAATCAAATCGCGATTCGTCTGCACTGCCAGCCTGGTGATGAATTCCTGTGCGAAGAAAACTGCCACGTTTACAACTACGAACAAGCCGCGTTCGCCCAGTTAAGCGGAGTCGTCGCCCGAACGCTGCCTGGAATTCACGGCGTACTTTCGCCCGATCAGTTTGCAGGAACCATCCGCCCGATCAACGACCACCTCGTTCGTACTCGCTTGGTTTGCTTAGAAAACACCCATAATCGCGGATCAGGCAAAGTTCAGCCGTTTGAAAACGTTCAACAGATCACCTCGTGGGCCCGCGAAAACGGCCTAGCCACCCACTTAGATGGGGCTCGCCTATTTAACGCTGCGGTTGCCACAGGTATTTCGGTGGCGCAGTGGAGCGAGATGTTCGATACCGTTAGCGTCTGCTTCAGCAAAGGACTGGGGGCCCCGGTCGGCAGTGCGTTGGCTGGCCCGGCCGAGTTTATCCAGAAGGCCAAACGAGCCCGAAAGCTGTTCGGAGGTGGCATGCGTCAATCAGGGATTATCGCTGCTGGGGCACTTTTCGCGTTGCAAAATAACGTCTCTCGCTTGACAGAAGACCACGAAAAGGCCGCCAAACTAGCCGACGCGATTCGCGAGACCGACGGCCTAACGCTGGAAGTTGACCCGATTGATACCAACATCGTCATCTTCAGCATCGCCCCAGAACTGGGCACAGCTGCCCAGTGGCAACAATCGCTGGCCCAGCGAGGTGTCGCCGTCCTGGCCACCGCTCCGCAAAAAATTCGCCTCGTGACTCACTTAGACGTCAGTATGTCGCAAGTTGAAGCAGCCGTTGAGGTTATCAAAACAATTTCCCCCGCAATGGCCTAACCGCAGCAGCCCCGCAGCCCCCTACTTCAGGACCGTTTACAGGGAATTTTCATCCTCCTTTCCGGGGGAGAACGTTCCTGTCGTTCCGATTGTAAGGGGCATTCGGGGGGCGTTCTCATCAGGCATGAAATCCTGACCGAAGTTTTGCTCTCTAAGTGACTTGCGCGGTAAACTAATACGTTGATGTATTAAGACTTACGCCCAACTTGGGTAGGTGATCGGTTTTCTTTTTTTCGGGTGACGAGCTTTAGGGGGCACAAAGCCTGCCGGGGTGGTTGCTCGTCTTTGCCATCAGAGATCAGCCGAAGACCGTACAGCCCAAATCAAATAGCCATGCCCGTAACGAAACCGAACGACTTCTGGAAACTGATCTTGGAATCAGGTCTCATGACAAAAGAGACCTGTAAGCCAATCCACGACCAGTACCAACAGACCTCCCCCAACGGCGACGTCAAAGCATTAGCGACCTGGCTGATCAAAGGTGGGCACCTCACCACCTATCAAGCGCGCATTCTTTTGGCCGCACGCCCCAAAGCACTTTCGATTGGCGAGTACTTTGTTTCCGATCGCATCGATGCAGGCCTGCTCCAGGGCACCTTAGTCGCCACGCACAAACCGACCGGTCATCCGGTTTGGCTGCACCCGATCGCGTCTGAAATTCAAGCAGACTCGGTGCGATTTCCGATTGTGCAGCGGATGTGCCAACTGCGCTCGGCCGCACCTCACCCGCATTTGATTCGCTGTTTCCACCTGCGTGAAGGAACCAAACGAAGCCATTTGGTTACCGAACAGCTTGACGGAAACCCCCTGGCCGAAAGCCGTCCCGGCCCTGGTATTCCGATTCCTCCGGCAGATTGTGCTCGCCTGGGTCGACAAGCGGCCCTCGGAGCAATTCAGTTACATGGCCAAGGCATGGTCGTCGGAGATTTCAACCTCGATCACTTGTGGTTAGAACTGACCGGTAATCTGAAATTACTTCATCTACCGGTTCGTCCGGTCGAAGCGATCTCTTGGTCCGATACGTCCCAGGCCGCACGCTTGGAATCGCTCGCCAATGTTTCGGCGCCTGAACTACAGCAAGCTGGCGCGACACCCACCAAGCTGAGCGATCTTTATTCGCTAGGGACAATCCTCTTTGATTTGCTGACGGGCAAACCTCTTTTCGAGGGTTCGATTGCCGAAAAGCTTCAGCAGCACGCCAATTCGCCGGTGCCCACGCCCCCTTACATTCCCGGCGATTTGATGCAGATCTTACAATACTTGTTGGCGAAGAGTCCGGCTGGTCGATATCAATCGGCCTCGGACGTTGCCGAGGCGCTGCGTCCTTTCGTCGATGCCACCCAGTTGTCGCCACCGCACGTTGATGTCCCGCCCACGCTGGGCAGCTACCTGCAACATTTAGCCAATCAGCAAGCTCCTCCGGCGGCACCTGCTCCGGCAGCCTCGCCGCCAGTCGCTTCCCCACCACCAACTGCGGCCCCCTTTCCCACGGCAGCGCCGGTTCCGCCACCACCAGGCGCTCAGCCACCAGTTCCGCAGCCTGTGCCACCGCCGGGCATGCCTCAACCCGTTCCTCCTCAGGCCGCTCCTTTTCCCGGGGTAGCCTCCCCTCCGGTACCGCCAGTTGGTACCCCGGCGACTCCCCAGCCTCCTATTGCGGTGGCGATCCCCGTGGGGCAACCTCCCGCCGAGGGTGGCACCGGTCGAGCCTCGATGCTGGCCGAACGTATTCGCAAACGGAAACAGCAGCGAAAGATCACCAGCATTTTGGTCCTGGTTCTGATGGCCGCTGCCACCGTCGTAGGTGGGTACTTCGGCTACGGAATTGTCTTTCCGCCAGAACAAATTGCGGAGAACACCACCCCACCGCCTGCCGACACCTCAAACGCCCCGGCAACTGAAACCCCGCCCGAGAGCGAAGTCGATCCGGCCAACAATCCATCGGCTGGCCCGCCGTTGGTGGAAGACGACGGCCAAACCTTGTGGGCGTCACCCACCAACGGCGAGCCCGTAGACTTGAGTGGCTTGCCGCACGATACTCGCCTGGCCCTCGCAGTGCGTACCAACGAGCTGCTATCGAACCCCGAAGGAGAAAAAATTCTTCAGGGGCTTGGCCCCCAATTTGCCGCCGTTCGGAGCCAATTGGAAGGCGACCTGGCGGTAGATTTCAACGCTCTGGAAAGCTTAACGGTCGGCCTAAGCGAATCGACGGCCGGAGGGCCCCCTTGCCTACTTGTTAAGCTCAAAGAAACCACGAACTTGCCCTCGCTCTGGGGCAACCCCACACCGATTGCCGGCAGCACGCCACCAATGTACGAAGTAAACGGCTGGACCGTGCTGCCCATTCCCGGCCAAGAAGATCGAGCGTTCGTTGCTGGCTCGTCTGCCGTAGTCCAAGCCGTCGCCGCGCAAGGCGTCTCTGCGCCGCAGATGACCCGCGAACTGGAACAACTTCGCCGCGAGTCCGACAATCAACAAACCGTCAATCTATTGGTTGATCCCCAATTTTTAGCGGCGGCGAGTGCTCAGGTATTCCCGGGCGAGTTGGCCGCAGCAGCCACACCAGTGCAAGATTTCCTCGGGGAAAGCTTGCGCGGCGTTTTGTTCAGTGCCCATACCGGAGACGATCTCTACCTAGAAATGCGAATGATTGGCTCGCTCAGTCTAGATCCGCCGAACCTAGCCGCTAACATGAAAGAGAAGATCAAGGGCGTTTCGCGGCGGCTGGAAGAGTCGGTCATGGCGGTTAACCCGACGCCTTATTGGCGTCGCCTGGCGACCCAGTTCCCCAGCATGGTCCGCTTCGCCTATCAAAACGCGCGTAGCGGAGTGGAAGGAGACCAAGCGATGGTCAACTGCATCTTGCCAGCGACGGCAGGGCAGAACCTGGTGGCTGCTTCCGAATTGTTGCTGGCCGCCAACACCAGTGGCGCGGCCGCGCCTGCTGGCGGCAAAATGCCAGCGCAGAAAACGCCAGAAACCATCGAAGAAAAGCTGGCCAGCACCATGAGCATTTCGTTCCCCCAAAACTCGCTGGAATTCGCTCTCCGCGATATTGGCGAAGAAGCCGGCATTCCGGTAGAAATCAACGGAACCGACCTGCAACTGGACGGCATTACCCGCAACAAGGAAATTAAAGACTTCCATTTCGAGAATAAACCGGTCGGCGAGATCCTGGCTCAGTTGATGGTTCGCGCCAATCCCGAGGCCTCGCCTGGCCCCGGCACCGACGTTCAAAAATTGATTTTCGTAATTCATCCCATGGATGGGCCTGACGACGCTAAGAAGCTGGTGGTGACCACACGCAAGGCAGCCGAACGTGAAAAGTACACCCTGCCTGATGTGTTCAAAATCAAGTAGCACTTAAGCCCAGAGAGAATTCGCGTGACCCTATTCCGCGTTCATTGCCCGACCTGTCATGCTCGACTGAAAGTAACCAGCCGGTCGCTTATCGGTCAGATTGTCAACTGCCCGAAGTGCGGCAGCATGATCGAGATCGCCGAACCAGGCGGCAACGACCCACCATCGGAAAAGGCTCGGTCGAAAGCCGTTGTGCCTCCTGTGGCTTCTCCTCCCCAGGTCACCGCGTCAGCGCCCCCTCCAGCGGAAACCGCGCCCGCCGAAACTGCTCCCGTTGAATCAGCCCAGACCGCCGCAGAGGCGTCGAACTCGGACGAACTTTTCGACAACATCGACGACATGCTCGATGCTGCCCCGGCCGCAGAGCCGACTCCCACGCAAACGGTTGCAGCTTCCCAACCACCTACCGCAGAAGAAGCTCCAGCCGCAGCGGCCCCCCCAGCTCCGATCGATGCCGGACGTTTTTCCAACGACGCTTCCGTAGGGAAGTGGCGAAACGTGGCGTTGATCGGCGGAACCTCCGTGATGGCCTTGGCAACAATTGCCGTGATCGGCTACGCACTCCTTTCCGAAAGCAGCCCCACGCCGATACCAGCAGAAGATCCGACCGCACAACAAGTAGCCCAAGCAGACACCCCTTCGTCGGAATCCCCTGTCGACAACACCTCGGAAGTGGAGCCAGCAGCCCCCGAAGAGCCTCAGCCAGTTCCCGAGGAAGGAACCTCTGAGGCTGCCGATACACCAAACACGCCCGAGGAAACCACAGAGCCTCCCCAAACGGAAGACAAACCGGCTGAAACCGAGGAAGCATCTCCCCCGGCGAAAACTCCGAAGATTGAGGAGAATCCTTTTCTGTTTGGGCAGCCCGAGGAAGAACCCGTTGCTGAGAAGCCTGCGGAGAAGCCGCCCGAAGCCAACAAACCCGCCGTCGCCGCGACGCCTAAGTCGATCTTAGAACTAAAAGATGATCCGCTGTACGAAGTGTTCGGACCGTCGTTCCCTGTCTTCGATCCCGACGCCCTAGAAGCTTCAGCCAACACCAATCCTGGGCCAGTGGCTGCAGCCTCTGTTCCTGCGGCGGAACCAGCACCCACGCCCCAGTTAGTTCCTCCCATTCAAGAGGTTGACGTGGCGGCCCGCCTGCGTGATCCGATTGTCGAGATCCAGCTGAAAGATATGCCGCTCAACGAGTTCACCTCGTTTGTTACCCAAATGAGCACCGCTCCAGTCACGCTCGATCCGCTGGCCCTGGCCTATGCCGAGATCGGTGCGACGAAACCAATTTCGGTGCAGCAATCACAGACCTCCGTCGAAGGCATCTTACGCGCGGCCGTACATCCGTTTGGGCTGGATGTGGTTGCCACCCAGCATAGTGCCCGGCTGCAAATTACCCAGCCGCTCGATGGCCACGAGCGAACGATGCGGCTGCAAGTCGACGACATGGCCAGCGACGCCAAAGAAGTTGCAGACCTGGCTTACTTGTTAACCCGCCTGGTCGAACCGCTCTCGTGGAACCATTCCCGAGGCAAAGGGCTTTATCGTGTTGACCCCGACGCGATCATGATCACTCAAAACGAGGTCGCCCAATTCAAATCGATGGTCTTTTTGGAAAAAATGCGAGTCGCTCGTGGCTTGACTCCTAAGTCAAGCTATTCGCAAGACTTGTTCAACTTGAAATCACGGACCGACCAGTTGGCCCCTGCCTTAGGGAAATCCGTCAATCTACAGATTGTCGTCCCTACGCCGATGTACAAAGTGATCGATCAGCTTGAAAAGAAGACCGGGCTGGACATTCTCTGCGATTGGGATTCCTTGGCGCTGAACAAGCTCGGGCCAGCCACGCCAGTCACCCTGACGGCCTCGGGGACAACCGCCGGCGAAACGCTTAACCATTTCTGCAAAAGCTGGAAGCTGGCCGCGTTGCCGATCAATTCGCATACCGTACAACTGGTCAGTGAATCATCTGCGCCGGTGATGCCGTGGATCGAATTTTACGACATCCGCGAAATGAACCTGGGCAAGTCCCAAGCCACTGCAATGATCAACGCAGCCAAACGCGAGCTGAGCGATCTCCGCAAGACCGGCTACGGTGAAGTTTTGTACGATCCGGTCTCGAAACAACTACTTGCCCTGCTCTCGCAAGGCGACCACCAACGCCTGCGGCAAATTCTGCAGCGCAGGATGGCCCCTTAAATAGTGTTGCTGCCTCAGGGATCACAAAGCACACCGGGGCAGAAGAGTGCATCATCACCGATTACTCTCTTCTTCCCTGCGGCGTTCTTTGTGCCCTCTGTGGCGCATCGCTTCTTCTTAAACCTCGGCTCCACACTGAACACCAATGGCATTGGCAACCGCACGGCAGCGCTGCATGGTGGCGGCGAAGGTTGGCAAATCGAGGGATTGGTAACCGTCGCTCATCGCTTGATCGGGCTCTGGGTGGACCTCCACAATGATCCCATCTGCCCCGATCGCAACAGCAGCCACGCACATATCCGGCACTAACGCCGCGTGCCCGGTGCCGTGACTGGGGTCGATCACCACCGGCAAGTGCGTCTTTTGATGCAAGTACGAAACCGTCGCCAGCGGCAGGGTGAAACGTGTATGCGACTCGAACGTGCGAATGCCTCGTTCGCACAGCATCACGCGGGTGTTGCCCTCGTTCAGAATGTATTCGGCGGCCAGCAACAATTCGTCGATTGTAGCCGAAGGACCACGCTTCAAGAGAACCGCGCGATCGACGCGTCCTACCGCTTCTAACAAGCGGTAGTTTTGCATGTTGCGAGCGCCAATCTGCAAGACATCGGCGTACTTCGCCACAAGCTCAACATCTTCCGAAGCAACCACTTCGGTCACTACCGCCAGTCCGGTTTCTTCACGAGCAGTGGCCAGCATTTTTAGGCCTTCCTCTTTCAAACCCTGGAACGAGTAAGGACTCGTCCGCGGCTTGAACGCCCCACCCCGCAGTGCCGTTGCTCCGGCGGCCTTGACCGCTCTGGCCGTCTGCACGATCTGTTCTTCACTTTCCACCGAGCAAGGACCGGCCATCACACCGCACTTGCCGCTGCCAACTTCCAAGCTGCCTGCTTTGACCAGGGTTGGCTCTGGCTTGACTTCCAAGCTGGCGACCTTGTAAGGGGCCAAGATCGGCACCACTTTGGAAACGCCGGCGACCGTTTCCAAAGACTCGCGCATCTCTTCGCGTTTGTCCCCAATCGCGGCGATTACCGTCCGCTCGGTTCCCACAATAACGTGGGCTTTCAGCCCCATTCGCTCGACCTTATCGGCCGCTCGCTGAACTAACTCTTCCGTTGCATCTCGTTTCATAACAATGATCATGGCTTTCTCTTCCCAGGCTATTTTGGTGAGGTGTCAGGTAGTGTGTGATAAAGTTGGCGATAGAAACAAAAAAAGCCCTGAATCGCTTTCCGATTCAGGGCTTTTGGAGTTCTTGCGTTTGGCAGTTAGCAGTTTACACAGAATCCTCGGCCCTACTCGGAAAGTAGGGATAAAAGAAACCAAAGGTAAACTGCCAGCTATTCATGCCACTTATTATGTGCGCGTTTTCATTCATGACAAGCCCGAATCTGCTCCGGCGAGCAGAAATCGTACTTCGGACTATTGCCGTACCGACGATGCGGGAAGCATGCTACCGCCGGAAACCGCCACTACATGCGAGACATCCGCATGGCTAGTCGGGTTCATTTCGACTGCGGGAATCCGAATCGTAAACGCCGTTCCCATGCCCACCGTGCTTTGCACGCGGATCTTACCTTGGTGGGCCTCCACAATATCGCGACAGGCAGACAACCCGATGCCCGTTCCCCCTTTACCGGTCTCGTCCGGCCCACTTTTGGTGCTATAGAACGCATCGAAGATCTGCGGCAATTGGTCGCTCGGGATCCCCACACCATGGTCGCGGACCAGCAGATCGACCATGTTATCGGCCGCGTCATACGAGAGCCGCAAGATCAAACGTCCCCCTTGGGGCATCGCCTGGCGGGCATTGATCATCAGGTTCAACAGCACCTGTTGAATCTGATTGCCGTTGGCCTGGGCTAGGGGTACATCGTTGTTCTGGAAATCGACATCAATGCGATACTTGCGCATTTCTCGTTCCAACAGAACGAGCGTATCGTCCACGATCTTGGCCAGTTCGGTCGGTTCCATCCGGTTGCCCCGATTCTTGGCCATGGCCAGCACACCGGTGGTGATCTTGGCGGCCCGTTCTCCAGCGGCAGCGATCTTTTCGAAACAGTTGTTCCGCGTTTGATCGTCCTTGTGTCGCAAGCCCATTCGAGCATAGTTGATCACCGACATCAGCACGTTGTTAAATTCGTGCGTTGTGGTGCTGACGAGTTCTCCCATGGCGGTCAGTTTTTGGGCTTCCAACAAGCGGCGCTTTAGGATTTCGATTTCCTTAGCTTGTTGTTCGACAATTGACGATGGGTTGGCAGCATGCGAGTCGGTCATCCGTGAGCCTTCTGGCAATGTTTTTCTGGTTCTATGGGGAGAGCGGAAGAGCTAGCAGTCGCAGGGAACCTTGCTCCACAGAATCCTTTCTGCAGCAATCGGTTCCCTCTGTGGCAATTGCCCTTAGATATCTCTATCGTCGCTCGTGGCATGATCGCTACAATTAGCATCCGAACAACCGGCAGTCTTTATGGCTGCCTATTCAAGCTGCCTAGATTCTCGGAGTTCGCACGGATGCACACGCTCGACCTACTCGACCAGGCCATCGCCACCGCCAAAGACTTGGGATACCAAATCCGCCGCGAATGGCTCGACGGCCAAAGCGGGGGCGTCTGCGAAATCGGCAGCCAACGCTGGATCTTTCTCGATTTAAGCCTTTCTTCGCTGGAACAACTCGATCAGGTGCTGGAAGCCCTCCGGTCCGATCCCGCCCTCGCGCAAGCACCGCTATCGCCGCAATTAAGCCAAATCCTCGGCCGCACCCGCCGCGCGGCGTAACCTGCCGAAAAAGCCTGGCCGCCAGCAGAACGCCGACTTCCACCAAATCGTTGCAGACATTTGTCCCTAAGGTTAGGGTAATTGGAGACCACTCCCCCTATCCTTTTGCCTGCCGAGATCTTTTCATGCGCGCGTTAGCTTCCCTCGCGGTTTGTTTGCTTCTGTTTTGCTCGCTTGCGTTCGCTCAATTTAGTGGTGGCTTCGAGCCAACAAAGCCCCCTCCGCCTCCTCGCGAGATCCTGCTTACGGCGACCGATGAAATCTCGCAAATCATCCCCCAAAAGTCACCTGAGGGAACGTCCGATTCCCAAAAGGAAAAGGGGTTCTTTGCTCGGCTACTGACGCAGAAAACGAGCGTCCACTTCGACAATCTCCCGCTCGACGAAGCCATCAAGCAGCTCTCGCAGCAAACTGAAATCGATATCCGCATCGACCAGTTTGCCCTGGAAGAATTCGGCCTCAAGCCGTCCGTAAAAGTTTCGCTACAGCTAGAAGACGTTTCGCTCTACAGCGTGCTGAAATGGTTGCTGCATCCCAACGACCTGACATTCATCATTGATGCCGAATCGATCGTCATTACGAATGTTGAAAAAGCAGAAAACAACTTGAAGGTTACCTTCTATGCCATCCCAGAACTGATCGGCAACCCGGCCTTCTACGACGAGGTGATTGAAACGATGACGACCGTCATCGAGCCTGATTCGTGGGAAGAATTAGGCGGCCCAGGCTCGGTTGCTCCCTACAACAACGGCATCATGGTGACCAACACGAATGAAATTCATGTCTTAATCGACCAAATGTTAACCGGCTTAAAGCACTTTCAAACATTTCCCAACAATCCGTATCCCACGGCCAGCTATCCGTTAGGCTTATTCCCACAGCGGCAAAGTGAAATCCTCGCGCACCTTCATCAAGCAGAAGCCCTATCCCCTGAAGCTCCCCTCACCTGGGAAAATCTGCTAAAGCAGCTTCGCCAGCAAGCTCGCTGTCCCATCCATATCGATCAGCGGGGTCTCGAAGATATTGGCTTTCAAACCGAGGGAATGCTCATTCCTCAGCTACCGAAGGGATGCTCGCTCGCAAGAACCTTGGACATTGTCACCGAGGCGAATGAGTTAGGTTGGTTTGTTGCCGGCGACTTAGTCGTGATCTCCAATCAGGAAGAGGAGAAATCACACCTCGACATCGCCCTCTACCCAGTCCGCGACCTGGTATGGAAGGGGATGCATATCACCAATCCGCAGTTGCAAAATCGACTTCTTGCGAATGATTCGTTTCTCGTCGATCCTTGGGCAGAAGATGCCATCGCCCTTCTGCCAGACTACGATGCGATCATCGAAATGCTCACGACGACCATCAATCCTAGCTCATGGGAAGACTTGGGAGGCCCTGGTGGTCTCGCACCATTTACCTTGCATGCCGATTGCTTGGCGATATCTCAAACACAAGCGAACCATCAGGCCGTTCGGTTAGCCTTGTCGCAGATCCGAGAACAGCAGCAACCGGTCGACATCGAAAAGATGCTGGCCAATATCGCAAAGCACGAATCGGAATTGCTTATACGGTCCTATTCAGTAATGCGAAAATCGGCAGAGAACCCACTTTTCACTCCTAATGATTTAAAACAAATCGCAGAGTTAATCCAAGAACAAGTCGAGCCAGAAAGCTGGCGTCAAGAGCTTACGTACATCCGCCCTCTGGGTGACACAATCGTGGTACGCAACCGACGAGATGTTCAGCGCCAAGTTCAAGAGTATTTACGAGAAATGAGTGTCACACCGCCGCCTCAAGCGGTGGGATACTCTGGTTGCATGATGTCACCCAGTAGCTCTCGTTATCTCCCACCGCAACAAAGCACGCCCTCTTCCCCTCAACCAACGCCTGCCGTCCCGCAAGCCAATGCCCAGGGAGGCGGAGGCGTGTTTTAGTCCCTGGTTACTGCATATCCAGAAACATATAAATCAACTTCCGCCAAATCGTTGCAGGCAATTCTCCCCGCGGTTAGGGTAATGGGGTACCAGTCCCTTGCCCTACATGTTGCCGAGATGTTTCATGCGTGCGTTGGCTTCCCTGGCGGTTTGTTTGCTTCTGTTTTGCTCGCCTGCGTTCGCTCAATTTGGGGGAACTCACGACGGCCGCCCCCAAGAGCCCGTTCAGGTATCAACCATACATCTTCAGGCAGCGAACTATCCCGATCAGCAGGCGTCTCAGAAAGAAGCGGTCGTTCAGGCACTTTGCGAGAAAAAATTCGACCTCCAGCTAGTCGATACTCCTCTGGCCGAGTTCGTGAAGCAGTTGGAATCGAAGCTGGGCGTGCCGGTTCGGATGAATGTCCGTGCCCTTGAAGATCTAAGCCTCACTCCTGACACTCCGCTTACCTACGCGATGACCGGCTTGCGGGCACAGACGCATTTACGACTAATCTTGCGTGAGCTTAATTTAACCTATCTCGTCACTCCCTACGGCGTGACTATCACCACCCAAGAAGACGTCGATAACCATGAGGAAGCTTTGGCGGAGGAGGGTTCAATTCCGCAGAGGTCAGCAACACGCCCCAACCCGAAGTATCAACTCAGCCAGCCAATGCAACGCCCGCCAACCAATCGGGCGGCCACTTTTAGGCGAACAACTCCATGATGAAACACCAACCTACCTGCATTTGTCGCTCATCCGCCATCGCGCTGGTACTTTTCCTGTTGGCGACCTCCCCTGCCCAGGCTGAAGAGTCAGAGAGCCAGGCCTGCTTTACCCTGCAGCAGAAAGTGATCGACACGAAGATCAGTGTGGATGCCACCAAAATGCGGCTCGACGATTTCGCCGAACTGGTGGAACGGGAGTCGAAGATTCCGATACGGATTGATGGCCTTTCTCTCGAAGAATACGGTCTGACGAACAATGAGACGGTCAATGCGCAGTACAAGAACGCTTCACTGCATAGCGTGCTGCTCTGGACGTTGCGGCAACACGACCTCACCTATTACGTCGACTCGGACGAAGTGGTGATCACCACAGCAGATACGGTAGAGGACCTCCAACAAACGAGGTTTCACCCAGTTGCCAAGTTACTGGGCGATTCGGAGCCCGATTACGATTCGCTCATCGAAATGACGTGTGCGGTTGTCAAACCGCCAAGTTGGGAAGAGTTGGGCGGCCCAAGTTCAATCGCCCCGATAAACGGCGGTCTTGTTGCCAGACAAATAACGCAAAACCATCTGCTGCTGGACCGTTTGTACGAACAACTTGCCCAGTCTCAAGCGATGCCTGTGGATAATTACGAAGTAAAACCGCGGCTTGTCACATTGCTTCCGGCGGAATCGGTCACACTTCGTGAGCAGCTCGATAGTCAGCAGATCGAGATCGCATTCGACCAAGTCCCACTAGGCAAAGCGATTGAAGACCTACGGAAAGCGACCGGCTTAAATCTTGTGCTGGATAGTCGGGCACTGGAAGACATTGGTCTGGATGCGGAATGTTCAGTCACACTTCAAGCCCGCAAGCGAAGTGTTGCTCGCACCTTGGAACTAATGCTCGCACCGCTGGTCTACATGGTGCAGGACGATGTTGTCATCGTGACGACAGAAAGCGAACAGGAGAGCAGCCCGGAAATCCGCGTTTACCCAGTGCGTGATCTCGTGTGGCGAGGACTCGACAAGCACGAGCCTCAGCTGAAGCAAATTTTAAAGCAGTTTTATCCACCGATTACGGCAAGCCGGAACAATTCCAATCAGCCGTATCGCGACCTGCTTCCTTCCCCTGTCTTAGATTCCATCCCAACCGACCATGATTTGCAAGAGCTCATCACAACGACGATTGAACCTGAGTCTTGGGAAGAACTTGGTGGCCCAGGGTCGATCAAGTTCCTGCCCAGCGCCGACTGCTTCGTCGTGAGTCAATCGGCCCCCATCCACGAGAAACTGGCCGATACCTTGGAGCAGATTCGCCAACATTCGCCTCCCTTAGATCTCAATGAGTTCGGAGCGGCCCTCGACCGTGAAAACAATGAAGTGCTTACCGTAACATTCTCTCTCGACCAATCCCGGCAAGGAACCTCGTTGTTCCAAGAAGCCGATATGCAAGAGATCGCTCGGCAAATCAAAATACATGTCGAGCCTCGAAACTGGAATCGAGATGAGTATTTTGTCGAGACGCTGCAAGATAAAGTGACGATCCGCCATCGCCGGGAAGTCGTGCGTAAGGTTCTCGCCTGGCTGATCAACCAGGGCATCCTTACTCCGAGAATAACAGGCTATTCGTGCCGAGGTCCGCTGTATGGCGGCTTTATCGAACCGTCACCACCAAGCCCCCACAGCGAAACCGTTCCGGTCGTTCCAAGCAGCGAAAACCAAAGTTCCGAAGCCCCCTTCGGTGCCTCTCCCACCATGTAAGTCGAAAGGAATTCTCATGCGTGTTCTTCTGGCAACAAGTATCGTGCTGCTATCCTTCAGCGGCTACCTGTGGGGCGAGCAGCCGCCTGCTCTGCCTGACGCCGGTTCCATGACAATCGCTCCGGACGCAGACGCCACCCAGCAGCTTGAGCGCCGGCAAACCATCGACCAACGCATGCAAGCCGAGTCCATTTCGCTAGATGTGAAAGGGACGCCGCTGCATGAGTTTGTCGAGACTTTATCGAAACAGGCAAACGTTCCTATATCGCTCGATCGTTTTGCCTTGCAGGACAAAGGGCTCTCACAGAATGCGAAGATAACGATCCAGGCCAAGAATCTTTCCGCCAACGGCGTGCTTGATCTGGCGTTACAAAAATATGGATTGACCTACGTGCCCAAAGGGGACGGCATCGAGATTACTTCACGTGAAGAGCGGGATTCGATCCTGCATTTAAGATCCTATTCCCTGGCACCGCTGCTACAAGATGGTTCAGGGACGGTCGGACGTTGGCAGGAAATCATCACTGAAAATCTGGGGGAAGATTCCTGGGAAGCCTTAGGAGGCCCTGGCACTGTGCGGGCGTTTGGTAACTCGCTGGTCGTCAGCCAGACGGAGCAAGTCCATGCCGAGATCGGTTCCTTTCTTGATCTGGCCCTGAAGGTTAAACAATTTCCAAACCAGAACTACCCTGTCCAATCACTTCCTATCTCCTCAAGTGATTCGGCACAAAATCAAAAACTGGCAGCGACCACACTTGAAGTCGAATTTAAGAACACGCCCTTGCGTGAAGCGATTCAACAATTAAACAAGTCTGGCTCTGTCATTTTTCAGCTAGACGAACAAGCATTGAACGACGTCGGCCTTAGCCCAACCTTGCCAATCACCCTAAGCAAAGATCAACGGAGCATTCCTAGCATCCTCGACGAGATCCTGTCTCCCCATCAGCTTACTTGGGTGTGTACCAAGCAAAACAATCTCGTTGTGATCACAACGCTCGATAGCAATTGTTTTTCCGAAGAGGTCCGCCTCTACCCGGTCCGCGATTTGGTGTGGCATGGCTTGAACGTCGAAACGATGCAACAGCGGCGTTTTCTTCAAGACAGCACACGCTGGCAAGCAGATCAATGGAGCAACGTCGCCTACCTGAAATCACTCCGCATGGCAAACATCCCAGCGCTTCCCGACTACCAACAGCTCGACCAAGTCATCCAAGGGACAATCCGGCCTAGCAGTTGGGAAGTTCTTGGTGGTCCTGGCTCCCTTCAGTTTGTGCAAGAGATTGATTGCGTATTGATCAAACAAACTCCAGAGATTCACCACGAAATCGACGGTTTGCTCCAACAACTCCGCCAGCAGCAAACGCCTGAAACTACCACGGCATTTAAAACCCAAATTGAAAAAGCCAATGCCGAGATTGTCAGCGTGCGTTACCCGCTGCTTTGGAGTTCACCGACTGACGATCTCGACGAAGCAGGCTTCAACAACCTCATCCGCCTAATCTATTCCGGCACCGGCGAATCACGTTGGCAATTACCAGAAACATCGCTCAGCTTTGCCTACCGCGATCTGGTTGTGCGGCAACGGCGTGATGTCCAGCAGCAAATTCTTTCGATGTTAATCGAGCTCGATTTGCTTCACCCGGTCCCCAAAACAAACCCGCCTGCGCAGTTACCCCCAGGTCAATATATGGGGGGCGGCGGAGGCGGGGGCTTCTTTTAACAAAGCCCTTAACGAAAGAATGGCATTTCGAACCGCTTGGTCAACATCACGGCGATTTCTTTGTGAACAAGCGGTTCTCTCATAGTAAGTCGTAATCGAGCGGCACACCTTCGAAAGTAAAATGGCTGCTGACAATTCGTCGAGCAGCCATTTAGGGGAATGGATTCGTTCGCAAGCGAATACTTATTTGGCGACAGCCGGCTCCGCAGGTTTTGCGGCTCGCATTTGCTTCAAGTGGGCGGCGATTTGGTCGTGAATTTCTTGGGTAGCACCCACGACAATGGAAAGGTTTGTGTTAAACGGTGCCAAGCTCGAATTCGACTTCGTAATCGCTTCCTCACCTATGGCCGTCTCAAGTTCGGTAACAATTTTTTTCAGCCCGGCTGAAAGTTCTTCATTCCGCTGTACCACCAAGTCTTCAACGGAGTAGACCTTCATGTAGACAAGGGCAGCCTTCTTCTGCGGCATTTCGGTTTTCTTAGTAACCGTCTCTTTCTTAGCGTCGGCTTTGGCTTGTTCGACCTTTTCCAGCATTCGCTTAATCGCTGGTACTTCCTCGCCGAACTTTTCCTTGGCCCCTAAGGCAATCAGTTCTGCCATTTGCCAATCGGACGATTCCATCAACTCGTCGTACAGTCCGATCACCTTTTCGGCTTGGCCAGGCGTCCAGCGCAGGGGTTCATCGGCCATTACGAAGCAGGAGGAAACTCCCACCGAGAAAACAGCGGTCCAAACACTCTTCATCATCGCTTCAAATCCTTCCAACGTTGAAGTCAAACTCCCGCGCTGGCAACCTCCCTGCGAGAAACAAACCGCCGCTTCTCATCGCCAACATCATGGGGCATGAGAAACTACCAAGAGCAGCAATCGTACGTCAATCCAAATCAACGCAGGAACCCCTGGAAAACTCCACGCTAGCTACGCTGGCTGTTTCGACTCTTCTTGATACAAATGTACGTCCCGTTGTGGGAATGGAATATGAAAACCACGTTCGTCCATCCCAAGCTTGATCTGCTCTAGCAAGTCGCAGCGGGTTGCCCACCAGTCTGGCGTTTTCACCCATCCCCGAACCTTGAAGTTGATCGCACTATCTCCCAGTTCAAACACGCGAACTTCAATCGCTGGCTCGGACATGATCCGCTCGTCGCTTTCCAAAGCTTCGATCAGATACTGTTTCACAGACCGGATGTCGTCGTTGTAGCCGCAACCAATCTCCAACTCGACCATGCGTGTCAAATGTCCGGTGAAGTTGGTGACCACTGCACTGGTAATCTGGCCGTTGGGAACAATGATCCGTTTGTTATCAATCGAACGCATGATGGTATGAAAGATGTGAACTTCCTGCACCACACCGGTCACACCGCCAGCTTCCACGAAGTCGCCGGTGCCGAACGGGCGAAACATAATCAACATGATGCCTGCGGCCAGGTTCGAGAGAGAGTTTTGCAGCGCCAAGCCAATCGCCAAGCCTGCCGCCCCGACAACTGCCGCCAGTGAAGTGGTGTTGATTCCTAATTGGCTTAAAGAAGCAATGATCACCAGCCCAATCAATAAGGCATAAGCGATGTTCGAGAGAAAACCGGCCAACGTATCGTCGATTCGGCTTCGCTTAATCGCCCGCACGAACAGCCCACGAGCAAAGCGAGCCGCGATCCACCCCAACACCAGCACCGCCAGCGCCGCGATAAAATTCGTCGCCCACACAGGCCCTTGTTCGATCAAAAAGGTGGAAGCTTTGGAATAGATCTCGGATAACCGCGTAATTGCGTCCTGCGGGGCATCGCCGTCGGCTTGAGCAAGTAGATACATGAAACTCTCTCTCCTGATGGTTAACAAGGTAGGCCATAACGATTGGATTATCCTCTTTCAGCCAGAAATGAGCCAAGCCCGGTCTAGAAACAAAATAAGGCCGCGTTTCCCTTAGGAAACACGGCCTTGCGACTTCATCTCTCAGCGAAATCGACGCTTACTTGTTGTTCTTCGTCACGCCATCCCAATCGTCGGTCCGGAAAGGCGTTACCGGCATTCCTTGCACGTTCTGCAAATTGGCAACCGGGTTGTCAGCCCAAGCATACCGCACAGCGACCGGCTGTTTGACTTCGGGACTCGCAACGCGAACATGCTTGGCATCGACGATACTGGCCGTGGCATGCACAAACTTCTTATCTTCCCCAGCGATCGTGAAGCCTTGCAGGGCGCGTGTATCGAAGGAATCGAGCTGGCTGCCGAAGGTATCAAACTCTAACACGATCGCGTCTCGATCCACTTTCATCGACTTGTAACGTGGACTTTGCGAAACGATCTTGTAGCCGTAATCGTTGGCCAATGCCAAACGAGCGAGACGTTTGGCGACGTCCTGCTTGTTCTTGGGGTGAATATCTTCCGCTTCGCCCAAGTCGATGATGACCGCTTCGCCTGTCTTGGGTAGACGATCGAGCGTCATCGTTTGTGCTTCGCGGAGTTCGGCCCAATCGCTTTCGGCTGGCTGGTCTTTCTCTGGGCGGAAGTCGGCCAATTGCACCCAGTAGAAGGGGAAGTCACCTTGTCCCCAGTCGTTTCGCCAGTTTTCGATCATCAAAGGAAACAGATCGCGGTATTGGTAGGCTCGTCCGGCGTTCGATTCTCCTTGGTACCAAATGACGCCCCGAATTCCGTAGCCGATAATCGGATTCAACACCCCGTTGTAAAGATTTGCGGGACGATGCTGATTGGTCAGCGGGTTGCGTGGTGGATTTGGACGACCACCAGGAGTAGGCTTTCCTGCGGCTTTCGCCTCGTCTGCTTTTTTCTGCCAGGCAGCCAGATTGTCTCGATACTGGGCCATCGCTTTTTCGTGATCGTAAGTAGCTTCCGTCTTCTCCCAACGGGACAGCAATTCGTTGAACTTGCCACTTTCGCGAAGCAAATCACGATTCACCCAGGCTTCCGCCGAAGAACCACCCCACGAGTTATCGATCAAACCAATCGGCACGTCGAGTGTTTGCTCCAACTGCCGACCGAAAAAGTAACCAACCGCTGAGAAACTACCGACCGTTTCCGGGGTGCAAATCTCCCACTTGCCGTTGAAGTTGTCTTGCGGCTCTTGCGTGCCAACCTGAGGGACCGTGATCAAACGCATTTTGGGAAAATTGGCGGTCAGCTTTTCGATGTCAGCATCGTTCGCTGAGTTCACGTCCCACTGCATGTTCGACTGGCCACTGCAAACCCAAACTTCGCCAACCAAAACATCTGAAATAACCTTTTCGCTGTCGCCACTGCGCACGACCACTTCATGCGGGCCACCCGCAGGCAGCGATTTCAGTTCCGCTTTCCAGCGACCGTCATCGTTGGCGGTGACGTTCACTTTCTGATCACCTAGGGTAACCGTTACATCAGCACCTTTGTCAGCTTGGCCCCAAATAAAGATGGGCATGTCTCGCTGCAGCACCATGTGATCGGTGAACAGGTTGGGCAATTTCAATTCGGCTTGCAGAGAACCTGCAAACAAGCAGGCAAACAGCACAGCAAACATGCCACAAGGCAACGGACGCATTCTCATGAGGGATGTCTCCAAGGAGGGAAATGGGAATAGAAAACTCCGGCAAGACCGCTCACTATAACACACCGAGAATGAGGAAACAGCCATTGAAAACCGTATCCCAATTGATGGTTTCAGCTCCGTTTCTCGCGATTTCCCTTGTGTCTTCCTGCCGATCGCCCCTACCTTTTCCAGGGATGGACACTGTACAGAATCTCAACTATTCTGAATTTCATTAGCATTCCCCCTCGCTTCCCCCGATTACCCACAAAGGAATACCTCCTCATGACACGTACTTGGATTACCCTTCCCTGCTTTGTTGCCGTTTTATTTACCGCAGGTTTTTGCCAAGCGGCAGAAGACGAAAAGTTCGTTCCGCTGTTCGATGGTGAAACGCTCGACGGTTGGGTTCAACATGGCGGCACGGCGAAGTACACCGTCGAAGATGGCATGATCGTGGGCACTTCAGTTCCCAAAACTGGCAACAGCTTTCTTTGCACCGAAAAGCCGTACGACAACTTCATTCTGGAAGTGGAATACATGGTCGATCCGCTGTTGAACTCTGGCATCCAGATTCGCAGCAACGTTTACGACGAAAAGAAGACTTACAAGACCGACGAAGGGAAAGAGATCACTGTCTCGCCCGGTCGCGTGCATGGCTACCAAGTTGAAATCGATCCTTCGGAGCGTGCTTGGAGTGGCGGTATCTACGACGAAGGTCGCCGAGGCTGGTTGTACAAACTGGAAGGTAAAGACGACGCTCGCGCTGCATTTAAGCAAAACGAGTGGAACAAGTACCGCATCGAATGCCGTGGTGATTCGATCAAGACGTGGGTCAACGGTGTACCAGCGGCTGACCTGAAGGACGACATGACCTCGAGCGGTTTCATTGCCCTGCAAGTGCATGGGATTGGTGGCGACGAAAAGAAAGTCGGCAAACAAATCAAATGGCGTAACGTCAACATCATCGAACTAGAAGACTAAGCTCGACGATTGTTCTGACGAACGCAATGCAGTTAAGACAGGTCGCAATTTTCTTGCGGCCTGTCTTTTTTTGCGCGTCTGCAATCTTCTCGATCGATAAAAAACGTTAAGATCAAAACGGATTGTCTATTTCGCGATCTCCTTTCGCGTAGAACGTTAAGGAGACGCTTCCTCAAGTGATTGAACCATAAGCCCAGTATGTTCCTGACTGAACCCACTCACACGCCGTACGACCTTCACTTCCGTCTGTTCGGTGTCCCTGTCCGTATTCATCCCTTGTTCTGGCTGGTCTCCGTCGTCTTAGGTTTCTATCCGAAAGATCCTAAGCAGGTGTTGTTATGGGTTGGAGCCGTTTTCATTTCCATTTTGGTACACGAGATGGGACACGCATTCGCCATTCGCTGGTACGGTTGGTCCCCTAGTGTGGTGTTGTATTCGCTAGGAGGACTAGCGATTCACAATCCTTACACGTCGGCTTATTCGGGTACCAGCCAGATGCGGCGGAACAAGTGGACGCAGATCGTGATCAGCCTAGCGGGACCAACCGCTGGGTTCCTGTTAGCTGGAGCAATGATTGGCTTGCTAACCGTCACCAATGTGGCCAGCTTCCGTATCCATTGGTTGGAAGGTGCCAACCTGCCAATGATCTTGCCGTTGGCGAAGATGGATCCGCAGAAATACATTTACCTCTACAGCTTGATCTACGACATGCTGTTCATCAACATTTGGTGGGGTATTGTCAATTTGCTACCGATTTGGCCGCTCGATGGTGGTCATGTCGCGCGAGAACTTTTTCAAATGTTCGATCGACACGAAGCGTTACGTAACTCGTTGATTCTTTCCCTCGTCTGTGCCGGCGGCATGGCAATTTGGGGATTTCAGAGTCGCGATAGTTTCATTGCGATCATGTTCATCTTCATGGCCATCAGCAACTACCAAGACTTAACCGGTGCCGGCCGCTACGGAGGAGGAAACCCTTGGTAATCGAATCGAAACCAGACATGAAACCACATCGTTTGATTGTGTTGGGCGCAAGTAACGTCGCCAAAAGCTTGGAAGTGCTGCTGAATGTTGCTCCGCGCATGATGCCTAAGCCACTCGAAGTTTACGCGGCGATTGGTCGCGGGCGTTCTTACGGGGTCGCTTCCAAGTTTCTTTTTCGTGGTCTTCCCGGAATTTTAGAGTCCGAACTTTGGCCTGTTTTGAAAAAAGGAAACAACGAAGCAGAAACGTCATGTGTGATCACCGACGTTGGCAACGACCTCTTGTACGATCAATCGGTCGATCAAATTATCGACTGGGTCGAGCAGTGCATTATTCGCTTACGGCAAACCGAAGGACGCATCGCCATCACCGGCATTCCTCTTTCGTGCGTGCGAAGTTTAGCACCGTACAAGTTCAAAGCATTTCGCACGATGATGTTCCCTCGTTCACGTCTGCAATTGCAAACCGTGCAAGAGCGTGCGGAAGCATTAGACGTCCGTTTGCAGCAGCTTGCCAACGACGACGACATCACGTTTATCCCGCAAAAACCCGAGTGGTATGGCTTCGATCCTATTCATTGGAAGCAAGCCAAACGCCCTGAAGTTTGGCACACGATCCTTAGCACGCTGGGGCATGCGACGTTTGATTATTCTCGTGTGCATTCGAGCTTCTTTCACTCGATGAAGCATTGGAGAACGCGTCCCGCATCGCGCACGCTGTTTGGCTTTCAACAAACGCAAACACAACCTTCGATTCATCGTGGCGAACATCTTACGGTCGCGCTCTATTGATGATCATGAAGCGCGCGATGTTGATCGCGCGCTTCTAACATGCGGTTCGCCTTTCTACGCGATCCCGATTTTTTCTCAAAGAAGTTTGCAGTTGTGTGTCGCGACATGTGGAAAACGTGTTGCAAAAAAAACGAATATACGTACAACTTACCTCAGCTTCTTTTGTGAATGGCCTTATGAAAGGCACCGGGCTGCATAGGAAGCTGCACTGCCCATCGGGCGCCCGGCTAGATTTTCAAGTTTGTCGCTAACGCAACGGAATGAAGAAGTGACTCGATCGGTTCGATTCATTTCAATTTGAAGTGCAACGCGACGTGATCTTACGGAGGACGTAATAGTGGCCACAAAGAAGAAAACCGTGAAGAAGGCGGCACCTAAGAAAGCAGCAACCAAAAAGGCTGCCACCAAGAAGGCCGCGCCAAAGAAGGCTGCCGCCAAGAAAGCCGCACCGAAGAAGGCTGCCGTGAAGAAGGCCGTCAAGAAGGCTGCCCCAAAGAAGAAGGCTGCGAAGAAGGCAGCCGTCAAAAAAGCTGCTCCTAAAAAGGTAGCGAAGAAGACCACCAAGAAGGCGGCTGTGAAGAAGACCGCCACCAAGTCGACAACCGTCAAAAAGGCTGCGAAGAAGTCGGCCAAGAAGACCGCAAAGAAAAAGTCCTAAGACCTAGCCTGCGGTAAGCACCGAAAAGAAGCACGGCTAGCCGCGCATCTTTTCCCTCAGCAAGATCACAACGAGACAGAGCCGTTTTTCTTAGCGAAAAACGGCTCTAACTTTTTCTTGTTTGATCGTTTGCAATGCTGACTTAAGTTACTACAAGTCAAACACTTACAGTACCGTGAGGCTCGGCATCGGTGGCTTCTCAGCGGCCGATTCGGCTAACTGCTTCACCAGGCTGTAAGCAATCTGTTCGAAGCGTGGAGCAGTAACCTCGTTCTCTAAAACGTGAGCCGTGTTACCCGCATCACCATCCTCGCGAATCGAGATCGTGATGGGAACGTCCCCTAAGAAAGGCACGCCCAGTTCTTCGGCCTTCTTCTTAGCGCCACCCCGGCCGAAAATATCCCATTCTTTGCCGGTATCAGGGCAAACGAAGCCACTCATGTTCTCGACCAACCCCAACACCGGGATCTTCACCTTGCGGAACATCGAGATCGCTTTGATCGCATCCAACAGCGCGACTTCTTGTGGTGTGCAAACAACCACACTCCCTGTCAAAGGCAACAATTGACTTAGCGTTAAGGCAATATCTCCGGTCCCAGGTGGCATATCGATAATCAAGTAGTCGAGTTCACCCCAGTTGGTATCGCGAAGGAACTGCGTAATCGCGCCATGCAGCATGGGGCCACGCCAGATCACGGCTTCGTCCGGTTCCACCAACAGGCCAATCGAAATCACCTTCATGCCGTCGACTTCGCGCGGCTGAATCTTCTTATCGATCACCTCTGGTCGACCACTAACCCCCAACAGATGAGGAACACTCGGGCCATAGACGTCGGCGTCCATCAAGCCAACTTTCGCCCCAGCTTTTTTCAACGCATACGCCAAGCAAGAAGCGACCGTGCTTTTACCCACGCCCCCTTTGCCAGAACCGACAGCGATTACGCTGCGAGCCTTCAGACCAATCTGCCCGATCGGTTCCACCTTCCGCTGATGCACTTTCAGTTCTATTTGCACCTCGGTTAGCTCTGGAATCGCCTTTCGCACGGCGTCTTCTACGCTTTGCTTGGTCTCTTGCCACAACGGGGCACTGTGAGAAGTTAATTCCAAGATAAATGAAAGCTTCGTCTCTTGCAGGTCGATCTCTTTCACTTGATCGGTCGTGGTAATCGAACGCCCACTAAGTGGGTCTTTGATACCTTCCAAAGCTTTGATTACTTGTTGCACGTCAGCCATGGAGAACTCTCCTGAGGGAAAAGCGATCGACGAAGGAATCAAACTTCGCCGCGCTGAATGAACTTGAATGTGGGGGCAGTTACCACGGAAGCCAATCCAAGGGGTCCTGCACTTCCGTTGTTTCTTCACTTGAAGGAAATGCCTTCAAGAGTCGATCGATCGTCTTGGCAAGCCTGGGCACCGCTTGGCTTCCGATGAAGACCAAGCCACTTCCCATTTCAAAACTTGCGTGATGCCATGCTTCCATCTCTTCGTCCAGCAGAAGCAAGACCTGGCAATTGGGCCAACGCACATGAGCCTGGGCAGCTTGCCGCAACCTAGCCGCACACTGCGAGGCCGACATCGCCTGACGCAAGGCAATCAGAAGCAGGCGATCGCTCTCTTCCGCCAGCAGCTTATCGACTTCCGAAGCGATACGGGCTTCTATGAAGCCAGCAGACATCGGCGCGACCGCCCGGAGGCGTGGTGCCCAATAAGGGTGAGTTTCGTAAAGGATACACCGAGCCGACCGATCCATGACAACCACTGTTCATCGTAAAAAGAGAGATCAAAAGTGACAACCACGCCCAACCCCGTGCCAGACCTATTCTAGCCCCCACTGTTCGATCCGCCGATGCAACCGAGCGCGGGAGATACTCAGCATGTTGGCCGCTTGCGTCTTGTTTCCCTTGGCAGCTTTCAGCGTACGCTCGATGATCTGCCGCTCGTACGCCTCTAAGGCGGCATCTAGGTCGACTGACTCCGCTGGCTTGGCCTCGGTCACTTTGCGTGGGGCGTGCGAAACGGCCACCGGGAAGTCGGTCACGTTTAACGTAAACCCCGTTGCCACTTCGTGCGCGGCGATCAACATTTCGTTCAGTTCATCAATATTTCCAGGCCACTCTTGCTGCTGCAGCCGATCGATGGCATCCGCTGAAATGGATTGCAATTGGCGATCAGAAGTGATGTTCAATTCTTCCAATACGGCCTGAGCGAGATACGGAATGTCCTCTGGGCGATCACACAGGGGGGGCAAAGTGATTTCTAACGTCGAAAGCCGAAAGGCCAAGTCTTCCCGAAACTGACCGCGCCGAGCCAGCGTTAACAGCGACTCTTCCGCCGTCGAAAGAATTCGCAAATCAACGTCGATTAAATCCAACAAATGCAACAGCTCGCTTTGGGCTCCCAGATCTAACTTCTCGGCATTTAACAATATCAACGACGCGCGATTCGCTTCGTCGTCGTCAAGGCAACGGCGGGCAAATGCGCGAATGGTCGTTTGCATAATCTCGGCGTCCATCAGTTCCCCTTGAATCGTAATCACGGGCCCGACTTGGCCGTGATGCGAGGAGTAACAAATGGTCCGAGCGACTTTCTCTTTGCCAGTGCCTGGCTGGCCGATCACTAACACCGGCACACGCGATTGCGAGGCCAAGTCGACCAGGCGCCGTACACGAATCATCGCCGTGCTAATGCCAACCAAGTGGCTGACCGAATACTTACCCCGATACTCGTGCCGCAACGCTTGCAAAGCGGCATGAATTTCTTCCTGAGGTTGCAATGGGCCTGCGTGCGGAAAGCGATCAGGTGGCCCCAGCATGACCACCACATTGCGTACCAGAGACACTTCGTCGGTATCTTGGCTGTCGGCCAAAGGAACGAAGACAGCTCGCCAGGTGGCCAACTCGGCATCTTCTCCGGCAACTGCTAACGTTACCTCGCGCGTGCCGACCTCACCTAGCCAGACATTCGACGCGGGACAAAGGTCGGCCACCAGCTGCAAGGGGCGAGGCAACTGCCCCAGGCCATGATACTTGGCGGTTTGTTCGAGCAGTTCGTCACGAGAGATTCCCAGCGTTTTTTCAGCAGCGGCGTTCAAATATCGAACCAAGTTTCCTTCGCCAAACAAAACAATTGGCCAAGCCGAAAGATCGAATGCTTGCAGCAAAAACGTAGTCGGTTTGCGAGGAGGAGAAGGCACGGCGCGACTTCAAGCAAGTGATTTTAACGTCGCCGGGACGCATTCCGGCAAACTTCGCATTATAAACTATGCCCACCCCGGTCGCGGGGCGCTTGTGAGAAATCGCCTCAGCGCGAACAATGGAAGGATACTTTCCTCCTTGTAATTAGCCGGATGGGGCGAACGAGCCCTCGATTTCCTTCCCTAGGATGCACTTTATGCCGATGGATGTGGTGGAACTGACGCAACGCTTGGTCCAGATTCCCAGCGTCAACCCTATGGGACACGCGGTCGATCAGCCTGAAATTCAGCTCGAGCACCGCGTAACCGACTTTCTGGAAGCGTTCTTTCGGGAACTTGGCCTCGCGTACGAACGCTCGGAGGTCGCCCCAGGACGCGACAACATTGTTGGCTGCCTGCCTGGTACGTCAGATAAGACAATCGTGCTGGAAGCGCATCAAGATACCGTCCCGATCGACGGCATGACCGTTGAGCCGTTCGGTGGCAAGCAAGTTGGCAATCGTATCTACGGTCGCGGGGCATGCGACATCAAAGGGGGCATGGCGATGGCCCTGACGGTCCTTTCGCGCTTGCAAGAAAACCCCAGCGAGAACCAACCGACCATCTTGGTTGCTTGTACTGTGAACGAAGAATGCGGCTTCACCGGCGCACGGCACTTAGCCCAGCAGTGGGCAAGTGGCCAGTCGAAGCTGGTAAGCGGGCTGCCAGATGCCGTCTTTGTAGCAGAACCGACCGAAATGCACGTTGTCGTTTCGCACAAAGGGGTCATCCGCTGGCGCTGTCACACCCAGGGACAGGCCGCCCATAGCAGCCGACCGGCGGTAGGCGATAACGCCATCTACCGCATGGGAACCGTCCTGGCTGCAATTCGCGAATACGAACAGACGGTGCTGAACCAACAAGCGGAAGTTGGGGCCTTGGGTAAAGCCTCGATCAGCGTTGGTACGATCCAAGGGGGCGTCAGCGTGAATACCGTGCCCGATGGCTGCACGATTGAAATCGATCGCCGCGTGCTGCCTGGGGAATCACAAGAGGCCATCCGCCAAGAAGTGATCGACTTCATTGCTGCCCGGGTGGACGATCCCGCGAAAGTAATCCACGACCCACCTTACATGAGTTCCCCCGGCTTGCCGCTAAGCGATGCGAACCAAGCTTTAGCCCAACGCATTACCGACGTCGCAAGCACCTTCGGCGTGACCAGCCAGCACCACCAAGTCGCCTATGGGACCGACTCGCCAGCGTTCTATGCGATTGGTGTCCCTTCGGTCGTTTACGGTCCTGGCTCGTTGCTGCAAGCGCACACCAAAGACGAATTCATCGAAGTCGAACAACTTTACCAAGCCACCGACATTCTAGAAGCCGTTTGCCGCAGCTACTCATAACCAATACAGCCACCGCCACAAATGGCCTCGGCGCCATATCGCATGGGTACCACGCCGCATGGGTGCCATGCCTCACGTCTTCGTGAGCATGCTCTTCTCTGCTTCGCATAACAACAAAGAGAACGGCATGGTACCGGCTTAATTCCAATCTGAAAAAGCAGGCTTCAAGAAAGCCAAAAAGCGAGAACCTGATGAAGGATTCTCGCTTCCGAGGTCAACTATTCGGTTGCACTGCCACGGCGCGATTAAAACACGTCTAGCAGGAAGTGGTGACCCGAGTGGTACAAACGTCCGTTCGGGTACGGGTTCTGCCACTGCTTGTTGTAAACTGGAACTCGCATTTCAGCCGGGTAGCGATAGTACAGGCTATCGCGACTGCGGTAGTACTCTGGCCCCTGGAAATTCTGGGGATAGTACACGTACGGATAGTGATAGAACCGTTCCCAGTCGTAGCTGCCGTAGGTTCCGCCCCAAACACGACTAAATGCCTGGTCACCGGCTTCTACGTTGGAAACCGAAACCGACATCATTGCGGCAATGACCAGACCAAACACGATGTGTCGAAACATCGATGATCCCCCTAAAACTTCAGTGGTTTTTATTGGAAGCCGTGGCCAATCTCCCACGCATCCCACGGGCACGAAGACATGCCGCACCCTTAGCATCGGCCTGGGATGAAGTCGGAATTAAAAGAAAATCCTGCAGAACCGGCACCATGGTCAAATTAGGACCGGAAGAGCATGCTAGCGACCAGGAAGCCTAGTCGCTGCATAAAAGTACCAACCACAAGAGAATTGAAGCTGGGGCGAAGCTTACGATTCCGCGAACATCGCGTCGCAAAATGCCTGGGGATCGAACCGGGTCAGGTCTTCTGGCTTTTCGCCGACGCCAATGAACTTAACCGGCAGCTCGAATTCTTTGCGAATCGGAATCACCACGCCCCCTTTGGCCGTTCCATCGAGCTTAGTCAGCACGATACCAGTACACTGGGCCGCTTCCGAGAACCCCTTGGCCTGACTGATGCCGTTTTGGCCGGCTGTGGCATCAAGTACCAGCAGCACCTCGTGCGGGGCGGCTTCGATCTTCTTACCGAGCACGCGGCGCATCTTGTCCAACTCGGTCATCAGGTTCTTTTGCGTTTGCAGGCGACCGGCGGTATCAATGATGACAACGTCGGCGTTCGACTTCAGCCCTTCGTCAACCGCACGAAAGGCAACGCTGGCCGGATCGCTGCCAGCTTCGCCTTTAACGATGGTCGCCCCCAGCCGTTCGGCCCAGATGGTAAGCTGTTCGGTCGCCGCCGCGCGGAAGGTATCGCCGGCGCCGAGAACCACGCTGTTCCCCTGATCGATGAACCATCGCGTTAGCTTGGCGATCGATGTGGTCTTACCGGCCCCATTCACCCCCACTACCAAGATCACCGTGGGGCCTTCTGCGGCCATTTTGATCGGTTCCTGATCTTGCTGCATCAGGCTCGAAAGTTCGTCCTGAATGTTCTTCAGGATGTCTTCGGTATGGACGACACGCCCACGGAAATCGCGTTGGATGCGCTGTTTGATTTGGTTGGCAGGGCCAGCCCCCATGTCGGTTCGGATGAGAATTGCGAAGATCTCGTCCAGCAACTCTTCATCAACCAAGCGACCTTCCGCTTTGAAGAGATCGCGGATATCGGTATTGAGCAACCGGCGGGTTTTCTCGAGGCCCATGCCCAACCGACCGAAAAAGCCTGGTTCCTTGGCTGGGGTAGCTTCCTGCGAGGTGGAATCTGCTTCTTCTTTTTTCTTACCGAAACCGAAAATGCCCATCTCTGAGAACCGCTTCCTAAACCATGGTTGAGAACATGAAACATCGGGGGGTTACTTAGAAATCGTACCCGATTCGCCTGATTTTGTCTGCGAGGCGACCAAGAAGAACATTTGGCAGACTCACACTCCGCTTACACGGTACAAGCCAGCGGCTGCTCGACATGCGCTAGCAGATCTTGAACTTCGTGCAGTAATGCCTCTCGCTGGATCTCGATATCGGCTTCCGTCCCCACTTGGCCCAACCGCCGGACCGAACGCCCGAAATAGACTCGAAAACGGAGCTGATTGATGTGCGATAAACCATGAAAGTAGCGGCAGGGGCGTGAAGTGGGTGAAACCTCGAGGACCGCCGTACCAGGCCGACAATAGGCCAAATTGGTCAGCCCGGCCCCATGCGGGGCGACCACCATTTCGGCTTGCTGAAAGAGTTCGATTTGCTGCTGAACGGAAAGACTTTCCAGCCGCACACTTTGGAAACCGAATACCGATAAAGCCTCAACGAGCTTCTCTTCTTCAACAATACGACGAGAAACACAGGACGAGCGAGGGATGTAGAGCCGCAGCCGCTTGCTGCTCTCAAACTTGCTCCACGGCTGATCTCGCATCGTATCGCGTAGGTACGTAATACCACGAGGATGCGGGTAACCTCCGTCTCGCCCGAGCATAACGAGCTCGTCGGCCTGTAAATGCGTGTAACGCCCCATCCTGATCATTTGCGCTGGCTTGATGCCCAGCAGTTCTAACGATGGCACCACAAATGGTCTGCGATCGGGGGCCGCGACCCAATCGAACTCGATTCCCGCCTCTTTCAACAGCCGCAATTGCGACATGATTTCGAGCGTCCAGTGATAGTAATTTCGCTGGGCACAGCTGTTGGTCAGCACCAGCAAGCGGCCTGGAACACGTTGCGGACGCGGGACGAAGACCTCTTTGCCGGCGAAGGGAAAAACCTGCTGAAACCCATCTCCGTTCAGGTCGAGGATTTCCTGCTGATTCTCTGTCAGAACAAATCCCTGGCGACAAAATAGACTTCCGCCAGAAACTCTGGTGACGATCCTTTCCGGATAGTCGACCACCATTTCACCTTGCCACGACTCGCCTTCCTCTGTCGAGGCTGGTAAATCATCAACCAAGCCCACCATCGACCAGGCGGGGTAACGCACCTGAATCGCAGGTTCGACACTGCTTAAGGCCACCCCATTAATTCGCGACAGATGCCTGTACAACGTACACTGCGAACGCCTAGGAACGGCCACGCCACTTTGCTGCCACCATAATTGAAGAAGGTGGTTTCGTAAGTCTTTGACCGGTTGAAATTTCAGGCGCATCCTGGCTCGTCTCGATTGGCAGATTTCAAGTCCAGAAATCTACCGTTAATAGACAAGCAATCGCAATAGAGATGCCGCAATATAACACCCTAGCGGGCCTCTTCTTTGTTCAGCGGAATACGGCTGCTAGCAACTTTGCAGCCCAACGCCCTTATGCGTTGCCTTCTGCGTGCATGCTCTTAAGAATGCGATCGAGCAAACCGTTGACGAACTGAGGGCTATGTTTGCCGCCAAAGCGTTTGGCTAATTCGACCGCTTCATTGATGGCCACTCGGGCAGGTGTATTCGAGTACAAGATCTCGAACCCCCCTAGCCGCAGCAAGTTACGATCAGTCGCCGCCATTCGGCGGAGGCTCCAGTTATCGGCAAAACGCTCTAACTGTTGATCGATCTTCTTCCGATGCTCGCGCGTTCCGACCAACAGATAGCGACCGAACGCAATCAAGTTTTCATCTTGATTCAAACGGGCGCGCAGAAATTGGTCGGCCAGCCCCGGATCAGCATCGGGGTTAAGGTCTTCCTGATAAAGGATTTGCAGAACTACTTCGCGCGCTCGACTACGTCTTGCCATGGGTATCCAGAGAGTGCCTCGTCTCGAATTTCAGCCGTTTGGCAAACAGGTGGGCTATGGGGACCAAACGGTTTGTTGAATTATAACGAGCGAGCCAAGATCATGTTTCGGCCTAAGGAAGATTTCGGAGAAGTCCCATCATTTCCAGGGCAGCTTCCGCCGCTTCTACCCCCTTATTGCCAACGGCACCCCCTGCTCGGCTGATCGCCTGCTCGACGGTGTTGCATGTCAGCAAGCCAAAAGCCACTGGTAGTTCACACTCAATGGCCAAATTACCCAACGTTTGGCTAACCTGGGTATTGATATGGACATCGTGGGTGGTTTCCCCTCGGATGACGCACCCCAGGCAAATCACGGCGGCGTATTTTTCGCTTCGCGCCATTACGGCAGCCGCCAGGGGGATCTCCCAAGCGCCAGGCACTTTGGCGATATCGATGTTCGCCTCGTCGATACCACGACTAGCCAACGTCTCTAACGAACCGGTAAGCAACTTGTCGGTGATCGAATGATTGTAAGTCGACACGACAATAGCCACACGCAACCCGCTGGCCTGATAGTCGGTTCCAGTATAAATATTCGCCACGATGGCCTCGAACGATAATTGCCTGAATCGGAAAGGAAGCAGGAAACTAGCCACGAAAGCCTGGCCTGTTAATCAGCCAAGCAGTTAATGCGGAGATAGCTTCCCAGAATAACACGGCGCTCAATATTGAGGCCGCGTTAAATAGCGAGAACATCGTGCATTATGGCACGTTCATGCTCATCAGGAACTCTGCGTTGGTCTTGAACTTGCCCATGTGGCCAAGCAAGAACTCCATCGCATCGGGGGTGTTCATTTCGTTGAGCACCCGTCGCAAGATGCAGACGCGACGATATTCCTCTGGGTCCATCAGCATCTCTTCGCGACGAGTTCCACTCGCGTTGATATCGATGGCCGGCCAGATCCGACGATCAACCATCCGGCGATCGAGCACGATCTCTTGGTTGCCGGTTCCTTTGAACTCCTCAAAGATCACATCGTCCATGCGACTGCCGGTATCAACCAAGGCGGTCGCGATGATCGTAAGCGAGCCCCCCTCTTCGACCTTACGGGCCGAACCGAGGAACCGCTTAGGACGCTGCAAAGCGTTGGCATCCAAACCACCAGAAAGCAGCTTGCCCGAAGGTGGGCACTCGCTATTCCAGGCTCGCGCCAAGCGGGTGATTGAATCGAGGAAGATCACAACGTCCGTGCCAAACTCAACCATCCGCTTCGCCTTCTCGATCACCATTTCGGCAACCTGAACGTGGCGGGAAGGTGGTTCGTCGAAGGTTGAACTGATCACTTCACAGTTCGGGCCCTTCACCTGACGTTCCATGTCGGTGACTTCTTCCGGACGCTCGTCAATCAAAAGCATGATGACGTAGGCATCGGGGTAATTGGCCAGAACCGACTTGGCCATGTTCTGCATCATGATCGTCTTACCAGCACGCGGTGGGCTGACAATCAGCCCGCGTTGGCCGAAACCAATGGGCACGATCAAGTCGATAATGCGTCCAGAAACTTCGGTTGGGGTCGTCTCCATCCGAATACGGTCGTCCGGATGCAGTGGCGTTAAGTCGTCGAAGAAGACCTTCTGAGCCGCCACGTTGGGATCTTGATAGTTCACCGCTTCAACGCGTAGCAGGGCGAAGTAGCGTTCGTTTTCCTTCGGCGGACGAATCTGGCCGGTAACCACATTCCCGGTCTTCAAACCAAACCGACGGATCTGGCTAGGCGAGACGTAAATATCGTCCGGGCAGGAAAGGTAGTGATAGTCGGGACTACGGAGAAATCCGAAGCCATCCGGCAAAATTTCAAGCGTACCTTCGCCATACATCAGGCCGCTCATCTTCACGCGTTCCTTCAGGATCCGGAAGATCAGGTCCTGGCGGCGCGAGGCGGTGATGTCTTCAAGGTTCTCTTTGCGAGCCTCTTCAATCAGTTCAGCCATCGACATTTTCTGCAGCTCTGCGATATGGACTTCGCTGTGCTTCAGATTTTCGATCTGATCGTCTTCTTCCCCCAAAGTTTCGCCGCGTTGCTTCCCCCGGGCGATCTGCTCTGCGAGGGACATCGGCTCGGGGCCGTCGTCGTAGCTATTATGATTGTTGTAATTCCGCCTGGACGACTCCCGCGAGGAGCGACGACCATCGGAAGAATGATTGTTCGAGGAACCGGAGGATTGGGGCGAATTGGACATGGGTTGATCGGTCTGGTCTGAAGTGCTCTCGTTAGGGTCCGGCATAATTCCGGCGCCAAACGCATTACCATCCTTCGAGACCCGAGGCGTCATTTTGCTACTCGAATTGGAATTGTTATTTCGATTTGTTGTTGAATTACGGTGCGGCATTGGAGATTATTCTCCGAGAGAAGTTCCCTGGCCGGATGGCGTGAAACGAGATGGTCCCATCACTAACTATCCAGACCGGCTACGTATCGAAGCGGTTCATTGATCGGCATGAATGCGCCGGCTGTTCCAGGAATGAAAGAGGAGACTTACTCGTTGTAGCAAAACGCTTGAAAGTACGCGAGGCGATATTCGTGGGAAACCTAATCTTCGTAAATGGTTGTAAATTATAGGGGTAAGGATAATTCAGGTTCACTCGAAGACACGCCGCTTAACAACCCCCTCCTTGGATTTATGGTGGGTTATTTTACCGTTAAATGAATGCACTTCGTAAAATAAGCATCGGCGATATAGCGGAAAATATTCGATGAACTTATCGCGGGAACCCGCGTCACGATGAGGAAGTGGCGATTTGCTGCCTCCAAAACGTTTCAAGCTTGTCTCGCAGCTGAAACAAATCGCCTTCATTTGGGATGACGAAGTCGGCGTGCTGACGTTTAATGTCTAATTCTTCCTGCGTTGCCTCGCGATTGTCAAACTCATTTTCTGTCCAGTTTCGAGCTCGAGCTCGTTTCAGACGAGTTTCTCGTGAGGCATCTATGAAGAGGACATGATCACAGCAATCAATCCAACCCGCTTTGATCATCACAGGGGCATCTACCACAAAAGCACTAACTCTACGTTCGCGGGCTTGGTTTCGCGATTCTTCAAGCTGTCGCCCGATCCGTGGATGCGAGATCTTTTCGAGGTCAGCCAAGGCCTGTCGATGCTCGGCGGAATCACCAAAGACCAAAGAGGCCAGTTTGGGCCGAGAAACTTGCCCTTGGCTATCAAATACGGCAGCAGAAAATCTCGCTCGAATCTCTTCTTTCACGTCCGGCATTTCCAGCACGCGATGCCCGGCTTTATCGGCATCGAAAACTTCAGCGCCCAATTCTCGTAAGATGTTGGTAGCCGCACTCTTACCGGATGCGATGCCCCCCAGAACTCCGATTGTCTTCATGCCTAAACAAACTCAATAAGGTGGCAAACTAACTCAACTCCATTTTGTCTATCCACTTACTCTAGTTTTCTGCTCGGTGAGTGCGTTTTCTGTGGACACTTGTGAGACTAGCTATCAATTTCAAATGGCTCGCATTCGGCCCAGTTCTGTCCCGTTTCGACATCGACCACCAAGGGGACATCCAACGTGATCGCACAAACCATCTCGTGCGAAATCAATTTCACCAACGCTTGCACTTCTTCTGGTGGTGCCTCGAACACCAATTCGTCGTGGATTTGTAGCAACAGCTTCGATGCCAGCCCTGAAACGCTCAACGCACGGTGAACTCGGAGCATGGCCAACTTGATAATATCTGCCGCCGATCCCTGGATCACGGTATTTACGGCAGTCCGCTCTGGCATGAGGAGTTGCCGAGCCATGGGATCACGCTTTTGGGGAGAACGGACACCGTCGATCTTTCGCCGACGCCCAAGAATTGTCTTCACGTAGCCATCTTTGTAGCACTGCTGGAGGGTGTTCTCCATGAAGTCGTCGACGCCAGGATATTTCCGGAAGTAAGCGTCAATAAATCCAAAGGCTTTATCTTTCTCGATATCCAACGACTTCGCCAACCCGAAGGCGCTTTGCCCATAAACAATTCCGAAGTTAATCGCCTTCGCGCTGCGACGCTCGCTGGAAGTCACTTCGGCCAGTGGAATGCCATACACCTCGGATGCAACCCGTGCGTGGATATCTTGATTTTGTTGGTACGCATCGAGCAGGGCTTGGTCTTTGCTGTAATGTGCCAACACACGCAGTTCGATCTGCGAATAGTCTGCACAAACCAAAACCCAATCTTCGCGGCTGGCCTTGAACGCCGAGCGAATGTCTTTCCCTTCTTTGGTGCGGATCGGAATGTTCTGCAAGTTCGGCTCGTTCGAGCTAAGCCGCCCTGTTGCCGCGACCACTTGATTGAACGAAGTGTGAACCAAATTGGTCTTCGGGCAGATCATATTCGGTAGAGCGTCGATATAGGTATTCTTCAGCTTGGCGTACTGACGATACTCGACGATCTTTTGCGGTAGCGGATCTTGCTTGGCTAGTTGCTCCAGTACTTCGGCATCGGTCGAGGCCCCTGTTTTGGTCTTCTTGATGACCGGAAGCCCTCGTTTTTCAAATAAGATCTCAGCCAACTGTTTCGGCGAAGCGATATTGAACGGTTGCTCGGCGATCTCGTAAATCTGTTTTTCCAGATCGTCCAACCGCTGACCGTAATCACGGCTAAGTTGATCGAGTCGCTCGGTATCGACACGGATACCGTTGTATTCCATTTCGACCAGGACATCGATCAGCGGAATCTCGACGTCGTCGAACAGATCGTTCAGACCTTCTTCGTCCAGCCGTTGACTGAGTATCTCGTACAGTCGCAGCGGAATATCCGCATCTTCGCAGGCATAGTACGAAACCTTCTCAACCGGCACTTCACTCATCAAGATCTGCTTCTTACCGGTTCCAATGAGCTCGGTAATCTTGACCGTGTCGTGCTGAAGATATCGTCGGGCCAGTTCGTCTAAACCATGCGAACGTGCTCCTGCCTCAAGCAGGTAGTGGGCAATCATCGAATCGAAGTCGATACCTGCCAACTGTACGCCTACGCCACGGAAAACAATCTCGTCATACTTAAGATTCTGCCCCAACTTCTTCACGTTGGGATTTTCCAGTACCGGTCGCAAAATCTCGATCGCCTCGTTCAGCGGAAGTTGTACATCTTCGGCTGGGGCCTGAATGGGAATGTAGCGGGCGATGCCTGGTTTCCAAGAGATCGAAATCCCGACTAAGTCGGCCCAGCGCGGGCTGGTGTGGGTCGTTTCCGTATCGATCGAAATTCGCTTCTGTTCCGCCAGTACCTTTACCAGTTCGCGTAATTGGTCGAGCGTTTCGATCGTCTGATAGTCCAGCGTGTCTTGCTGCAACTGGCTGACCGGCTTGCTCCCCTGCCCTGCCACCGAGGCCGATAACGCTTCCAGTTGCTTTGGCAAAGTGCGAAAACCATACTCGTTGCAAATCGCTTCGCAGGCCTCGGCATCGGCAGGTCCGACTAAAAACCGAGCCCAATCCCACTCAATGGGTACGTCGTCGCGTAGCCGAACCAACACTTTGCTCAGCATCGCCTTCTCGCGACCATTGGCAAGGTTCTCTTTTCGCTTCTTGCCAGAGATCTTATCGACGTTGTCCAGCACTTGTTCCAGCGTATCGAACTCGTTGAGCAGTTCCTTGGCAATTTTGGGACCAATTAAGGGAATGCCGGGTACGTTGTCGACCGGGTCACCGACCATGGCCTGAAAGTCGACCACCTGATCCGGGCGAATCCCCCAGTCACCGAGCAGCGCTTCGGCATCGTAGAAGGCATCTTTCCGCACGTTGAACAGCCGTACGTTGTCGGTAATCAACTGCCGACAGTCTTTGTCGGTCGTGACCAGGGTACAAACTCCCCCTCGCTCATCAACCACTTTGGCCATCGCGGCCAACACGTCATCCGCCTCAAAGCCCGGCGACTCGACCACCGGAATGTTCATCGCGTCGAGCAGCCGTCGGATCCCTTCGATCTGCGAAGGAAGTTCCTCGGGCATTTCAGATCGATTGACCTTGTAGTCGTCGTACAAATCGTGACGAAACGTCGGTCCGTGCATGTCGAACGCGCAGATCAAATAGTCCGGCTTCTTTTTCTCTAGCAGAAAGATCATGTCCCGGGCGAAACCATAAATGGCCGCCACCGGCTGCCCGGCCGGACCGGTCATTGGCTTAATGGCATGGAACACCTGAAAGATCAACGAATGGGAGTCGACAATCCAGACATTTTTGCCGCGCAGATCGTTCGGATCGGTCTCTTCCTGTGGCTGCTGGGTGGGGATCGGCGATTTTTCCGAAATTTCCTCGGAAGTGTGCGTGTCGAATCCAAGCGACGTCTGCCGAGTGCGTTTTGTCATCATTCCATCTACGAAAAAAGAAGCCAACAGCTTATCTGGGACTCAAATCTGTTCGTAGATTATTGTGTAGTAACGAGTTACGAACAAGCGTCTGGACGCGAAACGCCTCATTCACGCGATTCTCCGGAAATCAACACGCCTCCCTGAAGGAACGTAGCCGGAAAGCATCTTGCTGCAATTCCGCAACATCGACTGGAATCCATTGATATCAAACGACTTACATCAATACCAAATCATTGACTTTCCGGTCTGTCCCGATTAAACTTACAAGTGCTGGCAATCAATTAGCTAGCCATCCCCTCGTCCCAAACGCTAATCTGCCCTACGGCTAACCTTATCGAATTAGAAGGTCTTTCCGGCCTTCTCCGCATAAATTACTCGATCCGCACCAATCAGCGGATTGGAATTTGCCCGAGCTTTGACTAATTTAGGCAAACTAGGGAGATCGTTACGTTCACCACACGGTCCCCGGTACTTGTCGCCCGAAGGAGAAACTCGCCCATGGCGTCCCGTGATAACCAAGGTCTGCATATCTCTCTGATTCTGTTAGTGATGATGGTCTTAGGCCTCGGCATCGTTGCCGGCGTGTTTTACAACGCCAACGCGAAAGCTCAAGCCGACGCGAAGCAAGCGAACAACGCGGCTCAAACGGCGCAGTCTTCGCAGCGAGAAGCAATGACCAATCTCAACCGGTTGAAGGTCATGATTGGCCACACCGAAGAGACCTCGATGGAAGAAGTAGAAACCCAGTTCGCCAACGACGTAGCCTCCTTCGTAGCGGACGAAAACGGGACGCCTGCCGACATTCAAGCGATGAGCTATCGCAAGATCCCGGTCGAGCTTCGCAACAAGTACGCGACCCTCGAACAACAGCTCGCATCTGCTCGGGAACAAGTCAACACCATCACTGCCGAACGCGACGCAGCTCGGGCTGAAAAAGCTTCGAGCGTCGCTCAAGCCATTTCCGCGAAAGACGACGCCGAAGCCAAACTACGTAAGTTGACCGCAGACGCCCAAACCGAACGAACCTCGCTACAGAATCAGCAGAAAGAAGTTCTCGCTGCCAAGGCAGGTATCGAAGGCAAAGTTGCCCAGGTTCAAGCAACCGCCGCTAGTGAGCAAGCAGCCCTGAACAAAACCATCAACGAACAACAACAACGCATTGTTGGCTTGCTAAAAATTACCGAAGACCTGAAGCCCAAAACTGGCGACCGTCCTGATGGAAAAATTGTGTGGTCGAACCCCCGCAATAAAACCGTGTGGGTGAACCTCGGCTCGTCGGACATGCTGCGTCCCCAAATGACCTTTAGTGTCTACCCATTTGGCCAAGAAAGCCTAGTCGACTCGAAACCGAAAGCGATGATCGAGATCACGCGAATTCACTCCGGCAACCAAGCAGAAGCACGTATTACCCAGTCCGATGTGGGCGATCCTGTGATGCCTGGCGATGCAATCTTCACCCCAATTTGGACGCCAGGTCGTTCCGAAAAGTTTGCTATCGTTGGTTTGATCGATATCGACCGAGATGGCAAAGACGATAGCGAAACCTTGCGAGACATCATTGAAACGGCTGGTGGCCAAGTAGTCGCCTATGTTGACGGCAAGGGTGACATTAAAGGCAATTTAACCCCAGAAGTTCGTTACTTGATTCTGGGTGATCGGCCAACCGATCGAACCTCGGAAGGTGGCTTGAAAGCCTACACTGAAATGAGCGAAACGGCTCGAAACAATGGTATCGAAGCCATTCGAGTCGACCAGTTCATTCAATGGGCTGGTTATGTCGGGGCAGAAGAGCTGGTTCGCCTCAACTCTGGCTCGCGTCTCGAAGAGATCGAAGCCGCCAAGGAAAAAGAGCAAGCCGGTTTCCAGAAACGTCGCCCAACCGGTAACAGCGCGTTCTAAGACGCACCGCTCTGACCAAGTTTCCCTAAAAGCCGAGGTACTGACCTCGGCTTTTTTCATGCGCAGTCTCAGGCTATAAAGAGCCAAAACCCGAGACGATTGACTTCTGCGCGAGCAATCCAGCAGGGACGATCAACGGAAGCTCCGGAAATCGTGGCTAAACGGATCGATCGATGCTTGGCTTGCTTGCGCAAACATCAACAACCCTTCTTAGCGTGTAAGGCACCGACCATGATCATCACGACAGGCAACGACATCGCTGGCCATGAAATCGTTGACTACCTGGGAGTCGTGCGGGGCATCGTTGTCCGCTCGACCGGAATCGCCCGAGGTTTCATCGGCGGGATACGCTCGATTGGCGGAGGCAACATTCCTGAATACGCTTCGGTATGCGAAGAGGCACGCCAGCATGCTTACGACTTGATGGTACAACATGCCCGCGAACATGGTGCCGACGCAGTGATTGCCGTGCGCTACGATGCCACCGAGTTCATGCAAGGTTCCACCGAAGTTCTCGCCTATGGAACCGCCGTGAAGATTGTCCGAGTCTAAGAGGCTGCTGGCGTCGGTGGTGCGCCGGAACGCAGCCAAGCCTAATGCCCGTGGTTACGTTCGGTCGCGACCGCTTGCCGCCAAAGATGATAGCCAAACAACTCTTCGCCCACTTTGGTTAATTCCGTTTCTGTGCCGTGAAACTTTTCAAGCTGGACGGCAGAAACCAGAAGGCTCGGATCGACAAACAGGCTTGCCGGATTGGCAAGCTGAAGCTCTCGGCTGATTTTCCGCAACATCTTCGTGCTTGCGGCACCGAGGCTATGCTGTTTACAAAGGTCGTCAAACAGCTTTTGTGGGTTCTCGTTGCTAACCTCTTCGTCGTTCTCTTGCCAGCGAGAAAGTGCCCAAATCAGTGACGAGACGACCAGCACTGCCAGGGCAAGAATGATCCAGTGGGGCAGATTGATCGTCGCGTTGTCGGCACGAAAGTGCCTGCCCATGGCCGTGAAATCGACCGGTCCATCCACCGCGAGAAGAATCAACTTTTCCCAAGCACGCATGGTTCGATCCTTCTATTGAGTCACCGTAGGGGGATCGACAGCCGCCACGGTTGACTTTGTGCCGGCAATCTTCCGCAGACTCGCTTCTGCGTTTTCTCGCACACGCACATTGCGATCGAGCATGGCTTCCTTCAGCGCAGACACCACCGCCGAAGAGTGACAACGGGCCAACAAGTTGGCGGCCTCGGCCCGCAGGAAATAATCCTCGTGGCGTAACGCGTTGATTAGATCGGCTTCCATGTCTAAATGATTTTCCATGACCTCGATGATCTTAATCGCACGCAGGCGTCGTGAGCTCGCTTCGCTGGTCAGTTCTGCGGCAAGCAAACGCTGCGTATTGGTATCGATACCGCGAACCAGACGCCCATTGTTCTTCTGCGCCTCTGGATTCATCTTGTCAAAAGCGGCGAGGTAACGAGGAAAATTAAATTCAGCGAGCGCCCGACGAACAGTGTCTTGGATAACCAATTGCGGGCTATCGAGATGCTGCAGTAACAACTTAATCGCCCCAGGAATCCCGCGTGGCCGCAATTGCCGCAGAGCCTCGGCGCGGACCGAAGAGTTGGGATCGCTGACCGCTTCTAAAATCATCTCGTTGGTTTGCGGATCGACGTAGCTGGCCAATTCTTCCAAAGCCGCCAATCGCCCAGACGAATGCCCGGAACCTGCCATCATGACCAACAAGTCGTACAAGCGGCTCGACCCAATCGAAGTCGACATGGCCATGTGAACCGCTGCCGCTTGCTGCAAGCCGTTCAACTTATCGAGCACCTTGCAATGCTCTTCTGCCCAAGCAACCTTCGATAACTTGGCCAAGTTCCGGCGTGTTTCGTCGCTAAGCGTTCCTTGCAGCCGAGTGGTCAGTTCCGACATGAAAGCAGGATCATGCCTCAAGCCGATGATATTTAACACCGGAATGCTCGGATGCATGTCGTTCAACGTGCCGATCAGCAAATCGATAATCTCAGGCCGCGTGCTATGCCGCATCATCCGAATGATCGAACTATGGGCTGGGTGCTTGGTGTTGCTCCAAGCTTCACGCAGCAGTTGATTCTCGCGTGTGGCTAACACCAGAAACGACTCGAGAATCGCCAGCGATTCATGTTGTTCGTAGTGGCAGATGCAATTGCCAAGTGATTCGATTGCCCGCCCCCGCACGGCTTCGGTCGAACCCACCTTCTCGTCCGAGTTACGCAACTCTTTCCGCAGGTTCGCGGCCAGATTTATCAGCGTAATTCCTGCCGAGTCGCGGTATTGTTGATTGCCTTCACGGACAAGCATGACCAGCGAAGGGATCAGCTCATACTCGTAAACCTGGCCGAGAATCTCTAAGCCGAGCGAAAATTCCGCCGGATCGCTGGAATGAATCATCTCTCGCAAAGCGATTTCCAACGAAATACCGGACAGTTCGATCCAGCTTTTCTGCACTTGGGTAAATTGTCGCCAGCGTTGCACAATCGCCCTCTGGGCTACGACGTGCCGCTGATGCAACAGCGAGGACAACGCGGACTCTCGAATATCGGAATAAGGGGAATCGAGCGCGTCAACAAGCACCGGCACAACCGCATGGTTGTCCGTACTTGCAAACAGCTGAAAAGTCTTTTCGATTCCGGTTGGCACTCTGGGCTTCCCAATTCATTTCAGATCGAGTCAAGCAATCATTGCCAGTCACGGTTCTATGCAAGCGCACCGCGATGACTACCCTGAAAATTTAGTTTTCGTCCTAGAGCAGGTGCGGAGGGAAACGTGGTGAATTCGTGATCCACGCAAGGGACAGCTAGAAAAATCGGCATAACCAGAACAACAATGGCCCTAGTTTGGGTGTCGGTTCCCTTTAATCATTGCTGCCGATACGAAATCCCTAGCGGGTCTATTAAGCCCGCCAAACACTTCAAGTATAGAATTTATTGATGCCTGCGTGTGTCTCTTAAAATCGATCAAACGCTTTGTCTACGAATTCAGGGGCTTCCATTGGTTGCCCCTGTTGGCCTGGCAAGGCAGCCCTCGCAAAGAGAAATTAGATATTGAACTGGCGGAGGACCAAGTCGCAAACGTCGGTGTCTGCCATCGGCGTTTCAGGATAAACGCCCGGCTGATTAGAAAGCAAAACACCGCGTTGAGCGTCGGTTTCGGCTGGCGCCCCGTGCGAGCCCTTCACCAGGGTTGCATCGAGCGGGATCGACCGAGTTGCCATATCAACGTGCAATTCAACCGGGTCGTAGCCTGGCTTGCGATGGATATCCACCGTCCGAGCAAACTTCGGTGCCCGCGCGTCGTCTAACCAGTAGTAATAGGCTTGCCAACTGTTGGCGGTCGAAACCAGAATGACCTCGCCGCTGCGGGGATGATCGAGGAAGTATTTTCCCCGATCCTTACCGGTCAGCACTTCTGCGATGCCAGGCTGTCCTTGGAATAGCTCGGCAACTTTCGCAATGGTTGCTTCGTCAGCATCTTTCACATAGATGTGCGAAAGCTGGTGATCAGCAAGCGCGAACGCGTCGCTGCCGCGATAGTCGATCAACTCACCTTCTTCCCCATCGTTGACCTTCAAAAGGCCAGCTTCACGCAGCACACGGTTGGGATAGGTCACATGATCGACCGGAACGATCGTGTATTCGCTGGCGATCAAGATCAACACGTCCTCGTCGTAGGCTTCTTTTAAGCCCGCAAAAAGTTCTCCCAACACTCCATCTAGTTCCGTAACCGACTTCATCGCGGCTTCGCTATCGGGGCCCAGCTTTTGGGCCTGATAGTCGAGGTGGGGCAGATAGATGTAGAAAAAGTTGGGTTTGTGCTTCTTCGCAGTGAGAACGGCCGTATCGGCAATCCATTTCGTCGCAGGAATCGAAGCCAAAGGCCCCCAAAAGAACTTCAAGGGAAAATGGTCGTAGGCGGCCAGCAATTCGCCGTAATATTCCGTGGGCCGCGTATAGCACCAGAGCGATTCGCTGCCATCAGGGTTATGAACCGGGGCCGGCATGCAAACATAATCGGCTTGGCAGCGTTTGCTTAACATCGGAAACCAAACCGCCGAAGTGAGCGAGGGATTGTGCTGTTTGAGCGTATCCCAAATCTGCGGACGTTGAATCGCTTCGTTCCCCATCGTCCACAGTTCGACCTCGCCTTTCTCGCGATCGTACCAGCCGTTGGCCACTACCCCATGATCGATCGGCAACATCCCGGTCATGATGTTGGTTTCGACACACAGCGTTACCGCCGGAAAGCTAGGCACGAGCGGGGCTTGATCCCCATCTTTGGTCAACGCAGCCAGGTTCGGCATATGAGCGACATCGGAAGCGCGAAGTCCGGGAATGGAAAGAAGGACAACGTTGTCGGCCATAAGAAATCACTCACTTAGGAACTTAGGGGCAGGTCAATCTTTGAAGGAGGATTATGTCACTCTACCCCGAGACGCACTTCGAGGAAACCGGGAGTTCGTCTCCCAGAGAACACGGAAACCCGAGACCATTACGGCAGCAACGGTTTCAGAAAATCGTAAGCCTGTTTGGCCATGTTCGGACCATCGTGACTATGGCGACTTAGCTCGACATTGACAGGCCCTTGATAGTCAATTTCCTGCAAGGCTTTAAGAACCGGCGGAAAATCGATTTCCCCCTCGCCAAAGGGTAAATGTTCGTGAACGCCGTACTTCATGTCTTCAATATGAATGTTGACAATCCGCCCGGCGTAACGGCGAATGTAATCCGCAATCGGAGTCTCGCCCTGGCAATGCAAGTGACCAATATCAAGCGTCAACTGAAAGTTGGGCGAATCGATACGTTCTTGTAGTTGATCGAACTTATCCATCGTATCGATCAGCATGCCAGGCTCCGGCTCGAAACCGATGATCACTTCACGCTCGGCAGCGTAGTCGAGGACAGGCTCCAGCGAAGCGACCAGGCGATCCATGGCGACCTCTTCGGAAACATCATCCAGCAGTCGGCCAGACCATACAGAAACGCAATCGCTTTTAAGGGTTTGCGCGGTGTCGATACAGTGCCGCATGAACTCGTAACGAAGATCACGCCCCTTGGCATCAGGGCTGATGAACGTTGGTTCGTGCTTGACCCGAGGATTCAGCAAGAAGCGAGCCCCCGTCTCGACAACGTTCCGCATCTGGGCGTCTGCCAACGTCTTGGCCAACAAGTCGACCTGACGAGTGGCCAGGTAAGTGTTGCCAAAGGGGGTAAGGGTCAGGTGGTCGATGGTCAGAGCAATCGCGGAATAACCGATCTCGGCCAGAACCTCGACGGCGTCGAAAGGGTCGTGATGCGCGAGACCGTTTGTGTTATATCCCAAGATCATTCCGATTTGAACCTTCGCCCTTTCTGCGTCGCGTTGCTTGAAAGACACTCGAAGTGCCTTCCCCACCAAACTTTACTATGTGGAATACATCCAGCGACGCAATCCCAACATCGGCAGCAACAATGCCACAATCGCCACCGACCAGCCAGTACCACATACCGCCAGGGTAATCGCCGCGTCGTAAAAAATCAGCGACAAGATCGCCTGTTTTACGGTTAGCTGGACGTTACGGGGGTCTGGCCGAGCAATTGCGATGACCGCTCTGCGTGCCAAGACCAAGCTTAATAATACCAAAATGCCCCACAAACCGGACGGAGTAAGTTGCGCCAAAGCCACAACCGATGGCTGCGCGACCGGTAATGCGGCCAACATGCCAATTCCGCCCGCCATGAGGATCGCTCCAGCAATCAACATACGCTGATCACTTGCCACCGCTTCGGTGCGGGCAAACCAGGTGACGCCGACGATATAGAGCCCAATTCCTCCTGCGAACAGGAGTTGCCCGGCATCGTAGCCGAAAACTTGCCAGTGCCCTTCCTGCGGCAAGGCTTGGGCCAGACTCATCCCCAGTAAAATATTGAAGAACCGACAGGCTCCCATAATCCAGGGAGCCAACGCTGTCCGCTTGAGGACGGCATCGTAGGCAACGACGCTCGCGGAAAGCACGACCGCGACCACCCCGCCCCGCCAAGCGATCGCGGCGGAATCGACGTAAACAAAGCCCCCCAACAGGGCAAACAGACAGCCAGCCGCCAACATCCCATATCCGATGGCCATAGCAGCCCCGGCCGAGATCGCCCCGGATGGGATTGGCCGATCGGGACGTTGCTCGGCGTCGATCTCTCGATCATAGTAGTCGTTCAGCACCATCCCCGCCGAATAGATCAAGCTGGAAGCCAGCAACAGGCACATCAATTCCAGCGGGAAATCGAGGCCGGTCAAACGTTCGCTCGAATAGAACGAAACGACAAAAAATCCCGCCAAGATATCTGCCCAAGCCGTAAACAGATTCGGCAATCGGCAAAGCTTGCAAAACGCCAACCAAGGGGGATCGAGCGCGGTTTCAGTTTGCGAGTTTTCTTCCAAGATGCGTCTTCTACGGTATCTCTATCGACATGAGGGGATAAGACCGCTGATTGTACGTTTTACCGATACCAGCGTCGAGAATGCCCACCCCCTGCAATCCGCTATCCTGTGCCGAAATTGACACAAAAAAGAAAAGAACCCTGTGCCGGGCGATTGGCACAGGGTTCTTTACGGAAAGGAGGGGAAAACGGTTAATGGATATTAAGCACTCTTGGTTTCCGGCATTTTGAAGAGTTTCTCGCGTCCCTCGACAATCTCCCGGGTGATCGAATAGTTCGAGCCTGGTTCTTGTTCAGGCAGGTCGAACATAATATCGAGCATGACTGATTCGATGATCGAACGCAGGCCACGAGCCCCTGTCCCTTTGGCCAGAGCACGTTGGGCAATCGCTTCGATTGCTTCTTCGGTGAACTGCAACTCGGCGTTTTCCATCTCGAACAGCGTTTGATACTGTTTGATCAACGCATTCTTCGGCTCGGTCAACACGCTCTTCAAAGCAGATAAATCGAGTGGTTCCAGCGAGGCGACCATCGGCAAACGACCGACCAATTCTGGAATCAGGCCGAATTCAAGCACGTCGTCACTGGTCACATTTCGCATCAGTTCTGCGGCATCCGCTTCCGACTTGAAGCCCGAAGCTTGGCCGAAACCAATGCTCTTGCGTCCCATCCGGCGGCGAACGATGTCTTCGATGCCGACAAACGTTCCGCCACAGATGAACAGAATGTTGCTGGTATCGATTTGGATATACTGTTGTTCCGGATGCTTGCGCCCCCCTTGTGGTGGCACATTGGCGACGGTTCCTTCCAGCATTTTCAACAACGCTTGCTGGACACCTTCGCCCGAAACATCGCGGGTAATCGAAACATTGCTCGATGTCTTGCCGATCTTGTCGATTTCGTCGATGTACAAGATTCCTCGCTGAGCAGCTTCCACGTCGAAGTCAGCAGCGTGCAGCAGCTTGAGCAGCAAGTTCTCGACATCTTCACCGACGTAGCCAGCTTCGGTCAGCGTGGTGGCATCGCCAATCGCAAACGGCACGTTCAAGATACGAGCCAACGTGCGAGCCATCAGTGTTTTACCGCTACCGGTCGGACCGACCAGCATGATGTTCGACTTTTCGATTTCCACGTCGGAACCTTCGTGCCCGACGACTAACCGCTTGTAGTGGTTGTGCACGGCGACCGAAAGAACCTTCTTGGCACCATCCTGACCAATGACGTATTCGTCGAGATTGGCCATGATTTCGCGTGGGCTGGGGATCTTGTTGAACAGCTTGTTCCCCGTGCCACGGCGGCGGTTTTCTTTGTCGAGAATCTCTTTGCACAAATCGATGCACTCGCCGCAGATGTATACGTTGTTGTAGACATCTCCGGGGCCTTCGACCAAAGGTCCGACCTCGCGATAGTTTCGACGACAGAACGAGCAGAACGCATTTTTCTTGTTGGTGCTATTATGGCGAGTTCCACCAACATCATTTCCTGCGGGCATGAAATACTCCTTTCGGCTTCGCTTGGAACAGCGACTGGCGGCGGACACCTTTGAGGTAAATCTCGTGCTGCTATGCCGGCCAGGCTGTTGTTATTTCCACGTGCTGCTCGACTGGCCATGGCTTATCGAAGCCGTCTGGCCTGGGGGCATCCTTGTCCGCAAAGAGTTCGAGCCGTATTTTTTTCTCAGCCTTTGGACGATTCGCAGTGGCTACGTCCTCGACTGATACCGCTTCGCATGGGCGAAGAGAGAGTTGCTATCAACTCTCATTTGGTTGGCCTCCCAGGCACCACACCTCGCTCTACGAAACATTGTTTTGGTTTGTGCGAGTAGTTTTCGCAAAAACCGGACAACTTCCCCCTAATCCGCCTTGCTGGCATCTTCGGAAAAAACGATCTCCGTTTCTTCCGAACTTGTTGTGGTAACTTGGATTCGGGCTCGTATGTCCGTTGTTATCTTTCGGAATTCCTCGTCCGATAGCTCACCCCGTGAATGCATTTCGCGGAACTTTGATAGCATCGTATCAGGGTTCTGTTGGTCCTCGTCCGAGTATTCGCGCCATTTTCTCAGAAGGTGAAACGTTAGTGCCAATCCTAGGATGCATACCGCAAGTAGGAATACTGCGAATGCTAACTGTAGGTATTGCTTTTCCATGGGCAAATCAGTCACGCACCTAATCACGTCGTGCTGGGCAGCCAATACACTGCTAGCACGACAAAACCTCTTTAAACTCAATTATCCCTCTAAATCGTCCACTCGTCCAATGATTCGCCCGGAATGCCCATCCCAAATGGCAAATTGACAAGAGCCCCCTCCCCCGGCTAGGTTAAACTTCATCGTATCCTTCTATCAAATAACAAGTTAGAACATCTTGACCATGGCACGCGAAACCACCCTGCAAAATATCACAAACGTCGGAATTGTTGCTGTGATCCGGGCAGACAATGGAGAAATCCTGGCCGACGTGACCGAGGCCCTGGTCGCTGGGGGGGTTACGGCGATTGAAGTCACCTTTACCGTCCCCAAAGCCCACAAGGTGCTCGAGTACGTTGCCGACCGGTTTGGCGACCGAATTCAACTGGGTGCTGGCACGGTGCTCGATGCCGAAACGGCTCGGATTGCGATTTTGGCCGGGGCCGAGTTTATTGTCTCGCCGATTGTCGACCTGCCGACCATCGAAATGAGTCATCGTTACGACAAAGCAATGATGCCTGGGGCACTGACACCAACCGAAGTCGTCCGCGCCTGGCAAGCAGGAGCAGACGTCGTCAAGATCTTCCCATCCGACCTGACCGGACCAGGCTATCTCAAGGCCTTGAAAGGTCCATTGCCGCAAATCCGCATGATGCCGACCGGAGGTGTGAATCTCGACACAGCAGAAGCCTTCTTAAAAGCAGGAGCCTGTGCGCTCGGCGTTGGCGGGTCGCTCGTCGAAAAGTCGGCGATTGTTAGTGGCAATATGGATCGGATTCGAGATCTAGCCGCGCAATACGTCGGCCTCGTCCAACGATTCCGCTCGGAATAGTTGTTCCGCGTGCAACCGAGGGCTAGGATAAAGCGAAACGCGATAACGCTTGCTCCTCTTCGCTCGGCCCGATACTGCCATGTCTATTTCCTTCGACTGTCCACACTGTGGAACCCATATGGAGGTCCTCGAACGCTATGCTGGCGAAACGGGACCGTGTGCGGTTTGTGCCAAAACGATTACCATTCCGCCGCGCGTGGTAGAATCAGCCTCTTACGGTACCGCTCAGGCCCCCGCAAGTCAGAAAGACAAGGATACCAGCGGCGTTCCTTTAGGCACCTTAATCGGCCTCCTGGGTGGGGCCGTGGTTTGTTTTTCCGTGATCTTCTTAGTCGCGATCGCGATCGTGCGGGTAGCGTTGCCGGCAGCCCACCAGATGCGTGTGGCCCGCATGCACAATAACTCGCAAGAGAACATCCGCCGGATCGTCAGGGCCCTTAATCAATACCACGACACACATGGAAGTTACCCGCCAGCCTATTTCACCGACGAAAAGGGGAAGCCGAGTCATTCGTGGCGGGTGATGATCTTACCGGAACTGGGGCGAAACGATCTTTATAATCGTTACAGCTTTCAAGAGCCCTGGGACGCTCCCATCAACTTGCAAGTCATACAAGAGATGCCCGATGTTTACACCTCCTACGGTGCGGGTGCAACGCTTGGCTCAGGCACAACCCACATGGCTGCTGTCGTAGGCAAAGCCACGATGTTCCCTTATGCCAAGTCCGTAAAACGAAGTGACATTAGCGACCCGCACGACACCGTCTTAGCGATTGTGGAAGTGCAAGGCGTTGGCTTCGACTGGACCGATCCGCGCGAAGACTACGACATCGATCGGCCGCAAGGCACGTTCGTCATCGATGATGACACCACTGGTGGCAAACTGCTCAACTCATCGACGCTGACAGGCAACGTCGGGATGTTGAACGAAGACACCTACCACCTCTCGAACAATACCTCTTCCGCCACCCTCCGCGACATGGCGACTCGGGCTGGTTTCGAGGTCATTCCGGCTACCGACTTCAAGAACCTTGATCCGTAGCCAATTCTCTATTTGCCGCTACATACGGAACGACTGGTAAGACCCTTACGACCGGTACAAATTGCCAGTCTTCACTGACACGTACTATAGGGGCAACCCCGTCAAGCGGACCATCGGAACGACCGATAGACTCTCTGTCGTGTTCTTCAGTTGGAAAGGGGTGCCCATGATTGCCAGATTTCGCTTGCTCGCTGTCACGGCTGGCGTATTGGCAACAATGCTGGCATGCGTGAATAGTCATCTTTTCGCGCAATCCACAAGCCGTACGACTGCTCCTCAGCAAGAGAAAGCACCGATCCTGGTCCGGCAGACCGAGTTCGGCATTCCCTTCAAAGTGGATGCCCCGAACGAAACGCCGCAAGTTCAGTTGATGGTCTCGAACGATCGCGGCGCCAACTGGGTGGGTTACCAGCGACAATCGTCGCGCCAAGATCGATTTGTCTTCACGGCCCGCAACGATGGGGAATATTGGTTCGCGATTCGCACGTTTGATGCCTCTGGCCGGGCCACCGATAGCAGTGCCTTCTTTCAACCAGAATTAAAGGTCGCCGTCGATACGCAAACCCCGGTTGTTACGCTGGATGTGCAAGCACTGGAAACGGGCGAAGTGATCGCCAAATGGGTGATCAAAGACCCTGCTATCGATCCGCAACAAATTCGCCTCAGCTATCAAACGTCTGCCGCCAGCCCTTACCAGCCGGTTCAGATCGACGCCTCGAAGGCATATCAATCGGAAGGTATCCTGGCTGGCGAAACTCGCTGGTTTCCTTTGGCGACCGAACGTGTGATGCTCGTTCGGCTGGAAGCTTACGACAAAGCAGGCAACGCAGGTGCCGCGCAGCAATCTCTCTCGGTTCCCTTGATCGCTCAGCGTCCCAATTGGAACGGTGTCCCACGTCAAGTTCCTGGCACCTCCGGTGGCGATCCCAACTCGCTCGCTGGCGGCAACGTTCCGGTCGATCCGTTCCAGCAACGCCGCATTGAAATGCCGCAGCCACCGAAACAAGCGGTTCCGTGGCCTACCAACAACACCATGCCCCAGCCACAAAACCAAGCGGCCAATCCCCAGCCGTCACCGCAGCAACCACCTGGGTCGACGTTCGCACAACCAGCACCACCCACCAGCCCAACGGGGATCGATTCCCCATTTCGTCCGGCGAACATGAGAATGGAGCCGCCGGTTGCCAACTCCAGCGATCCCAACGCCCGTCCTCAGCCCACCACGCAGCATGTCGGCCTTCCGCCCGGGGTCGAGCCGCAATCGATCAACACCAAAGGCTTCGCCCTGAACTATGGGGTCGAAACGGTTGGCCCCTCTGGCATTGGCCAGATCGAGTTGTGGGTTACTCGCGATGCCGGCGAAACCTGGGAACCAGGCGGGGTCGATCCCGACCGGGAAAGCCCCTTCGATGTCGAGGTTCAATCGGAAGGCATCTATGGATTTCGTATTGTCGTGGAAGGGGGCAACGGCCTAACTGGGCGACGTCCTCAACCTGGCGACCTGGCCGACATTTGGGTGAATGTCGACCTGAGCAAGCCCGTGGCTACGATTACTAATGTGATCTACGGCGAAGGACCGAACGTTGGCCATCTCGATATAAGTTGGACAGCCACCGATCCGTTTCTCGCCGAACGTCCGATTTCGCTGTACTACAGTTCATCTGCCGATGGACCTTGGCGGCCAATTGCCGAAAGCATTGCCAATTCCGGCAAGTTCATCTGGAAAATTACTCCCGAAGTTCCTGCCGATATTTTCCTGAAGATCACCGCCGTCGATCAAGCCGGCAACATCGGCGAGTATGTCCTGAAACGTCCCATCGCCAACGATGGCTTGGTTCCGAAAGCCCAGATTCGCTCGCTGAAACCGCTAAAACCAATTAACGACCAAGCCGGCATGCCGGTAACCGTCCGGTAGCCAATCGGGCGGCGGCATAGTACGCTGAAGCGATGTCAAATACGGTTCATGCTTTCGATTTTCTCGCCTCCGACGAGACGCAGGTTCCTTCCGTCTGCATTGTTTTCGGACGCGATCCTTTCCTGCGCAGTTTGGCAACCGAAAGAGTTCGCCAAACGGTGCTGGGCGAAGATCGCGATGTCCCCTACGGCAGGCTATCCGGCAACCTGGTTACCTGGGTCGATGTCGCTGACGAAGTTTCCACGGTCAGCTTGTTCGGTAGTTCTGGCAGGCGTTTAGCAGTTGTTGAAGATGCCGATCCATTCGTCACCCGCTACCGAGACGAACTAGAGAACTTCCTCGAAAAGAAACGTCCTGGCGGCGTGCTGGTGCTTCAGGTCGAAAAGTGGGCGGCCAATACCCGGTTGTATAAAAAGTGCGATGCCGTCGGTCTGCAAATTCAATGCAACCCGCCAGAACGCAAGAGCGGCAAAAAGACCTCGCTCGATCTCGATGCGCTTACGAAATGGTTTACTCAACGGGCCAAAACCGTTCACGACACCAAGCTTTCCGCCGGAGCGGCCCGCATGTTGGTCGACATGCTGGGTACCGAACTCGGTTTGATCGACCAGGAAATCGCGCGTCTTTCTCTGTTTGTTGAGTCAGACGAGGCCATTGACGAACAGCTTGTGCAGGAACAAGTTCACGGTGGCCAGTTGCAGGAAATTTGGCACCTGGTCGATGCCGCCGTCGAAGGCAATACAGCCGATGCCCTCGAACAACTCGATCGCTTGTTTCAATCTGGCGAAAGACCGCAGAAGCTCTTTGGACAAATCGCGTGGAGCCTGCGACGCTTCGCGGCTGCCACCCGCATCTATCAGCGTGCGCGCCGTCGAGGGGATGCCGTGAGCTTACGCGATGCCCTGAAAGAAGCCGGCTTCCCCAATTGGCCCAAGGCCTTGGAAGAAGCGCAACGCCGGCTGCTGGCCCTCGGTCAGATCCGCGGCGGTCGCCTTTATCGCCAGCTCTTAGAGCTCGATATGTCGCTCAAGGGAAGCCATTCCCAGGAAGCACGTGGACGTCTGGCGCTAGAAAAATTGATCGTCTCGTTCTCGAAAGCCCTCGATCCGCCCCGAGCTAGCACGGCACGCTCGTAACCTTAGGCCTGGAAAAAACGAAGCGGCACCTCTGTGCCCCAGGCCGATCTGCTATCACCCAGAAATAAACATACTCTGGTATCTCTTGCTTCAAACTAGAGCTTTCCCTAACATCCGCCGGACCGTTTCTTGGAAGAAGGCTGCGCCAGCGCGCCATCAACGGAAGCCCAATGGTATGAAGTCGAAGATTTACCTATCGAGTGTTATTTCGTTTACTGTTTTCATGACTGGTTGCATGACCGGCTGGGGACGTGAAGCGAAAGAGCCTAGCTCGCTGAATACCTACCTCAATCAACGAGCATCGCAGACGGCTAAGCCGGAAGAAGTCACGATTGCTTCGGCAGCGAAGTCTCCGGAGAAACATGCGCTCGTTCAATCCGAGTCGGCTGAGTCGAGTTTGGCCAAAAAACTAGCCGCCCGCCTAGAGGAATCGAAAAAGCTTGACCCCCAAACGACAGCAGAAGGTCCGACCTACGCTGCTCGCGTCCAATCGCTGTCTCTGCCAGAGGCGGACAAGCAACAAATCTTGGAAGAATTCGCTTCGGCCAGCGACAACCAATGGGAAGAACTCCTTTCCACGCTCGAACCCGCATTCGGACCACAACAAACAATTGCCGCCCAGGCCCCTGCCGCGCCATCGAACCCTGAAACCGACATGGTTCAGAAGTACGCTTCGAAACTAGTCGAACGGCACCTCCAACAACCGGCCGCCAATCCAGCCGCCGAGACATCGCCCCAACGGCTACCGTCGACGAACTTACATCAAGACACCTCACACTTGGCGGCAGCCGATCCGAACATCTATCCCAAGACCATCGATCTCGAACGGGGCAAAACGCCCGCTGCCACCCGAGCGATGGGGCAGCCTCAGCCAGTGACTCGCGAGAATACCAACATCCAGTTGGCTACCTACGTGCCAGAAATGGGGGCCGATCCCGCCGGCTTGTATCCGGAAGACCTGCAAACGGAAGAGTATCGCCAGCGGCGAAACAATCCGAAAAACCTACCCAACAAAAAGGCAGGCCCTAAACCGTCGTCAGCGGAAGAAGAAGACATCAGCCAACTTTCGCAAGGCGAATACGAAGTGCTACAAATTTTGTGGCAACGTGGCCAGGTTTCGCTGGAAGCGTTACACAAACAACTTGCCTCGCAGACTTCTCCGGAAGCCGATCGTCGTTCGCCAGATCCCAATATTCAAAGCATCGACGAACTGCATACGCTTCTGTTCGACCTTAAAGAACGAGGCTGGATCGCCGACACGCGGCGGGGAAACACAATTGTCTATTGGGCCACGCGTAGCCAGCCGGAAGAGGAAACCGGCAATTGGAAACAAATGCTCAACGAGACCATTCACACGTTGGAAGAACTTGCCAGCAACACGCGACTTACTTCCGAAGAACGCACTATCGCTCAGCTTCGCCTCCGTATGCTTTACCTGGCCGCCGATCGCAAGACCGATGCCATGGAGAAAGTAGAAGGCCTAAGCCCCGAGGAACAAGAGGTCTGGAGCAACACGCTGTTCGGTTTGTCCGACTACATGAACATGGAAGAGATTCCGCTAAATCGCCGACACGCGTTGGCGTTGGGCTCGTTCCGTCGCGCCATGACTCACCTTGAGTCGGCCAGCCCGCTGCAATTGCAAAATCTCGAATTTATCCAAAGCGTGGATAGCTTTGGCCAGTTCAAAGCGTTTCCTTCGCACGACTTTAAACCACAGCAGGAAGTGCTGCTGTACGTCGAAGTCGACAACTTCAGTTCCCGTGATACGGGCGGACAATTTGAAACGGTACTGCAAAGCAATTACGAAATCTACGATCAGTCTGGCCGCCGCATCGATGCCCGGCACTTCCCCGAAGTGAAAGACTCGTGCCGCGTTCGCCGACGCGATTTTTACGTACCGTATCGGATCTACATGCCTGAGAATATTACCCCAGGTACCTATCGGCTAGAATTGACCGTACGCGATCAGGCCGACGACAAGTTCGGTCAGGCTTCGATCGAATTCCAGATTAAGTAGGAGCCACGATGAGCGTTTACGACGTGGCCGTGATTGGTACTGGCGGCGTCGGCAGCGCGGCACTCTACCATCTGGCCCAAGCCGGAGCCAATGTAATCGGCCTCGATCGGTTTGCTCCTCCGCATTCGCGCGGCAGCTCGCATGGCGATACCCGCGTGATTCGGATGGCTTACTTCGAGCATCCCGATTACGTCCCTCTCCTGCAACAAGCCTATCAGGGCTGGCATGCGTTGGAAGAACTGGCAGGCAAGCAGCTCTATTTCCCAACCGGCGTTCTGCAAATCGGCCCAGAGCAAGGCGACGTGATCGCCGGCATTCGCCAGAGCGCAACAAAGCATAACCTGGCAATCGAATCGTTCACGGCGAGTGAAATCCCACGCACGTTTCCCGGGGTTCAATCGCCCGAGAATGTTGTTGGCATTTTAGAACGAGACGCCGGCTACTTATTGGTCTCAGAATGCATTGCGACCTACCTAACAGGCGCAAAGCAGTTAGGGACAACGCTCCTTGCCGATACCCCGGTCGAGCGCTGGGAAGATCAAGGAAACGAGTTCGTCCTTTACACCACCGGCAACACCGTACGCGCCAAGCAGCTTGTTATCTGTGGTGGAGCTTGGGCGGCTCAATTGATTACCGACCTTGGCGTTCCGTTGACGATTCTGCGAAAGCATCTTTACTGGTACGCCAACGAATCTCCGCACTATACCGCGCAAAGCAAGTTTCCGGTGTTTCTCATGGAAACGCCGCAAGGAATCTATTACGGCTTCCCTCAAATAGATTCCCAAGGGGTAAAACTGGCCCGGCATGACGGTGGTGAACCGCTTGCCCACGCCAAGCTGCACTCGCAGGCCGAAGACAACGCCGATCAAACTTCGGTGGAGAACTTTCTGTCACGCTATTTACCTCGGCTTTCTCACCAGCGAATTCGCCATGCCGCGTGCATGTACACGTTGACACCGGACCAGCACTTTCTCTTGGGCACCCATCCCGCCCATCCTGGTTTGCACTTTGCCAGTGGGCTTTCCGGGCACGGCTTCAAGTTTGCTTCCGCGTTGGGGATGGCTTTAGCGGATCTAGCCACAACAGGCCAAACGTCTGCGCCGATTGGTTTCCTTTCTGCCACACGATTCTCGTAATTCAGACAACATGCGGTTCCTGGCGCCCTAGAGTTAGGTACCAGCCCCATGGTGCAAGCGCGTTGTTGGGGCACAATCGATACAACCGTTCTAATCTGCCCTCGGAAGTCACCATGAGCCAGCTTCAGTTGCCTCATCAAGTTCATCAGTACGTCAAGCTTCTGCGCGACCAGTGGAAAATCTGGGTTCCCTTATCGGTCGCCGTTTTTCTTTTAGCGGCCACCTATGCGCTCGTGAAACCAGACGAGTGGCAAGCAACCCAATCCATGATCTTGCGCGACGAAGCCGCCGGTCAGTTGAGCGGACAAGGGCGGTTCGATAGCCTCGACACGATGAAAGCTGCCCAAGAGATGGTGGTGGAAGTCGCCCGTAATCAGGCCGTACTAGAAGCCACACTGGAAGAAGTCGGCCCTCCGCCACTTGCTTCTCCACGAGCAAAATGGCCCACGCTTACCGATATTGAATCACTGCGGAAGAACGTTCAAATCAGTCCACCAAACGGTGCCGAATTCGGTACGACGGAAGTGCTGCACTTAACGGTCAACGCCGATTCCCGCGAGCGTGCCTTCTTGCTGGCGGAAACATTGTACAAGCAGATCGACAAAACGCTAAAAGACATTCGTAATCGGCGTGCCAACAGTGTGATCAAAGAACTGCAAGATGCTCAGCATCTCGCCCAAGTGGAACTCGACCGAGCTACCGCCGCCCTCAAAGCGGAAGAAACCAAAGTCGGTAGCGACTTGGGAGAACTGCGTAGCTTAAACGACACCTCTTCCGGCGACGGTAATTTGCGCAACTCGTGGAATCAGATCAAGCAACAAATCCGCGACGGCGAGTCCGACTTGGCTCGTAAGCAGGAACAACTGAAGATCCTGAAAGCCGCTCAAGACGATCCGGACAATCTCATCGCGACCCCCAACCAATTGCTGGAAAGCCAGCCGGCGCTACGGCGGTTGAAGGATGGCCTGGTCGACGCCCAACTGCGGACATCAGAGCTGCAAGGCAAAATGAGCAACAGCCACCCGCAAGTGCAATCGGCGATGGCCTCCGAGGAAGAAGTCCGCCAGAAACTGCGTAGCGAACTGGCCTTAGCGATTCGCGGCTTGGATGCCGATATTCAAGTGCAACGGAGTAGCTTGGCTTCGATTGAAAAGCAGGAAAAAGAAGTTCGCGAACGCCTCGACTCGTTGGCTTCCATCCGTGCCCCTTATGCCAATCTGGTGGCGGATGTCGAAAAGTGTACGCTCGTGCTGCGAGAAGCTCACCAAAAACTGGCCGACGCGAAAGCGAACCAACGCGCTTCAGAAACCTCCAGCCTAATTACTCGAATTGATACACCGACACTCGGCGAATATCCAATCGGCCCCAGCAAAACGGTCATCGCTGGCGGCGGCTTGATAGGCGGCATGGCCTTGGGCATTGGTCTGGTGGTCTTACTAGCCCCTACCCCCGGCAGCGAAGGACGTCGTTGGACCGATCGCTTGTGGGGACGACGGGCAACCGATACCGATGCTGGACCAACTCCTGGCGATCGCCGAACGGTCGCGAGTTCGCAGCCTGAGGTCAACGGTCGCGGACGTCGCGCGACCGATCAACCAGCCCTCCCGCCGGTTAGCTATCCAGAAATCGAACGCCGCAGCGGCTTCGACCGGCGCGACACTGCCACGCCGGGTGATCGCCGAGCCACCTAAGCTCATTTTTTCAGATCGTAATCCGACGGCTTCATTCCTTTCTTAAAGCCGTTGAAGCCGTAGAAGCTGGGATGGTATTCTCCGACGATATCCACGTTCAGATCCGGCGTGATCTTGTCGTTCATGCCTAACAGGCTGAACACGGCATTCACGATCAACCGGCGACCATCCTCGTTCTCAAAATCAACCGCACTGCCAAACGTGCTGCATAGCGAAGTCCCCTGCTTGCCCCCTTCCAGTTGGTACGGCATGGTCCACACAAGAGGCATCATTGGGTCGTTCTTCTTTCCCTCGATCGGCTTATCGCCTGGCTTCATCCCGCTGAGCACGGAACCGTACATCAACACTTTGGCATCGGCTGGCAGCTTCCGAATCCCATACACGTCGGTCGGCCCCCATAGGTCGTCGATGCCGCGCAGAATGGGGTTGTCTTTGTACTCTTGATTGATCACCCCGCGAGTGCTTTCCCCTTTGTGATGCCCGTGGTGGCTCACCCATGTCTCGCCGAGGACCTGCTTGCCAAAGCCACCGTTTTTGCGCCAGTCGTAATGCTTATAAGCACTTTCGTCCGACATGTTAAAAGCGTGCGTCGAGGTGCGTATTCCAATCACTGGCTTCCCTGCTTTGAGGTAGTCGTCGATCACTTTCATATCTTTGTCCGGCAAGTTACGAAAGCGCGTCATCAGAATTAACAAGTCCGCCGTATCGAGTTTCTCGATGCCGGGAATATTCTGCTGATTGTTCGGATCGATTTCGCCAGTCTCAGGATCGACGGCGAACAGCACCGTGCAATTGAAACCAAAATGCTGCGACAAGATCTTCGCCAGCATCGGCAACGCTTCTTCCGAGCGATACTCTTCGTCGCCGCTGATCAGGACGATCGATTTCCCTTGGCCTGGGCCATTTTTTCCTTCAAACGTCAACCAAGAATCCTCCGCCAGTGCAAACGAAACCGGCAGAACAAGAAACAAAACGGTAAAGAGACCGAGAATTGGAGATTTCATGAGTTTTCAGCGGGTAGCAGGGAAAGGTGGGAAGTTATCAGCAGCTTCGTTTATAATCGAAAACAACCTCGATTTCACCGCTCCTCGCTCCCCTTCCCCATTTTTCTCCCGCTAGGCCTTGCGATGCTTTCCTGCCGACCGATTCTGTTTAGCCTGATGGGTTTCTTTTGCCTTGCTTCGGTCCTGCCTGCGGAAGCTCCGCGAGTGCTCGACCCGCGGTTGAAGCTGGAACTGATCGCCGAGCAGCCGCACATCGTCACCCCCATTGGAATCGCCTTCGCCCCCAACGGCGATCTACTGGTGATCGAGTCCCACACGCATCATCGCCAAAGCGATTACCAAGGCCCGCCGAAAGATCGTATTCGTCGGTTTTCCGATACCGACGGGGATGGCAAGTTCGATACGTGGAGCACCTTCTACGAAGGGACAGAAGCGACCATGAGCTTGCGTACGTCGCCAGATGGTTCGATCTACGTGGCCACGCGCATGGAAGTTTTTCGGCTCCGTGATACCAACGGAGATCATGTCGCCGATCAACGTGACGAGATCGCGCATCTGGAAACCGAGGAACGTTATCCTCACGATGGGCTGGCCGGGCTGGCCTTGGGCCCAGACGGGCTGCTTTATTTTGGCCTGGGAGAAAACCTGGGAGCACCGTACACCATTGTTGGCAGCGACGGCACCAAGTTAACCGGGGGTGGCGAAGGAGGAACGATCTATCATTGCCAAATGGACGGCAGTGACTTGCAACGGATGGCAACCGGCGTGTGGAATCCGTTTGGCATGGTCTTCGATCCGCTGGGACGACTCTTCATGGTCGATAACGATCCGGACAGCCGTCCCCCTTGTCGGCTACTACAGATCGTTCCTGGTGGCGATTACGGCTACCAATTCCGCTACGGCCGCACCGGCGTTCATCCGCTGCAAGCTTGGAATGGCGAACTGCCGGGGACTTTGCCCATGGTCGCCGGCACCGGTGAAGCCCCAAGTGGTATCGTCTGGTACGCTGGCGAGTTGTGGGGCACCAGTTGGGGCGATCATCGCATCGAAACGTTCCATCTCGGCCACAACGGAGCAGGCGTGCAAGCCACTGCCCAGACCGTCGTGCAAGGCGATCCTGATTTTCGCCCGGTTGATTTCGCGATTGCTCCGGATGGTTCGCTGTACTTTACCGATTGGGTCGATCGCAGTTACCCGGTGCATGGCCGAGGACGCATCTGGCGACTTTCTTGGAAAGAGCAGCCAGTTGCCAGCCAACCCTTGCCTCTTTCGGCACAAGAGGAACTCGCGGCGAAATTGCGGACAAGCTCGCCCGCGCTCGACCAACTTGATTCAGCAGATCCCTTCTTACGCCAAGCCGCCGTGTATGGCCTTTCGCAGCATCTCCAGCGGCTTCAAGAAATCGACCTGGCTAATGTTTCCAGTGGCTCGCAAAGGGCAGGGATTCTCGAAGCAATGCGTTGGGCAAACGAACGCCAGTTTCTGCTCGATCGTCCCGAAATGCTGAAAAAGGCCCTCAACGATCCAGACGATGAAGTCCGTATTTTCGCCATGCGATGGATAGCCGACCTAAAACAAACCGACTACCTCCCGCAACTGAAAGAGCGACTTCAAACGCACCCTCCCACCACGCGGGAACTTCCCGTGCTGTTAAGCGCCATCGCCTGGCTCGAATCGGGCAGCGTCGGCGGGGGGAAAGATATCGTTCAACAACGCATGCTTGTCGATATCATCACCGACGAAAACCAAACGCCAGAACTACGAACCATTGCTTTGCGTCTGATTGATCCACGCAGCGAACCGCTAAAGCCAGAGCAACTACAAGCGATGATCAACTCTTCGCATGCCGAGTTGGCCCAACAAGCAATGCGCACGCTTTACCTTCGTGGTGGCGAGTTTGCGGAAAAGGTCGCGGCAGAAGTGGCTTTAGACCAATCTCGCGACGCCACCTTACGGGCCTGGGGAGTCGTCGGGCTTTCTGACCATGCTGACCAGCATCAAGAGGTTCTGCAGCAGTTGGCCCAAGATACGAATCCGATCGTTCGCCAGGAAGCAGAACGGACGCTACGTACCGAGACCATTGCCAACCCGCTCCCTCCGACCGACCTCGATGGCTGGCTTCAGCAGATTCAAGGGACCGCAGATATCGCAGCCGGCAGCCGCACGTTCTTTTCCTCGAAGGGAGGCTACTGCGTTCGCTGCCACCGTTTTAATGGCAATGGCGCAGATATCGGCCCCGATTTAACGTACATCGGCCAACGCATTACCAAGCGACGCCTGTTGGAATCGATCTTACAGCCAAGCAGCGAGATCGCCCCGATGTATGTTCCCAAAATCTTATTGACCGACGACGGCCACGTGCACGTAGGCTACCCGATAACGGTCGCCGGGATCAATGAACGCAGGTTGTTTGTCGACACGACCGGTAAACGGTTCGAGTTGGATCCTGCCACGATCGAAGAAGAAAAGGACTCCGCAAAGTCAATCATGCCGGAAGGCTTTCAGCAGATTCTCAGCCCAACCGAAATGCGTGACCTAGTCGGCTTCTTGCTGGCCACGCCTGAATGAACACCAATCGCACCGTGTTGTGATTGGCTTGGGTTGTGAATCGAGCCTAGTAGGCATTCTTATCCCCAAACAAGACGAACACCGTCTTGAAGAGGATGCGCAGGTCAAGCCATAAGCTCCAATTGCGAATGTACTCGTGATCGCACTGAACGCGGCGTTCCATTTTTTCCATCGTGTCGGTTTCACCCCGCCAACCACTTACCTGAGCCAAGCCGGTAATCCCTGGCTTTACCTTATGACGCAGCATGTAATGTTGGATCAACTTGCGATATTGTTCGTTGTGCGCCGAAGCATGCGGACGAGGCCCAACTAACGACATCGACCCGAACAGCACGTTAAAAAGCTGTGGCAGTTCGTCGATGGAAGTCTTTCGCAGAAAGCCACCAATCGGCGTCAAGCGGCTATCGTTCTTGGTTGCCTGGGTAACGGTCGCCCCATCTTCGCAAACGGTCATACTGCGGAACTTCCAGACCAAGATCTCTTGGCCATCGAGTCCGTATCGTCGCTGCTTAAAGAAAATCGGCCCCTTCGAGGTTAGCTTCACCGCCAACGCCACCAGAAGCATCGGCACCGCCAAGATCAGCAGAGCCAGCGAAGCCAGGATGATATCGCTCACTCGCTTTAAAATTCCATCCACGCCCAGCAAGGGGTTCTCGTAAACGCTAACCACCGGCAAGCCCCGGATATCGGACCAACGCGAATGGAGCAAATCGAACACAAAGAAATCTGGCACGATATAAACCGAAGCGGTCGTATCGCCAAGATGATTCAGCACGTTGCGAATCCGAGTTTCGGCTCGCATGGGAAATGTAATATAGATCCGATGAATCTCTCCCCGGCGTGCCGCTTCGACCAGCTCGTGCAAATTTCCTACGCATGCCCCAAGGTGATCTGGTATCGCTGGCAAACGCGAACTTGGCCGGTCGTCGTAAAAACCATAGACCTTCATGCCCAAGTCAGGTGTATCGCGGATATTCTTTGCGAGTTGAATTCCCAGTTCATTCACCCCCACAATCGCCACTCCCAACTGGTTCACACCGCTGGCCAACATCCAGCGGATGATCGTTCGCAATATCATTCGGGCGGTCGTCATCAGCAATGGTGTCGTTAAATACCAAGACACCAGCGCATACCGATTAAAAGAATGATCAAAGTGGAACAGCGTGGCACAGAGAAAGAGAATGCCAAGCGAGATCGTCCAAGTCAGCACGCCACAGGCAATTTCCCGTTGCGTAGAAACACCACGCCAATTGCGATAAACGCCGGTGAACTCCGCTACCACGTAATAGATCGCCAACACAGCCGCAACTGCCAGGCGATGGTCTGACTCTGGCTGTTCACCAGCCCCTAGCACCGCCAAGACCATCCCCAAGATGATCGCCACGGCATCAATCACCCGGTAAAGGCCATCGAGTATCGTCGACTTGTATTGAATATTGCGGAGTCGATCGGTCATTTTATCTGCCAGGAAGTGCGCACACGCGTTATCAATTGCTTAAACCTGGCAAATATAGGTCAGCACGGTTCCCCTGCGCGGATTTGTCTTGCCAAACCCATCACTGGGTTTGGATGCTCTTGACTGAAAGCAACGATCGTGTCGGTTGTTCCGCGAATGCGCTATAGATCAATCGCACCATCTTCGGAAACGTTCGGTGGGGTGGCCGTTTCGCCATCGGGCGGGGGTTCTTTCAGGCTCTTTTCCACGCGGCGAAAGAAACGCTTCAGCAGCCCTTGTGGCGGTGCCTCTTCTTTGGCGGCATCGGTCGATCCTTGCTGCGGGGTCTCGCGCCTCTGTCGCATCTGATCGAGCAATCCTCCCTCGCGATTGGCCCCTTGCAGCAAAGCACCGGTCAGTCCCATGATCTGCTCGACATCAATCTGGCCATCATCCCCCTGCAGATTCAACTCCAGATTCTCGTTCTGCAGTAAATCGCGAAGCGTTGATTCTGCGGTAGACAAAAGAGAATTCCCCAATCGTTGGCCATCGATTTGAGGGTTATCAAGCGTTCCCACAATCGGAATTTGAATCGTCTTGCCGCGCAGGGCTGCCAGCAACGGATTCGGCTTGTCCCCGGTTAGAAGCTCGCCGGTCTCAGCCAAGGGAATTGGAATTTCGGCGATCAGATCGAGTGATTTATCGAGCCCCACAAATCCATGCGTACGGACTCGCAGGTTGCCCACACCAAAATCGAGCCCTTCATGATAGATCCGCCGATCGACCAGTTCGAATTCGATATTGCAATCGGTGAACACTTCCACGGAAGCCCCCACGCCCAGAAAGTCGGTGATCTTCTGGACCAAAGGAGAGCCGGTTAGGTTTACCTCGTGAATACTAAGTGTTCCTTTACCGACCGAATTTTGGCGATCGGCCAGCGGAACGCGAATTTCCTTTAAGGAAAGCGATACGTCTCCGTCTACCTTGGTAACCCCTGTCACCACCGGTGCGACAAACTTCAATAGGTCGTCGCACATCGCTTGCGTCAACTGTTGATGCTCCATCAACGTCGCTTCCGGCACCAAAAGCGACGGCCCCTCGGCCTCGGTTTGGCCAGGCCGCAGTTGCGCGAGAAACGCGATCTTCTGGAATCCCCATGGCTCGCCTTGGCCAGGCTTGCGAACTTCAACGGAAGCATCAAAGACCGAAACATCAATCGTCCGGCTTAATGCTGCTTGAAGTTGCGCTTCATCGATCGAAGGCGCTGCCTCGGGGCCCCGGTTAAAAAGATCCGATGTTTCCGAGGGTAACTGCAGCACGATCGCCGGCCGCTCGATCACAAGATTCCCGAGCTGGCGTGGCTGTGAAATCAATTGAAACAGCGAGAGATCGTTGGTGATTACAGCGACATCGACGTCGAATTTGTTTTCCCTCTGAGCAACTTGAAGATGCTCGATCTTCGTCGATTGAAACCAACCGACGGAAACGGAATCGACCGCCACCGTGACTTCTTGCCCGTTGAACAATTGATGCAAGAGAAAGTCGCGGATAGGCCCATACGCCATGATGGTAGGCGCAGCGACGAGCAGGATTACCAAGAGCAGAAAGCAGCCGCCAGCTAAGCCCAGCAACTTGCCCCAATGTTTTCGGATCAGCTTCATGGTTTTGCTCCGGCGACAAAAAAGGGGATCACCCCATTATCCTACGATTTGCCTCAGCGGCAATCGATTGTTGGACAATCGGACTGATCCCCTTGATTTTTTGGGCCAGCAATCGCCAGCCTCATTCGCGACTACAGCAGCGAATTCAGCGCCGCCAAAGCAGCGTCGTAGTTGGGTTCCTGCGTAACTTCTGGGCAAACTTCGGCGTAGACGACCTTGCCTTCGCTATCGAGCACAAACGTACCACGGGCCAGCAACTTCAGCTCATCAATCAGCATGCCCCAGTTGTTGCCGAAGCTACGATCTTGGTAATCGCTGTACTGCTTGATATTCTCGATGCCTTCGGCACCGCAGAAACGATTCTGGGCGAATGGCAAGTCCAAGCTGACCGTCAACGCATTGACCTTATCGCCCAAGCCACCCAGTTTCTGATTGAATGTTTTGGTTTGAATTTGGCAGACACCGGTATCGAGCGAAGGCAAGACACTGATGATGGTCGGCTTTCCCTTAAGATCGGCCGGCGTGATCGAGGTCAGGCCTTCTGAACCGAAAGCATGCAACTTGAAGTCAGGAGCGGCCTGGCCGACTTGGACTTCTTCGCCTACTAAAGTCATCGGGTTGCCTTTGAAGGTAATCGCTGCGGGACGACTCATGAAACTTCCTCTCGCTATGAAATGTTGTGATGGGCAATATCGTGATGCGCATTGTGACGCGCCACTAGAAGACGATAAAGAGGGTGCCCACCCGCGTGATGAAGCCTTGCTAAAGCGCTTTCTCCACGAATTACGGGGTTTACGTTAGTCGCCCTGTTTCGCAGCCGAGTCCTCAATAGAAACGCAAAAAGACCACCCCAGCTTATCAGCAGGGCAGTCTTTTTCGTTATCGAAATGGTTCGCGGAGCGATAACCTTGGACCGTTGAAGCCGGTCCGGTTAACGCCAGGCGACTTCCAATTGATTTTCAACATCGTGAACGCCATCGACACGCAGCACGGCTTCCTGAGCCATTTGCTTGTGAAAATAGCTGCCCACAGTCCCTTTCAAAACAACTCGCCCTTCTGTTCCTTCGACCTGCAGATTGCGGCCAGGAAAATGTGGGCTACTGGAAAGGGCTTGATAAACGGTACTGGCAAACGCGGAAACGTCGTGCATCACGGGTGCCTCAAGGAAAGGTGAGATCTAGAAATTCGTAGCGGTGCTATCACTGCTATCGGAATCTTCCCCGGCGACCTGCACGAATTTGCGGGCGACATAGGCAAACTGGCAGAAACCCTACCAGTTAGCGGGGTCGTAACGAATAGCTCCCCGCTTGGCTTGCGCGAATCACGAAATCACCTACCTACGGATGTCGCACGAAACGGCGGCATCCTCCCCAACACCCGCCTAAGCAAACAGGCTCTTGGCTAGTTCTTCCGCTTTGGCAATCGCGGCGGGGATTTGTTCGGCGTCTTTCCCGCCTGCCTGGGCCATGTCAGGCCGACCACCACCAGAACCGCCTACCAGGGCTGCGGGCTCTTTCACCCAATCGCCTGCTTTCAGCCCCTTTTCGGTCAGCGATTTGCTAATGCCAGCCACGATGGTGACTTTCCCTTCGTCGGCGGCGGCAAACAACATAACTGCAGACGAAGCGGTGCTCTTGCGGATCTGGTCGATCAATTGCCGCATTAAGTTGGCATTCGCGCCTGGCACTTCCGCGACCACCACGCTGACATTGCCCACTTGGGATGCTTTGGCCAAGAGATCGTCGCCGGTAAGCGTGCCCGACTTTGCCCGTTCGGCCAGTTGATGCTTCAGCTTTTCGATGTCGGCAAACAAAGTTTGTACCCGTTCGGCTCCATCGAAAAGTGGCACGTTCAACTGTCGGGCAGCTTCTTTGAGCATCTCTTTGCGGTGGAAGTAATCGACTTCCGTACTGCCAGAAGACTTCGTCTTGGCAGGAGCCTCAGGAGCTTTACCACTACCGTTGACCGCTTTCTTCATGTCTCGCACGTAACCGACTAAGCCCTTCACGGCTTCCGGTACATCCGTCACACCACAGCCCAGGGCCTTGGCCATGTTGCTAAGCGATTGATCGACCTTCGCGCGGTACTCTTTCGCTTTCTCGCCGGTCAGAGCGATGATGCGCCGTACGCCAGCGGAAACACTTTCTTCGCTGATTACCTCAAACGCTTGTACCTGGTTGGTGTTGGTCAGGTGAGTCCCACCGCACAACTCGCGGCTGAAGTCTCCCATGGTGACCATGCGGACCGGGTCAGGGTACTTCTCGCCGAAGAGCATCATCGCCCCCAGTTCCCGGGCTTTGGCCAGGGGAACCGTTTCCCACTTCACCGCGCCGCCACCGACGATGTTGGCGTTCACGTCCGACTCGATTGTCGTCAATTGATCGAGCGCGATCGGCTCCATGTTGGTGAAGTCGAACCGCAAGAGATCGTCTTCGACCTTGGAACCTTGCTGCTGAGCATGCGAGCCAAGCGTCTTCTGTAACGCGTGATGCAAAATATGCGTAGCGGAGTGAGCCCGTTTGATGGCTGCCCGACGCGACGTGTCGACTTCTGCCGTGGCGATCGCATCGGTCGCGATTGTGCCTTTGGTCAGGTAGCCAACGTGCAGGAAGAGATCGCTATCTTTTTGGGTATCGGTGACAACGAACTCGAAGTCGTCCGACACGATTCGCCCGACGTCGCCAATCTGTCCACCAGATTCGCCGTAGAAGGGGGTCTGGTCGAGGACAACGATCAGTTCATGATCTTTCCCCGTCTCGCTGCATTCATTCACCAAGCTGTCGTCTTTATTTTCCGAAGAACGAACGACGACTCCCTTGACGGTAACTTCACTTGTTTCGGAATCGTAGCCAACAAATTTCGTTGAGCGAACCGAGTTTTTGAGCGATTCAATCGGGCCGGTGCCGAACAATTCGACCTGGGCTCCGCCAGATCGTTCGCCGAACTCTTCCATGGCTTTCTTATAGCCAGCCCAATCGAACGTGAAGCCATGTTCGATGGCAACTTGCTCGAACAGCTCCGGTGGGAAACCGTACGTTTGATATAACTCGGCCGCTTCGTCTCCGCTGACGACGGTGCGATTGGAGGTTCGCATGCCGGAGAAGATCTTTTCGCTACGAGCAATCCCATCATCGAGCGAGTGGAGGAAGTTTTCTTCTTCGCTCTTAATCACACTCTTCACGCGGGTAACCGAATCTTGCAAATCGGGATACGGGGTCTTCATCATCTCGACGATCTTGTCGACCAACTGATAAGCAAACGGATGATGCATGCCCATCTGGTGGCCATCGAGGACGGCCCGCCGCAAGAGGCGACGAATGACGTACTTTTCTTTGTTCGCCCCGGGATAAACATTCTCGTGTACGGCCATCGTACAAGCTCGAATGTGATCGGTAATCCGGCGGAGACGACGACCGTTGTCGGAATCAGGATCGTACTTCACCCCACAAATTTCGCCTGCCGCTTCGACGATCGGGCGCAGGATATCGATGTGGTAGTTCGTACTCACACCTTGCAGTGTGGCCGCCGTCCGTTCCAAGCCCATGCCCGTATCGATGTTCTTGCTGGGCAACGGTTCCAGATTGTTTGGCGGATCTCCCACGCGATTGAACTGCGTGAACACGAGATTCCAAATCTCAACCTTTTTGCCATCTGTGGGTGTGAAATAGATTTCACTGCAAGGGCCGCAAACGCCATCCGGTCCTTGGCTGGGCGCACTGGCCGGCCAAAAGTTTTCATCCTCGTCCAAGTATTCGATGCGTGTGAACGGCAGGCCGATTTTATCGTGCCAGATGTTGGCCGCTTCTTCGTCGTCCTTGTAGACCGTAACGCTCAGTTGCTCAGGATTCATTCCGAGCCACTTCTTATCGGTCAGAAATTCCCAGGCCCACTGAATCGCCTCTTCTTTGAAGTAATCGCCGAAGCTGAAATTACCCAGCATCTCGAAGAAGGTATGGTGATAGGCGGTCCGGCCAACGTTGTCGATATCGCCGGTGCGCAAGCACTTCTGGCATGTCGTCGCGCGGGTGAAGTCAAGCTTCACACGCCCCAGAAAGTGGTCCTTAAACTGGTTCATCCCAGCAGGCGTGAATAGCACGGAAGGATCCCACGTAGGGACCAAAACATCGCTCGGACGGCGTGTGTGTCCTTTGGTCTCGAAAAAGCTGAGGTACTTTTCGCGGAGTTCGTCGGTTTTCATCAGGAAATCGTTTTCGTAGCCAGTTTTCGATATTTAGCCAGAGGGTGGAGTTACTCTTTATCTCCCCCTCAAACTTCGGGACACAAACACCTTATCATAAGTTCTTTGCCAATCTGGGCAAAGGTGCCTGAGCAGAGGCGTTTCGAGTCCGTTTCAGCCCTTCTAATGCTGGGCAAGAATCAAAACAAGGCCGGCCATCTCCCGTGATGGAGATAGCCGACCTCGGAACCCTGTTTTGCTGCATTAAGCGAAATGGAAATACTTGCCGCCCAAAGCTTTCGGCTCGAATTAAAATTCCTCAGCCTCTGGCATTTCCTCGCCAGGATCTTCGTCGTCGGAGACCATCGGAGGAACCACGGGAGCCACGGCCACCATCACTTTTTGCTTGATTTCCTCGGTTATCTCCGGATTTTCAACCAGGAACACCCGAGCCTTTTCCTTACCTTGCCCCAACTGCATATCACCGTAGCGAAACCAAGCCCCGCTGCGAGCCACGATCTTATGGGTCAGGCCTAAATCTAGCACGTCCCCTTCGTAGCTGATGCCATCTTTGTGCATCATGTCGAACTCGGCGATCCGGAAAGGAGGAGCGACTTTGTTCTTGACGATCTTGGTCCGTACCCGTTGGCCGACCACGTCTTCCCCGTCTTTCAATTGCCCAATGCGGCGAACATCGACGCGACACGAGCAGTAGAACTTTAGGGCGCGACCACCTGGCGTCGTTTCAGGACTACCGAACATCACCCCGACCTTTTCACGGATCTGGTTGATGAAAATCACGCTGGTCTTCGACTTCGAGATCGCACCGGTCAGCTTACGCATCGACTGGCTCATCAAACGAGCTTGAAGACCAACATGCGAGTCACCGATTTCGCCATTGAGTTCCGCCTTGGGAACCAGAGCGGCGACCGAGTCGACCACAATCACATCCACCGCGTTCGATTTAACCAGCATCTCGGTGATCTGCATCGCTTCTTCACCACTGGATGGCTGACTGACCAGCAAGGTCTCTAATTGAACGCCAAGTTTTTTCGCCCAACTAGGATCGAGTGCGTGCTCGGCATCCACGAATGCGGCGATGCCCCCGTTCTTCTGGGCTTCGGCAATACAGTGCAATGCCAGCGTTGTTTTACCACTTGATTCCGGGCCGAACATTTCGATGATTCGTCCCCGCGGAATCCCTTTGCCCCCCAGGGCCAGATCAAGGGAAAGCGAACCGGTCGAAATCCCTTCGATTACCTTGAAATCGTTGCCCAGGGGCATAATTGCCCCTTCTCCGAACGACTTTTCGATTTGCGAAAGAGTCGTCTTCAGGGTTGTATTCCCCGCAAATACATCCTTTTTGGCTTCCGTCCCTTTAGCGGCGGTGCCCTTGCCGGACGATTTTGCTTTCTTGGCTGCCATCTTACCGTTGCTCTTAGTTGCGACTGTGACCATTTCTTTGGGCTCCTTTATGCGGAATGACCGAAGGCACTGCAAGCGGCCCTGCGGATCAAAGTGCACAGATGAACAGTGTACAAATTTGCATCTACAATGCAATCTTGTTTCTGGTTTGTTTCTAGAAAAAATGATCGGCGAAACGCTGGACACGTTAGGTCAGAGGACCCTCAAGAATTTCCCAGCAATCACCACGGATCGGCCTAAACCAAAACCAGCAAAGTCTTTACGCCAACAACAAACAAGCCAAAATTCCCGGCAAACGCCAAGACTAGCCCAGTTGGCCACGCCCAATAAGCGTATATTTGGGGCCGGTTCGGTCCAGCTTGCTAGCGAAGATACACACCTCTTTGACCCGAGATTGGCCCATTGGCAATTCTGCATTCTCTTCCAGCAGCGTCTTTAAATCAGCCACTTCCGGGGTAAATCGCTTCAAACGCCCCAGCGTCAGGTGAGGATGGTACTTCTTCCGCGAATCAGGTGGAAAGCCGATCGCGGCTAGACTTTCGGTAAGATCTTCCTGCAAGGCGATCAACTGTTCGCCCCCCTCCCCTGCCCCAATCCAGAGCGTGCGTGGATTTTCGGTATCAGGAAAGGCGCCGGTGCCAACCATTTCTAAATCAAACGCGGCATGGCGTTCGGCAACCTCCAGCGTCTTCATCGAGATATCGACCAGATACTGGCCGGTAATATCCCCGAGAAAATTGGTCGTAATATGCAGATTTTCTGACTCAACCCACTTCACGTCGGACCCGGCGCTCGAGAGCTTTTTCATCAGTCTCTCGGCGCGTCGCCGCACGTCCGTGGAAATCCGCACGGCCAGAAAACAACGAGTCGCTTCCATCGTGGAGGACTCTCCCTTGCAAAAAAGCTTAGAACGACAGCATCTGTCGATATTGGCCGAGACGTTGATCGATTTCTTCGCGACCAATCTCCTTCATCCGGTCCAGGCTGAAGTCCTCGACGATGTAGCTTGCCACGACCGTTCCATAGGCCATCGCTTCCTTTAAGGTCTTAGGCTCGAAGTTGTTTTGCTGAGCCAGGTAACCCATCATGCCGCCCGCGAAACTATCGCCCGCCCCGGTCGGATCGACCACATCAGGCGTCGGGAAGGCAGGCATCACGTACGATTCTCCCTTCGAGAAGAACATCGCCCCATGTTCGCCTTTCTTCAGCACCACGAATTTCGGCCCATATTCCAGCACTTTTTGCCCAGCCCGGACCAAGTTTTCTTCTTCGGTCAGCAACTTGGCTTCGCTATCGTTCAGCACCAAACCATCGATGCGCTGCATCAGTTTCTTCAGTTCGTCGCGTTCGATCTCGATCCACAGATCCATGGTGTCGGCCACAACCAACTGGGGACCGGTCATCTGATCCAAGACCTTCAACTGCGTTGAAGGGGAACCGTTCGCCAGAAACACAAACGGGCAGCGTTTGGCTTCTTCGGAAAGTACCGGGCTGAAGTTCTCTAGCACGTTCAAATGAACTTCCAGCGTGTCACGGTCGTTCATGTTCGCGTGGTATTTGCCGGTCCAGCGGAACGTTTTGCCACCTTCTTGGACTTCGATGCCCGAAGTATCGATGCCTCGGTCGGTCAGCAGTTTGGTATGCTCTTGTTGCCAATCATCCCCCACAACACCCACCATGCGGACACCGCTAAAGAAGCTGGCGGCATAAGAAAAATGCGTGGCAGACCCACCCAGAATGTTTTCCCGGACCTCTGTGGGGGTATGGATTGAATCGATGGCAATAGAACCGACGACCAGAAGTGACATAGGGACGTCTCTCGTTTAAGTCTAAGCAATGAAAAATTCGTTGACCGAGCAGAACAAACCCGGCCGAGAATTGGGCAGATGGCCCTAATCAGGCCATAATAATCTCTACAAGAGGCCCATTATCTGGGAAATGACGACGACTGCAACGTGACGCACGAAACCAAATGCCTTGTAAGGTCATTTTTTGTTGGGCAGTCATCCTCCATTTTCCTTCCTATCGCCCTCAAAGGTTTCCATAAATTGGCTTTTCGCTTACTTCTTATTGCCGTTTTGCTTGTCACTTGCGACCTAAAGTCGATTAGCCAGGCCGAGGAACCTCAACGCTTCATCGCGATGTTGGAAGACGAACGTGTCGTGGAGGATGCGATTCTTCGAAATTGGTACTCAGGCAATGCCATGCCCCAGCTTGCCGGACATAGCCTGCTGAATGGGGGTAACCCGATGCGTTGGCTGGTCGATCGAACGCTCGGCCCTGCCGAAACCCCCACGACTTATATCGAATTCTACTCCGGTGATCGCCTGCCAGGTCGCGTGATGTCGTATCACGAGGCTTCCGTCGAGTATCAAACCGACCAGCCGGAATCGTTCTCCGTTGCTCCGAGCTTTCCTTTCAATCGCTCTGACTCCTCCTATCGCCAGTCGATTCGCGTGCGGCGAGATTTTGTGCGGAAGATCGTCTGGCAGCAGATGCCTGCCTTAATCGATCGGCACGTTCCTTCGACCGTTTTTCTAACCAATGGCCGAGAGATTCAATTTCGGGCAATTCGCTTCGACACCAGCGGCATCCACTTGTTGGCGGGACGCGAGCGGATGACGTTTGGCTTTCAAGAGATCGCTGAATTGCACCTCGACAACGAGTCGTATTGGGATCGCTACCTCCAGGAATTGGCCATCCTCTTTCCTGGCGGCACGGTCGAGCCGAACGATCGACAACGTCTGGTCCAGTGGGAAACGGTCGCTGGCTTGGTCGCGACGACCAGCGTGCAGCGAATCGATGTCGAGTCGTACGGCGAAAACAACAACTCCGATCGCTGGGTTCACGGCATTCAACCGGCGTGGTCGCTCGATACGATTTGGGTCGCCTGTCGCTCGACGTGGATGTGGCGGAGTTGGAATTTCGACACCGTCCCGCTGTTTCGTTTGCCTTTCACCGAAACTCGCGAAGGAGCGATGTTCTCACGGGGCGGGTTCTCAGCCCGCGTCAATCGCGGCGTTCTAGGAGGAACTGCCGAGTCTGGCAAGCGACCAACCGGTTGGAGCATAGGGGTCATGGCCCCCAGCCGCCTCCACTTTCCGTTGCCCTTGTGGGCGATTGGTTTTCAAACCCGTGTGGCGATCGATCAAGCCGCGCATCAGCGGGGCTGCATTCAAGGACAGGTCTTCTTTTCGTGGGAAAGCGACCCGAAATTTACCAGCCCAACACTCATCGGTTCGGACAAGGTCGTGGCTAGTGGGAACCTCCGTTTCCTGACTGTTCCGCCGGAAGGGGAACTGGTATTGGTTGCTGATCCCATGATCGAAGGACGTCCGGCAGGGGCCGACCCATTCGACATTCGCGACATGACCAACTGGCTTGAACCACAACTCTTGCTCGACAAACAAACACTGCGCGAAGCCATCAAGGCCCGCACGGCCAATACAATCTTGGCTTGGCAAGGCTGGCAGTTGGAAAACGATTTAAGCGAAGTTCGTTTTGCGATGACGCATCGCCGCGTTCAGTACCCTTACGAAACGTCTTCGTGGCGAACGACCATCTCAGCACAAGATCAGCCCATTCGCCTGACCACTCGTAAGAAAATCGCAGCGGAAACCAAGTTCCTTGAAATCGTGACGGCTAAGTTTGAAGGACCAGAGCAACCGGTGCTCGATGTGCGCATTAACGGGATTCCGGTACTATCGGCCCCGCTGCAAAATACCAACGCCTCGGACCACGTTCATTCGCCCCCCCCTTACCTGGTCAACGTGACTCCGTTCGCTGGCTCGGAAGTTACCATCGAGATCACGCAATCGGTCGGGCCAGAAGAACTGCCAGTCGATTGGCGAGGTCTGCACTTTCTGGAACACCCTTCGTTCCTTTATCCCGTGCTAGAAAATCCCACGTTGGCAGATGTCGCTGCCATGCAAACGTTGGCTGGGGATCCTGCTCATGTGATCCTGCGGAACGAAATTCGGCAACTATCGCGACCGCTGATCGAAACGCCCGATGGCGAGTGGATTAAAATCGCCAGCTTCGAGAAACCGCTCGAAATTCGCGAACGGCCGGTGTCGGGGCAGTATCGTCAACTCCGTTTCGCAGTTGCCAAAGCAGGCCAAGGGCACGCACTGATTCGCTTTCTCCACGATGAAGAAGAAACCTCACCTGCGATTTATTCCATTGGCACCAAGAGCGCCGGCAAAGGCGTGATCGAGCTCAACCCGAGATCCTTCGGAAAAGAAAAGTCTCTCGACGAGAACTGGCACGTCATCACCACCGACCTTTATTCCAACTTCCGCGATCTCGACATTACCGGCATCGCGATCAAGTCCGTGGGAGAGTCCAGTTGCTTGTGGGATCAAATCTGCTTCGCTGGCACTTCATGGAACTTTAGTCGCAACTTGTCGGTCAGCGCTGAAAACTCAAACTGGGACAACTGGCAAAAACGCTCTGAAGAACTGCTGCCCAGGCTACAGAAGGCCACGCTGACGGTACACCTCCCTGGCCAAACAGCTCGTCCGGCGGTCATGGTCGATCAAAACGCAGGCATTTTGGCCATGCTTGGTGACGACGATTGGAAGCCAGGAACGACCGTCGAGGTCAGCCGCTTCGATGGTAAGAAGTTTGTAGCGAAGCGATTGGGAATCGACAAACCGTCGCAGTTCGGCTTCCTTCAAATCGACTCGATCGAGCAAGATGGTCAGTGGCAAGCGTTCAACGTGTCGAGCCGGACCCAATTTGATTGGCAATACTCTCACTTGCTTCTGCAGCCATCAGAACAGCCAGGCAAGCTTGCCTGGGATATTTGCCGCCCCCTGACGTATGACAAACAGGTCGTCATTGTGACGAAGCCCGAATCGTTTGCTTGTCAGATTGGAGCGATTGCGATCGATCGCGACCACCAAATCAGTGGATTTGTGACCGGGATCGCCCCGAATGGACAGCCAGTGCTAACGATCGCGCGGCCTCTCATCGAGCACGCAAGCCACCTGAAAAATCCCCAAAACTAGGTTTATGCGACTTTCTGGCCCTATTGAGGTCTGCGTCAGCAATCCAATAGGGGCGACCAGCGGAAGCTCCAGATTCGTGGCAAATCGGTCCGTAGCCATGTTAGATTGCCCGCGCAGACATCAATAGTTCGCCCCTTACGGCCCAGACAATAAGTTCCCGGGAAGCCTACCGGAAGCCGTGGTAAACACGCGTCCGGCGGCATTTGTTTGCCCAAGTTCGACGATGCAACCCTCGTTCGAGACCGTTGGAAAGAACTGGGCTTCGGCCTCGTACGCATTGGTCTCTGGGCACTATGGCCCTTCGGAACAAACCGGAGCCAACGTGAAATGGGAAGCCTCCGGCATGTTCGGCTACCGCAACTCGTATCGCAATCGAGAAGCTTTGGGTGCATGTCGAAAATTAGTCCTGATAAAACGGCTCGCAGGTTTCTACCCGCGGACCGTTTTCGTCGGTAACGGCAATCTTCCAATCTCCTCGCAAGCAAACGCCAGCATGCGAGCCGTCTTTGCCGAGCAAGTACAGTTGAAGATTGAAATTCGCGCGGCCCCGGGCATCGACTTCAAACGGCGGAGCATGCTGGGCAACGCGTTCTAGCACGGTCATACCGGCATCGCGAGGCGTCATGCCTTGCCCCATCAACTGCACGGCATGAAAGCTGGAACAGTTCAACAAATTGGCTTCACCATGGCCAATACTACCGCACGTACCGTACTCGTTATCGACATACAGCCCAGCCCCAAAGATGGGCGAATCCCCGATTCTCCCCTTTGTTTTGAAGCAGTGTCCACTGGTCGACGTGCAACACGCTAAATCTTTTGCCGCGTCTTGCCCGGCCACATGCACCGTCCCTGCGGGATGCCGATACATCTGATCCAAGATCTCACGGAGCTGTTGGTTCTCTGCCGTATCTGGTGCAGGCAACCACTCCTTGTTGGCCTGATAGGTTCGTTTCCACAAACGCCATAACTTCCGTGCTTTCTCGGTTAAGAGGTTCTCGGTCGGAAAGCCCGCTGCTAGAGCGAACTGATAAGCCCCTTCTCCTTGCAGCATCACCCGGCGCGATTCTCGCATCAAACAAAGAGCAACCTGGGAAACGTGGCGAATCTCTTTGAGCCCGATGATCGAGCCGCCCCGGTGCGTCCGGCCATCCATCACGGCGGCGTCGAGGGTGACATGACCCTGCTCGTCAGGCAGCCCGCCATAGCCAACCGTCACTTCATCAGGGTCATCTTCAACAAGTGTCACCCCCTGGACCACGGCATCGATCAGCTGCTGGCCGCGTTGTAATTCCTGCCAAGCCAAGCGAGTCGCTTCTAAACCGTTGTGAGAGGCAATGAGTTTCATAGTTTTTCGCGGCTCGTGTCACGCTATAATTAAGATTAGAAATTTGATCCCGGAATAGTTCACGGTCGCGGAAAGTGCCTGCAAGGCGGATGTTTGCGGAAACAACACGCAAACAAAACAGGGCACGAGGCAATCCGTGAGACCGTATTGTTATCGGAACGAACGAAAAAATCGATTGGGTTGGTTCTCCTTTATCGATAGTCGGCGTGTAACCACATCGCTCGATCAATGATCGCCTTGCCCCTGACCACGAACGCCTATGAGTTCCCCCTCAGATCATCCCGATTCGTCTTCTCACTTGCGAATTGAAGACGGTTCGTCGTCCGCCTCTCCTCAGCAGCGCCGACTTCGCTTGCTGGGCACAGCGGTGCTTGGTGCGGCTTTGCTGCTGGCCATTCTCCCCTTTTTCATTACGTCAGCGAAACCGAGCCAAATCGTGACGTTCGCACTTGGGCTTGGCATGATCGCGCTGCTTGACCTAGGCTTTGGAGCGATATTGCTTGCCTGGCGAAGCACCGCCGGCAGTAGACTAGGAGAATGGCAATTCACGGTCGAGGGATTTCAATCGTCCCAGTTTCGCAACTTGATCTTCAGCGGCACCATGCAATGCGTGGCCATCTTTCTGCTGTGGCTACCCCTGCTCGGAGAAGCAGACGCGAAGAATTCCAGCAGCGGGCTCGTTCTCTTTATGGTCTTGTCTGGCTTCTCCGCCGTGGCTAGCGTCCCTTGGCTCGTCCAGTTGTTGGTGAACGTGAAAGGGCATGACCTAGAGGTGCATGCAGAAGGACTCATGATCGGCGGGTTCTATCCCTGCCGCTGGCAGCGAATCACCAGCTATCACGTGTGGCAAGACGCATGCTCGTACATTACCTTCCACATCCGTGGTCGCGGGCCGGTGGAAGTCTTCATGTCGCCAATCGACTGTAAGCTGCTTTGCGAAGTGCTCGAAAAGCAGGTCGGCCCACCCGCTTCCCAAGGCCGGTCGTCCGATTATCCCGACGGACGTCAAGCTGGCCAGTTTGGCCAGCTGTCCATCTTTCAATAAGCGTCAAGCCAACTGGCGTTTATCCGACGCTGGCGATGAAGCACTTCAGGTATTCGCTCTCTAAACAGGTCGCACTCACCGGATGATCTGGCGCCGCGCCACGCTGTTCGAGAATCCGGAAGTCACGCCCCGACTTCTGCGAAACCCCTAACAGCATCATCTGAAATTCATCGCGACTGACGTTGCCACTGCAACTGCAGGTTACGAGAATCCCGCCTGGTCGCAGCAGCTGAGCCGCATGGCGATTGATATGAAAGTAAGCACGCAACGCTTCATCGATCGTTCGCCGCGACTTGGTGAACTTCGGCGGATCGAGCACGATCGCGTCGTACTGATCCCCGGCATCGACACGGGCCTTCAAGTAATCGAAGCAATCTGCTTTCTCGAAGGTAACATTGGTCAACTGATTTCGCTCGGCGTTACGCTCGGCAGCGGAAATCGCCGGACCGCTGCCGTCGACCCCATGGACGTGGGAGGCCTGGGCATGCTTGGCGGCATTCAGGGCAAAGCCACCGCTATAGCAGAACATGTCCAACACCTTCGAGCCAGCAGGAATTATGTTGGCCGCCACGCGGCGATTGTCCCGCTGATCGAGATAGAAGCCGGTTTTCTGGCCTTCCGAAAGCCCCACTTCGTAACGCAAGTCGTTCTCGACCAGCTCGATCGGTTCGGCAGGGACTTCGCCACTGACCACGCGTGGTTCGATCTCTAAGCCTTCCAGCTTCAAGATGCCTGCTTCCCCACGCAGCGAAATACTTTTGGGCTGCAGCAAATCTTCCAGCAGAGCCACGATTTGCTCTAGCTGCTTGTACATCCCCAGCGAAGTAATCTGAATCACCAGATGCCCGGCGAAATACTCGACGACCAAGCCGCTGAGCCCGTCTGCTTCGCTGTAAACAAGTCGGCAGCCGCTATCTTCGCGCAGCATGCCCAGTTCACGACGCATCTGAATCGCTCGCTCTAGCCGACTTCGCCAAAACGCATGATCGAGCTTGGCCTCAGGATCCCACGAGTAAAGCCGCACGCGGAGATGGCTGTTCCGATTGATCAAGCCGTAGGCAATGAAGCGATCTTTGTCGCTGATCAGTTCAACCACATCGCCATCTTCCACCTTGCCAATCACCTTGTCGATGCCGCTATCGCGGACCCAAGGATGTCGACCAAAGAACGGCTGGGCTTTGCGGGGCCGCAGCTTGACCTTAGGAAGCTTCGTTTCAGGGGGAGTCACGACCGATTCGTCCGTCATCTTCAATTAGGCTTCCGGGGAAAACGTTTCTTGAGCCAGCTTTAACGTGGCATCCATCCGATGCAAACACGATTCTTTACCGAGGATCGCCAGACAATCGAACATGCCAGGCCCGACCGTTTTGCCGGTCACGCTCAGTCGCACGGCATGAATAAGATCACCAATTTTGATGCCTGCTTCATCGATGAAAGCGTGCATCTCTTTATCGAGATGTTCGACGGTCCAATCTTCGACCCCCGACAAATGATTGCGGAAGGTCGCCAGAATGGCCTGGGCCTCGGCGTCACCTAATCGCTTCTTGAAACCCTTCTCGTCCATCTCCATCTTGTCGTCAGCGACATAGAAGTAGTCGGCGTACGAGAGGATATCGCCCATGGTCTTCAAACGATCACCACACGCGGCAACAATTTTTTCCAGCTTCTCCATCTCTCCCGCAGGTGCCGGATCGGCGACCAAGCCCGCCTTTTGCAGATACGGCAGCATGCCGGCAGCCTTCTCGGCCGTGCTCAGGGTTTGCATGTGGCGATCTTGAAACGCCCACAGCTTTTTGCAATCGAAGCTGGCAGGTGCCTTCGTAACGCGTTCTAGGCTGAAGTTCTCGATCATCTGGGGGACGGTAAAGTCTTCCGTCTTGTCATCCAACGACCATCCCAGCAGCACTAAGTAATTCAGGATCGCCGATGGCAAATAGCCGCTCGCTTCGTAGAAGTCGACGATCACCGGGTTGAACGTTTCCGCCGAGGTTGTCATCCCCAAACGCTTGGCGATTTCCTCGCCATGTTCGTTCAACCGCTTGAAGTCTTGGTTCTTCAGATACTTTTCCAGCTTCCGCTTGCTCAGCTTGTTCTTACTGCCAGGCTCGGCCACGTAAGGCAAGTGAGCATACTCGGGCAGTTCGTAGCCCAGCGACTGCGCAATGAAGATTTGCCGGGGCGTGTTGGGCAGATGCTCTTCCGCCCGGATGACGTGCGAGATTTTGAAATCGTAGTCATCAACCACGCTCGCCAAGTGATACAAGCAGGAACCGTCGTTCCGTTGGATCACGTGGTCGTTTTCTTTCGACCATTCAAACGACACATCGCCACGCACCAAGTCGGTAAACGCACAAACGCCTTCGCGGGGCATTTTCAATCGCACCACGCAGGCGCGACCTTCTGCCTCGAACTTGGCGCGTTCTTCCGGTGTGGTCGCCATCCAATTGCGGCTATACTGAAACGGACGCTTTTCGGCCATTGCCAAGTCACGCTCGCGATTGACTTCTTCCGGCGTGGAATAGTCGTAATAGGCGAACCCGTCTTCAATCAACTTCTGAGCGGCGGACTGATAACGCTCTAGCCGTTGCGATTGATAGTACGGCTCGTAAGGGCCACCAACTTCAGCCCCTTCATCCCAATCGATGCCCAGCCAGCGAAAACCTTCCAAGATTGGCTGCAACGCCGCTTCCACGTTGCGTTCTTGGTCGGTGTCGTCGATCCGCAGGATGAACTGCCCACCATGACGGCGCGCAAACAGCCAGTTAAACAGTGCGGTACGAACCCCGCCGATGTGAAGATAACCAGTCGGACTGGGGGCGAAACGAGTGCGAACAGGTGCCATGAGTCGATTTCGGCCTAGCCCATCGAATGAGCCACGCCCGCCTTTGTAAAGGGATCGAATAACGAGCGGTGCCTCCCCCTTGTCCGGGTGGAGGCACCATGAACGATCCCTAAGCTTAGACGTAATCGAGGAAGCCCGTCAAAGGGGCGTCCCGCAATTGGCAGGCCATTAGGCCGCTGCTCGCCGTTTTAACTTCTTCAACCGGCGTCGTTCCGCCTTGCTGAGCAGGTGATCTGGCTTCCCTTCCAGCCGTAAGATTTCCTCGTCTTCTTCGCCAGAGTCGCTCTCGTCTTGCGGCGGAGCAGCCTTGGCGGCGTTACCGGTGATGGTCGGCACTTCGCGGCGCGGCGCTGGTGCCGGTTCAGGTGCCGGTTCAGGTGCCGGTGCGGGCTTCGGACGAGTCTTGATACGCGGCGTCATGATGGTCCGCTCTTCTTCCGCTTCCTGCGATGTCGCAGCGGTCTCGTCTTCCGTCTCGGACTTGCTGCCCCACGAGAACCAACCCTTCTTTGGGGCCGGCTCGGCATTCTCGTCCGATTTCGCTCCGCCAGACGAAGCAGCGACCTTGGCCCCATCAGCAGGGTCTTCGCTGGCCTCTTTTCGCCCCCAAGAGAGCCACGAGCGTTTCGCTTTCACTTCAGCCGGTTCTTCCTCGGCGGGCTTGCTAGCGGCTCGTTTCTTGGCGGCGGCAGGCTTAGGCTCTTCGTTTTCTCCATCCGCTTCGGACTTCGCCTTGCGACCGAAGGAGAACCAGCCACGCTTCGGTTGCTGTTCGCCTGCTTCGTCCTCCGCTGGCTTGCTCGCGGATCGCTTCTTCGTAGCGACAGGCTTGGGCTCGACGCTTTCGCCTTCTTGCTCCGGCTTCGCCTTGCGTCCGAATGAGAACCAACCTCGCTTCGGCTGCTCTTCACTCGCTTCGTCGTCGGCTGGCTTGCTCGTGGATCGCTTCTTGGCGGCTACGGGCTGGGAGGTTTCTTCCTCGGCGTCTTGCTCGACCTTCTTACGGCCAAACGAGAACCAGCCACGTCGTGGTTTGGTTTCGGCTAGATCTTGCTCGTCTTCCTCCGGCTCAGCGGCCTGCTTCTTGGAGGCGGCACGCGAACGTTTTGGTTTGGGTTTCGCAGCGGCGGCCTCTTCGTGGTCGGTGTCTTGCTCGGTCACCACCCGTTCACGCCGTGAGATTAAACCTTGGGCATCAAGCCACACATACCGGGCGTACTGCACCAAACTGGCCAACAGTAACCCAACCCCTAACAGTTGAGCCGCGTGCAGCGTTATTTCCGCAGGTAGTGTACTAGGTAGCATCACCAGGTCTAGCTGCAAGGTTACCCCTAGCAACAACAGCCCACTGCTTAGCGTTGCCACCGCCAACGTGCCGTAGCTTTCTCGAACTTCGATCGCGGCCCGCAAGATCATCGAACCGAAGCCGACACACCAAACAACAGCCCACCAGCCATCGGTTTGGCCAAAGAAACGGAGCTTACTGGCCGTTTCTAGCCCCATGGCCACATCTTGGCGGAAGTTCAGCATGGTGTCTAAACTGGCCAACAGCAGCAAGCCTGCAAACCACAGCCAGCAGCGATAGTAGCCTCGATAGTCATCCAGGCGATGGCGGCGAATGCGATAAATGAGCACCGCCAACAAGGCCGCCACAAACAAGCTGCCAGATGCCAAGTAGGTGCCTAAGCTATCGACCCGGTTGAGATCGGTCCAGCGAATGACGCGGGAAAAATAGTGGTCGAGTGCCAGCAAGCCAGCAATCATCACCACAATGGCCACGTACACCAAAGAAACGTGTACGCCATAAACCGGCACGACGTCGACGATCCGAATTCGTCGTTCGTCAACGGCCGATTTGGAATAAGTGCGCGTCGATTGGTAACCTCCGTGGGATGTATCCACAGAGGTCTGCTCCTTGCCTGAGCGATCATCCATCAATGCCCGGCGTCGACGTTCGTCACGCAGGCCATTCCGCCTAAACTGCATTCTAGATTACCCATCCCTGGTGAAAATAAATGACCACTTCCCTGTGGCATTCAAATCATCCGCCTATAGGACTTTTCGGCAATCGCTCGGACGGATCTGAATGATTGCCGGTGTCTTATTTCAGTCTGGCGACTCACCGCAAATTAAAGCACGCAAAACTCGCAAACTCGTTCGGAATTGCCAGCGGAGCTAGCGACCGGAGACAGGCAGCTATGCCCCTGCCACGACTGGATTACTCAACGTGCCAAGCTTTTCGATTTCCACTTCGACACGGTCGCCTGGTTTGAGAAACACAGGGGGGTTCCGCGCCATACCAACCCCTGGAGGTGTCCCGGTGTAAATCAAGTCGCCCGGTACCAGGGTGCAAATCTGCGAGAGATATGCAATCAGAAAGTCGATACGAAAGATCAATTGGCTTGTCGACGAATCTTGCATGGTCTCGCCGTTGAGGCGGCATTGAATGCGAAGGTTATGAGGATCTTCAATCTCGTCGACGGTTACCAGTTCTGGGCCCAAAGGAGCAAAGCTATCGAACGACTTACCAAGCAACCACTGCTTGCCCGGTTTGCCTTTTTGCCAATCCCGCGCCGAGACGTCATGCCCAACGGCGTAGCCGGCGACGTAGCTCATGGCTTCTGCCTGAGGAATGTTCTTGCCGGTTCTGCCAATCACGACGACTAGTTCTGCTTCGTAATCCACCTCTTTGCTAACCGAAGGGAGCTCGATTGGCGCGTCATTGGCCCGCAAACAAGTCGGAAACTTGTTGAACACCACAGGCTCGTCCCCCACGGTAGCCCCGGTTTCGGCGGCGTGGTCGGCATAGTTCAAACCGATGCACAAGATTTTCTGCGGTTCAACTACGGGGGGCAGCAGCCGGGTTTTGGTCGGATCAAGCAGCTTGCCAGTTTGCGCCGCTTGCAAAATGGCCTCGCGATGCGTCGGTAGCATCGGCAGCAATTGCTTCATCTGGGTGGGCAGCAGCGGGTCGGCCTTGTGCAAATCGACATAGCCATCACCACGTGCAACTGCGGTTCGTGGCCCTGTTTCACTTTGATAGCTGATCAGACGCATTTCGGTCTCACCCTTTCTTCGGCAAAGCCGCTTCAAACCGCAAGAGGCAATTCAAACTCAGAATTCAACTTATCGGAAAAATCCCCACCAGACAACGAGCCTAACCGCAGCAGCAGCCAGGCATTTTTGATCTGAAACAAGAGGCAGCAGAATTCTTATCGCTTTCCTAGAGGCCAAGTTTGCGACTCTAAGGATTCCGACGTACCTTTCAGCACAAAGCAGATTCCACACCTAAATCTCAGACAACGGCGCAATATTTCCATGGCCCTGGAACCGACCTCGAATCCTGGTGCAATTGAGCCCTCGGCTGGTTCTACTCAACCGACCGACAGCCAAGGTCATGCCCTGACGAACCTCCTCGCCTGGGCCGACGAATCTGGTGATGAAGGACAGAACGTAGATCAAATCAACGAGTCCGACAATCAACTCATTCAAGTCCGTCTCGGCATCGCCTCAGGCCTTTTTTATGCCCTGCAAGCCAAACACTTTCCGACGGCGGCTCACTCGCTACGCGTAGCTAAAATGTGTTCGCGTTGGGCCATCGCACTCGATCTGCCGCCGTTCCATCGCGATCAACTGGAAGTTGCCGCGTTGCTTCACGACATCGGCAAGATTGGGGTTCCCGACTACGTTCTGGCCTGCCCCGGTAAGCTCTCCGCCGAAGAACAATTGCTGATGGATCGCAGCCAAGATATTGGCCTGGAAATTTTGTCGGCTTGCTGCGATGGCGAAGAGATCATCGACATCATTCGCTACAACTATGCCTGGTACGACGGCAGCAAGGGAAACTTCGGCCAAACCCAAAACAGCCTCCCCCTCGAAGCCCGCATGCTGGCAATCGTCGATGCCTACGACTCGATGACGGTCGATCAGATCTTCCGTCGCGCTCGTTCGAAAGATCGTGCGATTGCCGAACTGGTATCCTATTCCGGAACCCAGTTCGATCCCGAATTGGTAGGTCATTTCTGCCAGCTTCAAGCCGATCCGCAGCAAATCGCTGGCCACAACACGCGGCACTGGCTGCGAGTGCTTTCGCCGGATCACGCCAATCGACACTTTAAAGCAAACCTGACGGCGATCAAGCGTTCTCACGTCTGCTCGATCTGTGTGTATCAAGACAGTTTCGTCCGACACAATAACGACGCCGTCATCTGCCTTGACTTGAACATGCAGATTATCGGCTGGAACCACTCCGCCGAGCGGATGACCGGTTTAACGCGAGAAAGTGTCGAAGGACATCGCTGGTCGGCGGAACTAATAGGTCTGGCGGACCAACAAGGTCGCAACCTATCTCCTGAATCCGATCCAGTCCGCCAAGCCATTGTCAACAATATTCAATCTGCGCAGGGTCTTTCGATTCGCAATGCCGACAATCGGTTCATCACGGTCGAGGCCCACATTGTGCCGGTTGTCAGGGAAGACGGAACTCGCCTGGGAGCAACAATTCAGCTGCACGATACCTCTGGCATGGAGTCGCTCCACGAGCAGATCGAGTCGCTGCACTATCGCGCCACACGCGATCCCTTGACCCAGCTTGTCAATCGAGCCGAGATGGATCGCGCGTTGACGGAAATGGTCGAGCGTCACTCGTCTCAAGGCAAGGCCTGTAGCGTTATCATTTGCGATATCGACTTCTTCAAAAAGATTAACGATACCTACGGCCACCCGGCGGGGGACGAAGCTTTGGTGATGTTTGCCAAACTGCTGCAAACCCATGCTCGCACTGCCGATATTTGTGCTCGCTACGGGGGAGAAGAGTTTGTGATTCTTTGCCCCAACTGCAATGGCGAATCGGCCTCTTCCCTGGCCGAAGCGATTCGCAGCGAACTCGCTTCGATTTCTCTTTCCGCGTTGGGCGGTAAGGGCATGACGGCCAGCTTTGGCGTCACGGAACTGCAGCGGGGCGACACCGCAGACTCGATCTTGAATCGAGCCGACCGAGCTTTGCTGCAATCGAAAGAAATGGGCCGCAACATCGTCACTCAAATCGGCGGTGGCCTCTCGGAACCGTCCATCAGCGACCGTCGTCACTGGTGGCATCGCTTGTTTGCCAAAGTCGAACCGGAAGTGCTACTCAAGCGAGCCATGAAGACGCGTGTTCCGCTGAACCTGGCCGCTGAAAAAATACGAGGCTTCGTGGTCGATCATCGGGCTGCGGTTCTCGATGTCCAAGAGGAATCGATCAAAATGGTCATCGATGGCGAATCGCTCCCGTTGCAGCGTCGCCAGGCAGACCGCGCAGTCCCCCTGATCATCGAACTCCAGTTCAGCCCGATCACAAGCGGCAACGGCAGCCAACACACGAAAGTGCAAATCTCGATCTCACCACGCCGTAATCGAGATCGTCGTAAACGCGATGCGATCGAGCGAGCCCGACATTTGCTGCAAAGTTTGCAATCGTATCTGGTGGCTTACGAATTCGTCGACACCACCGTCGCCACCATCGACGAAAGCACTTCCTGGTGGAGTCGTCTCTGGCACGGTTCCTCCCAAAAAGAATCGTAGGCGCATAAAAAAAGGCCTGCTTTCACAGGCCTTTCTTCGTTTTGCTTAACCGATTTGCTTGCGCAATTCTTCCGTCAAGTCATCGACTTTCACACGCCACTGATCGAGCGTGTCGCGATGACGAATGGTGACCGTCTGGTCCTGCAAACTTTCGCCATCGATGGTGATACAGAACGGTGTTCCCGCTTCGTCTTGCCGACGATAGCGACGACCGACCGCCCCTTTTTCGTCGTAGAAGACGTTCCAGCTTTTCTTAAGCGTACGGTAAATATCCTGCGCCATCTCCGGCATGCCGTCCTTCTTCACCAAGGGGAAGATGGCCGCTTTGATCGGGGCGATCCGTGGGTGCAGCTTCATCACGGTACGCGTTTGCATGTTCCCCTTGTCGTCCGGAGCTTCGTCTTCGGTGAATGCTTCGCACAAAAATGCCAGCATCGCCCGATCCGCACCAGCAGAAGGTTCGATCACATGCGGCACGAAACGTTCCCCGGAGATATCATCTCGGTAGGACAAGTCTTTGCCACTACCACGATGCTTCGGCTTCCCGTCAGCATTCAACTCAACCGTCATCGGGTTGGTGGATGGATCGAGCTTGCCTTCCATGTGGCTACGCAGGTCGAAGTCACCTCGGTGAGCAATCCCTTCCAACTCGCCATATTCCCCTTCCGGCAGGAACGGGAAGGCGTATTCGATGTCGGCGGTACCAATCGAATAGTGGGCCAACTCCTCAGGCGAATGCTCACGCAAAATGAGCTTCCCCTTGTCTAACCCCATGTCCTGGTACCACTGGAAACGACGTTCGCGCCAATAGGTATACCATTCCGAAGACGAGTCGGGATGACAGAAGAACTCAATCTCCATCTGCTCGAATTCGCGCGAGCGGAAGGTGAAGTTGCGAGGCGTAATCTCGTTGCGGAAGCTTTTACCAACCTGGGCAATCCCAAACGGAACCCGCACGCGGCTGCTATCGACCACGTTCTTGAAGTTCACAAAAATCCCCTGGGCCGTTTCCGGACGCAAGAAAGCCGTGTCAGCTTCGCCACCAAGGGCACCGAGGGTCGTCTTGAACATCAAGTTGAATTCGCGTGGCTCGGTCAACGTCCCCAGCGTCTTGGCATCGGGGCCCAGGACTTGCTCGAAGTCGTCAACCGTTGTCAGCGAAACGAGCGGCCCGTCCCACTTCAGTTCGTCTGCATTCTTGGAACGCATGCCGAAGAACTTGAGGGCCTGGCGTTCGATGTCCGCTTCCGGCGATTCGGAATCGGAACCGGCCGTAGCGAAGATCTTTTTGCCCTTGGCTTCCACCCAACGACCTTGAATCTGATCGTGCCGGTATCGCTTCTTCGACTCACGGCAATCGACCATGTAATCGTGGAACAGATCGTAGTGGCCAGAGCACTTCCAGACCTGGGGGTGCATGATGATCGTGCAGTCGAGCCCCGTCATTTCATACGCGCTCGGTGCCCCGGGAAGCTGCGCCAGGTCGTCGTGCCCGGTGACCATATCTCGCCACCAGGCATCCTTGATATTCCGTTTCAGTTCAACGCCCAGCGGGCCGTAATCCCAAAATCCATTGACTCCTCCATAGATTTCGGAAGACTGAAACATGAAACCTCGTCGCTTACACAACGAGACAAGCTTTTCCATTTCCATGGCGTCGATTCTGCTTGCGTTAGATGGTTGGCGTGGCAGCCGCTTGATTTTTTTGCTTCAAACAGGCTGCGTAAGTCGTTAAGCGGTAAACCATTTAGTGTACCGCAGGGGGCCAAGTGGCGTCTACGTGGGTTGAAAGGGCAAAAACCTCGTATTCCGACGCACTTTCCCTTAGAATTCGGACAGAAATCTCTCCGATAGGTTCATGCAGGCGGCCCAATGCCCAACGATTCGATCAATCCGTTCGCCTCACCGACGGCCTCCACCGATCCCGTCCTGCCCGAGCTAACCCTGGCCGATTTGCCGGAAGGCTGCCTTATGGCAACCGCTGATGCGACGGTGCTGCAGGCAGAGCCTATTTTGGACCTTAAGTTCTTCGCGCAAGTGACACGGATCAAGCTCAGCCTTTTCCTGGGGTTTTTCGGGGCCAGCTGTGTTTCTTTCTTTTTCCTGTACTTCCTCGGCGAAGCTACTCCAATGGAGAAGTGGTTGGTGCTTCCTGTCACCTTTATCACCTCCCCGCTGTTCATCTATATCAGCCAAGACCAGGAAGGCTTTCCTTTCGATTTCAGGCTCGCGAAACGGCTATTGTTGGTGAGGAATCTCGGCATGCAAACGAGACGTAACATCCGCCGCAACTTTTTTGTGATCGAAGAATTCCCAGACGACCAATACCTACCAACTCTCGAAACGATGCTCGATGCAGGCCTAGTCTTTCTAGACAAAGACCAGGGTCTTACGCTGGAAGGTGCCCATTACCATCTTTGTGTTCCCTGGGATGGTATCTATCTGTGTGAGCTTGTCGAACCGAAACGATGGACCAAAAAAGCTCCGCTGGTTCGCCTCATCCTACGTCTGGCCGGAGGACCGTTCGAGATCTTCCTAAGACCAGGAATCAAGCCGCTACTGAGCTTGAACTTCAGCGACCTCAAACAGCAACGGGCCTTTGCCCAAGATTTGCACGATCGAATCACAAGCATGCTGATCGCCAGCCGCGATACGGAAAAGCCGCATCCCACCGTCTCGTCTGACAACCACTCAAGCAGCGAGAGCGCAAGCGCCTAATGTCTGAAGCCGAACCCAACCCGTTTGCCTCGCCGGCGCTCGAGACACCGCAGGTCGAACCGTCGCCAGTTCCGCTGCGCGATCCATCGCGGGACGTAGCCGCCACCGACCTGGCCGTCGTGCAGGAAGTGTCTCCTCCGTGGAATGGACGCGTGCTGACACCCTGGCATTTCCTTTGGGCGCATCTGAGCCGTTATTGGATATACCTGTTGCCGACTGCTTTCATTTTTTACGTCGGCAATCCTATTCTCTCGACGTGGCGAGTCTCGATTTTCATGTCGGTCGCCTTGTTGGTGCTGCTGTTGATGTGGGGGCTGTTCATGTTCAGTTCGAACATGATGGTGCCGTTTTGGTTTGAAGACCGCTACCTTGCGAGCAAGCTGCAACGCGAAGTTCGCTCACGTCCAGAATCGTACACACCAGCCCCTAACTCGACTCACTGCCTGTTTGTGGCCTGCGTTCCACCAGAGAATTGGCAACGGGCACGCCATCAACTCTCGGCCGACGTGGCAATGATGCGGATCGATCCGTATACTGCCACCATTTATCTGGAAGGAGACCAATTTCGCTACCGCATTCCTGTGGCGAGCCTTACTTATTGTTCCGTCGAACACTTCTCCCAACGCTGGACCGAGATCTGGCTGTTGCGACTTAACTTTCAAGCGACAACCGGACCGCAAGAGCTATTCCTGCGGGTAAGTGACGCCGAAGCATTCAACAACCCGACCAACAGCGGGCGGCAAAGGAATGCCGAGAAGTATTGGACACGGATCATCCTGTTACAGCAGCAACACGCCGCCAAACCAACCTCCCCTGTTCCAGGCGGCCCTTCATGAGCAGCGACAATGACAACCCGTTTGCTTCCCCCGAGACATCAAATCTTGATCTAAGCCATCCAGATCCGGACGAGGACTACCCGCTTGTTCCCACTACGCGTGCCGTGATCTCGGAAGTTCCCCCTCCTTATCGAGGCGCTGCCGGTTATGGCTGGGCGATTCTGGCCCGTCGCGTTTCGCAAGTTCTAATCAGCATCATTGGCATTGGATACGGCTTCATCGTAATGACCATGCTGCCTCTATCCCCATGGCAACAGCATTGGGCGCTGGCAGGGCTATTTGTTGTATTCTTGCTCTCGATGTTAGAAAGTCTCCTTATAGGGATCGTCTTCCGCAGCGATCAGCAGTTTTGGCAAGCAAGAATGATCCAGCAATTAAAACGCCGCCCTGATCCCCTGTTTCGCGCCGACCAAGAGCCATACCAATTCGTTACGCTGACCAGCGGAGCGGTCGAGAAGCCGAAACCGTTTCGACTTACCATTGGCCAACCGCACACGCTTGATATCGGTTTGCTTCGTGCTCATATGACACAACGTGAAGTCTTGCTAGAAGGAAACCTGAAGCGTTATCGCATTCCATACGGCAGCCTTTGGAACTGCGAACTGTGCGAACTCCCGCTCGATACGGGCAATACGTGGGTTATACGGCTTGTGCTGGAAACGGACGATGGCCCGCTCGAGCTTCACTTATGCCCTGCAGATGTTATCATGCGAAAGTCCCTGTTCGGACCGGTTCTGGCAAGCACCGCAGAGCCCTTGTCCGCTGAAATACGGCGCTGCTTAGTGCCGGCAGATAAGTGGTGACAATCCGTTCGCATCGGGCATTGCCAGATCTTAGAATCGGGGTAATCCCCATTCCAGCGCACCGAGATTAAGGAACACTGTGTCGGATTCTTCCATCAACCCGTTTGCATCTCCCACGGCCGATATTTCTGAGACGCAGGCCGAAGTTTATCCATTGGTTCCCACAACCAAGGCAGACGTGACCGATGTTCCGGCTCCCTTCGCAAGAACGGCCAGAACGATGGAGCAGCGTTTTCTCCGCGTCCTAAGCGAGAGCATCACCAGTTTCGCCTTAGCGTTGCCGTTTATCCTACTTATCTTTCTCGTCACCGAGTTCTACTCTCTGCGAATGCTTCTGGCGGTGATACTTGGCATTCCGTTTCTCTTGTTTGTCGTTCGTCTGGAGAAAGCAACTGCCCCCAAAGCCTGGTGGCTGCCGAGAATGATCGACCAATTGAAAGTCCGGCCAGGTGCGTTGTTTTCCGCGGAAGAGACACCGTACCAATTGGTCTTCCTGGTGAGTGTTCCGAAAAAGGTTCCCGTATTCCGCCTCTCCTCAGTCATAACCAAGATTGCCGATATCGGCCTGATTCGTTTCGACCTGGGGCAACGTGAGATCTTGCTGGAAGGGGACGCAAAGCGGTACCGCATCCCGCGCGGCAGCCTTTGGACTTTCGACATATACAAACTACAGTTCAACTCCGGCAATCGCGCGGTGGTTCGCATGGTGCTCGATACCGACGACGGACCGCACGAACTTTATCTACTTCCCCTGGAAACACGCACTTGGCACGACCTGATACGTTTCGATTGGGCCCTCGTCCGTCGGGCCGTAGAATTAGCCGAGCAGATCCACCTTGTGAATCACGGCAGCCAACCAACAGATCTGTAGAAAGTTGGATGGAATAAGCGCCAAGCCATTCCTGCAATCCACTGTGACAAGCATGAAACCGCTTGCCAAACGTCATACGGATTCCAAGACACGGGCCAGAGGCACCGTGGCACACAGAGATAGTCAGCTACTTGCCAAACCAATATTCCAGCCGGGCTCGGCAACCTGAGCCGGCGCTTAAATCAGCAGATCATCCCACGGGCCAGTGATGGCGAAGGTGATGCCAGGGGTTTGGATGTTGGCGAACAGCCACTTTCCGTCAGGGCTGAAAGTAGAACCGGCCCATTCTTTGTCGACGTACGAGCCCTTAAAGCCGTTGATCTCACCTTCTAGCACGATGTTGTTTTCGGCGAAGGTGTTCAAGCGACCATCTTTGGTCAGGGTCAACATCCGTTGCGGCAGCGGTGCTTCGCCGGCGTAGTCGTTGTCTTCGCACAAAATCAAACCGCCCTGGGGGCTCACGCACAAGTTGTCCGGCATGTTAAGCGTTCGCTTGTTGCGTGATTCGTACAGCAGCGAGACCGTTTCCAGATTGGGATCGTATTGCCAAATTTGTCCTGCCTTGGCAGCCCCGCCGTCGGTCGCGTCGAAGTAGATCAGCCCGTTGCCATACCAGCAACCTTCCAAACGCGAGAAGGTCGAGCCCCCAAGCTTGCGTCCTTGCTCGTAAACGGTTTCAACCGGCTGACTGGGGTCGCGCGATTCCAGCGTCGGATTGGCGATACGATGCCAACGCACGGGGAAACTCGATCCGTCGTGAAAGCCACCTTGCAGATTAGGCTGACCGATCACCTCGGCGATCTCTAACGTACCGCCAGCGGCCAGCTTGCCAGGCTGGTTGGGGCGAAAGCGATAGAAACCAGCATCGCCAGCGTCTTCGGTAAGATAGACATAGCCTGACTTGCGATCGATGGCGACTGCCTCGTGGACGAAGCGGCCCATCTCTTTAATGGGTTCTGCCGAAGCGGTTCCTTGCGAGGGGACTTCAAATACCCAGCCGTGCGTTTGCCCGTACTTGGCCAGGTCGTTCCCATCTTTCTGATCGACGACGGTCTCTTCGCAGGTAAGCCAGCTTCCCCACGGGGTCACCCCGCCAGCACAATTGCGGACCGTGCCAGAGATCGCCCCGAAACTTTCGATCCAGCGATCGAGCTTGGTATCGAAGATCAACTGCGTACAACCGCCGGTCGCGTGGTTGTCGTAGGGATTGCCATCTTTAAATTGAAACGGCTTACCAACGGTACTGACCTCGTGATTACGTGTCAGCATTAACAGATCGTCCGACTTGGAGACGACCCCCATCCCATCGTGCATTGGTGGGGTTATCTGACCGTCGTTCATCTCGTCGCCGGTCCAACCGTACGAGATATAGCGAAAACCTTCCGGCAACTTGAGCAGCGGCAAGCCGGTGGTCTCGTCCGCCACGGGGATCAGCGGTTGCGACTGCTTGACCGTTTCGCCTAAGGCCGTGCGGGCCCCCAACGTCGAGAACGCTCCACCCACGGCGAAAGCTCCGAAAACGGAAAACGTATCGCTTAAAAACTCACGACGTGATTTAGAGCCGGCCATAGACTTCTTTAATTCTCGGAAAGGAACAAACTCGATGAATGGATGTCTGCGCGAGAAAACGAGGGATTATTCGCTTTGCCTGAGGCGAATTCCAGTTTTCTGTTGATTGCCCTTGTTAAATTCCCAGCACAAACGCCTTTAAGAGTAGCTCGAAACTTACCGAATCGAGGCGAGAACTGGCAAGATGCTTAACGATTTCTTCATCGACTTTTCTTCGTACCTTAGGCAGGTGCTGCGCTAAACTTCAGCCCCACGATCGCGATCCCCAGCAAAACCAGGAAAAACAGTCGCCAAACGGTGACCGGTTCATTCAGAACGGCCATTCCCAAGATAGCAGTCCCTGCCGCGCCAATCCCCACCCACACGGCGTAGGCCGTTCCGATGGGTAACTCCTTGGTCGCCACCGAAAGCAAATACATGCTGGCGACAATCGCCGCTAAGGTGATTGCAGAGGGCCAAGGGCGGGTGAACCCTTGGGTGTACTTCAAACCCACCGCCCAGACAATTTCTAACGAACCGGCCAATAATAAGATCCACCAAGCCATGGACATAGCTCCTACGACACGAGGTTAAAACTTCGTGCGTCGTCTTGTCCTAACCGGGTACGGCGCGTCTCGTCCGGGGCCAAACAGGGGCCAATGCAGAAGAATTGTAGTTCGAACTGCCCGTTAATCAACGTCTATCAGCAGCACCAGACAGTTTTCCGTACCAGCCGCCCACGAACTAAAAGTTGGGGGTCGGGGGACGATAGTGCGACAGTTCGATCCCTCGGAACCAGTCGATCGTCTTCTTGAGCCCTTCGCGCAGCTGCGTGGTGGGCTCCCAGTTGAGGTGCTTACGAGCCAAGGTAATATCAGGCTGCCGCTGCTTCGGATCGTCCGCGGGCAAGTCGGTGTAAATGATCTTCGACTTCGATTCGGTCATCTCGATCACAATTTCAGCAAGCTGCTTGATGGTGAACTCGTTGGGATTGCCGATATTGATGGGGCCAACCTGGTCGCAACCCATCATCTTGATAATGCCAGCGACCAAGTCATCGCGGTAACAGAACGAACGTGTCTGCGAACCGTCGCCGTAGATCGTAATCGGTTCCCCGGTGAAAGCCTGGCGAATGAAGTTCGAGATCACGCGTCCATCATACGGGTGCATCCGAGGGCCATACGTATTAAAAATTCGCACGATGCGCACCGGCACTTTGTTCATGCGGTAGTAATCCATGCACAGCGTCTCGGCGGCACGCTTTCCTTCGTCGTAACAGGCCCGCGGGCCAAGGGTGTTCACACTGCCACGATAGGTTTCCGGCTGCGGATGAATTTCTGGGTCGCCATAAATTTCGCTCGTAGAAGCAAACAAGTAGCGAGCCTTGCAGCGTTTGGCCATTCCCAGCAAATTGATCGATCCCATCACAGATGTTTTCATCGTCTTGATGGGGTTGTACTGATAATGGCCGGGCGCGGCTGGGCAGGCCATGTTGTAGATCTCGTCCACTTCCAGATAAAGCGGGTGAATCACATCGTGCCGAATGATCTCGAAATTCGGCTGCGTCAGCAAATGGGTCACATTTGATTTCTGGCTGGTAAAGAAGTTATCGACACAGATAACATCGTGCCCTTGCTCTACCAAGTTCTCGCAAATCCGCGAGCCCAAAAAACCGGCTCCGCCCGCCACCATAATGCGTTTGATCTGAGGCATCGAGTTCAATTCACCCTAAAAGGTTGTGGAGAGGGCTACGACTAGCTACGGTCAGCTTTGACCGGACGACGTCCCACCGAGTAATAAGTGAAGCCGGCTTGCTCCAATATCTCGAGGTCGAACAGGTTTCGCCCGTCGAAGATAACCGCTTCCTTCATCTTGGCTTTCAACTGCTTGAAATCAGGCGTGCGATACTCGTTCCACTCGGTGTTAATGGCCAGACAATCGACTCCCTCAACCGCTTCTAAGACGTTTTCGCAATATTTGTTAATCTTGTCGCCAAACATGGCCCGGATGTTTTCCATCGCTTCCGGATCATGCACCATGATCTTCGCCCCTTTTTCAATCAGGTACTGCAAAAGATCGAGTGCCGGCGCTTCGCGAATATCGTCGGTCTTGGGCTTGAAAGCCAAACCCCACACACCAAACGTTTTGCCAGCGACGTCACCCTTGTAATGGGCATCGATCTTACGAACCAGCGAAGAACGCTGATGAACGTTCACCTCGTCGACGGCCCGCATGATGCGTGGTTCTAAGTCCAGCGTTTCCGACAACGAAGTCAGGGCCCGCACGTCCTTTGGGAAACAGCTTCCGCCGTAACCGAGGCCAGGAAAGAGGAACTGAAAACCAATTCGCTGATCGTGCCCCATCCCAATCCGGACGTCGTTAATGTCGGCGCCGACCTTCTCGCTTAAATTGGCGATCTCGTTAATGAAGCTGATTTTGGTAGCCAGCATCGCGTTAGCTGCATACTTGGTCAGTTCCGAGCTTTCCGGACTCATGAACAAAATGGGCTTGGCTGTTCGCAAAAGCGGGGCGTGCAATTGCCGCAAGATTTCTTCCGATTTCTTATTGCGGACACCGCAAACCACCCGGTCGGGATACATGAAATCGTCGATCGCCGAGCCTTCTTTCAAAAACTCAGGGTTGCTGGCCACGTGGCACTCGCGCCCGGTCAGCTTCTGCAGCAAGTCAAATACCTTACCATTGGTACCAACCGGCACGGTGCTTTTGACGACAACCACCGCATCTTCGCGCAGGTGGGGGGCGATGTCTTCTACGACTTTCCACACGGCCGACAGATCGGCCGCACCACTATCGGACTGGGGGGTACCCACCGCGATGTAAACCACATCCGCGTCCGGCACCGCTTCGGCCACGCTGGTTGTGAAGCTCAGGCGGCCTTCCTCATGATTTCGTAAAACCAGTTCAGACAGACCAGGCTCGTAGATTGGAATGATCCCTTGCTTGAGTCCCTCGACCTTGGCTTGGTTGACGTCGATACACGTCACATCATTCCCTAAGTCGGAGAAACACGTTCCGGTAACAAGTCCAACATACCCGGTGCCAATGACTGCCAGCTTCATCAATTTCTTCCTACTGGTGCGGAGCGAACATCTAAGTCCGACATTGTAGTCAAGTTCGCCTAAGAACACAGTCCGCGGACCCTCTATTCCTGCGGCATGCAAGCACTTCCTGCCCTCCGCCCCTGCAGCAATCCCCTCGGATACCTGTTAAAGTGTAAAGAGAATTCGCCGAAAACTAGCAGAAAAGCGTCTCACGCGTCTTATCCTTGATCCTAGCTCCTCCTAGCGGCCCCCCATGAAGAATCGCGTCATCCTATGGTCGGTAACCGCCTCTTTGGCCGGTTTTCTCTTTGGATTTGATACCGTCGTCATATCCGGCGCGGAAAAAACGATTCAAGGGCTGTGGGAGCTAAGCAAATTTGAACATGGGCTAGCGATCAGCGCCGCTTTATGGGGCACCGTGATCGGGGCCGGCATTGGCGGGGTTCCCACCGATAAATTCGGACGACGCAAAACGTTGATTTCGATCGGTATCCTCTATTTTGTCTCCGCCATCTGGTCCGGTTTGGCCACCGATTTTACCTCGTTCATGCTGGCCCGCTTCATCGGAGGGGTGGGGGTCGGGATCTCGACGGTCGCCTCTCCCCTTTATATTTCGGAAATCTCTCCCCCCGGCAACCGTGGCAAACTAGCCGGTATGTTCCAGTTCAACATCGTGTTCGGAATTCTGATCGCGTTCGTCTCGAACTATACCATCGCTCAAATCTTTCCCGATGGCCCCGACGGCGAACCCTCGGTTGCGTGGCGTTGGATGCTGGGTATTGAAGCGTTGCCGGCTCTGATCTATTCCCTTTTGTGTTTCAGCCTGCCAGAAAGCCCCCGGTGGCTCATTGCCGAAAAAGGAGATCGGGCAGCCGGAATCGAGGTGCTGCAACAGGTGATGCCTGACGCGACCGAGGAAGAGGTTCAGAAGTTGACCAATGAAATCGAAACGGCCGCTCAGCAAGTTGCCGTGACAAGCCGCTTCTGGTCGCGGAGACTGATGCTCCCCATCACCCTGGCGTTTCTCATCGCTTTTTTCAACCAGCTTTCCGGCATCAATGCGATCCTTTATTTCTCGATCCGCATTTTTGAACTTGCCGGCATGGAAAACGATGCTGCGCTGCTCAAATCGATTGGCCTGGGGATTACCAACTTAATTTTCACCTTTGTCGGCCTGGCCCTGATCGACCGTCTCGGACGCAAGACATTGATGATCATCGGTTCGCTGGGCTACATCGCGTCGTTGGGGCTTTGTGCCTGGGCGTTCCATGCCGAGCAGTATGCGATTGTCGCCCCTTGCCTGTTTGCCTTCATCGCCGCCCACGCCATCGGACAAGGTGCGGTGATCTGGGTGTTCATTTCCGAGATCTTCCCCAATCGTTACCGCGCCAAAGGTCAGGCTCTCGGCAGCGAGACGCACTGGGTCTTTGCCGCCGCGTTGACGCTGGTCTTTCCCTACGTGGTCGAAACCTTTCCCACGTCGACCATCTTTGGCTTCTTCTGCGGCATGATGGTCCTGCAGTTGGTGTGGGTGCTGCTAATGATGCCAGAAACCAAAGGCGTTCCCCTAGAAGAAATCGAACGCAAGCTTGGCATTCACGAATAAAACACCACGGACAGTTACTTCTATCAACCCCTTTCGGTTGGTTCCCAGTAAACCTCAACACTTTGGGAACCAATCGAGATGCCCCTTCAAAAACGAATCGTAATCGCCGGTGGCAGTGGTTTTCTGGGGATCTCTCTAGCAACCACACTTACTTCGCAGGGCTATCAAGTCACCATTCTTTCCCGCAGTGCCCCGCGTCCTTCCGGCCCTTGGCAGCATGTGGCTTGGGACGGTCGTTCGCTTGGCGATTGGCAGAAGTCTTTGGAAAACGCAGCAGGGTTAGTCAACCTGGCAGGTCGTTCGGTCGATTGCATTAAAACCCCCGATCACCAAGACGAAATCCTCCGTTCGCGTGTCGAATCGACCCTGGTGCTTGGCCAGGCAATGCGCTGTTTGCGGCAGCCTCCGCCGGTCTGGGTGCAAATGGGGACGGCGCATATTTACGGCGATCCGCCCCATGTTCGCTGCACGGAAGACTCCCCTTTTGGTATTGGCCTAGCCCCAACGGTCGGCCAAGCCTGGGAAGAAGCCCTCCGTGAAGCGGTGCTTCCCACACAACGATCCGTCGTGCTGCGGACCAGTTTCGTCCTAGGGAAAGATCGCGGCGCCGGAGCCGGTGCCCTAGCGCGACTTTTGACCATCACCCGCTGGGGTTTGGGGGGCAAAATCGGCAGCGGCACCCAAGGGATGAGTTGGATCCACGAAACCGACATGAATCGCCTCTTTCATCGTGCCTTGCAAGACGAGACAATGCACGGTGCTTACATCGCGTCTTCCCCCAATCCTGTTGCTCAAACAGAATTCATGCGAACCTTACGGCGAGTTTTGGGGATTCGGCTTGGCCTGCCTGCGTTGGCTTGGATGGTCCGACTGGGGGCCCCTCTCCTCCTAAAAACCGATCCCGAACTTGCTTTGTTTGGCCGCTATGTCGTCTCCCGGCGTCTGGCCGAAGAAAACTTTGCCTTTTCCTTCCTCAATTTAGAGCACGCCCTGCGTGACCTTTTGGCTAAGAAATAAGCAGTGACCGCTTCCTTCGTACTGCCTTCCGGGGAAAACCACCTAGCCGAAACCCTAAGCCAGTGCTATGATAGGGTGCATATTAAGGTGTGAGACTTACCGTTCCTTCGGTTCGGTCAAGTTCATTCGACTCGATTTTAGCGGTCACCTGGACCGAACCAGCCCTCTAGCGGGTGGTTCCAAACTCTTCCCAGGTTGCTCGTTCTCTCGACCGCGACTGATTATCTTGCCCCTTACGGCCACCACCTGAGTAGTTTTACTAGGTGTACGATTCTCCTGCGACGTATCGCAGCGACGCTGGCCGGTAACTTGGCAATGGTCCTTTTTAATGGGGCCTACGTTGTGCGCACGCGGTTCACCTATAGTGATTTTCCGCGCCGGCAGAACGTCCACCGAAAGATATTCCCTAGATGAAGTTCACCGACACGGGACTTGCTGAACCCTTCCTGAACGCGCTGACCAAGCTGAAATACGAAACGGCCTCGCCGATTCAAGCTCAAGCGATTCCTGCCGTTCTCGCTGGAAGCGACCTGATCGGATGTGCGCAAACGGGTACCGGTAAAACCGCCGCTTTCGCCCTTCCCATGCTGCATCGCCTGCTGGAAACACTTCCTCCTAAGCCACCCACACAGCGCGTCAAAGGCAAACGAGATCCTGGTGCCCCGCGCCCGGCCCCGCGCCCGTTGCGGGCGTTGGTCTTAGCACCCACCCGCGAACTGGCCGCCCAAATTGGCGAAAGCTTGAAAAAGTACGGTCAGGCCACGCCGCTGAAGCACACGGTTGTCTTTGGTGGTGTTTCGCAAAATCCTCAGGTTCGCGATCTTCGCTACGGCGTTGATACCCTGGTCGCCACACCTGGCCGACTTTTAGACCTGATGGAGCAAGGTCACATCGATCTTTCCCAGATCGAAATGCTGATTTTCGACGAAGCCGACCAAATGCTCGACATGGGTTTTCTGCCGGCCTTGAAGCGAATTGTCGCCGCTGTGCCGCAGCAACGTCAGACACTGATGTTCTCGGCCACAATGCCGCCAGAGATTCGCGAGTTAGCCCAAAAATGGCTGACCAATCCGGTCGCAATTCAAGTTGCCCAGATCTCGGCTCCGGCAGAGCGGATCAGCCAATCGGTCCACTTTGTCGACAAAAAGCGGAAGCCAGAACTGCTTTCTCGCTACCTGCAAGACACACCTCGTAGCCGGACACTCGTCTTCGTCCGCACGAAGTACGATTGCGACAAGATCGTTAAGCTGCTGGAAAAAGACGGCCTGCGGGCTGCGGCCATTCACAGCAACAAAAGCCAAAACGTGCGTGGCCGTACGCTGGCTCAGTTCAAAAGCAAACGCCCGCCGGTGCTGGTCGCTACGGACATCGCCGCACGTGGTCTCGATGTGAACGACGTCACGCACGTGGTCAACTTCGACCTGCCCGAGACGCCGGAAACCTACATTCACCGCATCGGTCGTACGGCTCGAGCCGGTGCCGAAGGGGTTGCCGTTTCGTTTTGTGCTGGCGGCGAACGTCGTCTTCTGAAACAAATCGAACGCCTAACCCGCATCAACATTCCCGTTGAAGCAACCATCGAAGGTTTCGAGACCACCGAACCAATCGTCCACGACAGCCCCCGTCGCGGCGGCTCGCGTGGTGGTGGCGGCGGTCGTGGCAACTTCAGCAAGCCTGGCAAAAAGCCACGTCGTTTCGGTTCTAAGCCTAACGCTTCCGGTGGGAGCGAGGGAGAAGGATCGGGCTCAAGCTCTGGCTTCAAGAAAAAGTCAGGCGGCAAGTTCTTCAGCAAGAAGAAAGCTGGCGGCGGCCATGGCGGCCACCAATCCGCTGGCGGCTCTTCCCGCAAAGGCCAACGCCGCCGTCCGGCCAGCGCGTAAGCCTTCAACCGCTAAAACGTGAAATACGAAACCGCCGTAAGCGATCATTCGCTTGCGGCGGTTTTCTTTTGGGCAGTTGGCCGCGCGGTGATTTCTGAGGGGAGCTTTCCGTACCAATGCCACATCACGCAGCCGATTCCCAGTAGCAAAATCGCCAGCAGATGGGCACTCAACTGGCGAAACGGCAACGTCAGCCCACTCGTCATGAAGTCTGGCATGCTCGAGTACATGGCATAGATCACCACCGCCGCAGGAACGTAAAAGTAAACAATCGCCAGCCAAAGCAACCACGCCGGCAGAAGCGTTACCCCCACAATCGCCAAGACCGAGGCTACAATTCCCGTCCGCGTAGCAATCATCGACGACAACGCCACCCCGATCATCAGGAAAGGAATCCAGGGACGATCCCACGTCAAGTAAAGCGGAACGACCAAAAAGGGAAGCACCCCCAACAAGATTGCCGGCGTGCGAACCAGGCCGTGCCACTGCACCGTTCGCCAAAGCTGAGCAACAGAAACCGGACGTCGTTGAATTTCGCGTAACTGCTGCTGATCGTCGACCAACATGCCCATCACCTCGACTGACCACATCATCAACCCCATCGCGGCCAGGGCGATTATTTCGTCAAAGGGCAACAGAAGTGACTCCCCTTCCCCCAGTCCTCCGTCTGCTTGAATCCGCTCGAACCACCAGTGAAAACCAATCGCCACCCCTTGAACCAGGCAGGTCAGCACGGCTGCAATCGCGATCAGTGTCCATTCCTCCCGCAACCAATGGGGAACCAACCAGCGATGCCACGTGGTAGGATAGGCTTGAATTTTTTCACGCAGCTGCAGGGCGAGTTCTACTTGGGAAACGTTGCTACGGGCAATGCTGCTTTCTTCTGGCGGCAGCTCAATCGCTTCATCGGTCAGCACTTTTCGCCAGTGCTGCGGTGACCTTACTTGGCGTCGCAGTTGGAATGTCACCAGTCCGCATACCACGATGCCCAAGCCCCATAACCATCCGGCCGCCATGCTGCCCCGACCGATCTCCATTGCTTGAGCATTCAGCCAACCAACCGGCCCCCACCACGCAAGTTCCTGCGCGATGTCCACAAGCCGAGGATCCATCATCAGCAGTATGCTACCTCCCACCACGAACATGCCCATCATGAACATGCCCGTGCCATACCAGTCGTGACGATTGGGAACATGAATTCGTGCCAGCCATCTGCCCAACCAATAACAAGCAGCCGCCACAGTCACCCCAGCAATCCCCGTCGCGAGTAGGCTTCGGGCGTAAAAGGGAAGAGTCGTGGGGCAATGAATCGCTCCCGGCAGCGTCAACAAAATCGCTCCACTCGCGATCACTCGCAGTGCGATAAGCTGGATACGCGGCGTTTGATCTCGGGCAACGAATTGAGGGCGTGGATCATCCGGTCGGCCATTGCGGTAACTCAGACCCAACACGACCGACAAGAAGACGAACCAATACTGCATCAGCGTCAGGCGCGCAAAAGCAATCTCCGTGGTCACTTCAGAGGAAATCTTCGCCCGACCAGGGTTCTCGCGGAGGAGTTCTGACGAGTAAGCCAGACAGGCGAACAAGAGAACCGCCAAGAACACAGCCCCGACAATCGTCCCTACCCCGAGCAGCACATTCCTTACGAACGTGAAATAGCGTTTCCCCCCCAGCAACCGATGCAAGCTGCTAGCCACTCGCCGCGACTTTCGCCAAAAGTTACGCCAAGCGGGGCGATAACAAAAACATTCAGGCTTGTGCTTCGCCAGCCAGCGGGCGTATCGATAACGCAGCTTGTGCTTCGTGCGATTAACCAGCGCCGTCTTGTCGATGAAAGGGTTCATTGTGGTCCCAAACCTTGCAGCACGGCTTCCAAGGAAGAAGCCCCGTTGGCGCGAGCTTCTTTAGAAGGCGCTTCCTGCGGCGGGGCACACCAGGCCAGGCGTCCATCATCCAATACCACTGTCCAATTAGCCAAGCGACGGGCATGCTCTGGCCACTGACTAGTGAACGCGACAATTCCCCCGCGCCGAGCATGCGCGAGCATTTGTTCTTCCAATACCTTCAGCCCGTCCGCATCGAGCCCGGCAGAAAAGGGTTCGTCCAATAGCCACACCGGTGGAGCAACGACAAACAAACCAATCAACTTGATCTTGTAGGCCTGACCTTTCGACATCGAGCGTTCGTCTTTATTGTAGACGGAAGTCACTTCCAACCGCTCGTACCAATCGGCAATATCCTGTTCGAGATTGGGTCGGTCGGCCTGGTAGTCGTTAATCGTACTGCACAAGGTCTCGGTTGGCTTCGAACGGGCTCCGTTCCTGCTGACGGTATGCTCTTCCAATAACATCACCTTTCGCCGCAAGTGGGTCGCGGTCGGACGCATGGGAGACTGGTCGAACAAGATTCGTCCTTCACTCAGTGGCAGCCAGCCGGCCATCAGCCGCAGAAGGGTTGATTTACCGGCGCCGTTGGCACCTAGCACAGCGTAGACCTGGCCTGGTTTCAGCGTGGCCTCGATACCGCGCAGAGCCCATTTGCCACTGAAGACACGCCCAGCGTTCACCAGCGAGATTCGTTCGACCGACAAGTGCGTACCCTTTCTTACGACAAACTGCAGCCTCCTCCTAAAAGGAAGGACCGCGAAGCATCATAATAGGTATTCGTTCCATCGTCGAGTTTCTTGGCAATTTTATGCTGGCCGGGAAATCACAAATTACTTTTGCGACTCAGCCCACGCACTTATAATTCGCGAAGCTCTTCCGCAAACGATACAGCACCCACCGAAGACTCATCACGTGTCAGAAACTCCTTACCAGCGGCTTGTGGCGTTGGCCCAGTCGGTTCACTTACCAGATTATCTGCAATACCTCGACAAGCAGACCGACTTGTCCGAACTGTCACGCGTCGTCAACGAGAATCGCCATATCCTGAACGATGCCCGGCAATGCCTGACACCTGAATGTTGCGTTCCTTTGACCTTCGAGCAGGACTTCTTTAAGAAGCACGGCCCGGAACTCGTTCCGCTGCGCGAATTGGCTTGTTCTTTTCGCCTGGAAGCCGAGTTGGCCCAACTCGACCGGCAACTTGATCAGGTCGTCAACGCCGGGCTCGATCTGCTTCGCTTGGGCAACGCGCTGCGGCGTGGCGGGCTGATCGTCGACATGCTGACTGCCTCCTCGATTTCCTTAACTGGCGTAGAGCAATTAAGGAAAGTTCGAGCAGAGATCGACCAAGAGCGACGAGCCGAATGGATCAAGCTCCTTCCTCAACTCGAACAGGAGATCGAGTCGATCGGCATCATCATCGCCCGCGACCAACAGTGGGAAAAAGCAACGGGCAATGAAGACGAAGAGGTCGACTTCGAAGAACTAGAAGAGATACTCGACGACGATCCCGAGATACCGGAAGAGGTCAACACTTGGATCACCCAACAAATTGAAGAAATGGCAAGTTGGCCCGAGGCGGACCGACATGGCCTCTACCGCAACCAAGACCGACGCCTGATCGCTCACTTACGGATGCTAACGATTGACCTCGCTCTGCGAACGTTTTACCGCGCGACCGATCGATACCCCGGCGACCTGTCCCAGCTTACGCCGAGCATCCTGCCAAACGTTCCGCTCGCCCCCTTCACTGGTAAGCCGTTTCTCTACGCGCCGACAGCAACCTCGTTCCAGCTTGCCACGCCAGGCCCTTCCGGCAGCGACACCGGCGTGCTCGGTCCCTGGCCGATGGTCTTGGCCGGAGAAGCCATTCTCAATCTCGACGAGAATGACTTCTGGGCAGAGAAATGAAACGAAGCCGCCAGGAGCAGACGGCCGTTTAACAACCTGTGAAGAAGTAAGCTACTTCACCGCCGCAGATGTTTCGCCCCATTTGCCGGTGAAGACGAACTCGCTCAGCGGTTTTCGCTGGCGCGGGGCGAGGTCTCGTTCTTTGATGTCATTAGGCAAAACTTCTGGATCGGCCACGTAGCCCAAGGCGAGGCCGGTTTTTGCGATCACGGTGTCAGGAAGCTGAAATACGGTTTTCGCCTTGCTGGGCAAAATTCCGATCATCTGGTGGACAAACAAACCTCGATGGGTTGCTTCTAACGAGAGGTTAGCCGAGGCCAAGCCCAGGTCGTGTTCGGCGGCGGCGTTGGGGTTACCGTTTCGCTGGAACTGGGTGTTGACGCAACCCAACATCAAAACAGGGGCGGCCTTGGCCCAGGCCTGGTTTCCTTCTACCAGGCAGGACAGCACCTTCTCGAACTCTTCCGGCGAGTCCTTCGTGGCCACGATATACGCCCACGGCTGTTCGTTGTAGGAAGAAGGCGCCCAGCGAGCCGCTTCCAACACACCGCATAAATCGGCCTGAGATACCTCGCGATCAGCAAACGCGTAAGGGCTCCAGCGTTTAGCAATCAGGTCGTGAATGGGATGGTGGGTGCTGGCTTCTTTGGTCATGGGCTCGCTCCTTGCAAAAATCAAAAAAGTGAAAATAGCAACGCCGGCAATTACAGCATCCTAACCGCAATTTCGATGCCACCCTATTCATACTTTTTTTGATACTTCTCGTACAGCATCTTCTGACTATTGTTCAGATCGACCGGCTTACCGGCAACCCAGGCCAACTCGGTATGCGTGTCGGCTTCCATCGGGTCGCCATCACAAACGATCAGCGTGGCATCTTTGCCTTCTTCCAAACTGCCAACTCGATCGGCGACTCCCAATATTTCGGCTGGAGAAAGGGTGATCGCGCGGATCGCGTCTTCTTTACTCAAACCAAACGCCGCAGCGGTCGCCGCATGATACGGCAGGTTCCGGGCATTCCACGTGCTGGAACGATCGTAGCCAGAGATGCAGAATTGGATCCCCTTCTCCTTCAGCTCTTTCGCCAGGGTGTATGCCCCGTCGTACGGCTCGTCAACGTGCAGCGGCGTGCGGTGGACCGCCGAAATAATCACCGGGACATCGGCCCTTTTCAGCACCTCGGCACACTTCGGGGCATCGTATCCGCCCAAAATGACGAGCTTTACCTTTTGTTTCTCGGCGAAATTGACTGCCCGCACGATGTCTTCCCAATGGTCGGCCTCGATCACAATTGGCTGTTCGCCAGCCAACACGGCGTCCATGGCTTCCAACCGCATATCGTGACGAATTTCGACGCCAGCTTTGAGAGCGGCTGCGTACTGCTTCGCTTCGTCAAAGAACTCTTCCAAGCTTTCACGATCACGTTCACTTCGCAGCGAAGCCACCATTACGGCACGCGGATGAATGGTCATGTCTTCGTAGGTCCAACCATCCAATTGCATCACGGCCCCCTGCCCTGCCAGCAGTCCGCCGCTGGGCGCAGACAACGCCAACAACACACCATTGGAACGAGTCACGGGGATGATTTCGCTATCGGGATTGACGGCCACGTTCGCTTTGACATTGGGATTCAGCGAGCCCGTTTCGTTAAAGTCCCGACTCGCGCGAACGGCCGAGTATTCGGTCAGCCCGATGCGGGTATACGGCTCGAACAAGCCAGGATAAACATGCTTCCCTTCCGCTTCGATCACTTGAGCACTTTTCGGCACTTTCACTTTCTTGCCGACAGCGACAATTTTACCGTCCTCGAACAGGATGGTTCCCTTTTTGACCACGTCGCCTGAGACCGGATGAATCGTCGCTCCGACAATCGCGACCGGGCCTGACGGCATTTTGCCTGGGACTTGATCCGAAGCAGAAACCAGGCCAACCGTTGTCAGCACGAAAACAAGAGAGAGCAGTTTGCTATTGAAGAACATAATGGTATCTCACAGAGTTCAAGATGAATGAAAGCAACCAACACAACACAATCACACCACCAGCAGACTAGTGGTGTTCGTGTTCATGTTCGTGCCCATGATCACCATGAGCGTGGCAGAACTCGTCGCAACGTGGCCACAGGTCGGAAGGATCTTCGGTATGCTCCCCTTCCTTCAGCATCGGGGCCCGCGAGTCGAGGACCTTTTGAATCAAGGTATTCTTCATCTGGGCAAACTTGGCTTTGTCGCTCTCAGCTTCTTTCCGATCGAAGTACTTGCGACCATCGATCCACGTTTGCTGGCAGACGGCAAAGTTAGAAAGAGGCGAAGCGTTCCAGATGGCCAGGTCGGCATCCTTACCCGGCTCAAGCGAACCAACGCGATCCTCAATTCGCAGCTGAATGGCCGCGTTCAGGGTCACAAACTTCAACGCTTCTTCCGGGCTAACGTGACCATACTTCACTGCCTTGGCGGCTTCCTGGTTCATGCGTCGTCCCATTTCCCCATCGTCGGAATTGAACGACACGACCAAGCCTTGCTGGTGCATCATTGCCCCGTTGTAGGGAATCGCGTCTTTCACTTCAAACTTGTAAGCCCACCAGTCCGAGAACGACGAAGCGGTCGCCCCATGCTGGGCCATCGCGTCGGCCACTTTGTAGCCTTCCAAGATATGCTGAAACGAACCGATACGGATGTCAAACTCATCCAGCACGCGGATCAACGCCAAGATTTCGTCCTGGCGATAGCTATGGCAATGCACCCACCGTGAACCGTCCAAAATCTCGGCGACGGCTTCCAGTTCTAGATCTTTACGTGGAGGCAGTCCCTGCTTCGACTGAGCGTAAGCCTCTTGAGCGGCCTGATACTCTTGCGCTTCGCGGAACTCGTCTTGGAAGATCTGCTCAACCCCCATGCGTGTTTGCGGATAACGCGTGGTGTACTCATCGCCCCAGTTGGCTTGCTTGACGTTTTCGCCCAAGGCGAACTTGATCCCCTGCGGAGCCCCTTGGAACTTTAACTTCTCGGCAGGCAAGCCCCACCGCATTTTGATTACCTGGTTCTGACCACCAATCGGGTTGGCCGAACCATGCAAGATATTGGACGACGTCAAACCGCCGGCCAACTGCCAGTAAATATCGATGTCGTCGGCGTCAATGAAATCACCAATCCGAACTTCGGCAGTAATGGCCTGACCACTTTCGTTGATGCCCCCATCGGTGGCAATGTGCGAATGGCAATCGATCAAGCCGGGCGAAATGTGCAACCCAGCAGCATCGACAACCGTGGCGTCTTCCGGGATTTCGAGATCAACACCGACCGCTTTAATTTTGCCGTCAGAGACCAGCACGGTCGCGTTTTCAAGGATGCCTTGCTCGCCACACGTCCACACCGTCGCTCCTGTGAAAGCGATCAGCCCAGCCTCTGCCGGCGGACTCACGCGTCCGAACGAGCCGAGTGGGTATTGAACCGGGAAGCTGGCCAGTTGCGGCTTCTTGTCGTCCTTCTTTTCTTCCTCGGCATCCTCTTGATCGCCATCCTCGGCGGCCTCTTCTTTCTTTTCTTCTTTCGCTTCATCCATCCCCGAAGCAGTCATCGTCACCGCCGAGACTGTTCCGTCAGGCCAGCGCAAGGTGCCCAGCATCGACTCGGCATCTTCCTCGAACGTAATCGACAACGTCGCCACGCCGCGCGGGCCGAACTTGTCGGCGATAAACTGGCCGACGATTCGTCCTTCGTCATATTTCAGCGATTTCAGTTCGACCTTTTCTTTGAACTTCGGAGTGGTCTCAGCCGGTCGAACGGTTCCCTTCATGTTTTTGGGGCCGGTCAAATGCATCAGCAAAGTCGCGGCGGCATCTTTGGGTGGGCTTTGCATTTCGATCTTCCAATCCCCGGCAAGCTGCTTAGGGGCTGGCTGATCGTGCTCGTAACGCTGACCGTTGACCCAAGTTTCGACCACTTTCGAGTCTTTCTCGAACAGCGGCTTCGAGGTAACGACGAAGCTGGCCAACTTCCCTTCTTCGACGGTGCCCAGCTGATTGTCGATTCCCAAACGCTTCGCCGGAACGGTTGTCATCGCGGCCAAGGCCTGGTTGGCATCGAAACCACGTTCGACCGCCGTACTCAGATTCTTTAAAAACAACGAAGGAGATTCCAAGCGATGCGTCGTCAATAAGATCTCGACATCCTTCTCGGACAAGCGAGCCAGATTTTCAGGGGCGTGATCCCAGTGCATCAACGAGAGCAGCGACGTCTCGGCAGCTGCTTCTGGCGTTGCGACGTTGGGGGCTTTCGGAAAATTGACCGGCACGACCAGCGTCCGTTTCATTCCGACAATCTCGTCCAGCAAACGGTATTCTCGGCCACTGCCAATCACAATCAGGTCTAAACCAAACTCACGGGCAAAGATATCGGCTCGCGTGGCGAACTGTTCGTCGCTCGTTTCAATCATCACCGGCAAGTCGCCAGCCAAGTAAGGCTGCATCGCTTCCAGCGTGACGTTCGTTTCTGGCAGCAGCAGTGTGGCATCTTTCTCGGAAGCACGTAGGGCATCGCGATACCAAGCGGCGTCGTAGAAAGACTGCCGAGCCAGCGCGACGGCTCCCATCGGGGAATTCGGATAGCTGCCGCGTGGACCGCGCCGTGTAAGGGTCAACTGCCCTGCCAAGGCAAACGCATCGCGTAGTTGTCGATAATGCACATCGCCGTCATCCAGCGAATAGATGGCCGTTTGCCCGCGCAAGATACCATCTTGCGGCGCGATCAAGCGAGCCACGAAACCTTGCTTGCGATAGTCGCTGGCCGCCAAGTCCGAGCTTTTAATGGCCGAGCTAACGTTGAAGTCCGACCGAATGTTCTGATTCCAATACGCAAGAGGCGGACGCTGTCCGGCGGCGCTGAAAGACACTTCGCCGTAGCTATCGATGAAGCCAGGATAGAGGTACTTCCCCTCTAAATCGACCACTTCCGCTTCTGGCGGAATTTGAACGTCTTGGCCCAACGCCACGATCTTCGAATTACGCACCACAATCGTCGCGGCCACCGGCTCTTCGCCAGGGCGCGTCACGACCTTTGCGTTGGTGATCGCGTAAACCTCGACCGGGTGGCGGCGGAGACCTTCGTCGTGGCGAGACGTCTGCTGAGGAGCTTCGGCCCAGGCGGCAATGCTGAAAATTGCAACCAGGCAGCAGCTAAGCAAGAAGGAATACTTCATTAGGAAAAATCCAGGCAGGCTCAATTGGCAAGAAAAGCGAATTATCTAGTTCACCTAATCAGGAGAAACGCATGTAGTACCAAGGATAGCCTCCACTTTAGGGTGCATTCCATATCCTTTTGCGCAATCAACTGCACATTTTTGTTTCTTTTTTCCTTTCCCCTCAGAATGTCACCGCTTCTGTGATTCTACCGTTCGCCTTGATGACGGGCCCCGACAAAGTTTTGAAAGTGGTATCGTTATCTAGTTTGGCTTGCTTAGAATGGTTGTTTTCTCAGCAAGCATGACCACGGAGCATACGATGGCACGATCGTTTACCATTTTTCTGACCGGTTGGTTGTTACTGGCCAACCTCTCTTGGGCCAACGCCCAAGAACCACCGTCGGTCCGCTTGAGCGAAAAGACCTCGCTTATCTTTGAACCTGCCTCCAAAGGGAAAGCGCTGATTGGCAAGGAAGATGACTTCCTCGACCGGGTTGGCGACTTGGAAATGCAAGTTCGCCTGCAAAGCGAAAAGCCAGTTACCAAGCAAGCCTACATCGAAAGCCTGCAAGCTGGCGTGGAAGATTGGCAGCCACAAGATATCAAGTTTGTCGTCGAAGCCACCCAACGTGTTCGCGAGCGGCTGCAAGGTTACGACCTGCCTTTCCCGCCACAGATTCACTTGATTCGTGTTTCGGAAGAAGTCGAAGGGAACGCCCCGCACTGTCGCGAAGCGAGTATCGTTTTGCCAGATGCTTTCTTTGCCGATCCGAACCGAGCAACTGGGATTTTGGCGCACGAACTATTCCATGTTCTCAGCAGCCACAACCCGGAACTGCGTGACAAGTTGTATAAGATCATTCACTTTCAGCCCAGCGACGAAATCGAACTTCCCCCTGGGCTCAAGCCGCAGCGAATCACCAACCCAGATGCCACGCACAACGAGCATGTCCTTTTCTTAGACATCGATGGCGAAAAAACGCCTGTCGTGCCGGTCATCTTGACTCGCTCTGCCGAATATAGCCCTGGCGGTTTGTTTGCCAATCTTGATTTCAAGTTGATGGTGCTACAGGAACAAGACGGCAAGTTCACTGCCAAGCTCGTCGAAGGCCGCCCGCAGCTTCTTTCGCCACGAGAAGTGCCAGACTACATGCAGCAAATCGGAAGCAACACCCGCTATGTGATTCACCCTGAAGAAGCGTTGGCCGATAACTTCATGCTGCTGGTACTCGGCGCGAAGGACGTTCCCGATCCGTGGGTGCTTGATGAAATGAAAAAGGTCTTGCCACGCAAGCAGCCAGCGCAGACCAACGAACCTCAGTAATTTCCGGGGCCCATCAGTCCCAACTCAACCGCGAAACGGACGAAATCAGCTCGGCTCCGCAGGCCGAGCTTGACGCCAATGCGTCCGCGATAGGTCTCGACCGTTTTCACGCTCAGATCCAATTCGTCGGCGATTTCCTGATTGGTGTACCCTTTCGCCAACTGTAAGAAGACGGTCTTTTCGCGGGCACTTAAACTTTTCAGCGGTCCTTTTTTGTCGTCGGTCGACGTTTCCTTCTCGGCCACCAGCAGCGTGCCAACTTGGCTGGGGTCGAGATCGAGATCGACGAAGATCTTCCCGCTGGCCACTGCGCGAATGGCAGCCGCCACTTCGGTATCTGCCGCTGCTTTCACCACGTATCCACTGGCTCCGCTGGCCAACGCTGCGCGGACCAGGCCCAGATCGTCGTGCATCGACAGCACAATGATCCGCGTCCCCGGTACATCGCGTCGGAGCGTTTCGATGTAGGGAAGCGTGCTTCCGCCTGGCATCGTCAGATCGAGAATCAACACGTCTGGCTGCTGCCGCTGGACTTCTTCCAAAATCCCAGCCGTATCGGCGACTTCGCCCACCACTTCCATGTCGTCGTTCATCTGCAACAGCAGTTTCAAGCCGGCACGAAACACCGAGTGATCGTCGGCGATCACCAATCGAATTTTCTTGTTTTCACTCATTGTCGCACCGGCAATTTCACACGCAGAAGAGTTCCGCCACCTGGCGGCGAAAGGATCACGAGCTGCCCTCCCAACAACGAAGCACGTTGCGAGATGCTGGTCAGCCCTAAGCCGCTCGACTCTGGCGTGCCTGCTGCGTTGGACAAGCCGGCGCCGTTGTCTTCAATTTCCAATAACAGTTCCGAGCTACGATTGGCGACGAGCACGCGAACCTGATCTGCTTTCGCATGCCGCGTTACGTTGGTCGTTGCTTCCTGAATGATTCGATAGACGGCGGTTTGCACCGGCACGGAAAGCACCGCATAGTCGCTGACATCCAACGTTAAATCGACATCCAAATCGTGGATCTGCCGCAGGTCTTCGGCCATTCTTTCTAGCGCCCCTTCCAACCCCAAATGATCGAGCGCCGCCGGACGCAGGCCATTGGCTATTCGGCGAACTTCGTGCACCGCGTGGTTGACAATGTTTCGCAAATCGTTCAATCGCTGCGGATCGCTGACACCATCAGGATGACCACCAATCGTTCGCAGGCCCATCATCACGGAAGTCAGCGATTGACCGATCTCGTCGTGCAAGTCAAATGCGATCCGCCGCCGTTCTTCCTCTTGCAGCGAGACAAACGTTTCGAGCAGATCGGCCCGCATCAAGGCCAGACGCTGTAGCGGCCTAATGGTGGTGAACCAAAGAAACGGGATCAAAATCAGCGTCAACAAAACCGCATCGGCGATGGCATCGGTCCACGAGATACGGCTTTCTCTGAGCAACACCGGCAGCAACAGCATCACGACAAATTCTGCCAGAAATACCACCAGCAGAATCGTCAAAGATACACGCCACGGTCGCACCGGGTAGTTACGTGCCTGGGAAGGAGTCGTCATGGGCAACGCCCTATTAAAGATCGAAGTCGAGGCAAATCGGTTATCGAACGTCTCTTAATTGGAAGCTCTTTCTATTCTATCAATCGAACGATTTTTCTGTTAGCGGAACCCGATGTGAGGTCGCATCTAGCGAAAGCCAATTGGCTCTGCCAATGCCGCGTCAGGGAAACCCTTACAAGCGTCTTCAGATTACGGCTTCTCCTGAATTGCTGGATCTATTCCGAGAACCAACAATGAATAAGTACCGAACATAGCGGCCTGCCCTGACAGGGCCGAATGATCATTCAGACACGGAAACCGAGTTACGCCGGGATAAGACGCATGTCTCAGCCAACCGCAACAATTAGCCAAGGCATCCTTACCACGATCGTTAAGATCGTCCCTTCAGTGCTTGTGATAGGAGCACTAGGGGCGGCGTGGCTCGCCGTGCATCACATGAACGCCACCGACGAAACTCACGATGAAAACCCCACCGAGCCAGGCTCGGAAGAAGTGGTCGCCGACATCTTGACGCTCCCGCCGGGTAAAGTCAGCTCCGCTCAGCTCGTGATTGCTCCTGTTTCGACCGAGTTGATTCAACATTCCCACGTCGTCCCTGGCCGCATCACCTACGATCCGACGCGTCATGTCGAAGTCCGCTCTCCCATCGATGGCGTGCTTCGCAGTGTGGAAGTCAACCCAGGCGACCACGTTAAAAAAGGGCAGCTACTGGCAACGGTAACCAGTCCCGAAATCGGCAAGGCTCGCTCCGAACTGCTTCGTTCTCAGGCCGAGTTCAATTTGGTATCTGCCCAAGCCGAACGTACCCAAGAGATCGCGAAGAACCTGGAATACTACGCTCACCTGCTGGCCGAAGATACTGATATTGCCCAAGTAGAAGCGGCACTTAAGAATCGCTCGCTGGGGAATTTTGGCAAAGTCTTGCAGCCGGCACACTCGAAATTGAACCTGACGCAAGACCTGCTGAAAAACATTCAGCCCCTTTCTGAAACGGGTGCGATTGCAGGCAAAACCTTGCGTGAACGGGAATCGCAATACGAGGTCGCTCGGGCCGAATTCAAGGCCCTCCTCGATCAGGCCATCTTCGACGCCAAGCAATCGCAACGCCAAGCCACGGCCGACTTGGCCGATGCCCAGCGACAAGTCGAAATCGCGCGAGATCAGCTTCTCTCCCTGGTAGGCGAAGGGCAAAACGCTGCGGCGGAAAAATCGGGCGATCATATTTCGGAACTGGAAGTCGTGGCGACGATGGACGGCACCGTCGAAGCCAGGCACTTTGCTGTGAACGAACGCGTGTACGGTGCCGACAGCCTGTTTACTTTGGCCGATACTTCCTCGCTGTATGTTAATGCCAGCATCCGCGAGAACGATTGGCCGGCCATCAAGATTAAACCTGGCACCGAGATCCGGATCACCCTGCCGGCCCTTGTCGACCAAACATTTCATGGTCATGTGCAATATGTGGGTCGCGAGGTCGCCCCCGATACCAACAGCGTGCCAGTCGTCGCTTCGCTGAGCAATCCGGAAGGCGTGTTGCGGCCCGGGATGTTCGCCCGCATCACGCTGCCCATTAGCGAGCCACAACGCTCGTTGGCGGTTAGCGCAGAATCGATCGTTCATCACGACGACCGAGAATATGTGTTCGTGCAAATTGGCGAATACGAATTTCAATGCGTCGAAGTCGAAACCGGGCTGCACTCCGACGAATGGGTCGAGATCCGCAGTGGTTTGCAAGGCAATGAAAAAGTTGTCCAGAAAGGTGCGTTCCTACTGAAGTCGGAATGGCTTTTGGAAGGTGAGGCGGAGTAATCGCCCGCGAAATTCGATCGTTCCCCTGCCCCATCTTCGGCTGCAAGTGAGTTTGCCATGTTGACCCACCTGATTGATTTTTCGCTTAAGAACCGCGGCCTGATCATCATTTTGACGCTGCTGATGGCCGGAGCAGGTTTCTATTCGGCCATCGAACTGCCGATCGACGCGGTGCCGGACATGACCAACGTCCAGGTCCAAGTGGTCACCGATGCGGGCTCGCTTTCGCCGATTGAAGTCGAACGGTACGTGACTTACCCGGTCGAAAACACGATGGGCGGTTTGCCCAATGTGGAAGAACTGCGGAGCGTCTCGAAGTTCGGCATCTCGGTGGTGACGATTGTGTTTAAGGAAGGCACCGACGTCTACTGGGCCAGGCAATTGGTCGGTCAACGCCTGAGCGAAGCGGCCACGAATATTCCGCCAGGCTACGGCACGCCCACGCTTGGTCCGCTGACGACCGCCTTGGGAGAGATTCTGCAGTTCGAGGTTCGCAGCAAACACCATTCGCCGATGGCCTTGCGAACGATGCTGGAATGGGAGATCGCCCCCAAACTGCGGGAAGTCTCTGGCGTGACGGAAATCAACTCGCATGGCGGTTTCTACAAAACATTTGAAGTCCGTCCCGATCCCGATCGGATGACCAGCTACGGGATTACGTTGGACACCTTGTTTGCTCGCCTGCAAAACAACAACTCCACCGCTGGCGGCGGCTATGTGGTTCACTACGGCGAGCAACGTTTCGTGCGTGGCTCTTCCCTTTTGGAAGACGAAGACGACATTCGGGCGATCGTCTTGCGGCGGGAAGCGGACGGCACGCCGATCCTGGTGGGCGATGTTGCCGAGGTCGAAGTCGCGCCCATGACCCGGCAAGGGGCCGTAACCCGCGACGGGCGGGGCGAAGCGGTGACCGGGCTGGTGATGATGCTGATCGGCGAGAACTCGCGAGAAGTCGTGCAGCGCGTCAAGGAACGCCTGGCCGAGATCGAACCCACCTTGCCGGAAGGGGTGTGGCTGGAAGTAACGTACGATCGTGCCGCGCTGATTGGCCGCACGCTGAAAACGGTGCTAACCAACCTGACCGAAGGTGGCTTGCTGGTGATTGTGGTGCTGCTGTTCATGCTCGGTAGCCTCCGTGCGGGGATTGTGGTGGCGTTGGCGATTCCCCTTTCGATGTTGTTTGCCACCAACATCATGTACACCACCGGCGTGACGGCCAGCTTAATGAGTTTGGGAGCAATCGACTTCGGGCTGATTGTGGATAGCTCGGTGATCATGATCGAGAACTGCATGCACCGCCTCTCGCATAACAACGAAGGCAAATCGCACATCCAGGTCATTCGCGATGCGGCCATTGAAGTTCGTAAGCCGACCATGTTTGGCGAGTTGATCATCTCGGTTGTGTTCGTGCCGATTTTGATGCTGCAGGGAACCGAAGGCAAGCTCTTCCGTCCGATGGCGTTAACGGTGCTGTTCGCCTTGGCTGGCTCGCTGGTTTTGTCGCTCACCTTCATGCCGGCCATGGCCTCGCTGATGCTGCCGAAGAAGATGGAAGACAAAGAAGTGTTCCTGGTGCGTTGGATCAAGTTTTTCTACGAACCCATCGTACGACGAGCGATACATTATTCGGGGACGACGGTGGCGATCGCCTTGGCAGTGTTTGCATTGAGCATTCCGATTGGCCTGAATCTCGGGGCGGAATTCATGCCACGTCTGAATGAAGGGGACTTGCTTGTGGAAGCAGTCCGCTTGCCCAGTGCGACCCTGGAAGGTTCGATCGCCATGTCGACCCAAATCGAAAAGACATTGCTCAAGTTTCCTGAAGTGAAAACGGTCTTCTGCAAGACAGGGCGTCCTGAAATCGCCAACGACGTGATGGGCGTTCATCAAACCGATGTCTGGGTGCTGCTGAAACCACCGCACGACTGGCCGGAAGAGAAGACGCGGGATGAACTGATTAATGAAATGTCGGAAGTCCTCAACAACAATGTCCCAGGCGTTGCCTTCGGCTTCACCCAGCCGATTGAAATGCGGGTCGACGAACTGGTAGCGGGCGTGAAAGCCGACGTGGCAGTGCTGCTGTACGGTGACGACCTGAATATCTTGGCGACCAAAGGAAAACAAATCGAAGCAGCTCTACGGAAAATCCCAGGGGCGGTCGACGTCAAAGCCGACTACCAGGCCAACTTGTCGACCATCAACATCACGACCCTCCCCGACAAGCTGGCCCGCTACGGGGTTGATGCTCAAAGCGTGTTGGATGTGATCTCGTCTATCGGCGGCTTGCCGGTGGGGCAAATTTTCGATGGCCGGGCCAGGTTCCCGATTCTCGTGCGGATTCCTACTCAATGGCGTGAAAACCTTTCTCTCTTGGAACAACTTCCTGTCGCAGAAGCTGGCGGGCAGCCGATTCCGTTAAAGGAGCTTGCGGAAATCAAACTGGAGGAAACACCCCCTAGTATCGAGCACGAAGCGATTCGCCGCCGTACGTTTGTCTCGGCGAATGTGCGTGGGCGTGACGTCGCCTCGTTCGTCAACGAAGCCCAGGCAACCATCGCCAAGGAAATCGACCTGCCGGCGGGCTACGAAATTGTGTGGGGTGGTGACTTCGAGAACCTGCAATCGGCCAGCCGACGTCTGGCTTTGATTACACCGATTGTGTTGTTGGTGATTCTGTTGTTGTTGCATACCAGCTTGGGCTCGGTGCGATTGGCGTTGCTGATTTTTCTGGCCGTGCCGATGGCGGCCTCAGGCGGGATCATTGCCCTGGCGCTTCGTGAGATGCCGTTCAGCATCTCTGCTGGTGTGGGGTTCATTGCCTTGTTTGGTGTGGCCGTGCTGAATGGTTTGGTGTGGGTAAGTGCCGCCGAGCATCAACGGAAAAACGGAATGCCGCTCGATCAAATCAGCCACGATACGGCTTTGGCACGCCTTCGCCCGGTGCTGATGACTGCCCTGGTGGCCAGCCTCGGATTTCTACCGATGGCCCTTTCGACCAGCGACGGTGCCGAAATGCAGCGTCCACTTGCCACCGTGGTGATTGGCGGGCTCATCACCTCGACACTCCTAACCTCGCTCGTGATACCAGCAATTTATCCCTGGTTCGCGAAAGGATTACCGATCGACGAGGACGCCTAGCAGCCGCTCGGCCTCGTCCCCGCGAAGTGGTTTCATTTCGCTCAGGGGCAGCAACCGCAGGAAAAGTTGATTAAGTTGGTAGGTCTTCCCCAACTTTTTCCTTCCTGATTTGTCCTGATACGCCATGCTACGTTCGTTCGCTTTGCCAATTTGCTGTTGTCTATCGCTCGCCGCAACTTCCCTGGCTGGTGATTTAAACCCTAATTTTCCGCAGGAAATCGACCGTCAACTGGCCGCCAGCCCGGCGGGGACACAATTCGCGATTTGGATCGGGCGGCCCAACGGCGAAACACTCTTCCAGCACAACGCAGCGCAAGAGATGCCAACCGCCAGCGCGATCAAGGTGGCGATCTTGCTGGAACTTTTCGCCAAATATGAAGACCAACTCGACCATCCTCCCGCAGGGGTGAAAGAGCTCATTCAGCCAGACCAGCCGGCGTTCAGCTATTTCTCGCAGCCGCAGCGCGATGAAGTCGCCAAGTATTTGGGGGATGCCACGGTCGCGGAAATTGGCTATCGGATGATTCATACCGCTGGGGCTCCGAATCGGGTTTACAACGGCGCCACCAACATCGCGACGGCGCTACTGGGCGGACCAAAATCGACCACCGAATTGATTCATGCGCGTGATCCTGCGTTCCAAGGGATCGTCGTCAACCGCTATCAACTGGCCAATCGTACGGCCAACGGCGACAATATTGCCACGCCCCAATCGCTCGCAGCCGTTCTCGCGAAATTGTCCACCGGCAAAGTTGCTGGCCTGAAGGACGAAACGGTTAAGCGAATTCAAGAGATCCTCAAGCTGGAAAGCGCAACGCCTGGCGTTACCAGCTACGGCAAATCAGGCTCGCTGAGCAGTACCCCAGTGACGCGAGTTCTGTCTGGCTGGGACGAAGACAACGGCGAGACGTTGGTTTATGCCATCATGGGTTCAGCCCCGGCCCAGCCCCAGCAAGGGACTACCACGTTTGCGCAACTGCGAGATAACGTCGCTGCCTTGCGGAAAGCGATTGCCGCGTCTCGTCCGGTCGATGCCGATGTGCTGCTGCGTGGCGGCCTGCTTTTTATAGGCGACGCAAGCGAGCCGAAGCTGGGCAACGTGGCGATTAAAGAGGACAAGATCGTCGCTGTCGGTGAATTTCCCCTAGGGGAAATTGTTTGGGACATCGACTGCCAAGGTCTGGCGATTAGCCCGGGGTTCATTGATTTGCACAACCACAGCGACAACCCAATTCAACGCCCGGCAACGCGTTCGGCGGCGAACTACCTTACGCAAGGTTGTACCACGCTGGTCACCGGCAATTGTGGCTCTGGCCCGGTCATTGCAGGTGCCTATTACGACAAGCTCGACGAGCGCGGTATCGGTTTGAACATCGCCCATCTTTTACCGCAAGGCTCACTCCGTTCGCGCGTGATGGGAGACAACAATCGGCCCGCGACCGCTGAAGAAAAGAAAAAGATGCTGGAGCTGGCCGACAAGGCGATGTCGGAAGGAGCTTGGGGGATGTCGACCGGCTTGATTTACGTGCCAGGCTCGTTCGCCGACACGGACGAGCTTGTCGAACTGGCCAGCGTTATTGGCAAACGAGGTGGCATTTACGCCAGTCACATGCGAGGCGAAGGAACTGGCTTGCTGGAAGCCGTGGACGAAATTCTCGAAATTCAACGCCGGGCAAATATTCCCGTTCATATCTCTCACTTTAAGTCGAGCGGCCAAGATTCATGGGGGTTGGTGCGAATTGCGATCGAGAACATCAAGGCGGCTCAGAAAAAAGGTGCCCTTGTTACTGCTGATCAATATCCTTACACCGCGTCTAGCACTTCGCTCGGTGCCACGGTCATTCCGAGCTGGGCTCGTTCTGGCGGACGGGCCGAGATGCTCAAACGCATTCAAGCCGACACCGACGAAGGTGCCCGCGCTCGCGAGGCGATGCAGTACAAGCTGAAGATCACCGACAATGGTCACCGCATTCAAATCGCCAACTACTCGGCCAACCCGCAGTGGGCTGGCCGTCGCTTGGATGAAATCGCTCAGGAAAAAGGAATCAGCACGTTTGACCTGGTCCTCGAAATCGAAACCGCTGGCGGGGCACAAATTGTGAACCACAGCATCAACGAAGACGACGTCCGTTACGTGATGACGTTCCCTTGGGTTGCCACCGCATCGGATGGAGGCGCCAAGATCCCTGGTGCATCGGTTCCCCATCCGCGCAGTTACGGCACGTTCTCGCGCAAGATCGGGCTTTACTCGATCCGCGAGAACGTTGTTCCGCTGAACCACGCCGTCCGCAGCAGCACCGGCTTGCCAGCCGATATTCTGGGCATGACCGATCGCGGTTATCTGCGCCCTGGTCTCGCTGCCGACATTGCCGTGTGGGATCCCGAATCGTTTATCGACACGGCAACGTTCATCAAGCCGCATCAATATTCGGAAGGCATTCGCTATGTCTTCGTCAACGGCGAAGTTGCCATTAATGAAGGGCATTTAACCGGCGTCTTGGCAGGCAAGCCGCTCCGCAAAACACCGTTGTCAGGTGAAAAGAGCAACTAACGCGTACTCACACGCCATCGGGCTCGTCGGTCCAATTCCCGGCGAGTTCCTCTTCGAGTTCCATGCTCAGTTCGACCATATCGAGCGAATCGGCCTCAATATCGCGCAGCATTTCAGGCGAATTGATCAAGCGTTCTGGCACGACACCAAGCTGCTGAGCGATCAAGTCGAAGACACGTTGTCGCTTTGCAGTAGAACTTTCTGCCTCGAAGCAATGCGTTTGCTCTGCCGTCTGAACGAACCACAACAAGTGCCCGCAAGCAGGACATGGTGCATCGCCGGTCAGGACTGACGGTTCAATCACCACCCTGGCCTGACAAACCGGGCAACAGCCTGGCTGGCCTTCTGGGGTACGGGACGAAATCGTCATGCCGACGCCTCCACAAATTTTGGTTGTTCCGCACTTGATGTCGAATAGCAAGCTAGCGTTTCTTAGGATACATCGTAGGAGGCCCTCGATTCCAGAAAAAGGTGCCTGGGGCCCTGGCCGGATGACTTTTGCTGCCCTTTCGCCAAGCCGAAATTTGTGTACCCCAAAGACGAGCGTTCGGTTTCCGCTTGGCTGAACATCGCGTGCCCAGCAGCCGTAAAACCATGGGGTTGCCAGAAAACATACTGGCTGCCACTGACCAACAAAGCCCTCGCTGGCCGTGTCGCGGGGCACCAGCCGAGCAAGTCAAACGCCGCTGACAACATTTGGCACGCGCCAGCCGACAACACGGTCGCGGCTGGCGATGCCTTTTGTTTGCGGCAATCGGCTGCTCGTTTCGTGCCGGTTCGAAGGCAACGGGTAAGTGTTCTGCGGTACTAGAAACAGGCTTGGCGATGGGCGTTACTTGTTTGCCCACACCAAGGTTGACCGCGGGACCGATGCCCAGGTCGGTACTCGCTGGCGGCACGTAACGCTTAGAATTGCCTTGAGAACGAGGGCGGGACCGAGCAGTTGGCCGAGGGATTCGCCACCATTTCTGATGATCGTCGGCTAGGCGCTGCTTTAGGTAACGCTGCTTCTTTTCCCATTGTTGACGAGCACGCTTTTCTTTCTGCTTGACCTTCTCGATCACGCGCGAAAGTCGGCGGCCCATCGCTTGCCACGTCGGGCGACGTCGCCGCAGGGGGTAAGAAACCCGTAGATTGATGTCCCCTAGTTCGACTCGCGGAGCTTGAGGCATGCGAGCTTTGGCACTGGGCGTGAGCTTGCGTTGCTCGTTTTCCAGCGAGGCATCTAACGTCCGTAAGCGACCAACGACCGAAAGCATCATCGTGTCGATTTGCAACATCAAGTCCCAGACCGAACGCTTTATATCGTGACCAGTCGCCGGCTTCGTGCGCTGAAGCGGAGGTAAGACAGACTCGGTATAAGCATCGAGTTCGCCGGCCAGTTGTTGGAACGTGTCGGACATGGAATTAAGAGCTGGAATGCAAATGTCGTTTTGCTGGCAGGCCGTTGTCGAACTCAAGCGAACCTGCAAAGTCGTGAAGTAATGATCGGGATTGGTTATCCCGAGATTGTGTTCACTTGGCAAGCGTTTTTATTTCGCTGGCCTACGCAACGTGTTGTCCAAACAAGGGAAGAAATTTTCTGGCGGTTAGAGAACCAGCCCTTCTTCAATGGCGAGAAAATGGCTGAACAGCAGCTAATCGGCACAGGAAATGCACTTCTCGATTCCTTTCCTTGCTGACTTTTAGGCAACCAAATTCTAGGTAACCCAAGAGGAGACGAGCAATGAGCGATTCGTGGGGCCTTTGTAAAGATTGTAAGTGGTGGCAAATCGAGCCTGATGCGACCATTGCCGACCAAACCGTCGGGTATTGTATCGACAATAAACTACAACCGTTCCAAATCCGCATTACCGGAAACGGCGGCTGCAACCGATTTGCCCCCGGCAAACCGGCGCGGGCTGAGGGGTCGAGCGACAAGCCGCCGACGGCGGCTCCGCAACGCTAGTTGCCTGACCGATCTGCTCGCTGGTCGACCAAGAGGCCGGTAGTTCCGATGGTAAACTATGGCAGTTTCGTCGGAATACCGGCCTCGACCTCGTGCAGCCAGGTGGCCAGTAAACGCTTCAAATCGTCGGCGACTTGTGGTTTGATTTGAGCCAAGTCATTTTGCTCAGAGAGGTCGCTGCTTAAATCGTACAGTTCGCACGAGTCGTCGTCGTAGTTCCAGATCAGCTTGTATTGATCGCGACGAATGGCCGAGCCTGGTCGGTTGGCTTGGTGAAAGGCGAAGTGGGGATAGTGGAAGTAAAGGGCTTCTCGGTTTAATTTGTCGCCGGTGAATAAAGGACGCAAACTCTCTCCGTCGAGCGTTTCCTCCTGGCCAAGTTCACTGCCAGCAGCGTCGAGAATGGTAGCCGTCAAATCCATGCTAATCACCGGTGTGTGGTTCACGGTGGCGGCCTGAGTTACGCCTGGCCAGCGGAGGATTAACGGAACGCGGAGACCTCCTTCGTAAAGATATCCTTTGCCTTCTTTCAGAGGACGATTATCGGTTGCCCCAGACCAGCCGCCGTTGTCGCTGGTGAAAAGGACGAGCGTCTGGTCAGCAATCTTCAGGTTGTCTAGTTCTTTCAGCACGCGTCCGATGGCACGATCGGTTGCTTCGATTTGGCCCCCATAAATCGGGTTCTTTAAGCCGGGGCCAACCTGCCCTTCGTAATGAGCCGTCAACTCTGGCGGGGCTTCAAACGGATAGTGCGGGTTGTAAGTCCACAGGCAAACCAGCATCGGCTTGTCTTTCTCGCGCCGTAAGAAATCAATCGCCTCGTCCGCTAAGCGGTCGGTCAGATATTCGCCTGGCTTTCGTGGCGGCAGCGAAGGGATGCGGTAAGGATCGAAGTAGGTAGGTGGTCCTCCGTAGCCGCAGCCCCCCAGATTGACATCGAACCCATGTTCCGTTGGCCAGAACTTCGGATCGCTCCCTAAGTGCCACTTCCCAAAGAACCCCGTGGCATAGCCTGCTTGCTTCAGGCGTTCGGCCAGCGTGGTCGTTTCGTGGGCAAGTTCATGTTGTGTGGTGGGCGGTTGCACAACACGATTTTTCGGCCAAAAAGAAGGTTCGTCGGCTCCATGCTGTGTGATATGTAACCGCGCGGGGGCTAGTCCGGTGATTAACGCACCCCGCGTGGGGGAACAAACGGGCGCAGCCGCGTAGGCATTGGTGAAGCGAACCCCTTGCTCGGCTAAGCGATCGAGATGCGGCGTACGCAATCGCTCGTTCCCCTGACAATGGAGATCTTGCCACCCCATGTCGTCGGCCATGATCAAGACAATATGAGGTGGCGCGGCTTCGGCAGAAAGGCCTATTCCACCAGCACAACAAGCAATCACAAAACAAACGATCAGGCGAACCATGCAGAGACCTTCTCCTACCGAAGAGTTGGCGACGTGGGTGGAGCGATGGGGTGCTCTCACGATAGCTCAAAAGAAGGCTGCCGCAAACCAAGTGGGGAATTTTGTTTTTTCACTGGCTTACCGGCCCCCAATCAGAAAGGCTATCGCTATGCTCTAGACCTGTTTTGATGTGAAGATGGCGGAAGGTCTCTTCGCTCTTCAGCTTACCGGCTTCGTACTTTCTTATGATGCGCCGATACCATTGTGGCGAGTCGCTGCCAACTGCGATTCCGCCGGTATCCATCCGTTGGTAATCAATCGCCACGGTGGGCTCTCCACGGGCGAGATCGTATTGGCGAAACGCCTGCCTCAGCGGAATGTTGTCGGTGGAAGAGATTGAAATGGTCGCCAATTTTCCGGTATCCAGATCGTAAGCTTTCAGAAAGTGATAATTCCCTGCTGGTAAATCAAATTCGTTCTCAGACGGCAAGGTTTCGATCATTTCTACTTGCACGTGGCAGGCTTGCGGAGAGGAAAGAGGCTCGATTTCGTAGCGAAAGGGGGCGTGAGCAAGCGTCAAGGAAAGGCCCTGCCCGAGAAATGTCTTGCCGAACAAAAAACTACTTGCAGCGGTGGAGCCAGCCTCGCGAACGCGGACATTCAATTTATCGCCGTTCTGCCACCACGTGTAGATAACGTCTCTTTGCTCGTCCCATTGCGGATGGTCGGCGAAACTATCGTGGTCGATCGCCGCGACAATTTCATTCGGAACATTGCGGTCGTCATATCGCCACCAGCCAACAATCCCAGAAGGGTACTTGGCAAGATCTTCAACCGAAGAAAACACGAACCAATGTCGTTCGCCAACCTTTAAGGAATCGTGCCGCAAAACCATCGTCTGCAGGTTCTCCTCTTGTTGCTGGCGCAGCTCGGCAGGCCTTTTACCACCAAGCTCGATCATCAAGTACAACGATTGTGGAATTTCGCCGGTGCCTTGTTCCACTTCTAGCCAAGCTTCCAACCAATGTTCGCCATCGAATGGCCGGTCATCGTGTTCTTCCAATTTAACGATCGTTGCTAAGCAAGCTCCTGAAGCCCGCAGCAAAAGCTGTTCGGCCGGCACATGGCAGGAAGGTTGGCTGTTTCCCTGACAACCCAACGATGTACCTAGCAAAAAAGCAAACGCTAGGATCATCCAAAATTGAAATGTAGGCATGGTAGTGGTTAGGCAAAGCTGCAAAAACGAGAAGGCCGCTACCTGTAGGACGAAGCCGTGCGAGAAATGGTTTTGGGAATTTTTTTCCTGAAGCGGGCAGCCACTACACTGCTTGCCGACGATAAGCACGTGGGCTTATCCCCTTGGCCCGTTTGAACCTACGCGAAAAATAAAATGCGTTCTCGAAACCAACCTGCTGGGCAATAGCCGTGATCGGATAGCCCGTATGCTCCAGCATTTCACAGGCTCGTTCGATCCGCTGTTGCTCGATGAACTGAACCGGAGTCATTTCCATCTGTTGCCGGAACAAGTGGGCAAAGCGAGAAGGTGAAAGATGACATTGCCGAGCCAAGTCTTCGATACGGAGCGGTTGTTCTAGATGGCGACAGATATGATCAAGCACATCGCCAATTCGTGGGTCGATTCCTTCTCCCCGTTCGTGCACGACTTGTTCGTGACAACCGATCAGCACCGCTTCTAAAGCATTCAGGGCCAGCGGTTCGCGGTGCGGTCGATAACCGGCCGTGAATTGGACGACCTCTTCCATACGGCCAATCAATTGCTTGCAGACGGCATCGTTTTCTAAACGTACATGCCCCCAGCCGGGCGTTAGGGTTGGCCATTTGAGCCAGGTACGCCACTGCGAGATTGGCAGGAAGTGTGCCCATAGTAGCTCCCAATGGTTTGCCTCTGGGGCAACTTCGTAATGGTGCGGTACGTGTGGCGGAATCAAAATAACATCGTGGGCAGCGGCCAGAAAGCTGCCCTGCGTGTCGCTAAAAAGTCCTTTACCAGAAACGGTATAGATCAAAAGCCAATCGTGACAACCCGCAGGCCGTTCGACACGATAGCCAGGTCCCTCATGGAAGTGACCAGCGGCCAAATAACGTTTTCGTTTGGTGGAAGGATTGGTTGGCATAGCAGGATTGTACAACTATTGAACCGCAAAGTGAATTCCACATTTGCGTCGCTGGGGGATAATGAGTGCCTGAGCAAGCGTTTTTGACGTCTCAATTCACGCAGGCCATTTCCCTTTTTGAAGGATTTCGTAGCATGCCCGGTTTTACGGTAAGCCCTCAACAGATCGCTCAGTTTCAGGAGCAAGGTTACCTGATCGTTCGGCAGATCTTTCGGGAAGCGGAGATGAATCGCTTGATCGCCTACGCCAAGGGAGACGAGTCGATGCTAGGCGAATCGTACGTCCGCAACGATGGGCAAGGTGGCGAGACTCGTTTGGCGGTGCGGAACGATTTAGCCGAAGACTCGCTTTACACGGCAGTGGTGCGGAGCCAGCGTATTGCCGGGACGATGGCTGCCTTGCTGGGGGACGAAGTCTATCACTACCATCATAAGATGACCCTCAAGCAGCCCCTCACTGGCGGCGCGTGGGAGTGGCACCAAGATTATGGGTATTGGTATTACAACGGATGTTTATACCCTGACATGGGCAGTTGCATGCTAGCCGTCGATAAGGCCACCCAAGCCAACGGCTGCCTGCAAGTATTAAGTGGCTCGCACAAGCTGGGGCGTATCGAGCACGTGAAGGTTGGCCAGCAAACAGGCGCAGACCCTGAACGCGTCGCCGCAGCGTGTTCGCGACATGCCCTGGTTTACTGCGAAATGGACCCAGGCGACGCCGTTTTCTTTCATAGCAATCTTCTGCATCGTTCCGATCAGAATACGTCGGAACTTTCGCGCTGGTCATTGATCTGCTGTTACAATACGCGTCACAATGATCCAATCGTCACCGGTGGCCGGCATCCGAATTACTCGCCGCTAGAGATCTGGCCCGACGAGCGTGTGACCGAAATGATCGAACGTCAGGCGGCTTTATAGTTTAAGAAACGTCAACGAGGCAACGGATGACGCGGATTGCTTTGCTAGGGACCGGATTAATCGGTCGCTTCTATACCGAGTCGCTTCAAGGCAAACGCTCGCGTGATCGTGTGGCGTTGGTTTATTCACGCAATGCAGACAGCGCGAAAGCGTTTGCTCACGAGTTTCAAATTCCACGGCATACCACCGACCTGCACGCTGCGATTAGCGATCCGGAAATCGATGCGGTGATTATCGGTTTGCCGAATCATTTGCACGAGCAAGCCGTGGTCGCGGCGGCGACAGCTGGCAAAGCCGTTTTGTGCACCAAGCCACTCGGAACGAACGCGGCCGAGTCGCTGCGGATGTTGGAAGCGGTAGAAAAGGCTGGCGTCTTTCATGGTTACCTGGAAGATTTGGTCTACACCCCGAAAACTTTGAAAGCACTTCAATCGATCCAAGCCGGCGCGATTGGGGATGTGCTATGGGTTCGTTCACGTGAAACACACCCTGGCCCGCACAGCGATTGGTTCTGGAATAAGGAACTCTCTGGCGGCGGCGCGATCATTGATATGGGTTGCCATTGCATCGAGATCGCCCGTAACTTCATCGGCAAAGATATTCGCCCGGTCGAGGTAATCTGTTGGGCCGATACCCAGGTTCACCCGGTCGACGTCGAAGATCACGCCGTGGGGATGGTTCGCTACGAGAACGGAGCGATCGGCCAGTTTGAGGTTAGCTGGGCTTTTCGCGGCGGCATGGATCTGCGGGACGAAGTCGCCGGTACGGAAGGAACCATCTGGCTCAATCATTGGCTGCGGACCGGGATGGAAATGTTCTCGGCAGCAGGCCAAGCGGGCTACGTCGCCGAGAAAGCGGAAAGCGAGACCGGCTGGCTGTTCCCCGTGGGGGACGAAGCGGCCGCGTTGGGGTATGTCGAAATGTTCGCCGATGTCCTTTCGCAACTAGAAAGCGGCGGCCAGCCGATGGAAGATTTTTACGATGGTTACGTTGTGAACGCCATCATCGACGCCGCTTATGCATCGGTGCAAAGCAAGCAGTGGACAGCCGTTGAGTTGCCGCTGTGGCGTGGCCGCGAAAACGTTCCGCACGTGGGAACTTCTCGCGAGTACGATGCCGAGCACCTACTCATCAAACGCGAAAAAATGCCCAGCGGAGCAACCAAGTTGATCCTACGACATAAAACAACCGGCGAACTCAGCCAGCGAGTTGTCGAAGCTTAGTAACTCGACCAAGCGGGATGCTTACACAACATCCACGCACTGGCTTTCCAGAATGCGCACCGCTCGTTTGGCTTCTTCGCCGTCGAGCAAGATGTGCAGGAGCGAGCTGCCTTCGCTGGGGTTCAAGTGAATCGTCAAGCGGCCGCTTTGTGGTTCCAGCCGGCACATTTGGATGCTGCTCAGGTTGACGTAACAGGTATGACCGTTGGAATCGGGAACGCGTAGAAAGTTGGCCATGGCTTGATCTCCTGGGAAGTAAATCGTCGATTCGATTTAAGATATCCCTCGCACAGAAGACAAGCAACACGTCGACCGGGGGTTAAGCCGCACCGGGCTGATTTTCGAGCGTGTACCAACTTGGCAAAACCGGGACAAATACGGAGCCGAGGCGTCTAACAAGTGACGGCAGCTGACTGCCAATTGGCCTGAAAAAACTCGGGCAGCATCTCCTTGGCAATCGGACGTAGCCGCTCGGCTTCGCTGGTGGGGATCGAGCGATAGGGCCAACGCATGGTCGTGCCGACATAGGCCCAGCCGCCAATTTGACTAAGCAAACGATCGCAGGCCGCATTGCAATAGTGATCGCGCGTAATGAACGGGGCAATATGCTCGGCCATGAAAGCTCTCAGCCGCTGCTCCAATTCTAACGCCCCCGGCAAGTCGGTTTGCATTTGATCGGTCCATCGCTGGGCAACGGCAGGGTTCAAGCAGGCCACGTTCGAGTAAGCTCCGTGGGCTCCTTGCTTGATACCACTAGCCAACAGATGCCCCGGGACAAAAACGCTCAAGTCCGAGAGATGTTCACGCATCGACGCGTACCAAGCGGCGTCTCCCCCTGCCGTCTTCAGCCCGATAAGGCTTGGGACCTGTGCGGCCAAGTTGCCAATCTCAACCGGTGTGAGAACTCGTTTGGCATGGGGCGGATTGTACAGCACCATGCCAATCTCTCCGGCCGCTTCCGCCATCCGCTGCAGAAAGGTAACGATCTCTTGATTCGTCGGTGGAAACCAGTCCGGTACAATCACCTGGACCGCACTCGGCTTAAGCGAAATAGCTCGCTTGAGCCGTGCTAACGAAATTTGAGCCGACATGTGGCTCACACCGATTTGAAACGGCATGTTGGCGGCGTTGCATTTATCCGCGAGCAACCCGCTTACCAGATCAAACTCTTCTTCGCTCTGGCAATGAAACTCGCCGGCGGTTCCATGCGAGTAAATTCCATCAACCTGCATTGCGATGAGCGTATCGATTTCCGTCGCCAACCGTGGCAGGTCGAGCGAATCGTCTTCCTTCCAGGGCACGATTAACGTCGCCCAGTTGCCGCGAATTTGCTCGGCGGAAAGTGGCTTCATTATTTCTGGGCTTCCTTTACCAGGGTTTCCCAGTCGAAGTGGGTAAAGGTGATCTTGCGATAATTATCCCGTTCGTAGAAGCAACCAATCTGCGGATTTCCTGCGGGCGAATCGAAGATACAGAGGCACGAATAGGCGCTGCTTCCGTCGTAAATCGGCATCGCAAGAGGCCAAGTTTCGCCGTCGTCTTCGCTGGCCAAAATCGTCATCGCCTCGCGTTTATCAGGGTGAGCTGGGTTCAGAAAGAGGAGCACGCCAGCCTGCTCGGCACTTGGCCAACGCAAACGTCGGATGCTGGCCTGACAGCGTGGTTCGACCAGTTCCGGATCGATTTTCTGATCGGTCCAGGTTGCTCCACCATCTTCAGAAATCGCGGTCTGACGGGCCTTGATCGAGCGGTCGTAGTTCCGCATGCAAAGCATCATCTTCCCGCCGGTAAGCTCAACCACTTCACACTCGTTGACTTGGCCTTTTGGTGTCCGTCCACCCAACTGCCAGGTTTTGCCATGGTCGTCGGAATAGATCACGTGCGAGTAGTAACCTTTGGTGCCGGCTTCGATATGATCGCAAGGAATTACCAGACGCCCTTTGTGCGGCCCATGTTCGAGCTGAATACCACAACCAGGCCCGGTAGCGTACCAAGCCCAATTTTTCTTCTTGGTGGTAGCGGTAATTTCCTGAGCCGAGGACCAAGTTTTGCCATCGTCTTCGGAAGAAAGAACATACACGCGGCGTGTGTCCTTGCTTTTTCCATTGATGATTTGGCCTTCATGATCGCTACCTAAGTTCCATGTGGACAAAAGCCAGATGACTCCCGTTTCCTGGTCAACGACCACACAAGGGTTACCGCACGTATTGCTGCCATCGTCCCAAATCACTTGCATTGGCGACCACGTTTTGCCACCGTCGGTCGAACGCCGCAGCAGTAAGTCGATTTTGCCGGCGTCGGACAGGCTGTTCTTTCGTCCTTCGCAAAAAGCCAGCAACGTTCCTGATTTGGTGACTGCAAGCGCAGGAATTCGGTAGCTGTTGTAGCCTCCTTCGCCAGAAACAAACAAATCGGTTTGTGGCAGGGCTTGGCTATCTTCCACTTTGTTTTCCGCCAGAGCGGTCTGGCAGCAAAGCACCAAAGCCAGGCACAAATGGGCCAAAACGGTCGCGGGTTTTACAAACGTGTTGGTCATCCTGGGTGTCCTCTCGATCGTCGATTTTTGGTAAGCCCAAACCGCGCGCAAAACGATTCTGGCATTCCATGTTGGGTGGGATGGGGGGAACTCGCGGCGAGGATCGATGGCGATAAATCGTTAAATTATGGGCAATCTTGCGCCCGCCAAGTAATATGGTAACCAACACAAAATGTAGCGATATAAGCAATTCAGGCAAAATCATGGGCAGTTTCGCTACTCCTATTGAAGACTACCATCGCCTCAGGATTCGGCTGAAATGAACCTAAACATGGTCATCAAGTCATCGGCCAATCGTCGTATGACGAGCCATCACGCAGGGGCGGAGAAGGCCCGCAGCGTTCTCCTTTCCCTCAGCTGGTACTATCCAGAGATCCATCGTGGGGTTGCGAAGTTCGCCAGCGAGCGGCATTGGCATCTCACTGCGGATCTCGACGACTTGGTCCCCAAGCATTGGCAAGGCGACGGCGTGATAACGTTGCTTGGCGGCCGCGCTCAGTTATGGCGTCGTTTGTGGCGGCTCGATGCGCCCATCGTCGATCTTTCAGAAAGTCGCCCCGATATCGACTTGCCTCGGGTAACGGTCGACAACGCTCAGATCGGGCGACTGGCAGCTCGGCATTTTTTGGATCGAGGCCATCGCAACTTCGCCTTCGTGCATCGCTGGGAGATGGGAGTCAGCCGGGCCCGTCTGCAAACTTTTCAGGCCGAACTCCGCAGCGCTGGCTTCGATTGCGAGATTTTGTCTTGGCAGCGCGAACGCCACCAACAAGAGGATACCCGACAGCAGCGACATCTTTGGCTGGTGCGGCGGCTTTCGCAATTGCCGCGTCCCTTGGCTGCTTTTGTTGTTCGCGATATCGAAGCGGTTGAAGTCATCGAAGCTTGTGCGGCCTCGAACCTTGCGATCCCAGAGCAGATCGCCGTGCTAGGAGTCGATAACACGGAAACGATTTGCGATTGCCTACGAGTGCCCCTTTCAAGCGTCGAAACCAACTGGGAACGCGTGGGCTATGAAGGCGCTGCCCTGTTGGATCGCATTATGAACGGCGAACCTGTTCCTACTTCCCCGCTTTACGTTCCGCCGGGTGGAATTGTCGACCGACGGAGCACCGACAGCCTGGCCGTCGATCACCCTGGCGTCGCGGCAGCGCTGCGATTTATGCGCGACTTCTCTCACGATCCGATCGATATGAGCGACGTTGTGAAGCATGTTGGCATGTCGCGAAGTGGCCTCGAGAAAGCCTTCCGCGAACATTATCCACGGTCGCCGATGGAGGAATTGCGCAAGCTGAGAATGACGGACGCGTGTCGGATGCTGGCCGAGACAAAACTGAAAATCGCCCAGGTCGCCGAGCAATCAGGCTTTCTGACATCGCACAACCTATGTCGTATCTTCCGACGCCAACTAGGAATTTCCCCGAATCAGTACCGCGCCCAGCATGGGAGCGGAGGGCAACCTTAAACAGCCAGAACAGGAGGACGCTGCGCTCTCATTCTCCTCTGATCTCTGCAACCGATAACCTCAGACCCTTTTGGCAGCAACCTGATGGGTAGCGAAATCAACCATGCTTTTCCCGAAAATGTACATTGTTCTTCCTCATTCATTAAGAAAGAATAAGCAAATCGAGAAATGAATTTGTCATTTGTTTTACGTTTTTTTCTCCTGACAAACATTTCTCCTTCGGCGTTTCATTAAACGCTTCTCTTCGGGAACCTTGGTTACCATGTCAAAAAAGCAAGGCTTTACGCTGGTTGAGCTTCTTGTCGTCATCGCCATCATTGGCGTTTTAATCGCTCTTTTGCTGCCGGCAGTGCAGCAAGCACGCGAGGCCGCACGTCGCATGACTTGTAGCAACAACCTCAAACAAATTGGATTGGCGCTGCACAACTATCACGACACGTTCAAAACGTTTCCGCCCGCCAGTGTGCAGAGTAATACACTCTCGTGGAACGTGCTGATTTTGCCATTCATCGAACAAGGGGCACTGCACGATCAATTCAATTTCAACAGCGGATCGTGGAACGCTGGCACCAACAAAGAAGGCCCGAACAAGCTGATTCACGGCTTGAATCGTATTTCTGGCTTCCTTTGCCCAAGCGGTACCATTGAGCAAGTCGTGCACGGTTCGAGTACCCTTTCGGATGGTCGCAAAGGTTACGTTTCTCACTACTATGGCAACCAAGGACCGCGTACCGGCCAAATCCTGGGCCAGGCAGCAGGAAACGAATACCCGAGTGTTGGTGGCACGCAGCTCGGTGCTTTCCTTAACCGCAATTCGATCAAGTTCCGCGATATCACCGATGGTACGTCCAACACACTGCAAGTAGGAGAGATTACCGGTCTCCTGGGAACGGGCGATCAGAAGTTCGATGGGTCGAGTTGGGTTCGTGGGGAAACGGATGCTTCTGCCAAGTATGTCAAGCACGGTATCAACACGCTTGGCTCCACCTTTGCCTACATGCCGTTCAACAGTCATCATCCTGGCGGCGCCCAATTTCAACTATGCGACGGCAGTTCTCGCTTCGTGCCTGAAACAATCGATATGGGAATCTATCGGGCTCTCTCTTCGCGTGCCTACGGCGAAGTCGTTTCTGAGGAATAACGACACCATCCCTGACCGGCAGGGACCAATATTTCGTTCGTCGCCGACTCACTTTTTCCTTCTCAAGAATTTAATTCTCCCATGCAAACTCTCAACTGGCAGATCGCAGAAATGCTTCGTGCGGCTCCCATGAAAAACCGTACCTCGCTGTCGCTGCTCTTGCTGATCGTCGTTGCCCTGGTCGGCTGCAGTCAGTCTGGCGACGACCCGCGTAGCTTCCACGTGCAAGGAACGGCCACACTCGCGGGCAAGCCCATCCCGCGAGGTGGAATTACGTTTGATCCGGATGGCACGCTAGGCAACTCTGGCCCGCAAGGCTATGCCGAAATCGTTGACGGCAAATTCAACACAAAACAAAATGGGCGGGCAACAACCGGTGGTGACCAGGTTGTTACCATCAGTGCCTACGACGGCGTTGCCACAGAAGACAATCCGGAAGGTAGCCCACTATTTATTGGCTGGAATACCAAGGTGAAGTTCACCGATGAAAAGAACTCCACCATGGACTTCGACGTAAAGAAGAGTGACAAGTCGTTTGAAGGGACTTGAAGAACGTAGCGACATTTCAACCGTCAAGCGAGAAGCTGGCATGCCAATTACGGTAGCATGCCAGCTTTTTTTATCGTGCTAGAGAAGAAGCCAGCGATCCCATAATCACCCATCAAGTGCTTGGTATCACTCGATGTATTTACCGTGTTTGGCTTCGAAGTACTCTTTGGCATTCGACCTGCCGTTCTCGTAGAAGTCTTCCACGCCCCAGACGACCTGATCCTTCCTCCGGACTTCCATTTCCAGGGAAGTCATGCGTGCAAACGAGTAGCGCCACTTCCCTGGTGTTCCATCTGCTTCCGAGACGGCTTCGATCTTAAGAAGCAATTCAGGGTCGTTACTAATCACGAAAGCGAACAAGGCTCCATCTACCACGCCCTCGGTGGGAACTTTGTAGCGATAGAGTGGCTGGGAGAGCAGACGTAGTACCGTTGGCTCTCCCTTCCGCTTGCAAACCACTTGAAATTCTCTGGCTAACAAACGCATCTGCGATAAGCGTTGCTGTTCACGCGGACGCGGGGCCGGCACATCGGTGAAATCCAAAGAGCTTAGCCCGTTCACATCTGGCCGCCAGATCTCGTTTTCCTCATGCACTCCTACGGATGGTTGCGCATCCAGGAGGGAAAACTCTAGCATCACGTTGTTATAAGGACGACGAATCGAGTACGAGCAAGCGGCCACAGGCTTTTCGCCATCTAACCATAGCCAACTCGCGCCATGGATACTGCCTGACTCACGTGTGGGATTGGTATAACTGAGAATTGCATTTTCCGACAGCTTAAACTGACGACTCTCACTGGTCGACCGCAGAGTGTATGTCTGCGCAGCGGCCTCTAAATACTGTTTCGCCTTGTCCGACTCCCCTCGCTCTTGCCCGAACGAAACGGCTGACCAAGCGATCATTAGCACACTGCAAGCACCAATCCGATAGCCACCCATCTCTTCAATTCCTCTGGGCCAAGCATTTAGCAGCCTGTGGAATTTCTGCTTCGTTCGCGAGTGATTGAGATTGCGTCGAGCGCACGGCGTGACCACGCAGCAATCGCCCCAATCTCAATTACGTAGCCGATCTGAGAAAATCAACAGACTGCTGGGGGATGTTAATCGAGAACATATCAGACACGTTGACTAGATTCAAGAAATTTGCAGAAGCCGTTATCCAGTTGGCAGCGCAATCGCTACCGCTTGCCCAGTTCGTAGCATGACGGCGTGTTCCGAATAAATGGAATCCAACTCAGCAGTTATGGGCAAGCAATTACGTTTGTAGCGTGACCTTCAAAGCGCAAGGCAATGCATCTGGCCAAGCTTTCTGGTGCCTGGCTTGGGATGCGTTGACAGCCCGAGCCATGGGATAAGAAGGTGCCTTCCTATTTCGCTTATGAGGAGCTCGTCTTTAATACTAAACAACCATCCCTTAACGTCATGTGGAACCATAGCAACGGCGGGGGTGTATCCATTTTTGCGTTTTTATTATTTTCTAGCGAGAATCTGCAGAGATAAGGATGATTCGATATGAAAAGGAAAACACAACTCGGTGAAGATCACGCAACAAAACGAAGAATTTATCCGCCTCTATGCCAAGGAAGAATCGCGGCTGAGGCGGTATGTATCGTCGTTGATGGCGGTCTCGGCCGATGTTGACGATGTCATGCAAGAGACGGCGATTGCGCTAATGCGGAAATTCGATCAGTACGATTCGGCGCATCCTTTTTTCAATTGGGCGTGTCGCTTTGCGTTGTACGAAGTCTTGCAGCACCGCAAACGCTCGAAGACGCAACAGCGTCACTTTTCGGATGAAGTGGTTGAGGCGATCGCCGTCGAATATCAACAGAACACTCGCCAGATCGAAGAAAACAAACAGGCCTTAGCCACGTGTATGGGCAAATTGAACGAACAGGATCGCCGCCTCGTCGAACTGCGTTACTTCAGTGAAGAAACGGTCGAGAACCTGGCGAAGCGAATCGAAGAACCGGTCGCCCGCTTGTATCGCAATCTGGCCAGGATTCGCTACGTGCTGGCCTCGTGCGTTCGTAAGGCCAGTTCCTCGGAGGGCAACGTATGAGCGGCAAACAACCATTGCCCCGTGAACGTGAGCTAGGAGACCTGATTGCTGCCCTGATCGATGGTTCGATTACGGACGATCAATTCACCTTGCTCGATCAACACTTGACTAGCGATCCGGCAGCTCGACGTTTGTATCTTGAATACCTGCAAGTTCACGAAGACCTTCCCGACGTGGCTTTTCATCTAGGCAATCTTGCCGAGAGCGAACTGGCGGAACCAGCCACGGCATCTTCCGCTTCCGCCAAAGGCCCGCCAAAGATAACGAACTGGCAGACAGGCTTGGCAATTGCGCTGCTGTTGCCGCTGACGCTCTTAACAGGGATGTTCGTTTCACACCGAGACAAGCCGGTTGCCTTCAACCAGCAACCACGTGCCCCGCAAGCCCCGATTTCTCCGACCTCAGGCGTTCGTTTCTCTAGCATGGCTCGGGCCAAGTTTTTTGGAGAACTTCCGCCAGCGATTGACGCTACGCCAATCCCCAAACGCGATTACATACTGATCGAAGGGCAAGTCGAGCTAAAGTTTCCGCGCGGGGCGAAGGCCATTATCGAAGGGCCAGCCGTGTTTCGCGTGCTTACCGGCGAACGAATGGCAATCGATGTCGGACGCTGTAGTGTCCATGCTCCGGATGGCGCAGAAGGCTTTCAGGTCGATACGCCTGACGTAAATATTGTCGACCGTGGCACCCGTTTCTCGGTCGATGTGCTTGAATCGAATGTCACCGATGTTCAAGTTGTAGAAGGTGCTGCGGATGTCTATCGGAAACGAGAGTCGAACAACGATGCCGAGCAAGATTTTCAATTGCGGTTAAAGCCTGCCGACGCCTGGAGATTTTCCTTTCCCGATCCTTCCTCGCCCAAACCGTTGTCGTTCAATCCCAATCACTACCAGTCCCACTTGCCTGATCGAATCATCTCTTACGAAGCAAGCACGAACCATTCCGGCAGTGCCGAGAATCTGCAAAGCATCACGGTTCAGCGTGGCGGCAAGACCTATCAATTCCCGGTGGAAGACCTGATTCCCTCGCACGTGACTTGGTTTCACGCGCAGACGAGTCACGGCTATTTAATTGGCGAGAGAAAGCTTCCCCAGCACTACGCCGATTTTGCCCGTGACCAAAGCATTCGCACTGGCGTCATCAACATTGGCGGCAGCCGTCAGCCGTTGACCTCGAATCCCGATCTAACTATCGACGAAAGTACCGGTGAGTTCGGCACGCCAGGCATGGCAGTCCAGTTCGCGCGTCCGGTGCGTAATGGACCAGGGGCGGATGTGGTGTTCTGCGAGTTGCAAACGTTTTCCAATCCACTACAAGGTGACGCATTCCATATTAGCCCTTTGAAGTTTGAGCCAGGACTTCATTCCCATACCATCACCTCGTATGACCTCACACTCGAATCCCCCGAATCGTTGGAAGTTCAACAGTTGTATATTTACCGCTTTGAAGAGCTTCCTCGGTCGCTAGATCAATTGCAAACCTTTCATCATACCCCCATCGCCGATTCGACGAAGTTTCGCGCTATCGCCGTGGGGATTGATCTATCTGATTTAGGTTATCCAGAAGGTGCACTGGTAGACGGTTTGTTCTTCCAAGATGCCCTCGACGACGACCACATCGTTGATCCCACCTTTATCGCTGGCTTCCCCGACGTTCTATCCGACGATCCCCCTACGGCTCCCTAATTCATTTTGTTCTCCTCCCAAGATCATTGCCAACGGCTTGTTGGCTGGCGACTTACCTTTCATCAGCTGCCGAAGTTGGCTTTCCTTTCTTCACGTAATCTTACTTTCCTTTCTATTCCTGCTGAGGCTCCTCACCATGCATCACAAGTTGTCTCCCTCCTCTCGTCTCGGTTTTACCCTGGTAGAACTGTTAGTCGTGATCGCTATTATCGGCGTTCTCATTGCCTTGCTGCTGCCAGCAGTGCAACAGGCCCGCGAAGCCGCGCGGCGCATGCAGTGTTCTAACAACCTCAAGCAAATGGGGTTGGCTTGTCACAACTATATGGATACCAACCAAGGCAAACTTCCTCCTGGAACCTACTACAAGCTGAAATCGGGGCAATGGGATTCGCACGGCTGGGCGGTAGCAATCCTTCCCTTCATCGAACAAAACGCCCTGTACGATGCGTACAACTTCTCAGTCGGTCCCTTAGACACCTCACACGAGAACATCCGTAAAGCGGCCATCAGTGGCTACTTCTGCCCAAGTTTTGCCGGGCAACAGGTGAACACTTCCAGCGCACTCTATTCCGACGGCGCGATCTTTCCTTACCAAGGAATTGCCGGTGTTTATTTCAACGACACCACCCGAGATCAAAGCCTACCGGGCAACGCAGGCCACGGCATGATCACCTCGAACGGGGCCTTCCGCATCAACGGGGAACGCTCGATTGCGGACATCACCGATGGCTTGAGTAACACGATCATGATTGGCGACTTCATTCACCGCGATCGGAGCGGCAGTAACAGCGGCTACCCGGGGAACGTGCGCTGCTGGATCGTTGGCACGACCAATGTCGCTAAAGGCGCGCTTTATAACTTGAAAATCATCTACGAAGACACCATCAACTCGCGTCGCGATCGGGCGAGTGATGGGCTTGCTTTCAATCACTTGCCGTTTGGCAGCTTCCACCCTGGCGGAGCGAACTTTGCCGCCGTGGATGGAAGCGTTCATTTCCTGCCTGAGACGATCAACTTTGATACCTACCGCGCCATTGCCACCGTCAGTGGCGGTGAACCTCTATCGATCCCATAGTCAAACTTTCTTTTCCCACTTTACCCCAACTTAAATTTTGTCGTTGGTCGTGTCGCACGGTTGTTTGCGGCAGGCCACACGACGAATTCGGAGAAATATATGCGCCTGTACTACTACGGTTTGATTTGTATTGGCATGGCTATCCTCACGGCAGGATGCTCGGGACCGAGCCAGCTTGAAACGGCCCCGGTCAAAGGAACCGTGACCTACAAAGGTAAGCCGCTGACATTTGGCAATGTGAGCTTCCGCCCAGAAGCAGGTTCCCCTTCGACGGGCAAGATCCAAGAGGACGGCACGTTCACGCTTTCGACCTATGGCGATGGCGACGGGGCAATTATCGGCCTCAATCAGGTTTCGATTATTGCTACCGAACGAGATGCTGGCAAAGAGAAAGAAGCCGATCCCAATACCGAGATGACGGTTTCCAAGTCGATGATCCCCAAGAAGTACACCAGCTTTTCGACCAGCGAACTGACCGCTGAAGTCAAAGCCGGAGACGTCAACAAGTTCACCTTCGAACTGAATGACTAGCAAGCTGTTAGAAGTTTGCTCCCCTTGCCCGCCTCGCCTCTTCTTCGATCGATTCCCGCCTGAACTTTGTTTGAGATTGGAAAGTTTTTCCCATGACACCCCTACGCCGAATGACAGTCGCGTTACTTCTGGGCTTGGCGATTTTGCTACCTAGCGTTGCAACCGCCGGGACCGCCGATCAGTCCCTCGCCAGTTGGAAAATCGGCCCCCAAACGGCTGCGTCACTTCGTTCGGTAGGGGGCGTCCACCCAAATGCGGAAGGCCCTCGTCCTCCCAGCTTTCCGGACTTTCCGAGCGATAACCCAGCGGTCAGCTTCGCTGGCAACGGAGCACGCTACATCGTGGCCGACCCCGGCGAGGGAAGCGTTTACGATTTCACCAACGGCGATGAAATCACGTTAGAAGCCTGGGTGAACGTCAAAGAATTGCGCGAAGGAGAAACGGCCTATATCATTGGCAAAGGCAGAACGGGGAAAGGTGGCTTTTCGGCGAATAATCAAAATTGGGCGCTGCGAATTCGTGGCATCGATGGCACCGCTCGAGTCAATTTCCTGTTCGCCACACCGCCCGGTGCTGGCTCTCGCGATCCGTGGCATCGTTTTACAACGCATGCTGGCTTTCGTCCTCGTAGCGGTTGGCATCATATCGCTGTGACCTACCGGTTCGGAGATCCTACCAGCATCGGGGCTTGGCTCGACGGGCAAAAATTCCCTGGTTTTTGGGATATGGGAGGCCCCACCCAAGCGGCTCCGGTTAACGACAACGATGACGTGTGGATCGGTTCGTCGATGAACGGTTCGGCAGGTGCCAGCTTTCGCGGCCTCCTCGATTCCGTCGCCATTCATCGTCAGGTGCTCGCGGATAAAACGTTGCAAGAACGTTTTCATCGCGTGGGAGAACCGATCATCATCGGGCCTGAGCCGGAAGTGATGCCGCAGCTTGGCATCCTTCCTTCCGATGAAGTTCAAGTCACTTTTCACGAAGGCTTTCCTACGCACGATCGCTGGTTAATGACCGACGAGCTATGGCCTGACGTGGCCGATACTTGGAAGGGGGAAGCCTTTCTGCTCGACCGTTTGCCCCTGCGTTACGATAGCTGGGGCATTCGCGACGCCTGGAAAGCTCCGGTTGTTGTTCGCATGGCCAGCGATGTCGTCCTGCCCTCAGGCGATCACACCCTGCTCATGCGTGCTCGCGGCTTGGCCAGAGTATGGGTCGATGGGCAACTTATCGCCAAGACCGAGCCACTTACCGGTTCGCCGGATGGCGAAGAAGCGATTACCCCAGTCTCCGCTCCTCCAGCCCCAGGGCATCGTGCCAAGTGGCATCGCTGCCAAGAGGTGACCGGCAACGTCTCAATCAAATCCGCAAGCCCGGTTCGCGTGGTGGTCGAAGCGATCGCTGGCGGCAAGAGCTTCAAGGTCGAGCCAGGCGAACTCACCTTGGCGATCAGTACCGATCAAGGGAAATCGTTTCAGGTTCTGCGACCAGCCGGCCTAGCCGGCGATCCCTTGCCACTGACCGACGATGCGGTGGAGGCCGAACTATCTCGGATCGCGGCTTCCTTAGATCAACAAAACGACCAGGCACGCCACACCGCCTCGGCCAGTCAAGACGCGTTCTGGCAAAAGCGACATGCGGCTGCCCAGCAATGGGTCGCCCAACATCCGCAGCCGAGTGTGCCATCCACCAAGGTGGCCACCCATAACCCGATCGACGCGTTCATTGTGGCGCGTCTCGAAGAGATTGAATCGCGCCCCGATAACACGCCAGAGGAACTGGCCAATCACTTTCATAGCAAGGTTCTCCCAATCCTGAAAAGCGAGTGCATTCGTTGCCACGGCGAGAAAGACAAGGGAGGCCTCGCCCTGAATTCGCGTGAGCTGGCCATCGAAGGGGGTTACTCTGGCGAACCAGCCATCGCCCCAGGCAATCCGCATGCGAGTGAAATGATCAAACGAATGCGAACGCACGATGAAGAACTTCGCATGCCACCAACCGGCAACCCACTCTCAGAAGAGAAGATTCAAATCCTCGAAAAGTGGATCACCGACGGTGCGAAGTGGCCGGAAGTTCGCCTCAACGCCACACAAACGACACGTGCTCCACTGGTCGATGATGTCACGTTCCTTCGCCGGGCTTATCTCGATACGGTGGGCGTGGTTCCCTCGGCAGAGGAAGCCCGAGCCTTTCTGGCCGATACGTCGCCCGGCAAACGCGAAGCGTTAATCGATCGCCTATTGAACGATCCACGCTGGGCCGATCATTGGGTGAGCTATTGGCAAGATCTGTTGGCCGAAAACCCCACCATGATCAACGCGACCCTCAACAGCACCGGCCCATTCCGCTGGTTTTTGCACGACTCGCTACGAGACGACAAGCCACTTGATCGCATGGTGACCGAGTTGTTGATGATGCGTGGCAGCGCCGCCGAGGGAGGCAGCGCCGGGTTTGCCCAAGCGGCTCAAAATGATTCCCCATTCGCCGCCAAGGGGCACGTTGTGGCCAGTGCTTTCCTGGGGATCGAGATGCAATGTGCTCGTTGTCACGACTCCCCCTATCACTCGACCACCCAGCGCGACCTTTACTCGCTCGCGGCGATGTTCTCGCGCAGTTCGGTGACGGTGCCGAAGTCGAGTACCGTTCCTCCTGGTTTCTTCGAGGCCAAGCAGCGTGAATCGTTGATTCAAGTTACCTTGAAACCAGGCGAGCCCGTCACGCCGACATGGCCGTTTGCGAAAACGACCGGTGCCGCAGATAACGACACACTCCGGCAATTGATGCAAAACCCCAGCGACACACGCGAGAAGCTGGCCACCTTGGTCACCGCACCTCAGAACACGCGTTTCGCCCAGGTCGTAGCCAACCGGGTGTGGCGACGGCTTATCGGGGCTGGCATCGTCGAATCCCCCTACGATTGGGAAGGCAATCCGCCAAGTCACCCAGAGTTGCTCGATTGGCTGGGCAAAGAGCTTGTGGCTAATAACTACGACATCAAGCACCTCACTCGCGTGATCATGACCTCGGATCTTTACCAACAAGAGGCCATTGGCTGGAACTTGGATGCCGATCCTCAGCAGCGTTTGTTCAATGCCCCGGATCGTCGCCGCATGACGGCCGAGCAGATTGTCGACTCGTTCTACACAGCGACTGGTTGCCAAATGAGTGTCGAACGGATGACACTCGATCCGGATGGACGCCGGACCGCGAGTAGCCGCAATTCTTTTGGCTTTCCGACGCGCAGTTGGATGTTCGTCAGCATGTCAAACGAGCGTGATCGCCCGAGCTTGACGTTCCCTTATGCAGCCATGGTAACCGAAGTGCTGACTGCGTTTGGCTGGTCTGCCGAGCGTCAAACGCCGAAGACCGACCGCGAAACCGATCCCAATGTGCGCCAGCCTGCCGTGATGGCGAACAGCAATTTAACCATCTGGCTAACAAAAGCTTCGCACGGCAGCGTCCTGGCCGATCTGGCGGTTGAAGCCAAGTCGCCCGAGGCACTGGTCGATTCCATTTTCCTACGAATGCTGAGCCGCTATCCCACTTCCCAAGAGAAGGAGATTTTTCGACCACGTCTAGCAGAAGGTTTTTCGGACCGAATGGTTCCCGAAGATCAAATCATGCGCCCCGCCCCCCTGCCCCGTTTGCCCCAGGTGACGTGGTCGAATCACTTGCGTTCCGAAGCGAATACGATTCAGCAAGAGCACGCAGCACGTGTCCGCCAAGGCCCGCCAGGGGATCCTCGTTTGAATCCCCAGTGGCGTCAGCGTTATGAAGACTTCGTCTGGAGTATCGCCAACTTACGCGAGTTCGTCTGGATGCCCTAATACCCAGCCCGCAACGATGCGCTTCCCCATTCATCTCACCCTTGCCTACGAGGATCGAGGATATGTTTTCTTCTCATCACTTTAGTCGACGCGAATTTCTGGCAGCCAGCTTGACCGCAGCCGGTGTGGCAGCAGCCCCTGCTTGGGGTGCCAATGCGCCGGCGCTGATCCAGGGGCAAGCCGAGCATGTCATATCGATTTGGCTGGGAGGGGGCATGGGGCAGATCGACACGTTCGATCCCAAACGCAAAGGCGATCCTGCCAAAAAGCAAGCAGGGGCCTATTACGACAGCATTCCGACCGCCGTCAACGAGGTCGAAGTCTGTGAACACCTTCCCCAAGTCGCTCAGGTGATGGATCGCCTGACGGCGGTTCGCACGGTCCATCATTCCGTGATCGACGAACATGCGGCGGCCACCAACTGGATGCACGTCGGCCGTCCGGTCAGCGGAACGGTCGTCTATCCTTCGCTCGGCTCGATCATCGCCCACGAGCGGGGCGCGGCATCTGACGCGGCCCCTCCTTATGTGTTGATCGGCTACCCGAACAGTTCGCGCGGCCCAGGCTTCTTGGGCGCCCAGCATAGTTATCTTTACCTAACGGAAACGGGACGCGGGCCAGCCGGGCTTTCCCGTCACGATACCATCACGCCACAGCGTCAGACTCTACGCGAGACTTACTTAAACGAATTACGCGCGGTCCAATCGCCAACCAATGACAAGCGTCTGCAAGACTACGATGCCGCCGCCAAGTTGAGTATGCGCTTAAGTGGGCCCGAGTTCATGCGGAGTTTTGAACTCGCCAACGAACCAGCTCAACTGCGTGAAAGCTACGGCGGCGAGTTCGGCCAGCGTTGTCTTCTTGCGCGGCGCCTAGTCGAACGAGGTGTTCGCTTTATCGAGGTCTCTCACAATCTCAACTTCCTGAACGGGGCTGGCTGGGATGTCCACAATCGTGGGATTCTCGATCAGCATAAACTGATTCAAGAGATGGACGCCGCCGTGGCCACGTTGATTCTCGACCTAGAATCACACAAACTGCTAGACAAAACATTGGTGGTCATCACCACTGAATTTGGTCGTCCGCCGCAATTCGACGGTGGTGGCGGGCGTGGCCATCAAAGCTCGACGTTTACCTGTGTACTGGCTGGCGGCGGCTTGAAACATCAAGGTGCCTACGATGTAACCGACGAACTATCGCAAAAAATCGTCGCCGACCCGGTCTCTGTCCCCGACTTCTTCGCGACGATCCACGCTGCGGTCGGCATCGACTACACCAAGTCGCTCTTCGACGGAGACCGCCCGGTACCAATCACCGACGGCGGGCACCCCATTGCCAAACTGTTCGGCTAAAAGCTCCTCAAGAGACTTTTTTGCGCGGTCGAGACCACTCCTTTGGCCGCGCTGCGAAATCAATTTGCCCTCAAGCGGTCGCCGTTCTCCGGCTGGGCTTCCTCTCTACAACCTCTCTGCCCGCGCACGAAGTTTAGTCTTTTAGTGGCCAAGGGCTTCTGAAGAGGTTATGCTGCGAACTATCGCGATGGTGATGTCAGGAGATATCACGATCACAATCCCCCCTATTTCCCGCCTAGATAATCGACAGGTGTCAACAGTGAAAGCACTATACGCATTCGCTCTGCTGCTGGGAGTAAGCCTATCTTTGCCGTTTCCCTTGCCCGCCCTAGCAGATTCACCTGTACAAGAACCTGGGCAGGCGGTCATACCGACGAAGGTTATTCCATTAATTCCCGATAACGATTTATCGCAGTGGTACACCTGGCTCACCGATAGCGGCTATGAAGATCCTCGCCACGTTTTCACGGTTCAACCAGATGGGATTCTGCGAATCTCAGGAGACGGCTTTGGTGCATTAACGACCAAGAAAGAGTATGCGAATTACCTGCTGATCATGGAGTACCGTTGGGGCGAAAAGACTTGGGCACCGCGCGAGCAGGCAGCCAAAGATGCCGGTGTGCTCGTGCATGCCCAGGGAATCGACGGCGGCTACGGCTGGAAAGATGGTCAGCCAGGGGCTTGGATGCCTTCCTTTGAATTCCAGATCATCGAAGGAGGCGTCGGTGACCTTTTGGTGCTTTCCGGACGTGGGAAAAACGGTACCCAACTTAACCCCTCTGCGACCGTAAGCGTTGTGCGCGATCGAGATGGCGAGCCGGTCTGGTCGTCGGAAGGCAAGCCGGAAGTGTTTCGCAAAGGACGGGTAAACTGGTTGGGTCGCGATCCGGACTGGCAAGACCGTTTAGGGTTCCGTGGCAAAAACGATGTCGAAAGCCCAGGCCAGGCTTGGACACGGATCGAATGTATCTGCCGCGATGACGAGCTGACCTATCGAGTTAACGGAAAGCTTGTCAATCACATCACCGATGTTCAGCCTCGCCAAGGCAAAATCTTGGTGCAAACCGAGGGTGCAGAATGGTTCATTCGTAAGCTAGAACTACACCCTTTGCCGGAAGTTCAGCCGTGAACGGATACCTGTCTTGTAAAGATGTACCTCGCGCACCGTACGTTCGATAACTTATTGGGTTGAATGAATGCGTAGCCTACCTTTGATCGCGATTGCCGCTTCAACGCTTTTCCCATTCTTTGCCGCACCAGGTCTCGCCGCCGAGTTCACTCCGCTGGCACTTACGGTACCTGAGGGATACACCGTGGAACTCGCGGCGGCGCCTCCTTTGGTCGATTACCCTATTATGGCCAATTTCGACGACCAAGGGCGTCTCTATGTGGCTGCCAACTCAGGCGAGAACCTCTCGCGCGAAGACCTTGAAAAGCAACTACCTGGCTTTATCCAACGCTTGGAAGACACCAATGGAGATGGCCAGTACGACAAATCGACCCTGTTTGTCGACCAGCTCACCTTCCCGCAAGGATGTCTCTGGCACGCAGGCTCGTTGTACGTGGCATCGAGCGGGGCACTTTGGAGATTTACCGATAACAACGACGATGGTGTGGCGGACCATCGAGAAAAGATCGTGGGTGATTTTGGCTATACCGGCAACGCGGCGGATATCCATGGTCCTTTCTTAGGTCCAGATGGCCGAATCTACTGGTGCGATGGAAGACATGGGCACGAAATCGCAGACAAGTCCGGGGCGTTGGTCAGCAAGGGCAAAGCGGCCCGCATCTTTTCGTGCCGTCCCGACGGTAGCGATGTCCAAACATTTTGCACTGGCGGAATGGACAACCCGGTGGAAGTCGTTTTCACCCCCGAAGGAGAGATATTAGGGACCGTCAACCTCTTCTACGGAGCCCCACGCGGCGACTGCTTGGTCCATTGGCAATATGGGGGTGTCTATCCGCGAAAAGACTACGCACAAATTCTTGAGCAAGAGTTCATTCGGACTGGGGACCTCCTGAAAGAAGTCGTTAACTTCGGCCATGTCGCCGTATCTGGGCTTTGTCGGTACGAAGGCGATCAATGGGGCAATGACAACCGTGGCGCGTTATTTATCACCCAGTTCAATACCGGTCGAATTGTGCGTGTAAAATTGGGCGACGCCAACGGTACCTACCAAGCCGAAGAGATCGAAGACTTCTTAATCGCAGACAACCACGACTTCCATCCAACCGATATTCTTCAAGACAAAGATGGCTCGCTGCTGGTGATTGATACCGGCGGATGGTTTCGTATAGGTTGTCCTCAGTCTGAAATTGCCAAGCCAGATGTGCGTGGTGCCATCTATCGGATTCGCCGGAAGCCGATCAGCGAATCCCCGGAAGCTTCGCCCACAACCGAAGCAACACAGATCGCCGAAGCACAACGTCAGATCTGGAAACTGCGTCGCCAGGAATCGCCGGAGTCGCTCAAGACGCTGACCGGATATCTAGCTAGTGAACACTCCGGCGTTCGTCAAACGGCGATTCGCGCCTTGCTCGATTGGCCCAACCTGGAAACGAACACCGAGTTAATGACCAAATTGGTCCAGCATGCGACGACCGGCGAACCAGCCGAACGACGCGTTGCAGCATGGGTTTTGGCCCGTTGGCAAGGTCTTGAAGCAAACGATATTCCCACGGTTCTCGACGCCTTGGCCAACGACAAGGTCAGCCTTGAAGAGAGACACGCAATCATCCTCAACGTTATCATGAGTGGCCAACGTGAAGCGCTCAACAAAACACTGCTGGCCCAAGACGAGCGAGTTAGCAAGGCCGCGGCCATCGCCCTGGAACAATTGCGTCGTCCTACGATTGCGATTGCCGATCGGCACTGGCTCGATATCCCTGCTGCTTCTCTCGGAGCCAAGCTAACCGATCCCGAACGCCAGCAGCTTTTACAATTGCAAGCCGATCTGCCTGCGGGAAATGCTGCGCACGGGCAGAAGCTATTTAGTGATGCGCGAACGGCTTGCAACAAATGCCATCAGGTCAACGGAGAAGGTGGCCAGGTTGGCCCCGATTTAACAACCATCGGGCGAAGCCGATCGCGGCTCGACTTAATGGAATCGATCCTCTTCCCCAGTGCGACCTTCGCCAGAGGCTTCGCACCTTACACCGTGCTAACCGACGACGGCAAAGTGGTCAGCGGGATCATCCTCGGAGAAGGCGCCGACCAAATCCGCCTCGGCATCGACAAAGACCAATCGGTGACCCTGACCTCGCCTCAGATTGAAGAAATCCGAGCAAGCGAAGTCTCGATCATGCCCAAAGACCTAGCCAAAAACCTATCCCACCAAGAACTAGCAGACCTGCTCGCCTACTTGGAATCGCTATCGGGAACCAAATAGCCAACCAAACATCAGCACATGCCTGCCCCTGAAGTCACTGGGATGCCCCAACAACGGGAAATAGGCCAGAAAAAAAAGCCCTTACGCAAGTCGTTACTGCATAAAGGCTTTTGCTTAGTCGGGGTAACAGGATTCGAACCTGCGACCTTTTGACCCCCAGTCAAACGCGCTAACCAGGCTGCGCTATACCCCGATGTTTTTTCCCTCGTGCGGTTTTTCTTGCCACTTGTTGCTTGGGTGTCCTGGCAGACACCGTTGCTGGGTGGTGGTTCGCTTGGTGGCGATCTGGTTGCCTGAGGGAAGGTACCAATATGCCAACTCTGTCGCTGGCAAACAAGGCCTGATAGCACTTCTCTGGGGAAGTTGGGGGTGGTTTTGCTTGGCTAGGGGGCGAAAATGTCCGTTACGATCAGGAAATTCGGCTATCACGGATTTGCCACGATTTAGGGTCTAGGCGTGGGACTACATTCAAACTGTCGAGTGTGGCGGCGATTTCGATGTCCGCTTCGAGGCCGATTCGCAGGACGTTGCGACCTCCGCGGCTTCGCTTTAGACGCTGGGCGAGGGATGAAGCGGTAAGGCCTGACTTGGCCTCCTGCCAGGCGTCGGTGGCGATCTGGGCCTGGTCGTTTCGCTCGATCAAAGGGGCATCTGCCGTGAGATGGTCGACGATGGCCCCGGCCAGCAAGACGTCTTCTCGCGTGATCTCACCTTCGGTGCCGGCACACACGATTTGGATGTTCTCGTATTCGGCTAGTTCGTTGCAGAGAGGGGTTAAATTGGCAAACGAAGCAATGTAAATCAGTTCGGCCGCGCGGCAGGCCTGCATGGCCTTGGTGCCGTTGGTGGTGGTGAACAAGATTTGTTTGCCAGCGACAACGGCAGGGGCATATTCGGTTGGCGAATTCCCCAGATCGAAACCTTTGATTCGCTCCCCTCCCCTTTCGCCTCCCAGCAAGGCGGCTGGGTTGGCAACATGTTGCTGCTGGGCTTCTTCAATGGTTAGCTGCGGAATCACGCACTCGGCCCCATTGGCAATCGCATGGGTAATGGTGGTCGTAGCGCGAAGGACGTCTATGACGACCGCTACTGTGCCAGAGAGGTCGGTTTCTCCCATTAAAGCCGGCAAAAGGTAAACGTCGATCCGTTTTGTCTTCAAAGAAATCCCCTTGAAACTGGCAATTTTCCGGCCTTGCCTCCGAATCTACTATTAGAGTTTGGAGGGCCGAGCTTCTTTCAGGCTTGGCAGCTTTGCAAATTATGAATCGAAAGGAGCCGTAACGGAATGACGGAAAACAATACCCACTCAATTGTCGTTGGTTATATTGCCTGGGCTTTTGGTGTGTTTGGCGCTCACCGTTTTTACTATGGCAAGCCACTTACCGGCGTGTTGTGGCTGTGTACGGGGGGTGTTTTGCTGATTGGCTGGATCATCGACTTTTTCCTGATCCCCTCGATGGACGAGGAATGCAATCAGCGGTATCAAAGCGGCCCTATCGATTATAACGTTGCCTGGCTCTTGTGCTTCTTCCTCGGCATCTTTGGCATCCACCGCTTTTACATGGGCAAGTGGATCTCTGGAATCATTTGGCTTTGCACCGGTGGGCTCTTTACCTTGGGCTTTCTGTACGATGTTTGCACCTTGAATAGCCAAGTCGACGAGATCAACCAAGGCGTGGAGTAGACGCTTACTTCGCCAGATCTTGGATTTTGGTAGGGTTATTCGGATCGAGCTTAAAGGTCACCGGGTAGTGGTATCCCTCGGCCTTTTGGGGAAACAGCTTCTGCCAGGCTCGCACGGCCGAGTAGGCCAACACTTTGCAGCGATAGTCGATTCCTTCCGTGGCTTGCGAAAGCTTTTGATAACCAAACGCGTGCCGCAAGAAGCGATTCGCCCGGAACAACTTGATACGACGGCGAGCTTTCGGCGTGAGGTGTTCCGTAGTGAGCGAAACGTTCAGCCCCTCTAGGTTGCTAACGCGGTGGGGTGTGTTTTGCGGCCAGGTAACCATTTGCCCAGGCTGCAAGTCGACGACCATGGCCTCTTGATCGAATTGAGGTTGATAGTCAAGTTCCTCGTTGCAGACGCCACAGATGACATCTTCGACTTTCTGCTGAGTCACATATCGCTCGTTGTAAGGTGGATAAGCCCACACTCGCTTCACGCCTCGCAAATGCCACAGCATGTTGCAGGGAATATCCAGGTGATAATAGACCAGGGCATTCGGGGAACTGATTAGCAAATTGGCCGACCGTTCGAGCGCAACAAAGCCAGGTGTTTTGGCTTCGATCTCGTCGTAGATGCCGTTGATCAATCGGTTGAAATCAGGGTGATGCTGGGCCATGTTCCGCACGTTCAGCCACAGTCGCCCTGCTTTGGTTGCTGCCAGCAGTTGCTCGCCGGAAAGCGTCGAGGCATCCCCTTCCCGCCACTGATTAGCCGTCTCGTCCGTCCCCATCGTATGGACGTTCAGGCACTCGCGCGGATGAGTGTCCAGAATGCGGACTAAATGTTCGTCGTCAAATAAACCGGTTTCTACCAAGCGATGGGTAGTCGTCAGCGGCTTTTCTTCTAAGTCGGAATTGGAAAACGTGCAATCGATCAGGTTCGGGGCGGACATGGGCACGGTCTCTGGCGGAAAGAACTGTAAACGAGGGTATACAAAGGAAGTCTAGGTGCCGTGCGTTGCGAAAGATCACTTCGCTGATTCCGTTTCTCGAATCGACCACCGTTCTCTTCACTCGCATTGATTTATTCCTTGGAAGCGTTACCAATGGAGTAATCGTTCCCTAACTGAGGATGATTGCCACCGCATTGGGGATGCGTTATTCTGACGGCAAGTCGGATGGTTTTACCAGCTCCTTTCATAGGAGCAGGCGATGGCCGCCATAGAGAAAGCCGATCGCTTTCCATCCCACGATTGCTGTTCGCCCGCAACGATACTACTTGAAAATAGATGAGGACCCACCATGGCCTACGAACTTCCCGCGCTGCCGTACGCATACGATGCGCTCGAACCGCACATCGATGCTCGCACGATGGAAATCCACCACACCAAGCATCACCAGGCTTACATCAATAAGGTGAACGCTGCGATCGAAGGCACCGATCTGGAAAGCAAAACGATCGAAGCCTTGGTCACCGACATCAACTCGGTGCCAGAAAATATTCGCGGCGCAGTCCGCAACAACGGTGGTGGCCATGCCAATCACTCGCTGTTCTGGACCGTCATGAAGCCCAACGGTGGCGGCACTCCGACTGGCGACTTGGCCGCTGCCATCGATGCCGAACTGGGTGGCTTTGAGAAATTCAAGGAAGACTTCAGCAATGCCGCCGCAACCCGCTTTGGTTCTGGCTGGGCTTGGCTGAGTGTTTCCGGTGGCAAGCTGGAAGTTTCCAGCACGCCGAACCAAGACTCGCCACTGATGGAAGGCAAGACTCCGATCCTGGGCCTCGATGTCTGGGAACACGCTTACTACTTGAACTATCAGAACAAGCGTCCTGATTACATCACGGCATTCTTCAACGTGATCAACTGGGACGAAGTTGCTTCCCGTTATGCCGCTGCCAAGGGTTAATCGCCCCGGAGCTACCTTCCTACGGCGAAGCCGACGATGGTGGCATCGATAGCACAACCAGCAAAGGCCTGATCCAACCATGGATCAGGCCTTTTTTTATGCTGTGATTCTATTCTGCCAAGAATGGCATTGACCCAAGCAGGAGCGAAAACTACGATCCGCCCGCTTTCCTGAATCCTGTGTCAAGCTGGGCGGAGTATTCTGGGAATTCGAATCAGAATGGTTGAAGGACTATTACCCAACTTCCGATTTGAAGAGGTATAGGGACACCTACCCACTCTTATTGAGAGGGCTTGGCCTGAAAACGTCCAGGTACGTCCCCGTCGAATTGAACCACACACGAATGAGTTGGTTGGCAGAGAACGATTCTCTCGCATCCATCTCGTGCACATCCGAAGGCAAGGACGCCATGCGAATGCACACCAAATATTGGTCGCTACTGTTTACCGTAGCCGTTTCCGTTACTTCCGTCGCCGCGACGGGGTGCAAGTCGATGCCAGGCTGGGGTTACATGGCCCGCATGGGAGCACCGTCTGCATCCAGCGAATCTGAAGCACCACGCTACGCTGCGACACCATCGTCGACTTCGACGCCGACACCATCTTCCACGCAGTTGGCAGGCCGCTCGCAAGTGATGCCCAATTACTTAGCCGGTGCCACTCAGTCCTCGACGCCTAATGCCACGCAACAAGCTTCGGCGACAAGCCCCGCAGGGCCTGGCTATTACTCGGCCACGCCAAGCGGCAACACCCCGGTGGCAAGCACCACCACTCCGGCCGGCTACGGTGCCTACCCAGCCCAAGGCACGCCTGGCGCTTACGGTGCCTCGGCAGCAGCTTACACCGCCAATGCCAACACCACCTCGACATACGGTTCTTCGGGCGCTGCCCCGGTAGGTTACTCGGCCATGCCGCCGTCCTACACGCAACCGTCGACCGGTTCCAGCTATGGCCAAACTTCGCCTAGCGGTTCCACCTCGTCGTACAGTGGTTCGTCGTACTCGACACCATCTGCCCCAAGCTCGTCCTATGGCAGCGGAACCTCGCAGCCATCGAGCGGCAGCAACTATCCAACAACTTCTTCGACGACGCCTCAGTACCCATCCACAGGATCGGGGCCAAGCGGCTTTAGCTATCCGCAGTCTTCGATGCCACAGTCTTCGTATCCTTCGACCGGATCTGGACCGTCGGCGAGCTCGAGCTCGTACCCGCCCACCAGCAACTACTCTGGTGCAGCGGCTCCTAATCCGAGCAACTACCAAGCAATGAGCAGCCCAGCCGCCTCGACCGCTTCGGCAACTTCCGCCGCAGGTAACGATTCGAGCTACCGCCCAGGTGGCACCGCCGACTACAGCGGAACCGCTGCCGGCACGGCTTCGCGTTTCGGTAATACCACGGACTACCCAAGTTCGACCTTCACCCGATAGTCGGACTAGCTACGCCCAAACAAACTTCATCGAGAGAGGGAGCAACTTCAAGTTGCTCCCTTTTTTTATGTCCGGTCACAAAACAAAAAATGCCCACGCGATAACGTGGGCAGATTGTCACTGCAATCAAGCAGACACAGCAAAACGCTTACAAGCCAGTGGGGCAGAAAGATTGGCTGATCACGCGAGATTGAATCCCTTTCACCTTCAAACGAAACAATTGCTTTTCAGCAGAGGTGTCATCGGCGAAAGTACCAACTCGCTTCCAGGCATGTTCCGCCGAGTCATACTCGTCGACGATAATCTGCCTTGCCATTCCCCCCGGAGCACTGACGGAAATCCACTTCCCCGTCGCGTCGTGCGAACATTCACACATGGCACAATACTCCTAAGATTTTATGGATGCGGTTCTACTAGCATCGACTCAACCGTAAGTTGTGATGAGTGAAATCCTGGGAAATTGCAAGTCGCCACGCCCGATCTGCGGGAATCCGTGCACGCAGAGCATTCCTCTAGCGGCATACCCTTGAAACGAGCAGAAAGATCCTCGCTGTTAGCTTGGCTAACGCCCCAACCAACGGTGCGTGGGCGCGCGAATTAGTAGGCCAGAAACTACCAGCCCATTACCATATTCGACTCGATCGCCTTTCGAGCCTGGTTCAGATCGTTGCCAGTCTCGTGCATGTAAAGCCGAATGGCGTGAACCTTGTCTCCTTCCGCTTTCGAGAGACAATCTCGCGCCACCATGCATGGATCGAGCGGGCTTGTCGTTAGCCCAAGTGCGGCCTTTGAGATTACCCAAGACATTCGTGGGCGTTTGGCAATTCGGATAATCTCGTCGCCTGGGTAGCTATCGTAAACTTGCCCTTTGGCCTCGTTTTCGTCCTCGGCCCAGGTGATCACAATATGAGCGTTGGTTTCAACCTCGAACAGTGCCATGGCGAATCTCCTTCTGAGAAGCAAACTAGAGGAACCAGCAAGAGCGAACAGAACCTCGACTCCATCCCATGCTAGCTCCCTCGCGTTCGCTCTTATTCGTTCGGCTCTTGCCCAACGCGACAACGTCTGGACAAGCGGATAGCCCAGCGACAGGGCCGTAAATGAGCACGAAACATGGCAAGGTATTCCAGCAGCTGACAATGGAGTGGTTTTTGCGAATTTAATAGCTGGCGTACTCGACCGTCAATCAAATTCCCTTCCTGCTCTGGCCATCGCCAAGCGACTTGGAAATGCCTAGTGGTTGGGTCTTTGCCGTTGTTCAACCTAACGGGAAATTTCTGGTAGAATGAAGGAGATCCCCTGGTTGAAGATACCCGATTTTTTTCTCCCCGCTGAAGTACGACCACCCCTATGAGTTCGTCTAATTCGCCAGAAAGCCAACCACTCCCGCCGCGCGAGTCGCCACCACCGGCGAGACGGAGCAGGCCGATCGGTCGTTGGTTGTTGACGATTTTTGTTCTGCTGGTGGTCTATCTTGGCTTCACCTTTTTGAACACGAAATCGCGAGCCCAGTGGAAATGGGCAGAGGCCCTCCAGGCCTTAGAACAGGGACAAATTACCGAAGCCCAGCAGTTTGCTGATCAAGCGTTAGAACTCGCCCCAGACGATCCGGCGATGCAGCTTTATGCAGCAGAGTTATCTTACCGCATCGACGCGCCAGAGAATGCCAATGAGCACCTCAAACGGGCCCTGGAACTGGCCGGCGAGAGCCCCTATGTACTGAACACATCAAGCTTCCTGCTTGCTCGCATGGGCAGGCACGACCAATCCTTGCCACTAGCCGACAAGGTTGTCGAACTGGCCGAAACCAAGCACACCATCCATCGCCACACAGCCCTTAATCAACGAGCCTACGCGATCGCCCTGGCGGCAGAGGATGGACAGGCTTCCCCAGAGCAGATCAAGCAGGGGCTGATCGACATTAACGAAGCTCTGGCTATCTTCGTACACGACGATATGGTGATTGACCAACGGATCGCTAACTATCTCGATACCCGAGGCTATCTCGAACTCTTTGCTGGTGCCCCCAAACAAGGTCTGGAAGATATCAACAAAGCAATCGCAGTGTACGAACTCTTGCGGCAAAAATTGCTTGCCCAAACGAAGAAAGATGAAAAGCTCGACCAACTCCCTGAAACGGTGGTTGCCGAGGACAAAGAACTGAAGAACGTCCTTGCGGTCCTCTACTCGCATCGCGCTGCGATTTACGAAAAGTTGAACCAGCCAGAAGCTGCCGCAGCAGATCGCGCGCGAGCTAAAGATTTCGGTCTGAACCGCAAGAAGGGAATTTGGTAGTAGTTCCAGCGAAACGAACTTCCGCGAAGTGGCACTAAACCACTTCGGTTTCCTCTAATTTCACGTCAGATTTACTTGCCGAATCCTCGATCTCAAGCCGCGTCCCCAGCGACCGTTCAAGCAAGCGAATTTCTTCCAGCAAGTTCTTATCGTCACTCAGTTCCTCGTGAGCATTCGTTTCAGATGAGGAAGGATAGGGAACGACCTTATCGCCTGTGTGACAGAAGATACAATTTCGTCCATTCGCTTTGGCGCGGTAAAGAGCCGCATCAGCACGGGCCAACAACGTCTGCGGTTCATCAGCAGCACTTGCCTGGGCAACGCCTCCGCTCACGGTCACGTTCAGCTTTTCCTCGGCCGCACTGCGTACCCGTTCGGCAAACATGCCTGCTCCGTCCAGACCAGTGGAAGGCATTAAAACAACGAATTCTTCGCCACCGTAACGTGTAACCACATCGGTTTCACGCACGCAGTTGTCGATCAAATCCGCAACTTTCTGCAACACCCGGTCTCCCTCTAGATGACCATACTCGTCGTTGATTCTCTTGAAATGATCGACATCCAAAATGCACAGCGAGAAAGTCAGCTCGTAGCGATCTTTCATCGCAAACAAGCTTTCCAGGCTATCATCTAAAGCCCGCCGATTAGAGAGGCCAGTCAACGGGTCGGTACGTGATTCGGTGAAGGTCATCAACAGGTTGGCCTGCTGACGCACTTCGTCATAGGCATGCGCAATCTGGGAAGAGAGCCGCATCGTCGGGCTCAACATGCGTTCCGCTTCTTCGCATAAGGTTTGCCAAGATTCCCCCGACTGGTTCTCGTCGGAACTCATCAGCAAAATACGATCTTTGAAGTGAGTAATGCTTGATTGATGGGTCGCCAGATTGCGGCGTACTTCGCGCGAAATTTCCTCGAGCTGCTTTACGACAGCCTTGGCCCGCTTCAGCTCGCGGCGAGCAAACGCATGCTCTACCGATGCTGGCTGCTGATTTCTTTTGCCCAAGAAGTAGCCAATCAACGCAATCAGCGCCATTGCCACTGGGGTCGGTATTCCGAAAATCCAGTCTTCCATCCTGGCTCTACCCTGTTCACTCTGGGAGGACTCGTTGTCTCAATACGGCTTCTCGCTACCCTTCCGGTCACTTACAACCGATTCCGACTTCCCACGCCCTGCAGGCACAGCGCACCGAACCCCACGACGATCAGAAAAGCCAGCGTCCACTCCAGCGTCCCCATATGCACGACAAAGTCTTCTGTTTTGTCGATGAGCTTGAAGAGGAAATCTCGCATGGTTTTGCAGTCCCGCGACGGAAAAAAGGCAAACGATATACCACACTAGAACGGTAGGTCATGAATCGATGCCAGGCACCAAAACCAATCCAAATTGCCCGATTCATGCGAACCACCAACAACCGTCCGGACAACTCACAGCCCCGAACTGTCCTTTCTGGGGGAATGCTTGCAGCGAGCAAAAAAAATGCGAGCAAATTATCGCCAGGGGGCCTTGAGTTCTGTGAAGATGGGCCTATATTTATCTATCTCAACACGAGTTGGGGCCGTAGCTCAATTGGTTAGAGTACCGGACTGTCGATCCGGTGGTTGCGGGTTCGATCCCCGTCGGCCTCGCTTTTAAAGCGAAAATGGCAGTTGTTGGATGTCCAACAACTGCCATTTTTTACGCGCTCATTTTGAAATTGCAATTGGGCCATTGGCCCGGCGTCGCACAGCCAACTCTTCGGTAATTGCTGCCGTTAATCGTTGACATTGCTAACCTGTGCGACTCTGGGGCAGCGATCTTTTTCCTTGCTGGGAACCGAACTTCTATCCGGTTTTTGTGACTCTGGAAAACAAAACAGCAGTACGCAACTAGCCTATTTGGCTATTTTGACCGGCTGCTCTCGTGCCTCACTGAAGAGTTAACGGTACCGTTATAAATCAACGATGCCCTGGGCAGATTTCTCTTCGTCCGTCGCGAGGGACGCCAACGCGCATCGGGCTCGATTGAGCTTCGGCAATAACCAACAAAAACTGCAATCATGCGGCGGCGTGGCCTCGACCTTCGGAGATTCTTGCACACCTCCGAATTTGTCGTAGCCGTTTTGCAGAAGTTTCGGCATTGGCTACGACCGCCGAGCCTGGTTGGATCAGAGGCGGCGCGGAACTGAGAAGGAGTCCGCGCCGTCCTCTGACCACCATTTGATGCAACGCTACCGCGTCGTTCACTTGAACGAACCAATTGCAATTAGGCGTGGAAACGCCTCGTCAAATGCTGCGCTTGGTGCCAACCAATGGACCAACACCATGCATCTTTGCATGCGCCAACGGGACGCCTGCGCGTCCCCCCGAAACACCTCGCATGTCGTGTGGGAATGCGCGACTCTCAGGGAGGCCTTGATACTGGCGATCGCGGCGATGGACGCGAGGAGCGAGCGAACGCCAGTGCTCTGCAAGAGGCACCTTTTCCATGATTTCCCAACCACCACTTGGGCCCAATACCTATCTACGTCAATTCTTCCTCCGCCACTACATCCCGCATTGCATCGAAGATCCAACCAGCCGCAACATGGAAGGATACGAACGTGCCCTCGATCTGTGGGAGGAACTAACCGACAACCCGCCGCTAAAGCAAATCACTTGCGAGACGTTGTCCGAGTTCAAAGGCAAACTGCTTGCCTTTCGTTTTCGCGGGCGAACGCTCGCGGTAAACACGGTCCACAAGCATCTATCGCACATTCAGTGGGTTCTCGATCAGGCCGGGCCACCAGGTCGACGCGGCAAAGAGAAAACGGCCGTCGGGATCTTGGACCGAGTTCCATTTACGAAGTTGCCCAAGCGACGCGAAACGTACCAGGACGAAGTCCCTGCCGACGACATCGTGAAAGTGTTTCACGTGGCTGGCGAGCATGCCCGCTTGCCCAAAGTCCCCGGCGTCAACCCAGGCCATTTATGGCAAGCCATCTTCGGGCTGCAACTTTGTACCAGCCTAAGAATCGGCCAGTGTTCGCAGATCCCCATGAACGCCGTCAAATGGGATCGCATGCAAATCGTTTTGCCTTACGAGATCTGCCGCAAGTCGAAGAAGGACGAACCGAAACCGGTTCACTCTTTCGTCATGCAGTTGCTGATGCGAATTCGTGGGCCTCGGGAACTGCTGTTTCCGATCTTCGAGGAACATTCCAAGAAGACGATCTACGACGAACTTCATCGCCTGCAAGATCTCGCAGGCGTTCCCCACTTCGGGTTTCACGCCGTGCGAGCTTCCGCAATCACCAGCTTGTCGGAAATCTCTGGCGAAGCTGCTCAGTTTGCAGCCGGCCACGCAAGCATGCGAACCACACGAATCTATCAAAAGGTTCGCTTGCTGTCCCAAGCCCAAGAGAAGCTAACGATCTTCGACGCATTAGCCCAAGGCAGGGAGGAATCGGAAGCCGTTTAACGGACCGTCCGCTTCGTTGGACTCCCCTGCCCTTCCCTGTTTCAACGCGTGGAACGGTTCCACGCGTGGCTTTTGCTGCCCCCCTTGGACCGCCTGACGGTCCGCATCTGAAAGGATTCCAAGATGCTTGTTCTTTCTCGCTACCAAAACGAAACGATCATGATCGGCGACGACGTGGCAATCACCGTCGTCGAAATTCGCGGCGATAAGGTCCGCCTGGGGATCGAGGCCCCCAAGTCGATCGACGTTCACCGTCGCGAAGTGTGGGCCAAGATCAAGGCCGGCCAGGATGAAGAAGGCGGCGAAGCGATCCCAGTTCCTGCCGCGTAACCGCTCAAACATGCCCCACGGTCCAGGGCGTTTTGGGCCGGTGTTCTTTTTGAATGGAGTTGTTCTCGATGGTATTCCCCCTCTTTACCGACTTTCTGAAATCGTGTCGCGATCGCGGCGCGGAGACGTTCAATCGCATTAAGGATCGCACCACGTTTAACCGTGTGGTGTGGGCCTGTTTCCTGATCGGTCGCGCTGATGGCAACTTCGATAGCCAAGAGCGAAAAGCAACCGCCGAATTGATTCGTGAAAAGCTGCCTCAGTACTCGCTCGACGACATCTTAGAAGCGATTGCGAAGGCAGAAGACAAGCTGAACTTCGATGTCAACATGGGCACGCTCGAAGTGATGGACGAGATCGGCAAAGCGAAAGGCGAAGCAGCCGAAGCGATCATTCGGGCGGCCGTCTACATTGGCGGGGCTGACGGCGACTTCGACGACACCGAGAAGGGAATCGTTCGCCAGCTTTGTTCACGCATGGAACTAAACCCGGTGAACTACGGGCTGTAACCGCTACCCCGGAACCGCGTCCGGCCTGGATGGTGTGCTGTGAAGCAAGGCCGGACGCGGGTTTTGGAATGGATGCACGCCCAAAGAAAAGGAGTTTTGCCCCATGTTATGCGAACGGACTGAGTCGGCATTTTGTCGGCAACCTGGCGACAAGATTAATCAGACATTCGTCATTCGGACAACGCCTTCTGCGACGGGAGGGCAATAACCATGGCCGGCGAATGGATGCAAATCGATATCGACATCATGGAAAAGCCAGAGTTCTTGCGAATAGTCGAGATCACTGGCGACGCAGACGAGCTTGTTCTCTTTCGTCTGGTGAAGCTGTGGTCGTGGGTGGAAAGAGCCACCACGGACGGATTCTTTCCGGGCCTCACGGTGAACACGCTTGCCCGCAAGTTCGGTGGAACGCCTGAATTTTGGCTGGCCTTGGCGGATCCTGCCGTCGATTGGCTCTGGATCACCGAGGAAGGCTTGCAGATTCCGCGTTATGAAAAGCGGTTTGACAAGTCGGCCAAACGCCGCGCCCAAGATGCACGGCAGAAGGCTAAATCGCGAGCAGCTAAGGCCGAAGAGCCTAAGCCTGCGAAGCGTGGCATTGTGTCGCCAGGTTGCCGACAGAATGCCGACCAACAGGACAGTAAGAACAAGAAGAAGAATTTACCTGATCAGAGTAACAGTCAAACGGCCTCCACACCTTCCCCAAAGAAAGAACCCCCTGATTGCTCTGACCAAGGAAAAGGAAGTTCGGGGAAGAAAGCCCAAGGCGAACTGTTCACCGAAGTAGAGCTTTCTAAGGTGATGGAGGTTGCCGAAGAACTCTTTCGCCAGGCGAAGTACTCCGGCGATGACGGGGGAATCTTCTACAAGGCGGCTGCCGTTCTCGAAACCAATCCCGGCAAACTAACCCGCCACCAGTTGGTCGACGCTGCTCGGGGTTGCCGTGGAAGTCGAAACGCACCAGGTTACTTTCGGCAGACAGTTCGCAATATCTGTCCCGAGTTCGACCAGCTTTCTCTGGGCGTTTGGATTGAGCCACGTTGGCCCCAACAGCCACCCAACCGAATTCCTAGACGCAGCCGCGACGCTTTGCAGTTGCGTGGCGTTCCCTTGGCGACAACGGACGGCGACTCCACCGAAATAGCACGCCGAAAAGTCCTCGCGCAGTTGGAGACTATCGGCACATGACAAATCATGGCCTCATGAATAGTTCCCCCTTGGCAAGCCACGTCTGTCAGCAATGCGGTGGGCCTGGGTATGGCTCGTTTTGCTCGTACCGGTGTTGGCGGATCAATCGCGGGCTGCCTGTTGAGGATCTGCCAGGCGAATGTTTCGTTGCCGACGAACAGCCAGCCGAGGCCGAGCCGGCTGCCGAAGAGTTTTGTCTGGCTTGCGGCGGGACGGCGATTAACTCGAAAGGTGGACCGTGTCGCATTTGTGAACGGCACGGTCGCTATCCAAAGGTGCAGCCCCCGGTAATCCCACCACCGCCACCCATCGTTCACACCGAGAAGCCGGCTGCGGCTGGTCAGATGTCTCTTTTTTAATTTCTGTTTCTGTTTCATTACAAGGAATGCCCCAATGATCAAACGAACCAAGCAAACCAAGGCCGACGCGATCCGCGAACTAATGGCCGCCACGCCTGACGCTTCCCCTGCGGTGATCGCCGAAGCGATGAAGAAACGCGGCTTCAAGGACACGACGCCGCAATATGTCAGCACGATTAAGAGCATGGACAAACGCAAGAGCAGCGGGACCACGCGGCGTGGCGAACTGACTGCCGACGACTTGCTGGCCGCGAAAGACTTCGTTCGTCAGATGGGCGGCAAGGCCCGGGCGGTTGAGGCCCTCAATAATCTCGAGAAGCTGGTGGGCTGATCGCGATCGGCACGGAGGAAACAGCAAGCCACGGAGGGCACCTGCGAACCGTTTCCCTTTCCGCTTGGGAGTTGATGATGCGTTTTTACCTAGTGTTGTTCTTCGCGGCGATTGTCTCGCTGCCGATTGTCAGTTGGTTCTTACAGTCGCTTCTGCCCTGGCTGGCGATGATGTCGGTCGTGCTGCTGGCGATGGCGTGCTGGTTTGTGGCTAGGGCGATTAGCAAGACTAACGCCTAGCGAACTATTTCCCAACCTTTTGGAGCTGCGAATTATGAACGTCCCCACGATCGAGATGGACCAGGAACAGGCTTTGGCGAAGCTGAAAGCTTATCGGCGTGAATTGCATCACGGCGCGGATGAGGTTTATCAGGCGGCGGCCCAAGGCTACGAGGCCTTGGCGAAAGGGCTGAAGCTGATCGACATCGGCCAGGCAATTTCCCAAGGGGGAACATTTCCCGATCAGTTCCCACGCCTGGCAATCGCCCGTGCTGACCGCCAAGTGGTGAAGTGTGTTCTGCAAAGAGGACGCACCACATTTGACGCCTCGCGTGAAGGCTACGGTTCAAGCCTGATAGTCCAGATCGCCAACGACCTTGTGAATACTTGGGAAACGAAATACACGCGAATCCCGATCGTGCCAGCCGACGTCAGGCAAGAACTGCGAGCAATGAAGCGATCGGTCGACCTGCGGCGTTACCACATCTTGTGGGAGGTTGAAGCCTGGTACGATCGCAACCCGATCGTACCGCCCGAGGCGATGAAAAACAGTCGACCTCACAACTATCGGGGCCAATGCCTAATCGATTGCATTACGACTATTTCTGAAGACTCCTTAATATGGTACGAGTGTAATCTCGGCCTCTTTGTAGTGCCTCTAGTGGATTAACTACGCGGTACCCCAACGGCTCACTCCATTATTTCACATTCATCAAGTAACAAGTAAGATGTACTCTTTCAACTTGACAACGTGGTTCGTAAAAGGAGCCAGTGATGGCTATCGACGGCGATATCAACAAAGGGTTGCAGGCAGCACTGAACGGCAACGCACTCCTCTTTACAGGCGCAGGATTCTCCTTTGGCGCCACGAACGTCAAGACAGAAAAGCTGCTAGCTGGAAAAGAGCTTGCAAAACAAATCGCTACAAGATGCGGTATTTCTGACGAACTAGAACTCGACGTTGCTGCTCAGTTCTTTCAGGAAGACCATGGGGATGACGAACTCATCAAGCTATTGCGGTCAGAATACACCGTGTCTGATGTCGCCAAGCACCATTTAGACCTCGCGGCTGTACCGTGGAGTCGCGTCTACACAACCAACTATGACAACGTCTATGAATTCGCATGCGCAAGACTTCCACGCGATGTGAATCCTATAACAATCGATAAATTGCCAAGTGAGGTCGCACTTTCGTCAAACGACTGTGTACATATTAACGGTTCGATTTTAGGGCTAACTCGAGACACGATTCACTCCTCATTAAAACTGACACGCACGAGCTATCTTACAGATGCGTTTTCAGACAATGCCTGGGTAGATGTCTTCAGAAGTGACGTTGAATGTGCTGAGGCGTTTTTTTTCATCGGTTATTCTCTCTATGATCTCGACATCAATCGCATACTCTACGCCACAAAGACTCTCCGAAAAAAGACGTTCTTCGTAGTATCAAAGTCCCCGTCCTCTGTTGAAAAGCGTATTTTCTCTCCATTCGGCTCGCTTGCTCCAATTGGTATCGACGGTATCGCTTCCTATTTGACGAAGACCAAGGCGACATTCACCCCCGTCACAACAAATGAATTGCCGCTGGCATCTTTCGACACCGCTTTGCCGCCCTCGAAGAAGCCTTTGGACATCCGGGACTCCGATGTATTCAATTTGTTGTTCTACGGTGACGTCAATGCTGAGTTCGTCGGCCAATCCATTCGCAAGGACACTTCAGAGTACACCATTAAGCGTAGAGTATTTTGTGAACTAACGAATGAAATCGAAGCGAACTCCAAGACTATCATACTACATACCGACCTTGGCAATGGGAAATCGATATTAGTTGAACAATTGCGATCCTGGGCGCATATTGAAAATCGCGATATTTTCGTATTCCGAAACAGATCACGAAGTGTACTGCATGAAATCCAACAGATATGTAGCCAGCATACTTCTCCTATTATCGTTTTCGAAAACTATGAATTCTGGCTAGATCTTATCAAGGAGACCCAAAGCCGACGTCCTGCAACGTCAACACTAATCCTCACATCGCGATCCGGTGTACACGACATTTTTAACCGTGATTTACACGAAATAATAGGAGATCATATCGAGATCGATGCAAATATATTACGCCCAGAAGATGTAACGCATCTCTCAGAATTTCTCACGGCCTATGGAATGTGGGGAGACTTTGCTGATCTTAGCACCAGGGAAAAAGAAGACTTTATCAGAAAGCAGTGCGGCGCAACAATACACGCTGTATTATTACGTTTACTGGAATCAAGAACGATCCACGAGCGACTCGATAAAGCGATCAACGCCATTAAGACAAACAACGACATTTACAAAATGGTCATAAGCATATTAATACTACGAATACTAAACATTGCAATTGACGGCAACTTACTACTGGACATTCTAGGGATAGATGCACAGGCAAGCCTAACAGCCCGTTGAAAAAGCCACCGATTCTCCACGATGGCGATTCACTACCTGCAGCATCGCTGCCGACTCGGTGTCGCTGATTGGAATCGTTCAACCTGAACTAGGCTTTGCAGACTTCTCTCAACAAGAATCAGGGCAAGATAGAGGGCCGAAAGAAGGTTGTGAAGGCCTTGCAGGCTTCGCGGCGTACCGATTCCGAAGACTGTGCGCAAGATCAGGCCCAGGTTCCGCGCGGCGGCTTGGATCGTCCAGCGTTTGCGAATTTTCTCGATCCCTCGTAGCCAACTTCTTCGCCCGCCCCCTGTCTCGCACGTGTGCGCGAAGGTTCGTTCGATCAGTTCGCTGCGTTTGCGTTGCAGACGTTTTCCTTTGCTGCGACCTGCTCGCCGACGATTGGCGTAAACTGCTTGCTGAAGATCCGGCCGTTTGTCATGCCAACGCAAACGCCTCGGGCGATGCGGCTCGGCGACGTACGTTCGCAGGCCGAGCGACTGAGCCAGTTCCAACGTCTCCGCCGCGTGATAACCTTTGTCGGCTGCGACTTCTGCGATGTTCGCTTTCAACGTCGCTTCGTTCAGGTGCGTCTGCGCGGCGACGACGCTGTCGACCAGCGTTTGCGAATCGGCTTGATCGGCATGATAAACTTCGGCCGCCAGCACCAGATCGGTTTGCAGGTCGACGACATGCTCCGCCTTGTAAGCCAGGTGCGTCGTGCCGTCTTTCATCTTCGTAATGCGGCTGTCACTGTCGGTCTTCGATTGCCAATCGGCGTTGGAAACCTTCTTGTTTTTCCGCTTCTGATCGAACCGGCGCAGTTCGTCGTCGGTCGGCTCGTCCTCCTCATCGACGAGGCCTTCTTCTCGCATTAGCCGCGTCACGTACGCCTTCCAATCTTCGCCCGTGTCGCGACGAATGATCGACTTCATCGCCGCGTTGGCTTCGAGCGTGGTCGCGTCGACCGCGACTTGCTTGCCGCTAAGCAGCTTCTTTTCGGCCGCGATTTGCAGCACCATTTGAAAGACGCTTAAGTGAACTTCGAGCGGCAGACGATTACGAATCTTGGTCAAGCTTGAGTGATCGGGCGAAGCTTCGGTCGGTGCGAGTCCCAAAAACTCACGCAGGCTCAAGCTGTCAGCACACCGCCAGGCGATGCCACGCTGTGAGCCGATCCCTTCAAAATAACCGACCAGCAGCATGCGAAAGTAAACGCCCGGCGGCAGACTCGGTCGCCCGCGACCATCGGCGTAATAAGGCAGGCAAATCTCTTCGAGCCGCGCGTCGAACCGGGCCTCCGCCAACAGCTGATTTAACTTTTTATAGAACACATGCCCCGGCGACTTCGGCAAATCGGTCGAAGCAACCCAAGCCGCCTGAGTTTCGCAGGCCCGTTTTCCTAAAGCCATCATCCATCCTTTGCAATGGGAAGGTCTTGCTGGAGAATAGCCGGGAGACGAGGGTTTTTCAACGGGCTGCTAGAGAGTGGGTAGTGACATCAACATGGGTATCCTGGAAGCCTCCTTCGCTAGTGCTCACGGCGATTGCACCATAAATCACGTCCCCAGCAGCACTTCCAGCTGGTACTTGTCATTCCTGCCTGCTTTTAGACGTTTATTCTTCACACTGACCTTGGCCGTTTTGTTGTTCTTCAGCAAGCTCAGGCTCGTTCGTCTAAGTGGGCTGAAGTTGACGTCGGCGTGCCCTTTGCGAATCGGGCTTGGGTCTTCGGCGGGTGCCTCTGGCCCCTGTTTTGGTAAGCAGGTACATGCCCAACTTCTTTCACTAAGTCCCGTACGCTGAATTAACGACAGCGTAACACAGCGAAGGTAAACCGGCGACTGCTTGCCGCACCGCCTTGTTGATTTAAACCAAGTGGTGCGGATTGGTTGCCAAGGGAAGATGCCGATTTTCGTTTGCCCCGGAATGATATCGCTCGGGTTACGCATTCGTTAATTCAGCCAATTGTAGTAGTGCCCCGCCTCAGAAAACCTTAACCCCCAATCGCTAATCGTCTCTTTCGTCGGTAGATTCGGTGTTCGATGAATTGCATTCTCTCAAGTCAGCCAATCGTCGCTGCCATATCTGACTATTCGGCTCCAGTTTTATGCAGGTCAAAAGAAAACCTTCACAAAGCAACGGATCGTGAACGCGCAGAAAGCTGGCTGCGTTCGCCAAGACATCAACATCGACAGGGAATTCCAGCATTTTCTTGAACCACATGCTCTTGCCAACTTCATAGACCACCTTGTCATCAGGTAGGTTCAAGTGTCCTTCAGTGCGTTGGTGAATTCGCGATTTGGGGTAATGGTCGATCAGCCATAGCACCAGTTTTTGTCTCCTCTCTATTTTCACTGAATCTGGTGCGATTTCGATTCCCTGTATAGGGCCATGATCGCGGCCGAGCTGAGCTACATAAAGTAGGTACTCTTCTTCCGGTAGCAGTTGCTCAACGAATGTCTTCCATTCGACTTCGTGGGCAATTCCAGCTCGCAGCAGCATCGAATCCACAGCGAAGTGGCGGACCTTGTAATCGTCACTCAATATTGCCTGACGATAAATAGGGAGGAGTTGGGGCAAGGCCCGCGAAGAATCTCGTGTCGCCTCAATCAGGCTTTTTAGCTCAGATGCCATACTTCACGCCTCACATACCTGATCGCATTATTAGCCACTGCGCCAGCAACCCAAGCGGTGTTTTCTTCGACCGAGGCCGTCCACTTCTTCTAGAATAGTGTATTGGCAAGGCAATTGGCAAAGGAGTGGTTCATGCGACCTCATGGATCGGCGGCGGAGCTTGAGGCTCGGCAGATGAAGGCGTTGGATTTGATTCGCCAGGGGTGGCGGGTGAAGGATGTGGCTGAGGCGTTGGGCGTGACGGCGACTACCGTCTCGACTTGGAAGAACAAGCCAGGCGGCAAGCGATCCTTGAAGGCGAAGCCGCAGCATGTTCCGCTGTGCCGGGCAGGAGGCACTGCCGCCAAGGAAACCTCTCGGTGTGCCAAGGTGCCTCTGGCCCGTGTTTTGGGAAGCAGGGACGTGCCCAACTAGGCATTTTAGCAGCGTCAGAGTCAGACGGGTTTCTGCTGCTATGCAGTCCGTGGCCAGTTTGCCTCTAGCAGTCGTGGACTTCCGAGAAGCGAAACAGCATCCAAACCCGGGCAAGATGCCCGGGGCACCCGGCGGGACACTAAAAGCAATCAGAGTATTCAGTTTGGGGATTGCCTTAGATACTTACGATCAGCTAGACCTGCATCAACAGCTAGCGCCAGCTCGTACATGACATCAAAGACTGCATGTTCGTATTTCTTATATTCATCAAGAGTCTCTATCGTCATTGGTTGACCATGTGCGATATCATTACGCCTGGAAACAAGGGCCTTAATCTTTGCCCTATGAAGATCAACTGATGGAAGCGGTAGGTCGATAGCAAGGCAATTCTCTCGACATATATTTGGCCATAGATTTGAATCTGTTTCAAGACGATCTTCGAACTCAATGGGTTGTGACATAGCGTTGCGGAATTCCTTTGTGCAATATTCCCACAGGCTATCAACGCTTAAGTTTCCACGTAAAGAACGAAAACTAGCGGAAAGTGAAAATCGAGCAATATTATCAGTGCATTCTCCACGCATTGTAGACGAGGCTTGCAAGTGGTCCAGATATGTGTCCCAAGCAAACTTGCAGAATCCTTCATAATGAGCATAAAGCAATGCCCAAAGTGCACGGAGTAGTGCTCGTTCTCTTGTGCTACCACGAGGTGATTCGGTTACAAGCACCTTAAGTGTAGCAATTTCTGCTTCTCTCCAGTTTAAATCTTGCTCAAGATCACGTTCCCATTGATTCATTATTAAAGGGCCTTAATCGCATCACAGATTAAATTAATACGGCTATTAAGTTTCTGCTTAGTATTAGCTCCAGGGCCAGTGCATTGACGGAATTCTTCTGTTTGTACAGTATCTATTACTGCTTGCCTTACTGCTGTAGGGCTGGCATTTTTTGCATAAGACAGTGATCTGAAAATACCAGTGGAAACGGCTTCGAAATACGCAGGGGCTAAGCCTCCAACTGCAGATTGTCCGCGGTATTTCACGAATGCCCCTGCCCCCAACACACTTTCCAGGAAGTCAAAGAGTTCTTTAAATGCTTGACTTTCCCATTGCACGTCAAATGGGATTGTTTTCAGCAAAACGCCTTCCATAAATGCATCAAGCCAGTCACGAACACTTCCTCTAAAAAGATCCTGAGAGTTCTTGCAAGCAAAAAACCTTAACACAAGTTCTTCATCGCCTTTTTGTTCATGTTCCTGTTGGGCGAGGGTCTCAGTGCAAGTCTTAAAACTATCCATTGATGCTAACTCTTGAATGAGCGCATAGAACTGTGTGCCGTCTTCACCAAGCATTCGTGCAGAGCAATTACGAATTTCTTGGGGAGATAGAATAGCGCCACCTGTATTTAGTCGTTTAAACATTTCATATCGCAGGAACGACTTACTTTGTCGTTTTATTACGATTGTTCTTACTGATGCACGCTTTACTCGCAATCTCAAGCTTAATGGAAGTGATGCAAATGAATTGCCATTTAGATCTGGTATCAAATCGCATCCTTGTAGTTCTAGTGGATCAAGCAAAATTAGGTTAGAGTTTATGAATTGAATAACAGAACTAATTCTCTGAAGGCCGTCGATTAATTCGAGCACGCCATTTGTATTTTCGATTACAAATATTTGGGGAACAGGTAATTCAAGTAGAATCGATTCGATTAATCGTGAACGCTGATCGTCGGACCATCTGAATAGACGTTGATATTCAGGTTGTATTATCAATTCACTATTTGAATGCAAATTGACAATTTCACCAAAACTTAGATCAAGAGCTTCACTTCGGACTTCACCGACCCGAGCATCGATTTGTTCTTCAAGGTCTGGCATGGGCACCAACATTTCTTCAATTCAAAAAGATGAAAAGCTGTTCTCGCAGAATACATTCGTTAGCTTTGACAAGGGTAGCCTTGCAGGGGCCAAACTTATTCAAAAATATTATACCCATTCCTGTCCGTTTGCGAACCATAGTAAAGAGCTGCATTTTGCAGTCAAAAATGTCTTATTGCGCCAGATTGTTCACGTGTCATCAATGACTATAGTCAAGTTGTAAAGCCAACTGGAGTGTCCGGATGAATTCGTGTGAGTCTTGGGTAGGATAACACAGTCCCGTTGGCCGGAATAAGCGACAGCACATTCCAGCTTGGTTCACGGGATGAATTCAAATTCAGGCTTGTTTCGTAGGGCTTGCTGGAATGCGTATTCGTTTACTTCATGCAGACATCAATAGTCTTCTTCGAGTTGACATTCGCATCCACGTTTGGTGAGTATTGATTCTAGAAACTGAATCACCTTCTCACGCTGGTTCGTATGACAAACATGAAAGACTACATAGACTTGCTCAGGCTTAAGCACGACCGGCGCGCACTTTGGGCAAACTAGGCTAGCGCGGCAGTTCTCTTTTTGGCATGATAGGCGTTTTCCTTTTGTCATGGAACCTGGATCGGGAAACGCGCGATGAAGATGGAGCTTGGGTCGGATGAT